>NZ_JBIWAJ010000001.1:0-542168 GCF_044759975.1 Streptomyces sp. NPDC098789
GGCGGCCCGCCCGGGGGCCGGCCCGGCCCCGCGCCCCAACCGCCGGCGAGGCTGGAATGGCTCCGGCCGAAGGCACCTCCCAGCGACAGCCGGGGGAAGTCCGAGGCGGCGTGCCGACCCCGGCCCAATCAAGCCCCGCCGGCGTTTGAGGCGCGGGGTTCCGGGGCGGAGCCCCGGACGAGGCTGGGTGGGCCGCAGTCACCCCCGCAACGACCGCCCGAAGCCGGAACCCAACGGCATGCGCAACCCCAACGGCGGCGGAGCCGCCAACGCATCCGTCACCGGCCGCGAATACCGCCCCGAACACACCGTCCCGAGGACGAAGTCCACGGTCAGCGCGACCACTTCCGCCTGATGCTCCCGCAGCCCGTGCCCGTCGGAGTGCACCTCGAACCGACATGTGGCCCGGTTCGTCTTCTTCGCCCGAGCCGCCAGCCGGAACGACGACTCCGGGTCGCTGCGCGCGTCGTCGGTGCCGTGCACGATCAGGACCTGCCGCCCCGACAGCTGCTTCACCGGTTCCGGATCCGCCCCCGCCTCCGGCAGACAAGGCGCCAGCGCGACCACGCAGTTGACGGCTTCGTGCCCGGCCGCGGCCAGCGCCGCCCGGCCGCCCGCGTCATAGCCGACGAGGCACACGGGTACGTCGCCGTAGCGCCGTAACGCCTCCTCCACGGCCCACCGCGCCGCTTCCCGACGCCCGTCCGCACCGTGCTGGACGGTGTGCGTGACCAGCCCCTGCGTCCCGCCCCCGCGGGCCAGCGCCCGCGCGAGCGGCCGCAGTGGACCGGGGAAGAGTCTGGACGCCCCGGGGAGCAGGAGCACCACACCATTGACCGTCGAGCCCGAGCCGTTCGCGCCGGCCGCCCGCCCCAGGCGGGCCCCGCGCGCCGGCGGCGCATGCTGTGCCATGGCGGAACAGTCTCAGACCCACAGGTGTACGCCACCCGTCCGCACGGTCACTGTTACGTATCGACCCTGGCCGCCTGCCCCGCGCTCTACGCGCGTAGGAGCTAGAGTGCCCAGATGACGAGCGAGACCCCCAACCTGCCCACCCCAGATCAGATCCGCCGCTCCCCGAAGGTGCTGCTCCACGACCACCTCGACGGTGGACTGCGCCCCGGGACCATCATCGAGCTGGCGCACAAGGTCGGCTACGAGAACCTTCCCGAGACGGACGCCGACAAGCTGGGCGTCTGGTTCCGCGAAGCCGCCGACTCCGGCTCCCTGCCGCGCTACCTGGAGACGTTCGCGCACACCTGCGCCGTCATGCAGACGAAGGAGGCCCTCTTCCGGGTCGCTTCCGAGTGCGCCCAGGACCTCGCCGAGGACGGCGTCGTGTACGCCGAGATCCGTTACGCCCCCGAGCAGCACCTCGAAGCCGGTCTGACCCTCGAAGAGGTCGTCGAAGTGGTCAACGACGGCTTCCGCGAGGGCGAGCGCCGCGCGCGCTCCAACGGCCACCGGATCCGCATCGGCGCCCTGCTCACGGCGATGCGCCACGCGGCCCGCGCGCTGGAGATCGCCGAGCTGGCGAACCGCTACCGCGACAACGGCGTGGTCGGCTTCGACATCGCGGGCGCCGAGGCCGGGTTCCCTCCCACCCGCCACCTCGACGCCTTCGAGTACCTCAAGCGCGAGAACAACCACTTCACCATCCACGCGGGCGAGGCCTTCGGTCTGCCGTCGATCTGGCAGGCCCTGCAGTGGTGCGGCGCGGACCGCCTCGGTCACGGCGTGAAGATCATCGACGACATCGAGGTCGCCGCCGACGGCTCGGTCACGCTGGGCCGGCTGGCCTCGTACGTCCGGGACAAGCGCATCCCCCTGGAGATGTGCCCGAGCTCGAACCTGCAGACGGGCGCGGCGCTCTCCTACGCCGAGCACCCGATCGGGCTGCTGCGCAAGCTGCACTTCCGGCTCACGGTCAACACCGACAACCGGCTGATGAGCGGCACGAGCATGAGCCGGGAGTTCGAGCACCTGGTCGACACCTTCGGGTACTCGCTCGACGACATGCAGTGGTTCACGGTCAATGCGATGAAGTCCGCGTTCATTCCTTTCGATGAACGACTGGCGATGATCAACGACGTGATCAAGCCCGGTTATGCGGAGCTGAAGTCGGAGTGGCTGTTCCAGCAGACCGCTTCGACCAGCGGTTCTGTCTCGGCGTAGGCCATGGCATGACGTACTGAAAGCGCCCGGGAGGAGCAATTCCCGGGCGCTTTCTCATATTTAAGGATGTTTGCAGGAGGGGGTTCGAAGTGACTAGTTTGCGGAGCCGCTCAATTCCCTGCCGCAAGGACGATTCTTCATGAAGCAGTCAGCAGCCAAGACCCTCGGTGTCGCCGTCATCGGTGCCGCCTTCGCCGCGGCCGCCGCCGGTACCGCCTCCGCCGCCGTGCCCGCGATCGGCGTCGCCGACGCGCTCGGTACCGTGACCGCCGCCGCCCAGGGCGTGACCAGCCAGCAGAAGGTCGCCCCGGGCGAGGAGGCCCAGTCCGGGCAGAGCGACCCGGCGGAGGCCCTCAAGCCGGTCACCGGCCTTCTCGGCGGCCTGCCGACCAGCAACCTTCCCGGCGGCCTCGGCGGCTGACCCGCCGCACGCGAAATCGCACACGGATCCGCACGTACACACGCGGGGCGCACGCCTCTTCGAGGAGGTGTGCGCCCCGCTGTGGCATGTGCCACGATCACCCCGAACTGCCCATCCACGCACGGGGTATGAGGTCGAGGACATGCGCATGAAGGCACGAGCCGTCGCGGTCGCGTCACTGGCCCCCCTGCTCCTGAGCGCCGCCGCCGGATGCATGTCCGCGGGCGGCCCGGCAGCCGACAAGGGGCCCGACCCGAAGGGTTCCGCGGCGACCGGAGGAGCCTCCGGCGCCCCCGGTTCCGCGAGCGCGCCCGCGGGCGCCTCCGCCGCGCCGCGCACCGGCACCGTGCTGGAGAAGTCCGCCCTGGAACAGGGCGACGTCGTCGGCTACCAGATCTCGGCCCAGGGCAAGAACCCCAACGCCCCCGACGGCCAGCCGCAGGCCGACAAGAAGGCCTGCCAGCCCCTCGCCGACGTCATGGGCGACAAGCCGGACCCGGCCGCTCGCGAAACGGTGAACCGGGGCGTCGGCTCCCAGACCCAGGCGGGCCTCGCCATCTCCGACTCGGTCAGCGCCTACGGCGAGAGCGACGCGAAGCAGCTCATGGCCCGGCTCAAGGCGGCCGTCGCCGCCTGCGGCGCGGGGTTCAACGCCACGATCCAGAAGCAGACCGGCAGCTACCGCGAGGTCAAACCCGTCGCCTACCAGGCCGGGGGCGACGACAGCGTGAGCTGGACGGTCGTCGCAGCCGCCCAGGGTGTCTCGGCCCACGTCCACCTGGTCCTCGTACGCCAGGGCTCGACGATCGTGCGGCTGATGGCGCTCAACGTCGCGGACGCCCAGCGCAAGGCGGAAGTGCCGCACGACCTCACGGACAAGCAGGTCCAGAAGGTCAAGCGGACCGTCCGCTGACGGCGCCTACCAGGTGCCGGACCCGGCGCCGCTCTTCTCGTTCGGCAGGACCACCCACAGGGCCAGGTAGATCAGGAACTGCGGGCCGGGCAGGAGGCAGGAGACGACGAAGATGAGACGCATCGTGTTGGCGGAAAGCCCGAAGCGTCGCGCCAGACCGGCACAGACTCCGCCGATCCATCGTCCGTCACGGGGGCGGGCAAGGGCGCTCATGGTGTCTCCTTCGTAGGGATCGCTTTCTTGCGATGCCTCAATACTCCCGCTGAATCGCCGACAGGACCTCGGTCCAGGGGCCGATACCGACCCTGGCAACTCTCGGGGTAGGCCCCTGAGAACGCACCGGAGAAGGCTCGGGGGAAGCGGGCCGCGACGCGACCCGCTTCCCGGAGCGCCGCAGCCGGGCGCGCAGGGCCGGTACGACGGCCAGGTGCGCCAGCGCCACACCCACCACGTTCAGCAACACCGAGTCGACGTCGACCACCCGGCCCGGCACCGCGGTCTGGAGCATCCCGATGCTCACGGAGACGAGCGCCCCCGCCGCGACGGTCCGGGTCATCGAGGCCCACGCGGCCAGCGGCGACGGCGCGAGCCGCCCGCTGACCAGCGGCAGGAGCACCCCGAGCGGTGCGAGCAGCACCAGCGACGAGCCGATCCGCTGCGCCGCCTCCAGCGGCCCGGCGGCCAGGTCGGCTCTGATCCCGGCGAAGGGGGTCAGATTGGCGGAGGCGGCCCATGGCACGTCCAGGGGTCGCAGGGTCACCCAGGCGACGAGCAGGAGGTGGGCGGCCAGCAGACCGCCGCCCACGAGCCGGAGCCGGAGTTGAATGGCGGCGCTGCCGCCGGCTTCATGACGCTGCACACCTGCGAAGACGCACCAGCCGGTAGCCGCGGTTCCGGCCGGTTCAGCGTGTGGCGAGGAGCACGATGAGAGCGACCGCTCCGATGGCCGCGGGCGCGATGATCTCGTACGACCAACGCACCCGCACGCTGCCCTGCGCCCCGGCGCGCGAAGCCCCGCGCTCGGCCAGCTCCGTCAGCTCGTGCACGGCCTTGTCCGCCCCGGCCGGCACCGCGTCCTTGGCGCCGGCCCCGGCGCCCTGGGCGCGCCCGGCCCGCCGGTTCGCCTTCTTCCGCTCGCGCAGCGAGACCGGAATGGACCACAGCTGGTACTTGTCCCCCTCGGCCAGCGCCTCCGCCGAGAACCCGGCGCGCACCGCGTCCACGGCGGCCCAGGGCAGCTCGATGGTGCGGAAGGGGTTCCGCACGCGCATCCGGTTGTCGTTCGCGAAGACCGCGGGCCGCAGCGTGAACGCGACGATCAGCGGCACCGCGCACAGCAACACCGCCCCGGCGATCCAAGGCGCCGACCCGGCCCCCCGCACCAGCGCGTCCCCGCACAACCAAGCGACCAGCGCCAGCATCAGCACGCCGGTCACCATGGCCATGGGGGAGCGATAGACCCGGTCGTCATAGACCGGCTCGTCGGCAGCAGGGGGCACGGGGCTCGTCATGCCCCCGATTCTGCCGCACGCCGACTGCGGCGGCGGTCGGGGCGGGCGGCGGCTCCGGCGGGGCGGGGTCGGGGTGGGGGCGGCTTTGCTGTGGTGGGCGGTGGCTTTGGTGGGGCGGGGTCGGGGTGTGCGGCTTTGTTGCGGTTGGCGGGTGCTTCGGGTGGGGCGGGGTCGGTGGGGTTCCGGGGGCTGCCCGTCAGTTCCACTGTCTCTCCGGGGTGGGCCGGGCCCTCAAGGGCGCTCCCTGCGGTCGCGTCGCTGCGCGATGGCCTGCGGCCACCCTTGACCGCCCGTCCCACCCCGGAAAGCCAAGAACTGTCGGGCCGCCCCCGGGGGAAGGCAGGGGGGACCTGACCGTGTGCGACTGGATTCCGGACACCGAGGGATGGGCTCCGAGTGCGGCCCCGCCGCGCCCTCCGGGCGAACGGAAACAGACGAAAGGCGACAAGCACGCGCTCAGATCGCTACGCGCTTCTCCGAGAGAAGCGTCAGCGGGCTGATTTGGGCTGGTGAGGGCTGGTGGAGGTTGGTGGGGGCTGCATAGGGGCTGGTGGGGGGCTGATGAGGGCTGTTGGGTGCCGGCCGGGGGCTGCTCGGGGTGGGAACTCGGCGAGGCCGAGCAATGGGCGGGTCTGAGGCCGTCCGCCCCACGGACGTGGGCTCCAAATGCCAACAAAAGGGGCATCTTGGAGGGGTGTGGAGTCCCCACCGCCTCCTGACCCGACTCCTGCTCGGTGGGGCCGAGCATCCACCCTCCCGCACCACTCACCACCCCCCCCACCAGCCCAAATCAGCCCGCTGACGCTTCTCTCGGAGAAGCGCGTAGCGATCTGAGGGCGTTCTTGTCGCTTGTGGCTTGTGGTCGTTGTCTTGTCGCCCGGAGGGCGCGGCAAGGCCGCACTCGGAGCGGCTGCCTCATTGCTCGGAATCCAGTCGCACAGGGTCAGGTCCCCCATGCCTTCCCCCGGGGGCCGCCCGACAGTTCTTGGCTTTCCGTGGGGACGGGGGCTGTCAAGGGTGGCCGCAGGCCATCGCGCAGCGACGCGACCGCAGGGAGCGCCCTTGACAGGTCACGGCCCCACGGAGAGACAGTTGAACTGACGGGCAGCCCCCGGAACCTCCCCGACCCCGCCCCACCCGAAGCACCCGCCCACCGCGGCGAAGCCGCGCCACCCCCGTTTCGCCCACCGCGGCGAAGCCGCGCCCACCACCGCCCCACCCCCACGGCATAGCCGCCCCCCTCACGCCCCCCGCGGTAGCGGGTAGGACGTCGTTGCGGCGCTCGCCGGGTTCGTGACCGTCAGGGCCGGGGTGGGGGTGTTCGCCTTGGTGAGGGTGAGGTGGAGACCGCTGAGGGTGGCGGTGGGGTGCTCGCGATCCAGCTTGGCCATCACGCGGACCAAGTAGGGGTCACCGGGCTTCCAGCCGGGGCCCACGTACCGGATCCAGGCTTCGGGTCCCTCCGCCTTGTTGCGCAGCACCGCGACCAGGCCCTCGCCGATGTAGACCGGAGTCCCCTCGTACCGGCCGTCGCCCGACGCGCTGCTCGTACCCGCACCCGTGATCACGCTCGTACCCACCACCGTCGGGGTGCCCGGCGCACCCGGGGCGGCCAAGGCCGCCGTTGCGGCGGGGGCGAGCAGGGCTCCGGCCAGGGCGGCAGTGGCGAGGGAAGTGCGCAGGGGGTGACGCATGACGACTCCTCGGGCAGCTGGAGCGGTCGGGCGGTGTGGGCGCCCGAACCGTGTGGAGCGCAACGACAGCGTCCGCCCGGGGAGCCCTTCCCGCAACCGCCCGCACGGTCCGTAGTCATCCCGGACCAGTCACGTGACCACTCGCGTATCCGCTCACGTGACCACTCCCTCTCAGACCGATATCGGGTGGTTATGGGGGAGGGGGTGACAGGCCGCTACGCGCGTAGATATGCTCATCTGGTGACCATGCCCACCACACTCCCCGCATTCGCTGACGTGACGACGTCCGACAGCGCGCTGCGCCGCTTCCTGCACGGGCTGCCCGGCGTCGACGCCGTCGGCCTGGAAGCGCGCGCCGCAGCTCTCGGTACCCGTTCGATCAAGACGACGGCCAAGGCGTTCGCCATCGATCTGGCCATCTCGATGATCGACCTGACCACGCTTGAGGGCGCGGACACCCCGGGCAAGGTCCGGGCGCTCTGCGCCAAGGGCGCGAACCCCGACCCGACCGACCGGACCGCCCCGCGCACGGCCGCCATCTGCGTCTATCCCGACATGGCCGGGATCGCGCACGAGGCGCTCGCCGGGACCGGGATCAAGGTGGCCTCCGTGGCGACGGCGTTCCCCGCCGGCCGCGCCGCCCTGCCCGTCAAGCTCGCGGACACCCGTGACGCCGTCGCCGCGGGCGCGGACGAGATCGACATGGTCATCGACCGTGGCGCCTTCCTCGCGGGCCGCTACCTCGACACCTTCGAGCTGATCAAGGCCGTCAAGGAAGCCTGCGTCCGCCCCGACGGGGCGGCCGCCCGCCTCAAGGTCATCTTCGAGACCGGCGAGCTGTCGACCTACGACAACATCCGCCGCGCCTCCTGGATCGGCATGATGGCCGGCGCCGACTTCATCAAGACCTCCACCGGCAAGGTGGGCGTGAACGCCACCCCCGCCAACACGCTGCTGATGCTGGAGGCCGTACGCGACTTCCGCGCGCAGACCGGCGTGCAGATCGGCGTGAAGCCCGCGGGCGGCATCCGTACGACCAAGGACGCGCTCAAGTTCCTGGTCCTGGTCAACGAGACCGTGGGCGAGGACTGGCTGGACAACCACTGGTTCCGCTTCGGCGCCTCCAGCCTGCTCAACGACCTGTTGATGCAGCGCCAGAAGCTGAGCACCGGCCGTTACTCCGGTCCCGACTACGTGACGGTGGACTGATCACCATGGCATCCCTTTTCGAGTACGCACCGGCTCCCGAGTCCCGCTCGGTCGTCGACATCGCGCCGTCCTACGGCCTCTTCATCGACGGAGAGTTCGCCGACGCCGCCGACGGCAAGGTCTTCAAGACCATCTCGCCGAGCAGCGAGGAAGTGCTGGCCGAGGTCGCCCAGGCGGGCGCCGCCGATGTCGACCGCGCCGTGAAGGCCGCCCGCAAGGCCTTCGAGAAGTGGTCCGCGCTGCCCGGCTCGGAGCGCGCCAAGTACCTCTTCCGGATCGCCCGGATCATCCAGGAGCGCAGCCGCGAGCTGGCCGTCCTGGAGACCCTGGACAACGGCAAGCCGATCAAGGAGACCCGCGACGCGGACCTCCCGCTGGTCGCCGCGCACTTCTTCTACTACGCGGGCTGGGCCGACAAGCTCGACCACGCGGGCTACGGCGCGAACCCGCGCCCGCTCGGCGTGGCCGGCCAGGTCATCCCGTGGAACTTCCCCCTGCTCATGCTGGCGTGGAAGATCGCCCCGGCGCTGGCGACCGGTAACACCGTCGTCCTGAAGCCGGCGGAGACCACCCCGCTCTCGGCCCTGTTCTTCGCGGACATCTGCCGCCAGGCGGGCCTGCCCAAGGGCGTCGTCAACATCCTCACCGGTTACGGCGACGCGGGCGCGGCCCTCGTCGAGCACCCGGACGTCAACAAGGTCGCCTTCACCGGCTCCACCGCCGTCGGCAAGGCCATCGCGCGCCAGGTCGCCGGTACGGACAAGAAGGTCACCCTGGAGCTGGGCGGCAAGGGCGCCAACATCGTCTTCGACGACGCCCCCATCGACCAGGCTGTCGAGGGCATCGTCACCGGCATCTTCTTCAACCAGGGCCAGGTCTGCTGCGCGGGCTCGCGCCTGCTGGTGCAGGAGTCGATCCAGGACGAGCTGCTCGACGCGCTCAAGCGCCGCCTCTCCACGCTGCGCCTCGGCGACCCGCTCGACAAGAACACCGACATCGGCGCGATCAACTCCGCGGCCCAGCTGGCCCGGATCACCGCGCTCGCCGAGACCGGCGAGGCCGAGGGCGCCGAGCGCTGGTCTCCGGCGTGCGAGATGCCGTCCGCCGGTTACTGGTTCGCCCCGACGCTGTTCACCAACGTCACCCAGGCGCACACGATCGCCCGCGACGAGGTCTTCGGCCCGGTCCTGTCGGTGCTGTCCTTCCGTACTCCGGACGAGGCGGTCGCCAAGGCGAACAACAGCCAGTACGGCCTCTCGGCCGGCATCTGGACGGAGAAGGGCTCCCGCATCCTCGCGGTCGCGAACAAGCTCCGCGCGGGTGTCGTCTGGGCCAACACGTTCAACAAGTTCGACCCGACCTCGCCCTTCGGCGGCTACAAGGAGTCGGGCTTCGGCCGCGAAGGTGGCCGTCACGGCCTGGAGGGTTACCTCGATGTCTGAGTCGTCGTCGGCGCGTCTGAGCGTCTTCAAGACCTACAAGCTGTACGTCGGGGGGAAGTTCCCCCGCTCCGAGAGCGGCCGGGTGTACGAGGTGTCCGCGAAAACATCAGGTGGGGGCAAGGGCAAGTGGCTGGCCAACGCTCCGCTGTCCTCCCGCAAGGACGCCCGTGACGCGGTCGTCGCCGCCCGCAAGGCGTTCGGTGGCTGGTCGGGAGCGACCGCCTACAACCGGGGCCAGATCCTCTACCGCGTCGCCGAGATGCTGGAGGGCCGCAAGGACCAGTTCGTCCGCGAGGTCGGCGAGGCCGAGGGCCTGTCCAAGTCCAAGGCGGCCGCCGTCGTGGACGCGGCCATCGACCGCTGGGTCTGGTACGCGGGCTGGACCGACAAGATCGCGCAGCTCGTGGGCGGGGCGAACCCGGTCGCGGGGCCGTTCTTCAACCTCTCCACCCCGGAGCCGACGGGCGTCGTCACCGTCGTCGCCCCGCAGGACTCGTCCTTCCTGGGCCTGGTCTCGGTGATCGCCCCGGCGATCGCGACGGGCAACACCGTCGTCGTGATCGCGAGCGAGAAGGCCCCGCTGCCGGCCCTCTCCCTGGGCGAGGTGCTGGCCACCTCCGACCTGCCCGGCGGAGTGGTCAACATCCTGTCCGGCAAGGCCGCCGAGATGGGTCCGCACCTGGCCTCGCACCAGGACGTCAACGCGATCGACCTGGCCGGCGCCGACGAGGCGCTGGCCAAGGAGCTGGAGATCGCGGCCGCGGACAACCTCAAGCGCGTGCTGCGCCGGTCGTCCACGGACGACTGGACCGCCGACCCGGGGACGAAGCGGATGACCGCGTTCCTGGAGACGAAGACGGTCTGGCACCCCACGGGCTCCCTGGGCGCTTCAGGCTCCGCCTACTAGCCCCTACGACGCCCCACCGACGCCCCGCGAGCCCCCACAGGGGGCCGCCGGGGCCGTACGGGCCCCCGAACCGGCCCCGACAGCGACCCCCGTGCTGTCGGGGCCTTCCCGTGTCCGGCCTCCCCGTGTGTGTCCGGGCGGGCGGCTTCGCGCCTACTTCACCGCGCCCGGGAGCAGCGGCCCGAGCAGCGAGGAGGCCGCCGCCGTGGGGAGTTCGCCGACCTTGGCGCCCTTGGTCACGCTGTCGGTGACCATGTTCGTGCCGACCGAAGGGAAGTCCGCGACCTTCGTGGCGATGCCGTTGTTCAGCGGGTCCACACCGGTGTTGGCCAGCGGGTTGACCTGGAGGTTCTTGATCGGGTTGGCGACCCCGGCCAGCGCGGCCGGGACGTCCAGCTCACCCGCCTGGGCCCCGCCGGTGGCCAGGGCGAGGGCCGCACCGGCCATCGTGAGGGTGAGCCCTGCGCTGCGCAGGGCCGACGAGGAGGCTGCGTGACGTGCCATGGATGTCCACCTGAGGTCGGGTCTGTGGTCGTAGTCGCGTGCGCACGCAGCGTAGTTGAAGTGTGATCCTGGATACCAACCGGCCACCGGGAGGACCCCCTGCGCGGGTTAATGGTTCACAATTGTGTTCCGTGAGCTGCTCCTCCCCCTCCCCGACCCGAGTCGTCCTGCTGACCGGTCCGTCGGGCTCCGGAAAATCCTCGCTGGCCGCGCGCTCGGGGCTGCCCGTGCTGCGTCTCGACGACTTCTACAAAGAGGGCGACGACCCCAGCCTGCCGCTGGTCGACGGCAGCTCCGACATCGACTGGGACTCGCCGCTGTCGTGGGACGCGGACGCCGCGGTCGCCGCCGTCGCGGAGCTCTGCGCGGGCGGTCGTACCGAAGTGCCGGTCTACGACATCTCCACCAGCTCGCGGACCGGGGCCGAGACCCTGGACATAGCGCGCACCCCGCTGTTCATCGCGGAGGGCATCTTCGCCGCGGACATCGTGGCGCGGTGTCAGGAGCTGGGGCTGCTGGCCGACGCGATCTGTCTGCGCGGCCGGCCCTCCACCACGTTCCGGCGGCGCCTCGCGCGCGATCTGCGGGAGGGCCGGAAGTCGGTGCCGTTCCTGCTGCGCAGGGGCTGGCGGCTGATGCGGGCCGAGCGCGGGATCGTCGCGCGGCACACCGCACTGGGCGCGCACGCCTGCGCCCGTGACGAGGCCCTCGGTCGACTGGCCGCCGCCGCGGCCGGGCGCCACCGCACGACGCGCCCCACAGCGGCGGCGTAAATACGTACGTGGCCGTTACGACGTGGCCGTTACGACGTGGCCGTCACGACGTAGCCGTCACGACCACGGCGGCACGACAAAAAACGAGCGGGATCACGCGGACCCCCGGCCGCCTGATCCCGCTCGTCCCCCCTCCATGGCCGCCGTCCCACCCCCGTAGGACGGTCCCCCCGGCCGTGTGGTCTCCGTGGCGTTACGCCACCAGCTCCTCGAAGGACTCCGCCTCGTCGGCGCCGAAGCTCAGGGCCTGGTCCTCGCGCAGGCGGCGCAGGGAGCGCCAGATGCTCGACTTGACCGTGCCGACGCTGATGTCCAGGATCTCGGCGATCTCCGGGTCCGTGCGGCCCTCGTAGTAGCGCAGCACCAGCATCGTGCGCTGCGGCTCCGGGAGCCGGGTCAGGGCCTGCCACAGGACCGCGCGCAGCTCCGTGCCGCGCATCGCGTCCGTGTCGGAGGCCGTCTCCGGCAGTTCCTCGGTCGGGTACTCGTTCAGCTTCCGGCGGCGCCAGGCGCTGATGTGCAGGTTGGTCATGGTGCGGCGCAGGTAGCCGCCGACGGCCGCCTTGTCGCTGATCCGGTCCCAGGCGCGGTAGGTGGAGAAGAGCGCGCTCTGGAGCAGGTCCTCCGCCTCGTGGCGGTCACCGGTGAGGTGGAAGGCGGTCGCGTAGAGCGAGGCCCGGCGGGCTTCGACGTACGCCGTGAACTCGGCTTCCGCCGAAAGGGACGGCTCGGGTGCGGCCGCGGGGGCCACGGAGGGGGCGGTGTAGGTCTGTGCGTCGATGGCTACCGTGTGCGCCGGCCGCTGTCGGGCGACGGTGACCGGACGGACACCCGCCCGTCGGTTCACATCGTGCAGCCGCGTGACAACCGCGCTGGTCGTGGTGCCGTACAGCGTGTTCATCTCGCGCCCCCCGTCGTGGAGTGTGTCTGCTTCGGTTCTTCGTCCTGTGCGTTGGTAGAAGCCTGCCCCGGTGAGATAACCGGGGTGTCCTTCGACTGTCACAGGCCTGTCACAGGCACCTGTGGACGGAGCTCCTTGCAGGAGTTCGCCGCACGACGGTCGTACGCCCGACGGTCGATGGGACAGAATGAGCCCGTGCCTTTCCTGTTGCTGATCGAGGACGACGACGCCATCCGCACGGCCCTCGAACTCTCCCTGTCACGCCAGGGCCACCGTGTGGCCACCGCGGCGACGGGTGAGGACGGCCTGAAACTGCTGCGAGAGCAGCGGCCGGATCTGATCGTGCTGGATGTGATGCTGCCCGGGATCGACGGTTTCGAGGTGTGCCGCCGGATCCGGCGCACCGACCAGCTGCCGATCATCCTGCTGACCGCGCGCAACGACGACATCGATGTCGTCGTCGGCCTGGAGTCGGGGGCCGACGACTACGTCGTCAAACCCGTCCAGGGCCGGGTGCTCGACGCCCGGATCCGGGCCGTGCTGCGCCGTGGCGAGCGCGAGGCCACCGATTCGGCGGTCTTCGGCTCGCTGGTGATCGACCGCGCCGCCATGACCGTGACCAAGAACGGCGAGGACCTCCAGCTCACGCCGACCGAGCTGCGCCTGCTGCTGGAGCTGAGCCGGCGGCCCGGTCAGGCGCTCTCGCGCCAGCAGCTGCTGCGGCTGGTCTGGGAGCACGACTACCTCGGCGACTCGCGCCTGGTCGACGCGTGCGTCCAGCGGCTGCGCGCCAAGGTGGAGGAGATCCCCTCCTCGCCGACGCTCATCCGTACCGTGCGCGGCGTCGGCTACCGCCTGGACTCCCCGCAGTGATCCGTGCGGCTGCGGAGTCGCTGCTCGCGCGACGGCGCTGGACGAGCCTGCGCCTGCGGCTGCTCCTGGTCTTCGCGCTGGTCGCGCTGACGGCGGCGGTCTCGGCTTCGGGGATCGCGTACTGGCTCAACCGCGAGGCGGTCCTCACGCGTACCCAGGACGCGGCGCTCGGCGACTTCCGGCAGGAGATGCAGAACCGGGCGGCGGCGCTGCCCGCCGACCCCTCGCAGGAGGAGCTCCAGCGCACCGCCGAGTTGATGGCGGGCAGCAGCCCCGGCTACAGCGTGCTGCTGGTGCGCGAGGGCAAGGACGGGCGCAAGATCTTCGGGACCGCGGGTACCGACTCCTTCGGGCTGGACGACGTACCCAAGTCCCTCCAGCAGGCCGTCAACGACCGGCAGAAGACCACCTCGGCCAACAGTGCCGAGTACCACATGTACTGGCAGCGCACGAAGCCGCGCGGCAACCCGTACCTGGTCGGCGGGACGCGGATCGTGGGCGGCGGGCCGACCGGCTACATGTACAAGTCGCTCGCCCAGGAGCGGGACGACCTGAACGCGCTCGCCTGGTCGCTGTGCATCGCGACCGGGCTCGCCCTGCTGGGCTCGGCGCTGCTCGCGCAGGCGGCGGCCCGGACCGTGCTCAAGCCCGTGCAGCGGCTCGGGGACGCGGCGCGCAAGCTCGGCGAGGGGGAGCTGGACACGCGGCTGGAGGTGTCCGGGACGGACGAACTGGCCGACCTGTCGCACACCTTCAACAAGACGGCCGAGGCGCTGGAGAAGAAGGTCGCCGACATGAGCGCGCGGGAGGAGTCGAGCCGGCGCTTCGTCGCCGACATGTCCCACGAACTGCGCACCCCGCTGACGGCGTTGACGGCGGTCGCCGAGATCCTCGAAGAGGAGGCCGACACGCTGGACCCGATGATCGCACCGGCGGTCGGGCTGGTCGTGAGCGAGACCCGCCGGCTCAACGAGCTGGTCGAGAACCTCATGGAGGTCACCCGCTTCGACGCGGGAACGGCCCGGTTGGTGCTCGACGACGTCGACGTCGCCGACCAGGTCACGGCCTGCATCGACGCGCGGGCCTGGCTGGACGCGGTGGAACTGGACGCGGAGCGCGGCATCATGGCGCGCCTCGACCCGCGCCGCCTCGACGTGATCCTCGCGAACCTGATCGGCAACGCCCTCAAGCACGGCGGTTCGCCGGTGCGTGTCTCGGTACGGGTCTCGGATCCCGCGGAGGACGCCGAGGGCGTGTCGTGGCTGGTCATCGAGGTCAAGGACAACGGGCCCGGGATCCCCGAGGAGGTGCTGCCGCACGTCTTCGACCGCTTCTACAAGGCGAGCGCCTCCCGGCCGCGATCGGACGGCAGCGGCTTGGGCCTGTCCATCGCGGTGGAGAACGCCCACATCCAGGGCGGTGAGATCACCGCCGCCAACGGGGACGGCGGCGGTGCGGTGTTCACGCTGAAGCTGCCGGTGGACCTGGGCGGCGGGGCGGGCGGATGAGCCGGGTGGGCCGAACGAGCCGGGTGAACCAGACGAGCCGGCCGAGCCGGACGAACCAGATGGGCCGGATGAACCGCATGAACCGCATGAGGCGGATGCGCAACGGGCTGCTCTTCGGCGCTGCCGCCGCGGGATTGTTGGCCGGTACGGTCGGCTGCGGCATCCGGGCCACGACGGTCCCGGTCGACGTCGGGGCGGCTCCCTCGCGGGTGTCCTGCGACACGCCCGCCCAGCCGGGCGCGGACCCGCAGGGGTTCCGGGCCAGCGTGCAACTGCTCTGCGGATCGCAGCTGGTGGGCGTGGAACGGGTGGTGCCGCTGCCGGAGAAGAGCACGGCGCGCGACCCGCTGGCCCTGGTCGCCCAGGCGCTGCTGGAGGCGCTGGAGCGGCCGCCGTCGGGGCAGGAGGCGGACGCGGGGTTCAGCACCGGCGTGCCGCAGAACCTGTCGGCCGGTGCGCCGCGGCCCGGCGACCCCGAGGGCACGCTGCGGCTGAGCCGCAAGCCGGAGGACCTGACCCCGATCGCCCTGTCCCAGATCGTCTGCACGCTGGCCGGCAGCGAGGCGACGGGCCTGGGCTCGGGCCCGGTGGTCCTGGGCGGCCCGGACGCGGACCCGCCGCGGACCTGGGAGTGCACGGACGCGGTCCGCGCCCGCCCGGAGTCGATCCCGACCCTGGGCGACGTGGTCAGACCGAGCGGCAGCCCGAGCGCGAGCAGCCCGATGCAGAGCCCTTCTTGACGCCGCGCTCGCAGTCATCGAGCCGCCCGGCGAGGGTACCGGTACCGGTACCGGTACCGGTGGGGGAGCACTTCCGTGTCCCGTTCCACTCGCCTTAACCTCGTGCCGTGGACGACGAACACAGGGCAACCGATGCCTTCAAGAACCGGTGCGCGAATGCGGCGCTGACGCTGGAATCCTGCGTCAGCTACTCCATCGACCGCATCTCGTTGGACGAGGCCAACGAGGACCGCAAGGACAACACGCTGGACGTGTGGCTGCGCGAGGGACCGTGGAAGCCCGATGTAGTGATCTCGCTGTCGAATCTCCACTCGGTCCGCCCGTGGAGTCCCGGACTCGGCGGCTCCTTCATCGACGAGATGTCCCTCGTCCACCTGCCGAAGCTGCCGTCGCCCTGGCCCGCAGAGGCGGTCGGCCGACTGGATCGCTCCGAGGACCTGCCCGAACTGGTCTGGCTGAAGATCACCGGGCCGCTCGAAGTCGACGCCGTGGCTTCGATCGTGACCGTCTACCAGGCCCAGAGCGATGACGCGGCCTCCGTGCTCCGGTGACAGCCTGAATCCGCTTGTCGTCAGCGGACCACGGGCCCCCGCCCCGCCCGCCAGTCGTCGATGCGCTTGCGGATGCTGGCCACCATCGGGAGGTCGTCGATGGCGTCCGGTGCGCACCACGCCACCTCGAACGACTCGTCGGACGTCCGGAGCGTGCCCCCGGTGGGACGGGCGAGCAGGCAGATCGAGAACTCCTGCCGCACCTCGCCGTCGTCGTACGCGAAGACGTGGCCGGGGTCGGTGTACGTCCCGACGATGCCCGTGACCTCGACCGTCACGCCCGTCTCCTCAAGGGTCTCCCGGACCGCGCAGTCGCCGATGGACTCCCCGAGCTCCATCTTCCCGCCCGGCAGGGCCCACATCCCGTTGTCCGTGCGGCGCTGCAACAGCACCCGCCCCTCGCCGTCGACCACGACCGCCGAAGCGGCCGGCACCAGACTGTTCGCCCGCGGGGCGTCGGGGTCGTCCTCGTAATCACGCCTGGCCACCGCCGGTGCCCTCCCTGATGTCGCGCCCTCGGCTCCACAGTTCTTCGACGTGGTCGGCGAACCGGTCGAACATGCCGTCCGCCTGCCTGCGTCGTAGATGCATCATCGGTGAATCGTGTCCGACTCTGCGGGCGAGGATCGGTGTGACGATCATTTGATCGTCGAACTGGAAGACGGACAGGTTGACATGGCCCGTCTCGAAGCGCCCCTCGATGTTGCTCACATCGCGCAGCCGCTCCAACTCCTTCAACGTTACGGCGATGCGGGTGGAGAGCGTCAACGGTACGTCCTCCTCGGCTTCGCGCGCCGCGGTGACGGAACTCTTTGGGTCCCCGACCAGGAACCTAACCCTGCATCCACTCTGCGCCTTTCGGCGGAGAGCGCCCGAAAAATTGGCCTGTTCAAGCCACAGGAAGTAGTTGGTGTACCCGGCGAAGACGAGATCTCGTCGGGCCTGCGTCACGAGAGACCGCCACAGACTTGCCGGTGCGGCCGAGCGGTAGGGGAAGACCTGGACGATCTCTCTGTCCGGTCCTGTGGTGAGTGCCGATCGGATGGCGTTGGGCCACAAGGCGGCCTCCTCCTCGCTTAATGCCTCGCAAGCTGCCCACCGATGGCGGGCATGGGGGATGCGGCTCGACTCGGTGATCCACCGACCAACCGTCTTTGCGTCGACGCCACAGGCTTCTGCGAGCTGCTTTTCGGTCATGTTGGCATTCGCCATCGCGCGACGCAGTGCCTGATTCACAGTTCGCCTCCGTGGGCCGTCGAGGACGGGACGAACGGTAGGGGCTAGACGTCCCAAACGTCCTGCAAACGCGGTAGCAACGTTCTGACGGGGGACGGAACATCGGTGCGTACCCGCCTGACTGCATTGAGTAGCTACGTGGGGGCGGGAGTTGACCCCGATCGCGGAGACCAAGGAGATCACCCGTGTGTAGTCAGACAACCGTGGCCACGTCATGAACGGTCCCCGAGCGTGGATCGGCGACCTCGTCGAGGACGAAGACGGTCAGCTGGCCGTCGTCACCGACGTGGCTGCGGGCACGGTGTGGGTGCTGCGCTCCGCCGACGCGCTCTTGGCGCCGCAGTGGGTGACCACCGACCCGGACAGCCTGGCCGTCGTCCAGAGGCGTGCCGATCGCCTGCGTCGCCACCCTCCGGTGGTCAGTACGTCGGGACGGCGGCTGTGATCCGGGGCTTGGGCGCCCGGGAAGCGCGCGTGCTGATGACCGTGCGGGTGTCCAGGGATTCGGGTCGGAGCTGGGGGCGTGCGTCCGAGGTGCGTGAGGGGGACTCGGTGGTCATCCTGTCGGACCCGGGCCGATATCCGCCGTGTGAGTGCCCGCGGTGTGTGGGGCAGCGCTCGGTAGCGGCGCGGTCGCTACTTCCCGCCTCGCGAACGTCCTGAACGATCAACACAAG
Organism: Streptomyces sp. NPDC098789; assembly: GCF_044759975.1. Taxonomy (NCBI): domain Bacteria; kingdom Bacillati; phylum Actinomycetota; class Actinomycetes; order Kitasatosporales; family Streptomycetaceae; genus Streptomyces; species Streptomyces sp. NPDC098789. The sequence continues at coordinate 18,036 of NZ_JBIWAJ010000001.1, forward strand.
TCAAAGGAGACTGCGATGGGTTGGGGAACGGGAAAGGGTGGCGGCGGTGGTGACGGCAAGCACGCGGGGAAAAAGGATCCCGGCACGGCCAAGCCGTCGTCGGACACCGAGAAGCCGAAGCCGGACCCGAAGCACAAGGAAAAGTAGGCCGCGGGAATGACACTGATCGGAGCAGCGGAGCGGGCCGCCATGCGCGGCCTGCTCGACTCGGTGAACGAGAGTCTCGGGGCCCCGCCGGCCCCCGTGTGGGAAGCCGCGTACTGGGCCGTGCCCCGGCACGCCTTTCTGCCCGAGACGGTCTGGTTGGGCGATGACCTGGCGGAGTGCTCGCGGGAGGCCGCGCCGGAAACCTGGCTGCGTCATGCGTACGCGGACACGCCTGTGGTCACCCAGGTCAACGACGGGCGGCCCGCGGAACCTGAGGATCGCTGGGCCTCCTCTTCCGCCTCGGCTCCCTCCATCGTCTTCCGCATGCTCGACATGCTGGACGTGACCGCTGGGCAGAGCGTCCTGGAGATCGGCACCGGTACGGGGTGGAACGCGGGCCTGCTCGCGCAGCGCCTGGCGCCGGAGCGCGTCACCACGATCGAGGTGGATCCGGAGCTGTCCGCTCGGGCTGCGGTGCGCCTCGGGAGCGTGGGGCTGGAGCCGCGGGTGATCTGTGGTGACGGTGCCTTCGGGTACGAGGAGGGCGGCCGATACGACCGGGTGATCGCCACGTGCTCGGTGCGATCGATTCCGCCGGCCTGGATCGCACAGACGAAGCCGGGTGGCGTGATCCTGGCGCCGTGGGAGTCGCCGTGGTTCTGCTACGGGCTCGTGCGGTTGACCGTGGACGGCTACGGCGGCGCCTCGGGCACCTTCTCACCGCACTCGGCATTCATGCTGATGCGCGGGCAGCGTACGGACCTGAGGATCTATCGGGACGTACTGCGCGACGAGCACGTTCCGGCGGAGTCGTCCACGCGGCTGTCCCCGTGGGCGGTCTCCGGGGACGACTGGGCGGCGCAGTTCGCGGTCGGTCTCCAGCTCGGCGACGTCTGGCGGACCTGGCATGACAACCCCGACGTCAGGGGCGTGGCCTCACGCCTGTGGCTGGCCACGACGGATGCGAGATCGTGGGCGGCGGTGGACTGGGACGGGAAGAGATCTGACCGTTTCACCGTGTGGGAACACGGACCCCGACGCCTGTGGGAGTCGGTGGAGGCGGGCTACGTCTGGTGGCGCGACGCGGGCCGCCCAGGACCGGAGCGGTTCGGGCTGACGGTCACCGCCGAGGGCGCGCACGTGCCATGGCTCGACACTTCGGACAACCCCGTACCCGACCTGACCTGACACCCGTACGTCCCTCCGGACGCCGACGGCCCCCCGAGCGAGAGGTGCTCGGGGGGCCGCAGACCGACGGACGGAGTCCGGCGCAGCGGGCCGAAGCCCGCGGAGCGGTGCGAGGTGCGCGTGGAGATCAGATGCCCGCAGCCGCCGCCAGGTCCTTCTTGATCGCGTCCAGGACCTGCTGGCCGCGGGTGCGGGCCGGGGTCAGGTCCGGGGCGTCCGCGACCGGGACGACGACCTCCAGGTAGCACTTGAGCTTGGGCTCGGTGCCGGAGGGGCGGACGATCACGCGGGCCTTGTAGGCGCCGTCCAGGTGGTAGCGCAGGCCGTCGGTGGGCGGCAGCGACGCCGTGCCCTCGTTCAGGTCCTCCGCCGAGACCACCCGCAGGCCCGCCAGCGAGACCGGCGGGTTCGCGCGCAGCGCCGCCATCGCCGAGGCGATGACCGACAGGTCCTCGACCCGGACCGACAGCTGGTCGGTGGCGTGCAGGCCGTGGGCCATCGCCAGGTCGTCCAGCAGGTCGGTCAGGGTGCGGCCCTGCTCCTTGAGCACGGAGGCCAGCTCGGCCACCAGCAGGGCGGCGGTCACGCCGTCCTTGTCGCGGACGCCCTCGGGGTCCACGCAGTAGCCCAGCGCTTCCTCGTACCCGTAGCGCAGGCCCTCGACCCGGGCGATCCACTTGAAGCCCGTGAGGGTCTCCTCGTAGGGCAGGCCCGCGGCCTCGGCGATCCGGCCCAGGAGCGAGGACGAGACGATCGATTCCGCGAAGGTGCCGCGCGCGCCCTTGGCCACCAGGTGCGCCGCCAGCAGGGCGCCGACCTCGTCGCCGCGCAGCATCCGCCAGCCCGACGCCGAGGCGTCGTCCGGGACGGCCACGGCGCAGCGGTCCGCGTCCGGGTCGTTCGCGATCACGATGTCCGGGTTCGCCCGGGCGGCCGTGGCGAAGGACAGGTCCATCGCCCCCGGCTCCTCCGGGTTGGGGAAGGCCACCGTCGGGAAGGCCGGGTCCGGCTCGGCCTGCTCGGCGACGAGCACCGGCGCCGGGAAGCCGTGCCGGGCGAAGGCCGCCAGGACGACGTCCTTGCCGACGCCGTGCATGGCCGTGTAGACGGTCCGCACGGTCCGCGGCGACCCAGGGGTCAGGACCGCGTCCGTACGCGCCAGGTAGGCCTCCAGGACCTCGTCACCGAGGTCCTCCCAGCCGCTGTCCGGACGCGGTACGTCGGCCAGCGCGCCGATCGCGTCGATCTCGGCCGCGATCTCCACGTCCGCCGGGGACACGATCTGGGAGCCGTCGCCGAGGTAGACCTTGTAGCCGTTGTCCCGGGGAGGGTTGTGGCTCGCGGTCACCTCGACACCGGCGACGGCGCCCAGGTGCCTTATGGCGTACGCCAGGACCGGCGTCGGCAGCGGTCGGGGCAGGACGGCCGCGCGCAGACCGGCACCGGTCATCACGGCGGCGGTGTCCCGCGCGAAGTCCGCCGACTTGTAGCGCGCGTCGTAGCCGACGACCACCAGGCCGCCCGCGTGTCCCTGCGCCTTCAGGTAGGCCGCGAGGCCCGCCGCGGCGCGGATGACCACGTTGCGGTTCATCCGCATCGGGCCCGCGCCCAGCTCGCCGCGGAGCCCGGCCGTGCCGAACTGGAGCAGGCCGGAGAACCGGTCCGCCAGCTCGTCCAGATCCCGCTTCTCGATGAGCCCGGCCAGCTCCTCGGCGGTCTCCGGGTCCGGGTCCTCCGCGAGCCAGGCCTGCGCCCGGCCGATCAGGTCGTCCTGTTCCTGCACTGCTTCCGCCTTACCTCTCGTAACCTCGCGTACCGCCGGCCCGGATGGCTCAGATCCGGGCGAGGACCTGGGTGAGCAGCTGACCCATGCGGGCGGCCGAGTCGCGGCCGGCCTGCAGGACCTCTTCGTGGTTGAGCGGCTCGCCCGACAGGCCCGCCGCCAGGTTGGTGACCAGGGAGATGCCCAGGACCTCCGCGCCGGCCTCACGGGCCGCGATGGCCTCCAGCACGGTGGACATGCCGACCAGGTCCGCGCCCATGACGCGGATCATGTTGATCTCGGCCGGGGTCTCGTAGTGCGGGCCGGGGAACTGGACGTAGACGCCCTCTTCCAGCGACGGGTCGATCTCCTTGCACATCGCGCGCAGGCGCGGCGAGTACAGGTCGGTCAGGTCCACGAAGTTCGCGCCGATGATGGGCGAGGTGGCCGTCAGGTTGAGGTGGTCGCTGATCAGGACCGGCTGGCCGGGGCGCATGCCCGCGCGCAGGCCGCCGCAGCCGTTGGTGAGGACGATCGTCTTGCAGCCGGCGGCGACGGCGGTACGGACGCCGTGCGCGACGGCGGCGACGCCGCGGCCCTCGTAGTAGTGGGTCCGGCCGAGGAAGAGCAGCGCGCGCTTGTCGCCGATCTTGTACGAGCGGATCTTGCCGCCGTGGCCTTCGACGGCGGGCGGGGGGAAGCCCGGGAGTTCGGTGACCGGGAATTCGGCCTCGGGAGCGCCGAGCGCTTCGGCGGCGGGTGCCCAGCCGGAGCCCATGACGAGGGCGACGTCGTGGGTCTCGGCGCCGGTCAGCTCACGCAGACGCGCGGCCGCGGCGTCGGCGGCGGCATGGGGATCGGTAACAGATGCGTTCACGCGGACGAGCGTAACCGCTCTGCCCCTACGCGCGTAGATGGCACAGCTCACGGTGTTCGGATCGTTGCCTTGTCGTTTCCGACCAAATGTCCCGGCGGGGCCCGGCGCGGGCCCGGCCCGGCGCGGTGAGGGGCCCGGCGGGGGTCCGGCGCGGCGCGCCGGACCCGACCGGGTCAGCAGGGCCGCTTGCGCAGTTCCATCACGTAGTCGTGCGGCGCGCCCGCGGATTCGGCGGCGTCCGCCAGCTCCCCGAGGTAGCGCGCCGAGGGCAGCCCGCCCTCGTAGCCGTTCAGCACGTACACCCAGGCGGCCTCCTCGCCGTCCAGCGTGTGCACGCGCACCCGCATCCTGCGGTAGATGTCGAGCCCGACACCTTCCCAGCGGTCCATGGACTCCTCGTCCAGCGGCGCGACGTCGTACAGGGCGACGAAGACCTGGTGGCGGGGCGCTTCCACGATCGTGGCGAGCGCGCCTTCCCAGCCCATCTGTTCCCCGCCGAACGTCAGCCGCCAGTCGTTCAGCCACCCCGTTCCGCGCAGCGGGGAATGCGGAGCGCGGCGCGTCATCAGCCGCGGGTCGAGGTTGCCGGCGTACGCGGCGTAGAGCGACATGAGGTCGAGGGTACGGGAGGTACGGCGATGGACGCGTGCCCGGATGGCGGGACCGGGCGCGAAGCACCTTGATGCGTGCGGGACAATGGGGCACGGAATGCATCCCCCGGGGAGACCCCCCGGAACCCCGGCCGGGGGGCAGCCGGCCGGGTAGACGTGAGGCGGACTTTTCGTGACCCGGATCGTGATCATCGGCGGCGGCCCCGGCGGATACGAGGCGGCCCTGGTAGGCGCCCAGCTCGGCGCGGAGGTGACCGTCGTGGACTGCGACGGTCTGGGCGGGGCATCGGTGCTCACCGACTGCGTGCCCTCCAAGACCCTGATCGCCACCGCCGAGGTGATGACGACCTTCGACTCGTCCTACGAGGAGCTGGGCATCGTCGTCGCCGACGACACCCCGCCGCTGGAACAGGCGGCCCGGGTGGTCGGCGTGGACCTCGGCAAGGTCAACCGACGGGTCAAGCGCCTCGCGCTGGCCCAGTCGCACGACATCACGGCCTCCGTCACCCGGGCGGGCGCCCGCGTGCTGCGCGGCCGCGGCAAGCTCGGCGGCCCCCAGGGCATCGACGGCACCCGTGACGTCATCGTGACGGCCGCGGACGGCACGGAGACGATCCTGACCGCCGACGCCGTCCTGATCGCCACCGGCGGGCACCCGCGCGAGATCCCGGACGCGATGCCCGACGGCGAGCGGATCCTGAACTGGACCCAGGTCTACGACCTGGAGGAGCTCCCCGAGGAACTGATCGTGGTCGGCTCCGGCGTCACCGGCGCCGAGTTCGCCGGCGCCTACCAGGCCCTCGGCTCCCGGGTCACCCTCGTCTCCTCCCGCGACCGCGTGCTGCCGGGCGAGGACCCGGACGCCGCGGCCGTCCTGGAGGACGTGTTCCGCCGCCGCGGCATGAACGTCGTGGGCCGCTCCCGCGCCGAGTCCGCCAAGCGGGTCGGCGACCGGGTCGAGGTCACCCTGTCCGACGGCCGCGTCATCACCGGCACGCACTGCCTGATGGCGGTCGGCGCGATCCCCAACACCGGGAACATGAACCTGGAGGAGTCCGGCGTCCGGCTCACCGAGTCCGGGCACATCTGGACCGACAAGGTCTCGCGGACCTCCTCCCCGGGCGTGTACGCCGCCGGTGACGTCACCGGGATCTTCGCCCTGGCGTCCGTCGCGGCCATGCAGGGCCGGATCGCGATGTACCACTTCCTCGGCGACGCGGTGACCCCGCTGAACCTCAAGACGGTGTCCTCGAACGTCTTCACCGACCCCGAGATCGCCACCGTCGGCTACACGCAGGCCGACGTGGACTCCGGCAAGATCGACGCCCGCTGCGTGAAGCTGCCGCTGCTGCGCAACCCGCGCGCCAAGATGCAGGGCATCCGCGACGGTTTCGTGAAGCTCTTCTGCCGCCCCGGCACCGGGATCGTCGTGGGCGGCGTGGTCGTGGCCCCGCGCGCGAGCGAGCTGATCCACCCCATCTCGATCGCCGTCGACAACAACCTGACGGTCGAGCAGATCGCAAACGCGTTCACCGTGTACCCCTCGCTGTCGGGGTCGATCGCCGAGGTGGCCCGCCAGCTGCACACGCGCAAGGCGGCCGGCGAGGCGTAATTGCCGTACCGCTTCCGGCGCTTCCGCTTGTGACCGGTTGCGCCGGAAGCGCGCATATCACACCAGTGCCCGATCTGTTCTCATCTTCTGCATTTCGGCGTCGGGCCCTGAAAGGAACGGACTGGTTGCGTTACTGTCAGTTTCGTGTTCGCTGCAGAACGTCGTCAATTGATCCTCGAAATGGTGCGCGCCAACGGAGCGGTATCGCTCCGTGAGCTCGCCCGCGTCGTCCAGACCTCCGAAGTGACCGTACGGCGGGACGTGCGGGCACTGGAGGCAGAAGGACTCCTCGACCGCCGGCACGGCGGTGCGGTCTTGCCGGGCGGTTTCACGCGGGAGTCCGGCTTTCCGCAAAAGTCCCATCTCGCGACGGCGGAGAAAACCGCCATTGCCGATGTCGCGGCGGGTCTCGTCGAAGAAGGCGAGGCCATCGTCGTCGGCGCGGGCACCACCACCCAGGAGCTGGCCCGTCGGCTCGCCCGGGTGCCGGGTCTGACCGTCGTCACCAATTCGCTGCTCGTCGCCCAGGCGTTGGCGCACGCCAACCGGGTCGAGGTCGTCATGACCGGCGGGACCCTGCGCGGGTCCAACTACGCCCTGGTCGGCAGCGGTGCGGAGCAGTCCCTCCAAGGGCTGCGCGTCTCCCGGGCGTTCCTGTCCGGGAGCGGTCTGACGGCCGAACGCGGGCTGTCCACGTCCAACATGCTCTCCGCGAGCGTGGACCGGGCGCTGGTGCAGGCGGCCGCCGAGGTGGTGGTCCTGGCCGACCACACCAAGCTCGGCACGGACACCATGTTCCAGACGGTGCCCACGGACCTCATCACCCGACTCGTGACGGACGAGCCGCAGTCGCACGACGACCGGGCCGCCACCGAGCTCCAGGCGCTGGCCGACCAGGGCGTCCAGATCACGATCGCGGGGGCCACCGCCCCCGCGGCCACCGACGGCATGCAGGGCCGGCGTCCGCGCCGCGACTCCCCGCTGCCCGTACAACGCCGTGGCGGCCCCACCGCACAACTGCGCAGCGCCCCCTCGGGGATGCTGGAGCAGCAGGCGGGGGAGCGCGCCAGGGTCGCGGACATGCGCCGCCGCTAGGGCGCATGAACGTGGAGCAACGCCGACGGGGCCGGAGTGATCCGGCCCCGTCGGTGCGGTGCGATGAGGTGCGGGCAGCGGTCGCCGCGGCCCGACGACCTCAGTCCTTGATCTCGCAGATCGTGGCGCCCGAGGTGACCGAGCCGCCGACCTCGGCGGCCAGGCCGACGACGGTGCCGGAGCGGTGCGCGTTGAGCGGCTGCTCCATCTTCATGGCCTCCAGGACGACGATCAGGTCGCCCTCGTTGACCTGCTGGCCCTCCTCGACGGCGACCTTGACGATGGTTCCCTGCATCGGGGACGCCAGGGTGTCGCCGGACGCGGCCGGGCCGGACTTCTTCGCGGCGCGCCGCTTGGGCTTGGCGCCCCCGGCGGCCGCGGTGCGGGCCAGGGTCATGCCCAGGCTGGAGGGCAGCGAGACCTCCAGGCGCTTGCCGCCGACCTCGACCACGACGGTCTCGCGGCCCGGCTCGTCCGGCTCCTCGTCGACCGCGGGGACCACGAAGGCGGGGATCTCGTTGACGAACTCGGTCTCGATCCACCGGGTGTGGACCGTGAACGGGTTGCCGTCGGCGGGCGCGAACGCGGGGTCGACGACGACCGCGCGGTGGAAGGGAACGGCGGTGGCCATGCCCTCGATCTCGAACTCCGCGAGCGCGCGGGCGGCGCGCTGCAGGGCCTGCTCGCGCGTGGCGCCGGTGACGATCAGCTTGGCCAGGAGCGAGTCCCAGGCGGGGCCGATGACGCTGCCGGACTCGACGCCCGCGTCGAGCCGGACACCGGGGCCCGACGGCGGGGCGAAGCGGGTGACCGTGCCCGGGGCGGGCAGGAAGCCGCGGCCCGGGTCCTCGCCGTTGATGCGGAACTCGAAGGAGTGCCCGCGCAGGACCGGGTCGCCGTAACCGAGTTCCTCGCCGTCGGCGATCCGGAACATCTCGCGGACCAGGTCGATGCCGGCGACCTCTTCGGTGACCGGGTGCTCGACCTGGAGGCGGGTGTTGACCTCCAGGAAGGAGATCAGGCCGTCGGCGGAGACCAGGAACTCGACCGTGCCGGCGCCGACGTAGCCGGCCTCCTTGAGGATCGCCTTGGACGCGGCGTACAGCTCCGCGTTCTGCGCCTCGCTCAGGAACGGGGCGGGGGCTTCCTCGACCAGCTTCTGGTGGCGGCGCTGGAGCGAGCAGTCACGGGTGGAGACGACGACCACGTTGCCGTGGGAGTCGGCCAGGCACTGGGTCTCCACGTGGCGGGGCTTGTCGAGGTACTGCTCGACGAAGCACTCGCCGCGGCCGAAGGCGGCGACGGCCTCGCGGACCGCGGAGTCGTAGAGCTCCGGGATCTCTTCGAGGGTGCGGGCGACCTTGAGGCCGCGACCGCCACCGCCGAAGGCGGCCTTGATCGCGATCGGCAGCCCGTGCTCGGTGGCGAAGGCGACGACCTCGTCGGGCCCGGAGACCGGGTCGGGGGTGCCGGCGACGAGGGGGGCCCCGGCGCGCAGCGCGATGTGTCGGGCGGCGACCTTGTCGCCGAGGTCGCGGATGGCCTGCGGGGGCGGGCCGATCCAGGTCAGGCCCGCGTCGATGACGGCCTGCGCGAATTCGGCGTTCTCCGACAGGAAGCCGTATCCGGGATGGATGGCGTCGGCTCCGGAATCGGCAGCCGCCTGAAGGACCTTCGCGATGTCCAGATAGCTGGCGGCCGGGGTGTCACCGCCCAGCGCGAAAGCTTCGTCGGCCGCGCGGACGTGCAGAGCGTCCCGGTCCGGATCGGCGTACACGGACACGCTAGCGATCCCGGCATCCCGGCAGGCCCGGGCAACGCGGACAGCGATTTCGCCACGGTTGGCGATGAGCACCTTGCGCACGATGGCTCCCTCCTTGAAACAAGCTGAGTTTAGGGACAGCCGACACGGCCTTTCGACCCGTCCCCAGAGGTGAGCTTGCCCACACGGAGCGTTATTCGAGGCTCCCTCGAGTGTCGACACCCCTTGTGGCGCCCCAGGTCAGCGGGATCCCCGACTGCACCCTAGCCGTGCCGTGTGTCGAAGGTCTCTGCGTTTGGGGTCAGCGGGTCGCCGGGTTTCTTTGTGGACTCCCTACCAACGGGCCCGGCTTTCTTTGCCCGTAACGAAGCGGCCCCGACCCCTTGTCCGGAGGTTTACCCGTTAGTAGCCTCCAGGAGTCGAACGCTTTTGTGGACGCATGCGGATCGGGTGGGGGCGCCGTGCTGCGCAGACTCGTGGCCTCGGTGGCCGCGATCGTTCTTGTGGTGGAAGCGGCGGTGCTGGTGTTCGTCCACATCGTGCTGGGCGCGACCACGCACAACCAGGCCATGTCGATAGCGGGCATGGACCCTGACGTCATGTCGACGGCCACCTACGCCCTGGGCGCGGGCATCGGGATCTTCCTGCTGTCGACGGCGGTGTTCCTGGCCGTCACCGCGGTCCGCGACCGGCCCCCGGGCCGCTTCGCCCGGGTGCTGTTCGTCGTCACGGCCGTCACCCACATCGTGCTCGGCGCCCTCGCCGCCGCACTGGTCGGCTGGGGCGCCTTCGCGGCCACGATGCTGATCTTCTGCCTGCTGGTGCTGACCCTGACGCTCTACGCCAAGGTCAGCGGGGAGATGCAGATCACGTCCACAAGTCCGTGATGGACACGCCCAGTTCGCCCAGCAGTGAGCGCAGCAGCGGCAGCGACAGCCCGATCACGTTGCCCGGGTCCCCGTCGATGCCGTCGACGAAGGGCGCCGAGCGGCCGTCGAGGGTGAACGCCCCGGCCACGTGCAGCGGCTCGCCGCTCGCCACGTACGCCGCGACCTCCGCGTCCGTCGGCTCGCCGAAGCGGACCGTCGTGGACGCGGTGGCGGAGACCTGAGCCCCGTTCGCGGTGTCGATCAGGCAGTGCCCGGTGCGCAGGACGCCGCTGCGGCCGCGCATCGCCTTCCAGCGGGCCACGGCCTCCTCGGCGTCGGCGGGCTTGCCCAGCGCCTCCCCGTCCAGCTCCAGCACGGAGTCGCAGCCGATCACCAGCGCCCCCGCGGCCTCGGGCAGCGCCGCCACCACGGCGGCCTTCGCCTCGGCCAGGACGAGCGCCAGCTCGGCCGGCGAGTCCGCCTCCAGGGCGTCCTCGTCCACCCCGCTGACGATCACGTGCGGGGCGAGGCCGGCCTGGCGCAGCAGGTTCAGTCGGGCGGGCGAGGCGGAGGCGAGGACGAGGGCGCGCGGCTGCGCGGGCGTGGCGGTCATGGGGGCCATCGTAGGAGCCCCGGGGGGCCCGGCGCAGGCGGCCTCAGCGCAGGCCGTGCACGCCGAGGACGTAGACGACCACCACCATCGCCAGCGCCAGGACCACGCTCATCCGGCGGATCATCGACTGCGCCTCGCGCATGTCCTTCGGCGGCTCGTTCTTCGGATCGGACCAGAGCATGACCCGATCGTGCTCCGGGCACGCCGGTGGCGCCTGAGTACGGGTACTCAGGCGCCACCGTCCGTTCACGTCATCTTCGGCCCGGGCGCGTGCCCGGGCGCCGGCTCAGGACGGCCAGTACGTACGCCCCCACGCCCGCGGCCCCGGCTGCGGCAGCCGCCGCCGGGCCACCCGTGAGGGGGCCGCCCACTCGTCCTCGACCGGAGGAGCGCCCGGCGCCGCCGCTGCCAGCGCCGCCGCGCGCGCTTGGACCACCGCCAGTGCGGCGGCCAGCTCCTCGGGGGTCGGGTTGCCCTTGACCACCTTGATCACCACAGAGACCTCCAGGGTCCGGTCCGGGGTCCTACAGGGGAATGTTGCCGTGCTTCTTCGGCGGCAGCGACTCGCGCTTGGTGCGCAGCTGCCGCAGCCCCTTCACGATGTGCGCCCGGGTCTCGGACGGCATGGTCACCGCGTCGATGTAACCGCGTTCGGCGGCCGTGTACGGGTTGAGCAGGGTGTCCTCGTAGTCGGCGATCAGCGCGGCCCGGGTGGCCTCGGCCTCCGCCTCGTCCTTGGCGGCCGCGATCGTCCGCCGGTGCAGGATGTTCACCGCGCCCTGCGCGCCCATGACGGCGATCTGCGCGGTCGGCCAGGCCAGGTTCAGGTCGGCGCCGAGGTGCTTGGAGCCCATGACGTCGTAGGCGCCGCCGAAGGCCTTGCGGGTGATCACGGTGATGAGCGGGACGGTGGCCTCGGCGTACGCGTAGATCAGCTTCGCGCCGCGCCGGATGATTCCGTTGTACTCCTGGTCCGTGCCCGGCAGGAAGCCCGGTACGTCGACGAACGTCAGCACCGGCACGTTGAAGGCGTCGCAGGTCCGCACGAAGCGGGCGGCCTTCTCGCTCGCGTCGATGTCCAGGCAGCCCGCGAACTGCATCGGCTGGTTCGCGACGATGCCCACCGGGTGGCCCTCGACCCGGCCGAAGCCGGTCAGGATGTTCGGCGCGAACAGCCCCTGGGTCTCCAGGAACTCGCCCTCGTCCAGGACGTGCTCGATCACGGTGTGCATGTCGTACGGCTGGTTGGCGCTGTCCGGGATCAGGGTGTCCAGTTCGAGGTCCGTGGCCGAGACCTCGGTGTCCGCCTCCTCGGGGAAGGCGGGCGGCTCCGAGAGGTTGTTCGATGGCAGGTACGCGAGGAGCGACTTCACGTACTCGATCGCGTCCTTCTCGTCCCCGGCCAGGTGGTGGGCCACGCCCGAGACGCTGTTGTGCGTGCGGGCGCCGCCCAGCTCCTCGAAGCCGACGTCCTCGCCGGTGACCGTCTTGATGACGTCCGGACCGGTGATGAACATGTGCGAGGTCTGGTCGACCATCACCGTGAAGTCGGTGATCGCGGGGGAGTACACGGCGCCGCCCGCGCAGGGCCCGACGACCAGGCTGATCTGCGGGATCACGCCGGAGGCGTGCACGTTGCGGCGGAAGATCTCGCCGTACATGCCGAGCGCGCTGACGCCCTCCTGGATCCGGGCGCCGCCGGAGTCGTTGATGCCGACCAGCGGGCAGCCGGTCTTCAGCGCGAAGTCCATGACCTTCATGATCTTCTGCCCGTAGACCTCGCCGAGGGCCCCGCCGAAGACGGTGAAGTCCTGCGAGAACACGGCCACCGGGCGCCCGTCGACCGTGCCGTAGCCGGTCACCACGCCGTCGCCGTAGGGCTTGGTCTTCTCCAGGCCGAAGTTGGTCGAGCGGTGCCGGGCGAAGCCGTCCAGCTCGACGAACGACCCCTCGTCCAGCAGTAGCGCCACCCGCTCACGAGCCGTCAGCTTGCCCTTGGCGTGCTGCTTCTCCACGGCGAGCGCGGATCCGGCATGGGTCGCCTCGTCGATGCGGCGCTGCAGGTCCGCGAGCTTGCCCGCGGTGGTGTGGATGTCGATCGGCTCTGAGGGTTGAGACATCGGGGTCGCGGCTCCCTGGAAGGTCAACTGCCATGGTCAATTGATTGACTGCTGCTGGCTACTGGTGCGTAGCGTATCGGCGGGCATGGCGCTCGGCAGTGCGGCGTTTGCCACACCTACTGTGGGTTGCATGACGCCATCAGATGCCTCATCCGGAGCCGCCGCCGACCGCTGGTCCAGCCTGAGCCGGCCGCCGCTGTCCGCCGCCGCGCTCCAGCGGGCCCTCGTGGTCCCGGGTGGACTGTGGACCTCGGTCGAGGTGACCGGATCCACCGGCTCCACCAATACCGACCTCGCCGCACGGGCCGCGCGGCTCCCGGAGGGGGCGGTACTGGTCGCCGAGGAGCAGACCGCCGGGCGCGGGCGCCTCGACCGCAGCTGGACGGCCCCCGCGCGCTCCGGGCTGTTCTTCTCGGTCCTGCTCAGGCCCGGGCCGGACGTGCCGATGGAGCGGTGGGGGTGGCTGACCCTGCTCGCCGGGGTGGCCACCGCGACCGGACTGTCCCGGGCGGCCGGGGTGGACACCGCCCTCAAGTGGCCCAACGACCTGCTGGTCGCCGTGGACGGCGAGGAGCGCAAGGCCGGCGGCATCCTCGCCGAGCGCGTCGGTGACGGGGTGGTCGTCGGGATCGGGCTGAACGTCTCGCTGACCGAGGACGAGCTGCCGGTGCCCACGGCCGGTTCGCTGCTGCTCGCCAAGGCGACCGTCACCGACCGCGACCCGCTCCTGAAGTCCGTACTGCGCTCCCTGGAGCAGTGGTACGAGCGCTGGCGGGCGGCCGGCGGCGACCCGGCGACCAGCGGTCTGCAGGAGACGTACGCGGCGGGCTGCGCGACGCTGGGCAGGCACGTGCGGGCGGAGCTGCCCGGCGGGCGGCAGCTGACCGGAACGGCCGAAGCGGTGGACGCGGACGGGCGGCTGGTGATCCGGACGGCGGACGACGCGCACGAAGCGGTGGGCGCGGGGGACGTCGTCCACCTGCGGTCGATCCACTAGGCGCGGACCGGCGATGAACAGCTGGTGGAGTGGGGAGTGAGCTACGGCACACCTGCCGTATGGTTTAGGCGATCCCGGTGCTCCCGGTGATCAACCGGTTCGGCAGGGCAGTGCGCACGGAATGGACAGGAGGCGGCTCTTGACCGTCGACGACCCGACGTCCAGCGCGTCCGGCTCCCCGGGCGGCGGACCCGTGAGCGGTCCGGGCACCCCGATCGGGCGTGACCAGCACACTCCCCACCACGAGGTCGACCACACCGTCCAGCCGACGGCGGATCCGCTCGCCATCCGGCTGGAGCAGCTCATCCTGGGCGCCGAGCGCCGGTACACGCCCTTCCAGGCGGCCCGCAGCGCCGGCGTCTCGATGGAGCTGGCGTCGCGCTTCTGGCGGGCCATGGGCTTCGCGGACATCGGGCAGGCCAAGGCGCTCACCGAGGCGGACGTGCTGGCCCTGCGCCGGCTGGCCGGCCTGGTGGAGGCCGGGCTGCTCAGCGAGCCGATGGCGGTGCAGGTGGCGCGCTCCACCGGGCAGACCACGGCGCGCCTCGCCGAGTGGCAGATCGACTCGTTCCTGGAGGGGCTGACGGAGCCGCCGGAGCCGGGGATGACCCGTACGGAGGTCACGTACCCGCTGGTGGAGCTGCTCCTGCCGGAGCTGGAGGAGTTCCTCGTCTACGTGTGGCGCCGCCAGCTGGCGGCGGCCACCGGGCGGGTGGTGCAGGTCGCCGACGACGAGGAGATGGTCGACCGGCGGCTCGCGGTGGGCTTCGCGGACCTGGTGGGCTTCACCCGGCTGACCCGGCGCCTGGAGGAGGAGGAGCTGGGCGAGCTGGTCGAGGCCTTCGAGACCACGGCGGCGGACCTGGTGGCGGCGCACGGCGGCCGGCTGATCAAGACCCTCGGCGACGAGGTGCTGTACTGCGCCGACGACGCGGGGACGGCGGCGGAGATCGCGCTGCGCCTGATCGAGACGATGGAGCAGGACCCGCAGATGCCCGAGCTGCGGGTGGGCATCGCCTTCGGCACGGTGACGACCCGGATGGGCGATGTCTTCGGGACCACCGTGAACCTGGCTTCGCGACTGACCTCGATAGCGCCGAAGGACGCGGTGCTCGTGGACGGGGCGATGGCCGAGGAGCTGGGCCGTACCGGGGCGTCGCCGGTCTCGGAGAAGAAGGCGGCCGAGGAGCAGGCGCAGGCGGGTCCCGACGCGGACGGGGTGACGTACCGCTTCGCGCTCCAGCCGATGTGGCAGCGGCCGGTGCGCGGACTGGGGGTCGTGGAGCCCTGGTTGCTGACGCGGCGGACACCTAAGATCCCTGGGTAACGTTCGTTAACCAGGAGGGTGTGGGCGCTGTGGGCACTGGCGACGAGGCTGAGGTCCGGTTCGGGGAGTTCGTCGCGGTGCGGCGCCACGGCGAGGGCGGCGCGGTGGCGGAGCTGGTCCTGGACCGGCCCAAGGCCATGAACGCCGTCTCCGACGCGCTGGCGCGCTCGCTGGGCGCCGCGTGCGAGGCGCTGGCCGCCGACGCCGGGGTGCGGGTGACGGTCCTGACCTCCACGCACGAGCGGGCCTTCTGCGTGGGCGCGGACCTCAAGGAGCGCAATTCCCTGACCGATGCGGAGCTGGCGGCCCGGCGGCCCGCCTCGCGCGGCGCGTACGGGGGCGTGCTCGCCCTCCCGATGCCGACGATCGCGGCGGTCCACGGCTTCGCCCTCGGCGGCGGCTTCGAGCTGGCCCTGTCCTGCGACGTGATCGTGGCCGACACCACCGCGGTGGTGGGCCTGCCGGAGGTGTCGGTGGGCGTGATCCCGGGCGGCGGCGGTACGCAGCTGCTGCCGCGGCGGGTCGGGGCGGCGCGGGCCGCGGAGCTGATCTTCACCGCGCGGCGGGTGGAGGCGGCGGAGGCGCTGGCGCTGGGCCTGGTCGAATCGGTGGTCCCGGCGGGCACCGACCGTGCGGCGGCCCTGGAGCTGGCCGGGCGGATGGCGGCGAACTCCCCGGTGGGGCTGCGGGCGGCCAAGCGGGCGCTGCGGCTGGGGCACGGGCTCGACCTGGCGGCGGGCCTGGACGTCGAGGACGCGGCCTGGTGGGGCGTGGCCTTCTCCGCGGACCGGGCCGAGGGTGTGGCGGCGTTCAACGAGAAGCGCAAGCCGAACTGGCCGGTGGCCTGACCCCTGCGGGGCACCGGGCCCGGCCCTTCCGGCCCCGGCCTTCCCGGGCCCGGTCTTCCGGCCCTCTCCGGCCATCGCCGGTCCCTCCGGCTCCGGGCATCCCGGACCCGGCTGGTCCCTCAGGCTCCGCCCATCTCAGCCTCGCCGGCGTTTGAGGCGCGGGGTCTGGGGCGGAGCCCCAGTGGGCGACCTGCGGCGCCGCTTCTCAGGGCTCCGCCCCGAACCCCGCGCCTCAAACGCCGGCGAGGCTGGGATGGCTGGGGTTCGCCCCAGACCCCACGCCTCAAACGCCGGCGAGGCTGGAGTGGCTCCGCCGGGCCCGGGCCTCGAACGCCGGCGGGGCTGGAGTGGCTCCGCCGGGCCCGGGCCTCGAATGCCGGCGGGGCCGGATCGGCTGGGTCCGCCGGGGCGAGATGGTCGCGCGGCGGCAAGGGGGAACGTGGCGAAACGGGCGAAACTGCCTAATCTGGGGTGATGGGAGTTGACGCGCGACTGCGGGCCGTGGTGGGACTCGCGCAGGCCATGGCGGCCGCGCACGCACCGCGCGACAGCGTGCGCGCGGCGGCCCGCGGGGCGCGGGTGGCGATGGACGGCTCCTTCGCCGCGATCTCCGCGTGGGAGCGCGAGCGCGGTCGCCTGCGCGTCCTGGTCAATGAGGGCGAGCTGCGCGACGGCGAGGCGGAGTTCCCCGTCGACGAGTCCTACCCCGTGCACGACTTCCCCGAGATCACCGAGTTCCTGCACGAGCGCTGGGTCGGCGGCGGCGGCCCGCACGCCTGGGTCGAGAGCGCCGTCGGCGACCGCCCGGGCCGCCGCGGAGAGGCGCTGCGCCGCCGCGGCCGCGGCACCTGCGTCGTCGCGCCCGTCGTGCTCAGCGGCCGCGCCTGGGGCGAGCTGTACGTCGCCCGGGACGAGGGGCTCCCGGACTTCGATGAGGACGACGCCGAGTTCGCGACCGTGCTCGCCGCCGTGGTGGCCGCCGGGCTCGCCCAGAACGAACGCCTCGAAGAGGCCCGCGCGCTCGCCTTCACCGACCCCCTGACCGGCCTCGCCAACCGCCGGGCCGTCGACATGCGCCTCGACGAGGCGTTGGAGGAGCACCGCGGCAAGGGCGCCGTGGTCAGCCTGGTGGTCTGCGACCTCAACGGCCTCAAGCGGGTCAACGACACCCTGGGCCACGCCATGGGCGACCGGCTGCTGGAGCGCTTCGGGTCGGTGCTGAGCCTGTGCGGGGCGATGCTG
The DNA here is from genome assembly GCF_044759975.1 of Streptomyces sp. NPDC098789. NCBI lineage: Bacteria > Bacillati > Actinomycetota > Actinomycetes > Kitasatosporales > Streptomycetaceae > Streptomyces > Streptomyces sp. NPDC098789. The sequence continues at coordinate 35,106 of NZ_JBIWAJ010000001.1, forward strand.
CCCGGGGCGCTGGTGGCGCGCCTCGGTGGGGACGAGTTCTGCCTGGTGAGCGTGGGCCCGACGGCCGACGAGGTGGTCCGGGTCACCGAGGAGCTGTGCCTGCGGGCCGCCGAGCTGGAGCTGGGGGAGGGGGTGGCCTGCGGGGTCGCCTCGACCGGGGACGACATCGGCCCGGTGAAGTCCTCGCGGCGCCTGTTCCGGCTGGCGGACGCGGCGCAGTACAAGGCCAAGGCGGCCCGGCTGCCCAAGCCGGTGGTCGCCGGTCGGGACACGGCCGTGATGCGGCTCGCCGACACCCCGCCGGGCGGTTCGGGCGAGCGCCGCCGCTTCCGCGGCAGGTGACCGCCGAGACCTAGTGACATGTTGGGATTCAGTCCGTAGGGTGCTGAATATGGATATGCACACTGTCGTGATGGGGACGTCCGGGACCACCGCCGAGGACGTCATCGCCGTCGCCCGCCAGGGCGCTCGCGTCGAGCTGTCCGCCGAGGCGGTCGACGCCCTCGCGCGTGCCCGCGCCATCGTGGACGCCCTCGCCGCCAAGCCCGAGCCCGTCTACGGGGTGTCCACGGGCTTCGGCGCGCTCGCCTCCCGGCACATCAGCCCCGAGCTGCGCGCCCAGCTCCAGCGCAACATCGTCCGCTCGCACGCCGCGGGCATGGGCCCGCGCGTCGAGCGCGAGGTGGTCCGCGCCCTGATGTTCCTGCGCCTGAAGACCGTCGCCTCCGGGCACACCGGGGTCCGCCCCGAGGTCGCCCAGACCATGGCCGACGTCCTGAACGCCGGGATCACCCCGGTCGTCCACGAGTACGGCTCCCTCGGCTGTTCCGGCGACCTCGCCCCGCTCTCGCACTGCGCGCTCACCCTGATGGGCGAAGGCGACGCGGAAGGTCCCGACGGCGTCGTGCGCCCCGCCGGCGAGCTGCTCGCCGAGGCCGGGATCACCCCCGTCGAGCTGCGCGAGAAGGAGGGCCTGGCCCTCCTCAACGGCACCGACGGCATGCTCGGCATGCTGGTCATGGCCATCGCCGACCTGAACAAGCTCTACACGTCGGCCGACATCACCGCCGCCCTCACGCTGGAGGCGCTGCTCGGTAGCGAGCGGGTCCTCCAGCCCGAGCTGCACGCCATCCGCCCGCACCCCGGGCAGGGCGCCTCCGCCGCGAACATGGCCGCCGTGCTGAAGGGCTCCGGGCTCACCGGGCACTTCCAGGAGGAGTCGGCGCCGCGGGTGCAGGACGCGTACTCCGTGCGCTGCGCCCCGCAGGTCGCGGGCGCGGGTCGGGACACCCTCGCGCACGCCACCCTGGTCGCCTCGCGCGAGCTGGCCGCCGCCGTCGACAACCCGGTCGTCCTGCCGGACGGGCGCGTGGAGTCCAACGGCAACTTCCACGGCGCGCCCGTCGCCTACGTGCTGGACTTCCTCGCCATCGTCGCCGCCGACCTCGGCTCGATCGCCGAGCGCCGCACCGACCGGCTGCTCGACAAGAACCGTTCGCACGGGCTGCCGCCCTTCCTCGCGGACGACGCCGGCGTCGACTCCGGCCTGATGATCGCCCAGTACACGCAGGCCGCCCTGGTCAGCGAGATGAAGCGGCTCGCCGTACCGGCCTCCGCCGACTCGATCCCGTCCTCCGCGATGCAGGAGGACCACGTCTCCATGGGCTGGTCCGCCGCCCGCAAGCTGCGCACCTCGATCGAGAACCTGAACCGGATCATCGCCATCGAGCTGTACGCGGCCACCCGCGCCATCGAGCTGCGCCACGGGCTGACCCCGGCCCCGGCCAGCCGGGCCGCGATCGCCGCCGCGCGGGCGGCCGGCGTCGAGGGTCCCGGGCCGGATCGTTTCCTCGCCCCCGACCTGGCGGCCGCTGACGCGTTCATCCGTTCGGGTGCTCTCCTGGAAGCCGTGGAACCGGTCACCGGCCCCCTCGCCTGAGTGACCTGACCGACCCGACCTGACCGTCGTACGTCAAGGGCCGCCCCTCGGGGCGGCCCTTCGGCGTGCGCGGGGTCGGCCGCTTCCCTTACGGGGTGTCCCCCGCGCGGGCGCGGCGCACCGAGAAGGCGACGAAACCGGCCCCGGCGCCGAGGCAGAGCGTGCCGCCGATGAGGTACGGGCCGGTGTCCACGCTGCCGGTGTCCGCGAGCAGGAGCTGGGGCCGGGACTCGGGTGCGGACCGGGAAGCGGAAGCCGCGGCCCCGTCCTCGTCCGGCAGGCCCTCGCCGGCCTGCGCGTTCGCGTTCGCCGGGGCGCCCGGGGCGGCGTCGGAGGAGGTGGTGGAGGAGGTGGCGGAGGTGGCGCCCGCGTTGGGGACGAACCAGAGGGCGCCGAGCAGGGTGGTCGCCCCGAGGGCGGTGAGCAGCGGTCGACGTGCGGACACAGTTCGATCCCCCTTGTGGCAGCAGCGAATTGGCCGTGTGGGCAGATGCTAGTTAAAGGGGCGGGTCGTGGGAAACCCGGGGGTTCTTGAGCCTTACCCTCCGTCGTATGAATGCTTCTGAAGAATCACGGTACGTACGGCTTCGGGTTGATTTGGTGCTGGAGGTTCCGGAACCGGACGCTCTCACCGGAGCCGCCCTCGCGCACATCAAGGCCGACGAGTTCATGCCCGACGAGGAGCGCGGGCACGCGGAGTCGGCGGTGCGCGAGGACGCGTCGGAGGCCCTGGCGTACCTCATCGACCCCACCGATCTGGTCGCCGAGATCCCCGGGGTCGAGCTGGCGCAGGCCTCGTGGAGCACCGAGCCGGTCGAATACGACCCCGAGTCGATGGAGTGGGACATCGACGAGGAAGATGGGGTATTCGACGAAGAAGACGACAACGCCTGACCGTGCGGTGGCCCACATTCGAACGGGATGTGGAACCGGACCGGCACGTTAACGCGTTGTATGGATGAGGCAGGGATTCTGGCAGGGGGGCTTGCCTCCCTGCCCTGCTGATGCTCGGTGATCCGGCAACGATGGAGTGGCGTGTGAGGACGGACAGCAAGCGGCGCAGGCGGGGCCTCGCGGCCGCAGCGGCGGTGCTCGGTGGGGTACTGGTGCTCTCGGCGTGCAGCGGCGGGGACGACAAGGCCGCCGGCAACGGTGACAAGACCAGCAAGTCCCAGGCGGACGTGGACGCGGCGGCCGCGAAGGACACGTCCAAGGCGCGAATAGTCATCGCGCCCAAGGACGGCGCCACCAACGTCGGTCTGAACAACGCCACCGTGACGGTGACCGAGGGAACGCTCACCAAGGTGGAGCTGAAGACCTCCGAGGGCGCCGCGGTCGAGGGCAAGATAGCCGCCGACGGCAAGAGCTGGAAGCCCGAGGGTGCGCTCAAGCGCTCCCAGAAGTACTCGCTGGCCGCGTCCGCGAAGGACACCGCCGGCAAGGAGGCGCACGAGAACGCCTCCTTCACCACCGTCTCGCCCGAGAACAGCTTCATCGGCTCCTTCACGCCGGAGGAAGGCGCGAAGGTCGGCGTGGGCATGCCGGTCTCGATCGACTTCAACAAGCCGATCAAGGACAAGAAGGCCGTCCAGGCCGCCATCAACGTCACCTCCAGCACCGGCCAGGAAGTCGTCGGCCACTGGTTCGGCGACCAGCGCCTGGACTTCCGTCCGGACCAGTACTGGACCGCCAACTCCACCATCACGATGAAGATGAAGCTGGACGGGGTCCAGGGCGCCCCCGGCGTCGTCGGCGTGCAGGACCGCACCGCGACCTTCCAGATCGGCCGCAGCCAGGTCTCGACCGTCGACGTGAAGACGAAGAAGATGACCGTCACGCGCGACGGCCAGGTCGTCAAGACCATCCCGATCTCCGCCGGCTCCCCGGCGAACCCGACGTACAACGGTCAGATGGTGATCTCCGAGAAGTTCAAGGAGACCCGGATGGACGGCGCCACCGTCGGCTTCAAGGACGGCGACGGCAAGGGCGAGTACGACATCAAGGACGTTCCGCACGCGATGCGGCTGTCCACCTCCGGCACCTTCATCCACGGCAACTACTGGGGTGACGACTCCATCTTCGGCAGCGCCAACACCAGCCACGGCTGTGTCGGCCTGAACGACGCCAAGGGTGCCAACGACCCGGACCAGCCCGGTGCGTGGTTCTTCGACAACTCGCTCGTCGGCGACGTCGTGAACGTGGTCAACTCCCCGGACAAGACGATCAAGCCGGACAACGGCCTGAACGGCTGGAACCTCAGCTGGGCGGACTGGAAGGCCGGGTCGGCCGTCTGAGCCCGCTGAATCCACCGAGCGGCCGACCGGTCCGCTGAACAGCGGACCGGTCGGCTGAACCGGACACCGCCGACGGCGGGGGAGCCCCCAGGGGCGCCCCCGCCGTTCGCGTTCTCTCGTGCGGGTCCGCGTCCGCGTTCTCATCCGACTCTTATCCGCCACTTATCCAGCCATCACGGCCCGTGCCTAGCTTCGCCCCATGTTCTTCACCTACCTCCGGCGCGAGTTGCGCCGCCGCAGGAAGGCGGCGCTCGTCGTCGCCTCCGGGCTCGCGCTGGGCATCGCTCTCGTCATCGTCGTGACCTCCGTGTCCGCGGGCATGGGGCAGGCGCAGGCCAAGGTCCTCCAGTCCCTCTACGGCCTCGGCACGGACATGACCGTCACCAAGGCACAGACCCCGCCGGGCGAGGGGGGCGCGCCGCAGCGCCAGCGCTTCAAGTTCGACGCCAAGGACGGCGCCGACGGGGCCGCCGGTGCCGAGCAGAGCCACGACATCGTGATGCCCCAGGGATTCCAGACCCTGGACGCGACCACCGTCGCCAAGGTCTCCGGCCAGCGCGGGGTCGCCGACGCCGTCGGCGGCCTCAGCCTTCAGGTGATGAAGGTCAACGGGCAGTTCCGGCGCGGTGAGTTCAAGCGCACCGAGGGCGCCGGCCAGGGCGGCGCGCAGGGCGGTCGCAGCGGTGGCGGCCAGGGCGCTGGCGGCGCGGGCGGTTCCGTCGAGGGCGGCGGCGCCGACTTCGACGTCAACTCCTTCACCGTCTACGGCACCGACGTCGCCAAGCCGGAGCTGGGTCCGCTGACCACCTCCAAGCTCACCTCCGGGCGCACCTTCCAGACCGCCGAGGCCGATGCGGCCGTGGCCGTGGTCGACAGCGCCTACGCCACGAAGAACAAGCTGGCCGTCGGGTCCGACGTCGCCGTCAAGGGCGCCACCTTCAAGGTCATCGGCATCGCGACCGCCGACAGCGGTGACGCGGCCGCCAACCTCTACGTCCCGCTCAAGCAGGCCCAGACCCTCGCCGAATCGCCGGACAAGATCACCACGGTCTACGTCCAGGCCAAGGACTCCAAGGCGATCGACTCGGTCAAGACGGCCATCCAGGCGAACGTCCCCGACACCACCGTCACCACCTCCGCGGACCTCGCGGACACCGTCTCGGGCTCGCTCTCCACGGCCTCCTCGCTCGCCTCGACCGTCGGCACCTGGCTCTCCTACACGGTCCTCGCCGCGGCCTTCCTCGTCGCCGGGCTGCTCACCTCCTCGGCCGTCAGCCGCCGGGTGCGCGAATTCGGCACCCTGAAGGCGCTCGGCTGGAAGAGCCGCCGGGTCACCGGTCAGGTCGCCGGCGAAGCCGTGGTCAACGGCCTCATCGGGGGCGCCCTCGGCATCGGGCTCGGGCTCGGCGCCGCCTACCTGATCACGGCCATCAGCCCCACCCTCACCGCGCAGCTCGGCGGCGGCGGTGGCGGCGCGCGCGGCGGCCGCGCGGGCGGCTTCGGTGGCGGCGGTGGCGGCTTCGGCGGCGCCCGCCGCACCGCGGCCAAGGCCCTGGACGTCGCGCTCACCGCGCCCGTCTCCCTGTCCACCATCGGCCTCGCCGTCGCCCTCGCGGTGGCGGGCGGCCTGATCGCGGGCGGCTTCGGCGGCTGGCGCGCGTCCCGGCTGCGCCCGGCGGACGCCCTGCGCCGCGTCGAGTAGGCCGGTCGGGCGGGCCCTGCCCCTGCACGGCCCGCCCGACCTCCCGGTCGAGGACCGGCCCCGCGCACTGCCGAACGTACGAGAGGAACCCACGCACGATGTACCAACTCACCGGTGTCACCAAGAACTACCGGCGCGGCAAGGACACCGTCACCGCGCTCGCCGGGGTCGACCTGACCATCGAGGACGGCGGCAGGCTCGTCATCCAGGGCCCCACCGGCGGCGGCAAGTCCACGCTGCTCCAGATGCTCGGCGGTCTCGACCGGCCCACCGCCGGCTCCGTCGTGCTCGACGGCCAGGACCTGGCGAGCCTGTCGGAGGCCCGGCTGACCGAGGTCCGGGCGCAGAACATCGGCTTCGTCTTCCAGTCCTTCAACCTCATCCCCACCCTCACCGCGCAGGAGAACGTCGAGACGGCGCTCGTCCCGCTCGGCCTCAAGGCGAAGGCCCGGCGCGAACAGGCCGCCGAGGCGCTAGATTCGGTCGGCCTGGCCGAGCGCATGGGCCACCTGCCCGGCGAGCTCTCCGGCGGCCAGCAGCAGCGCGTCGCCATCGCCCGGGCCCTGGTGAAGAAGCCGAAGGTGCTGCTCGCCGACGAGCCGACCGGCAACCTCGACGAGTCCACCCGGGACGAGGTGATGGACCTGCTGGAGGGGCTCTGGAAGGAACACGGCCTGACCTTCGTCATGGTCACGCACGACAGCGCGCTCGCGAAGCGGGCACCGCGGCTGGCGACGATCCGACGGGGTCGGGTCACGGTCACCGAGAACGTCTGAGACATCTGAGACATCTGAGACGTCTGCGAACGTCTGAGGACGTCCGAGAACGTCCGGTCCGGGCGGAAAAGCCTTGGCCGCGGTGCGCGGGCCGGAGCTACGGTCATCGGATGACCGATTCCGCGCCCGCACCCGCGCCCGCCTCGACGCCCCCTTCCGTCCCGCTCCTCTCCGTACCGCCGACCGCCGCCGAAATCGCCGCGTGGACCCGCCTGCTGGGCGCCGTCCACGCGGTCGATCTGCCCGGCGTGCCCGCGCCGAGCGTCGTGGAGGTGGGCGGCCGCCTCGGCGTCCCCTCGATCCGCGGGCGCTCCGTCCAGTGGGCGATACCGGGTGAGGACGGCGAGATCGACGGCGCCGCCGCCCTGCTGCTCTTCACCGACGAGGGCAATACGCACGGCGCGTACCTGGACGTGCTCGCGGTCCGTCCCTCCGCCCGGCGCCGCGGTCTCGGGCGCGCCCTGTGGGAGCGGGTCCGCGGCGAACTCCTCGCACAGGGGCGTACGTCGGTGTCATCGACGGTCGAACTCGGCTCTTCCGCGCAGCGGTTCGCGGAGGCTCTCGGTTTCGAGAACGTCCTGCCGATGGCCTGGCACGTGCAGGAGGTCCCCGCCGGGCCGGTCGAGGAGCCGCAGGAGGTCCCCGGCTACCGGCTCGTGAGCTGGAGCGGCGAGACCCCCGACGCGTGGGCCGAGGCCGCGGCCGTCGCGCACGGGGCGATGGAGGACGCGCCGATGGGCGAGCTGGACGAGCGGGCCCCGGTCTGGACGGGGGAGCGCGTGCGCCAGGCGCAGCGGTTGATCGTGGACCGGGGCGGAGTGATCCTTTCGGTGGCCGCGCTGACCGGCACCGGCGAGATGGCGGCGTACACGGAACTGGTCCTCCCCGATCCCGCGGACACCCGGGCCGTCCAGTACGACACGGTCGTCGTCCCCACTCATCGGGGCCGGGGGCTCGGTCGGCTGGTCAAGCGGCAGATGGTGGCCCAGGCCGTGCGGCGGTACCCGCAGGTGCGGGAGATCGTGACGACGGTCGCGGACGAGAACGCGCCGATGCTCGGGATCAACGAGTCCCTGGGCTACCGCCGCGAGCGCGGCGTGGGCCTGTTCCAGCTCAAGCTGTAGCGGTTCGGCCCGTGGGCGCCGAGGCGGACGAAGGGCCGGAGGACGACTCGGACGAGGGCGCGGCCCAGGAGCCGAGCAGGCGCAGCGCGTCCGCCGAGGCCGATCCCGGCTCCGCGTGGTAGGTGACCAGCGACTGCTCCGGATTGTCCGGGAAGGTCAAGGTCTCGAAGGAGAGGGTGAGCGGGCCCACGACCGGGTGCCGCAGGTCCTTCGTGCCGTGCGACTTGTCGTGCACGGTGTGCTCCGCCCACAGCTGCCGGAACTCCGCGTTCTTCACGGAGAGTTCGCCGACGAGCGCGGACAACTGCGGGTCGTCGGGGTACTGGCCCGCATACAGCCGCAGGTTGCTGACCACCTCGCAGGCCCGGCAGTCCCACGCGTCGTACAGCTCCGCGGTCGCCGGGTCGAGGAAGACCATCCGCACCAGGTTCCGCTCCTGGGGCGGCAGCGCGCCGAAGTCCCCGAAGACGGCCGCCGCCATCCGGTTCCAGCCCACGACGTCCTGGCGCCGGCCGATGATGTAGGCCGGTACGCCGTCCAGCGCGTCCAGCAGGTGCAGCAGCTCCGGCCGGACCTTCTCAGGGCGGTGGCTCTGGCTCTGGCGGCGCTTGCGCGCCTTGGGCCGGGCCAGGTGCGTCAGGTGCGTGTACTGGGTGTCGTCGAGGCGCAGGGCGCGGGCGAGGGCATCGAGGACCTCGGCCGACACGTTCTGCCCCTGGCCCTGCTCCAGCCGCGTGTAGTAGGCCACGGAGACCCCGGCCAGCTGGGCCAGCTCCTCGCGGCGCAGCCCCGGCACGCGGCGGTGGCGCCCGTAGTCGGGCAGGCCGACGTCCTGCGGGCGCAGCCTCGCGCGGCAGGAGCGCAGGAACTCGCCGAGTTCGGTGCGCAGGTCGCTCCGCCGGTCGGGTCGCTGGTCGTCGGCCTGGTCCATCCGTCCAGTATCCCCGGGTCGGGGGCGGGGCGGAGGTCGGGAGCCTGACCCCGCCAGGGGTAGGTTCGCCAGTCCTAGCTCCGACAGGGGTCTGGGTGCGCGGCCGGATGCGAGGCATCGTTTCTGCAGTACCGCTTTTCCGTTGTTCCCGCTGTCCCGCACCACCCCGCATTCCGCACCACCCCATACCCCAGCGCACCGTCCAAGGAGCCCCTCCCGTGTCGCACCCCACCGCTGCCGTGTCCGCCCCCACCCGGGTCGCCGCCTACGCGGCCCCCTCGCCCAAGGCCCCGCTGGAGCGCACCACCGTGCCGCGCCGCCCGGTCGGCGAACACGACGTCCTCATCGAGATCAAATACTCCGGGATCTGCCACTCGGACATCCACCAGGCCCGCGACGGCTGGGGCGAGGGCATCTTCCCGATGGTCCCGGGCCACGAGATCGCGGGCATCGTGACCGCGACCGGCGCCGGCGTGACGAAGTTCGCCGTGGGCGACCGGGTGGGCGTCGGCTGCTTCGTCGACTCCTGCGGCGAGTGCGCGAACTGCGTGCAGGGCCAGGACCAGTTCTGCGAGCGCGGCGCGACGGGCACGTACAACGCGGTCGGAACCGACGGCGAGCCGACGTACGGCGGTTACTCCACCCACATCGTGGTCGCCGAGAGCCACACCCTGCGCATCCCGGACGGCATCGCCCTCGACGTGGCGGCGCCGCTGCTGTGCGCGGGCATCACCCTCTATTCGCCGCTCAAGCGCTGGGGCGCGGGTCCGGGCAAGAAGGTCGCCATCGTCGGCCTGGGCGGTCTCGGGCACATGGGCGTCAAGATCGCCGCGGCGCTGGGGGCCGAGGTGACCGTCCTGTCGCAGACCCTGCGCAAGAAGGCGGACGGGCTGGAGCTCGGCGCCGCGCACTTCCACGCGACGAACGACCCGGCGACCTTCACGGAGCTGGCCGGCACCTTCGACCTCATCGTCTCGACGGTCTCGGCCCCGCTGGACCTGGGCGCGTACCTCGGCCTGCTGAAGGTGGAGGGCGCGCTGGTGAACGTCGGCGCCCCCGAGGAGCCGGTCTCGCTCAACCTGTTCTCCGTCATCGGCGGCAACAAGACGCTGGCCGGTTCGATGATCGGCGGGATCCCGCAGACCCAGGAAATGCTGGACTTCTGCGCGGCGCACGGTCTGGGCGCGGAGATCGAGCTGATCAGCGCCGACCGGATCAACGAGGCGTACGGCCGGGTCGAGGCGAGCGACGTCCGCTACCGCTTCGTGATCGACGCGTCGACGATCTGACGTCGTAGATCGACGGGCGGCCCTCGCGAAGCTGGGAGAGGATGTCCTCAATGCCCCTTTCAGTCGGGGCAGTCGAGGATGTGATGGACAGTGGTACTGCAGTGGACCGACGCGCTGGACGAGCTTCCGGAGACCGGCTCGGGGGTGTTGGGAGCGGTGGCCGGCCGCTACGCGAGGGGGCCGGGGTCGGACTTCTGGGTGGTGTTGCCGATGCGCTTCCTCGCACACCACGTGAGCGAGCCGGACGGCCGCGAGTTCCGTGACTGCTTCGTGGACCGGGGGGCCGTGATCCGCTTCCCCTACGCGGGGGTCGGCCCGGACCCGGAGGGCGTCACCCACTGGGCCTACCTCCCCGCCCTCCCGGGCACGGCCTTCAACCACCTCGTGGGCCACTCGGTGGCCCCCTCCCTCCAGGCGGCCTTCGGCCTCCTGTGACCGGGGGCGGGGCGCCGGCTGACCGCTGGCGGGCCGCCGCGCGCCACCCGATGACGGGTGACGCGCGGCGGCCCGGTCGGCTGCCGGCTCAGGCCTGCGTCGACGGCGGCTTCGCCACGCCGATCGGGCAGGAGACGCCCGTGCCGCCGATGCCGCAGTAGCCCGTGGGGTTCTTGTCCAGGTACTGCTGGTGGTACGGCTCCGCGGGCCAGAACGGGCGGTCGGCGGCCGGCAGGACGGCCGTGGTGATCGCGCCGTAGCGGGACGCGGTCAGGACCTGCTGGTAGGCGTCGCGGGAGGCTTCCGCGGTGGCCTGGTGGGCGGGGGAGTGGGTGTAGGCCGCGGAGCGGTACTGGGTGCCCACGTCATTGCCCTGGCGGAAGCCCTGGGTGGGGTCGTGGTTCTCCCAGAACACCTTCAGCAGGGACTCGTACGGCAGCACGGCCGGATCGAAGACGACGCGGACGACCTCCGTGTGGCCCGTACCGCCCGAGCAGACCTCCTCGTACGACGGGTTCTGCGTGGATCCGCCCTGGTAGCCGACCAGCGTGGTCCACACGCCCGGGGTCTGCCAGAAGATGCGCTCCGCGCCCCAGAAACAGCCCAGCCCGAAGTCCGCGACCTCCAGGTGGGCCGGGTAGGGACCGGCCAGCGGGTTGCCGAGCACCGTGTGGCGGGACGGCAGGTCGAACTGCGGGGTGGGGCGGCCCTTGAGGGCCTGCTCGGGAGTGGGGAGTTCGGGGGTGCGGCGGTAACTGAACACAGGGGCCTCCTCGGCGGCGGTCGCACAGGGGACAACAGGACGGGGCGGGCCGGGATTCCCCCACCTGGAAGGATCCGACCCGCCCCGCCCCCGAGCCCGGCGCTTCAGGCGCCCGGCGTCACCTGGCCCACGCTGTAGTCGCGCGCCTTCAGGTAGCGGGCCGCCGGGTCGCCCGAGTAGGTCCACGGCGCCGTGCCGATGTGGCCGTCGACGTGGCGGAACTGCTCGATCGCCTCCGGGTAGCGGTCCTGCCAGTACAGGAACCACGCCAGCATGTGCCGCAGGCGCAGCGCCCGCCGGTCGTCCGGGGCGGCCGCCGCGAGGTCCGCCAGCGCCGCCGTCGCGGCGGCGACGACCTCCGGCTCCTTGAAGTAGACGTCCGGGTCGAGGTCGTCCTCGTGCGTCTCCTGCTCGAAGTACGCGTACAGCGGCAGCAGGGTCAGCAGGTCGCCGGGCCCGCCGAGCGCGGCCGCCTCCCGCGCGTAGGCCATGGCCTCCTCGTGCGAGCCGTGCCACTTGGCGCACCAGTACTGGAGCGAGCGCACGTGCGCCGACAGGTTCTTCGGGTCCCGCTTGATGATCTCCGCGGAGAGCGCGCGGTAGCGCTCGTTCGAGTAGCCCAGGCCGAGCGCGATCGGCTGCTCCAGGACGTACGGGGTGGGGTCCGCCGGGTCGGCGAGCGCCTGCGCCTCCTCGACCAGGACCTGCGCCTTGCGCTGGAGCTCGTGGAAGACGCGGAACTGCTCCCGCGAGGTCTGGTTGGCCCGCAGCGCGCCCCGCACGTTCGAGGCGACGGTGAGCGCCGAGTCCGCGTCGATCGCGGCGGCGGTCGGGTCGGTGGGCCGGGCCGCGCGCCAGGCGCGCAGCCAGGCGTCGTCCTGCGCGGCCTCCTCGCCCAGCACGTAGACGCGCGTGTAGCGCTCCTCCCAGTGCTGCCCCGCGGCCTCGACCCAGGCCGCGCCCGCCTGCCAGTCACCGGAGCGGACGGCGGCCCGGACGACGCCGTGCTCGGCGGGTACGGGCCCCGAGTTCTCGGTGTCGAGCCGGTCGCCCGGCAGGAAGCCCTGGTCGACCGAGCGGCCCGCCACGCGGGCACCGATGGCCTCGACCTCGGCGGTCAGCCGCTTGGCCTTGCGGATGTAGTAGACGCCGCGCAGCACGTAGCCGGCGACGGCCAACAGGGCGAGCCCGAGCACGCCGAAGAAGATCATCATGCCAATGCCAGCTTTCGCAGCGGTGCGGTGTCGCCCTGGTCGGCCACGGCCGCGTCCAGGGCGGCGTCCAGTTCGTCCTGGACGCCTTCGGAGGAGTAGCCCAGCGTCGCCGAGTCCGACCACGACAGCTGCCAGCGGGCCGCGCCGCGGGCCGTCAGCTCCACCGTGACCAGCTGGTTCAGCGCGCGCCGCACCCCCGGGCGGGCGAACTCGCGGGCGGCGCGACCGGTGGCCGCCGTCGCCTCCTCGGACTTCGGCAGCCGGTCCGCGACCCGCCACAGGGCGGCCGGGTCGGTGTCGATCAGGTCCAGGAAGTCGCCCAGGTCGCCCTGGGTCCCGGGGCGCTCGGCGGCCACGGCCGCGCGGATGTCCTCGGCGCCCTGGGCGACGTAGAGGCTCATGCTCTCGTGCACCAGGTCGGACCAGTCGGCGCGGCGCAGGCCCAGCGCCTCGGAGGTGAGGACCTCGTGCTCCAGCGCGGCGAAGGCGCCGGCCGCGGAGACCAGGACGTCCAGCGCGGGACGGGTGGCGGCGGCGCCGCGGCCGTCGTCCGCCAGGGCCTCGATCCGGGCCACCCGGTCCGCGATGGGCGGGTGCGAGTCGTAGGGGGAGGCGGGGCGCTCGGGCAGCTCCTCGCGCATCCCCGCCAGCTCCTCCGCGCGGGCGCCGAGCAGCTCGCCGAAGCCGCCGAAGACCTGGCCGGGGGCGGGCAGCAGGCCCGCGCCGACGCCGAGGGTGGCGTAGCGGTCCATGTAGAAGGTGTGCGCGGAGACCAGCGCGGGCAGCTCGCGCAGCGCGGACGCGTAGGCGTCGCGGCCGGCGATCCTGGCCGCGGCGAGGTCGGCGGCGTACTCCTGGCGGCGGAAGCCGGAGAGGGTGGCCCGCATGAAGAAGGAGCCGTAGGCGGTGTAGATCTTGGCCATCGAGCGGTACATGACGCCCGAACCGGAGGTGTTGACCTCCTTGGCCTTCTTGCCCTTGGCGATCCGCTTGCCGGCCTGCTTCTCCTGCTTGGCGCGCTCCTTGGCGACCGTGTTGTCCGCGCGCTCGTGGAAGTGCGCGATGGTCCGGCCGATCTGGGCCTTGCCGCGCACGATCAGCGGGGTGAAGCGGGTGTCGGCGTTGCTGTAGTGGCCGAGCTCGTGCGCCAGGACGGCGCGCAGCTGCATCTCGTCGAGCCCCGTCATCAGCGGCAGGCCGATGTACATGCGGCGCGGGCCGGGCAGCAGGCCGAGCAGCCGGGGGTCCTCGCCGACGGCCGCGTTGACCTCGTCGGTCAGCACGATCTCGTCCGGCGCGCGGGTGCCGACGGCGGCGGCCAGCTCGCGGACCATGGCCCACAGGTGCGGTTCCTGCTGCTCGGTGGGGCGCAGGCCCGCCATGGGCTCGGCCTTGGGCGTGCGGAGCATGAACATGCCGCGCACGACCGGGAAGGCCAGGACCAGGCTGACGATGACGAGCTTGGCGACGACCGGGCCGTGTCCGCCCGAGGCGATGATGGCGTAGTCGATGCCCGCCAGGACGGCGAGCAGGACGAAGCCGAGCAGATAGAAGCCGGACAGGAGTACGAGCGCGCGCAATGCGCGCAGCGAAGCGCCCATTTGGAAGGATCCCCCCACGGGATGTGACATGTGCGTCACGTGATGTGACCTGTGTGTACGAGGCGGTGGGCGCGGTGCGTAGCGGGCACCGCGGGCGCCCCAAGAGAGAGCAAAGTATGCAGGCCCGTCGGCCGCGGGGCGGCGTCGGGGTGCGGCTCGGGCCGCTCGGCCGGCTCGGGCCGGTCGGCCGCTCAGGCCCGTGAACCGTAGGCCGCGCGCCCGCGCGCGTGGTCGAAGGCGGCCACGGCGCCCGCGTTGTCCTGGGACCAGGGGGCGGCGCCGCAGTAGGGGCCGATCCGCCGGAACTGCTCCAGCGCCTCCCGGTCCATCCTCGCGGCCAGCAGGTGGTGGGCGAGCTTGTGGCGCAGCCGGGGCAGGTCCTCGTGGGTCTCCGGCACGGTGTCCAGGCGCCGGGCCACGTCCTCCAGTCGGGCCTTGACGTGCTGGTCGGCCCGGTTCCCGCGCTGCCCGCCGCGCTTCTCGACCTCGTCGAGGGCGTGCAGGTACAGCCCCGCCAGGGTGCTGCCGGCGGGGGAGGTCCCGACGGCGCGCACGGCGAAGTCGAACATCAGCTTGTCGGAGCCGAACCACTTGTCGCACCAGTACTGCAGGGCCTGCCAGTGCGCGGGCCCGTGGTGCGGGGCGCGCAGCTGGAGGTTGCGCCACAGCTCCGTGAACTGGCTGTGCGAGTACTGCATCCCGCGCGCCGCCGTGACCATCACGACCCAGGGGCCCGGGTCGTGCGGGGCGCGGTCCGCGGCCTGCTGGGCAGCGGCCATGGCGGCCGGGAGCAGCTCCTTGAACTGCCGCATCCGCTCGGCCGGGACCTTGTTCGCGTACTCGGCGCCGCGGATCTCCCAGGCGCGGTGCAGGAGCACCTGGGCGTACACGCTGCCCGCGTCGCCGTTGTCGGGCTGGGCGCCGCGCCAGTCGTTCAGCCAGCGGTCGTCGCTCTCGGCGATCTGGATGAGCAGCTCGATCCGCGACCACCGCTCGTCCCAGTCCCGCCCGGCGGCCTCGCAGTACGCGGCGGCCACCCGCCAGTCCCCGTCCCAGGCCGCGTCGGCGACCTCCTGGGCCCGCGCCCGCGTGCCGGGTTCGAGGACGGGGCCGCCGCGGCTGGGGTCGAGCTGGTCGCGGGGGACGAGGCCGAAGGCGGCCGGGTCGAACCGCGTGCGTATCCAGCGCTCGGCCCGCGGGCCGGCGGGCTTGCCCTTGGTCCGGGCGAGGAAGACGACCATGCTGAGCGGGATGAGGACCATGACGAGGACGAGTGCGAGGTTCACGGCCGGATCATGCGGCCTGAGCTGCGCTTATGGCAACCTTATAAGCACAGGTGGATTCGTGACGGGTCAGTGCGGCAGGGTCGCCGGGGAGCCGCCGTTCGCCTCGTAGCCCGCCACGGCCAGCGCCCGGTACACCGCGTACTGGGCCGCCGGATCCGCGCTGTGCGACCACGGCAGCGCGCCGACGTACCCGTCGACGTGCCGCAGTTGCTCCATCGCCTCGGCCCACCGCTCGCTGTTGACCAGGAACAGGATCAACAGGTGACGGACGTGCGCCAGCATCGGATCGTCGGCGCGGGCCGAGTGCACGGCGTACAGCGCGCCCTCCACGGCCCGGGTGACCACGGCGCTCTGGTAGAAGCTCTGCACGGTCGTGAACTCCGGCAGGTGCTCGTACACCGCGAACAGCGGCAGCGCGGCGAGCAGCGAGCCCTGCGGGGCGCGCGCGGCCGCGGCGTGCGTGAAGGCGTCGGCCTTCTCGCGGGAGCCGTGCCACTTCTCGCACCAGTAGTGCAGCGCCGCCAGGTGCGCGCCCATGTGCTGCGGCGCCCGGTCGATGATCTTCGCCCACAGGGCGTCGAACTCGGCCTCGGAATAGCCCAGTCCACGGGCGACGGCCAGCTCGGTGATGTACGGGACGGGGTCGCCGGGGGCCAGCAGCGCGCTGCCGGCGCCCGCCGTACGGGCCTCCTCCAGGATGATCCTGTGGTCCGTCGACCCCACGCCGCCCGACTGCCGCCACGCCTGCTGGACCAGCAGCTCGGCGTGCACCTGCGCGCCGCCCGCGTCCTTCGGGGCCTCCAGCCGCCACGCCTTCAACCACGGCGCACCGATGCCCGGCCGCTGCGCGAGGTCCAGCGCCGCCGCCCCGGCGAAGGCCTGCACGCGCTGCCAGCGCACCTCGCCGTCGCGCGGGGTGCCGGCGAGCAGCATGGACGCCGCCTGCCACTGGCCGCTGCGCTCGACGTTGCCGAGGGCGTCCATCAGGTCCTGGTCGGGTCCGGGGATCCGGATGTCGAGCTGCTCCTGCCGGGCGAAGCCGTAGTTCTCGGGGTCGGCGGCGTCGGGGCTGTCGGGCGTGACGAGGCGGAGGCCGGAGCGCCGGCGCCGCACGTAAGGCCCGACGACGGCGATGAGCATGCCGATCGCGATCAGGAACCACAGAATCTCCATGCGCCCAAGCGAACCAGACGCACGCCCCCGGACGCGAATGAGGGGTGCCCCTGCCACCAGCCGGTTCACCCCGGACAGCCCTTAGGCTCTGCTCATGAGCGACGACAGCCACGAGCACCAGAGCTTCGAAACCCGCGCCATCCACGCGGGGAACAAGGCGGACCCCCTGACCGGCGCGGTCGTGCCCCCGATCTACCAGGTCTCCACGTACAAGCAGGACGGCGTCGGCGGCCTGCGCGGCGGCTACGAGTACAGCCGCAGCGCGAACCCGACCCGTACCGCCCTGGAGGAGAACCTGGCGGCACTGGAAGGCGGCCGCCGCGGCCTGGCCTTCGCCTCGGGCCTGGCGGCCGAGGACTGCCTGCTGCGCACGCTGCTCTCGCCGGGCGACCACGTGGTCATCCCGAACGACGCGTACGGCGGCACCTTCCGCCTCTTCGCCAAGGTCATCTCCCGCTGGGGCGTCGACTGGTCGGTGGCCGACACCTCCGACGCGGCGGCGGTCCAGGCGGCCATCACCCCGAAGACCAAGGTCATTTGGGTCGAGACCCCCTCCAACCCGCTCCTCGGCATCACGGACATCGCCGTGATCGCCGACATCGCGCGGACGGCGGGCGCCAAGCTCGTCGTGGACAACACCTTCGCCTCCCCCTACCTCCAGCAGCCGCTCGCCCTCGGCGCGGACGTGGTCCTGCACTCCCTCACCAAGTACATGGGCGGCCACTCGGACGTCGTCGGCGGTGCGCTGATCACGGCCGACGCGGCCCTCGGCGAGGAGCTGGCCTACCACCAGAACGCGATGGGCGCGGTGGCCGGTCCCTTCGACTCCTGGATCGTGCTGCGCGGCATCAAGACGCTGGCCGTCCGGATGGACCGGCACTCGGAGAACGCCACGCGCGTCGCCGACATGCTGACCCGCCACGCGAAGGTCTCCCGCGTCCTGTACCCGGGCCTGCCGGACCACCCGGGCCACGAGATCGCCGCGAAGCAGATGAAGTCCTTCGGCGGCATGATCTCCTTCCAGGTCGTCGGCGGCGAGGAGGCGGCGGTCGAGGTCTGCAACCGCGCCAAGCTCTTCACCCTGGGCGAGTCCCTGGGCGGCGTCGAGTCCCTGATCGAGCACCCGGGCCGGATGACCCACGCCTCGGTGGTGGGCTCGGCCCTGGAGGTCCCGGGCGACCTGGTCCGGCTGTCGGTGGGCATCGAGGCCGCCGACGACCTGATCGCGGACCTGACCCAGGCGCTCGGCTAGACACCGACCGGACACCGACCGGACACGGACCGGACACCGGCCGGGACACCGGTCGGCAGGCGCACCGCGACGGACGTGGCTACCAGCCCCGCAGGGGCGGGGCCACGTCCGTCGGCGGTATCTCCCACGGGTGCGCGAGCGAGGCCCACACCGCGAAGGCGACGACCAGCGCGAACACCAGGGCCCACCCCGAGCGGCGCAGCGCCCGGCGCCGCCGCAGCAGCCGCGTGCCGCGGGCGGCGGCGACGGCCGCGAGGTCCACCGGCACCACCGGGTGCGGGCCCTCCAGCAGCCGCCGGACCTCGGCCTCCTTGCGATCGGGCGCGCCCATCACGCGACCCGGCCGGGCGGGGGCGGGCCCGCCGCGGCGGCCGCCCGCAGTGCGGTCATCGCGCGGTGGCACACCGCCCGCACCCGGTCCGCGGGGATCCCGAGCAGCGCGGCCGTCTGTTCCTCGGCCACGCCCTCGTACACCCGCAGGACCACGACGAGACGTTCCTGCGGACTCAGCCGGGCGAGCACCCCCGCGTCCGGCCGCGGGCGCCCGTGATGGCGCCAGGCGGAGCGGGCGAAGGCGGCGCACAGTTCGGCGCGGGTGGCGGCGTACGGGTCGTCGCCGCGCAGCCGCCGCCAGTCCGCGAACGTACGCGCCAGCGCGCCCGACAGCAGCCGCCGGGCCAGCGGCGCCGCGCCCTCCGGCTCGGCGGTCAACAGGACGGCGACGTGCAGGAGTCGGCCCGCCGCACCCGCGACGAAGGCCTCGAACTCCGCCCGTCCGTAGGTCGTTTGGTGGTCCACAATCCACATAGTGCGGGCAGTCGGACCACCCGGGTCAAGAGGTCGGACCACCCTCGGCGACGGCCGCCATGAGTTCCGACAGCGAGAGGTTGAAACGGGTGAGGAGCGAGGTGAACGCCTCGCGCTCCTGCGGCGACCAGCCCTCCGTGACCCGGGACATCAGCTCGCGCCGCGAGGAGCGGACCTCCTCCAGCCGCGCCAGCCCGCGCGGGGACAGCGCGAGGACCACCGCGCGCCCGTCCTCCGGGTGCGAGGTGCGCTTGACCAGGCCCGTGTCGACCAGCGGTGCGACCTGGCGGGTCACGGTGGAGGAGTCGATGCCCATGCCGCCCGCGAGCGCCTTGACCCCCATCGGGCCTTCCAGGTCGAGGCGGTTCAGCAGCAGGTACGCGGCGCGGTCCATCGAGTTGCGGGCCTGGCCGACCCCGCCGAGACGGGTCTGCTCCGCCCGCCGGGCGAAGACCGCCACCTGATGCTGGAGCGCGTCCAGGAGACCCGCCCCGGCGGGCGCGTCCGGCGCCGCCGGGAGGTCGGAATTGGCCGGAGTGGAAGGCATGGCCGTGGGCTCTCTTCGCATGGGGGCCGACAAGGATGGGGGACAGAGTACGCGGCTGCGCTGCGGCTCGTACGCCTCGTGCGAGAACTGGTACGGCGGGCCGGAGACGGGAATGGGACGCCTTCCGTACCGGTCTCGGATGGCGAGATTTCGCCCCCGTCCCGGATCCGGGGCGGGCGGCGTCCGCCCCGCGGACGGCCCGCGCCGGGCTCCCGCACAACTGCGAGACTTGGAGCCATGAACTACCGCGTGCCGGAGCCCGTCCCCCAGGTCATCCTCGACGACGTCCGGGGGGCCCAGAAGATGCTGTCCGGCGTCTCGCGGGTGACCGCCATGGAAGGCAGTCGGTACCTCACCTCGCTGGTCGGGGCCCCGGTCCACTTCAAGTGCGAGAACCTCCAGCGCACCGGCTCCTTCAAGCTGCGCGGGGCCTACGTCCGGATCTCCGGCCTGCGCCCCGAACAGCGCGCCGCCGGCGTCGTGGCGGCCAGCGCCGGCAACCACGCGCAGGGCGTCGCCCTCGCCTCCTCGCTGCTGGGCGTCCGCTCGACCGTGTTCATGCCGGTCGGCGCCCCGCTGCCCAAGGTCGCCGCGACCCGCGAGTACGGCGCCGAGGTGCGCATGTACGGGCAGGTCGTCGACGAGACCCTCGCGGCCGCCCAGGACTACGCGGACCGCACCGGCGCCGTCTTCATCCACCCCTTCGACCACCGCGACGTCATCGCGGGCCAGGGCACGGTGGGCCTGGAGATCCTGGAGCAGTGCCCCGAGGTCCGCACGATCGTCGTCGGCATCGGCGGCGGCGGCCTGGCCGCGGGCATCGCGGTCGCCGTCAAGGCGCTACGCCCCGACGTGCGGGTCATCGGCGTGCAGGCGGCGGGCGCGGCCGCCTATCCGCCCTCGCTCAAGGTCGGTCACCCGGTCTCCATCGACGCCCCCAACACGATGGCCGACGGCATCAAGGTCGGGCGCCCGGGCGACGTCCCCTTCAAGATCATCGGCGAACTCCTCGACGACGTGCGTACGGTGTCGGAGGACGCGCTCTCCAGCGCGCTGCTGCTCTGCATGGAGCGGGCCAAGCTCGTGGTGGAACCGGCGGGTTGCAGTCCGGTCGCCGCCCTGATGAGCGAGCCCGAGCGGTACGGCGACGGCCCGGTGGTCGCCGTGCTGTCCGGCGGCAACGTGGACCCGCTGCTGCTCCAGCGGATCCTGCGGCACGGCATGGCGGCCGCGGGACGGTACCTGTCGCTGCGGCTGCGCGTGACGGACCGGCCGGGGGCGCTGGCCGGTCTGCTGGGGGTGTTGTCAGTGGTGGATGCGAACGTGTTGGACGTGAGCCACGTACGGACCGATCCGCGGCTCGGGCTCACGGAGGTGGAGGTGGAGCTGCACCTGGAGACCAAGGGGCCGGAGCACTGCGCCGAGGTGGCGCGGTCGCTGCACAGCGCGGGGTACAAGGTCATGGGCTGAGGGGCGATCACGCCGATCACGCCGATCCGTTCGAGCATTCGAGCATTCGAGCATTGGGATCGTTCCGTACAGCTGCGCATCGCGATATGACGCGATAGCGTGTGCCCGGTCTCCGCGGGGTCACCCGTTCGGCCGGGCGAGGTCGGCCTGGCAACCATAAGATTTGCGTAGGAATCGTCCTTTTTGCTAGGAGAATCCATATGCCAGGCGCCATCTACGCCGAAGGTCTGGTCAAGACCTTCGGCGACGTACGGGCTCTGGACGGGGTGGACCTCGATGTCCCCGAAGGCACCGTCCTGGGTCTGCTCGGCCCCAACGGGGCGGGCAAGACCACCACCGTGCGCGTCCTGACCACCCTCCTCCAACCCGACAGCGGCAGGGCCGTCGTCGCCGGCATCGACGTCCTCAAGCACCCCAACGAGGTGCGCCGCGCGATCGGCCTGTCCGGTCAGTTCGCCGCGGTCGACGAGTACCTCACCGGCCGCGAGAACCTCCAGATGGTCGGCCAGCTCTACCAGATGAGCGGCAAGGCGGCGAAGGCGCGGGCCGCCGAACTGCTCGAACGCTTCAACCTCGGCGACGCCGCGGACCGCACCGCCAAGACCTACTCCGGCGGCATGCGCCGGCGCCTCGACCTCGCGGCCGCCCTGGTCGTCAGCCCGCCCGTGATGTTCATGGACGAGCCGACCACCGGCCTGGACCCGCGAAACCGCCAGCAGCTGTGGGGGATCATCCAGGAGCTCGTGGCGGGCGGCACCACCCTGCTGCTCACCACCCAGTACCTCGAAGAGGCCGACCACCTCGCCCACGACATCTGCGTGGTCGACCACGGTCGGGTCATCGCCCGCGGCACCTCCGACCAGCTCAAGGCGCAGACCGGCGGCGAGCGCGTCGAGGTGGTCGTGCACGAGCGCGAGCACATCGCCACCGCCCGCGAGGTCCTCGCCGCCTTCGGCAAGGGCGAGACGACCGTCGAGGAGCACACCCGCAAGCTCACCGTGCCCGTCACGGGCGGCGCCAAGCTGCTCGCCGAGGTCATCCGCGAACTGGACGGCCGGGGCATCGAGATCGACGACATCGGCCTGCGCCGCCCGACCCTCGACGACGTCTTCATCTCCCTGACCGGCCACGCCGCCGAGTCGGCGCAGGAGGACGACGGGGAGGACCCCGGCGCCGCCAAGGGCGGCCGGGGCAACAGGAGCGGCAAGGCCGCCAAGGCGCAGAAGGAGGAGGCCAAGTGAGCATCACCTCCCGCACGCCGGAGCTGGCCGCGCCGCGCCCCCGGGGCGGCATCGTCCAGTCGGTCAACGACTCGTTGGTGATCGCCAAGCGCAATTTGATTCGTATGTCCAGGATTCCCGAAATGATAATTTTCGGGGTGATCCAGCCGGTCATGTTCGTGGTGCTGTTCAGCTACGTCTTCGGCGGCTCCATCAGTGTCGGCGGCAACACCTCGCCCGCCGCCTACCGCGAGTTCCTGATGGCCGGCATCTTCGCCCAGACCGTCACCTTCGCCACCGCAGGCGCCGGCGCGGGCATCGCGGACGACATGCACAAGGGCCTCATCGACCGCTTCCGCTCGCTGCCCATGGCGCGCGGCGCGGTGCTCACCGGGCGCACCCTGGCCGACCTGGTGCAGACGGCGCTCACCATCGTGGTGCTGGCGATCGTGGCGGTGATCGTCGGCTGGCGCACCCACGAGAACCTGGGCAAGGTGCTGGCGGGCTTCGCCCTGCTGCTCCTGCTCGGCTACGCCTTCTCCTGGATCGGGGCGCTCATCGGGCTCTCGGTGCGGACCCCGGAGGCGGCCACGTCGGGCGGGCTGATCTGGCTCTTCCCGCTGACCTTCATCTCCAACGCGTTCGTCCCCTCCGACAACATGCCGACCTTCCTGCGGCACATCGCCGAGTGGAACCCCTTCAGCGCGACCGTCCAGGCCGCCCGCACGCTCTTCGGGAACCTGCCGCCCGGCTATCCGGTCCCGGACGCCTGGCCGATGCAGCACCCCGTCTGGGCTTCGATCATCTGGTCCGTCGTGATCATCGTGGTCTTCCGGACCCTGGCGGTCCGCAAGTACCGCTCGGCGACCGCGTAGGGGGCGCCGCGTAGCGCTCGCCGCACGCGCGAGGGCCCCCGCCGGAACGTGTCCGGCGGGGGCCCTCGCGCGTGCGCGACCCGGGGGTCAGCCGTTGAAGGGCGTCACGGCCAGGATCTTGACCAGGGCCTTCTTGCCGTTCGGCAGCTCGTACTGGGCGTCCTCGCCGATCGCCTTGCCCATCACGCCCGAGCCCAGCGGGGACTGCGGCGAGTAGGTCTCGAAGTCCGAGGAGGCGTACTCGCGGGAGGCCAGCAGGAACTCCAGCGTGTCGTCCGGGTCGCCGTCGAAGGCGATCGTCACGAGGGTGCCGGGCGCGACCACGCCGTCGGACGCGGGCGCGGTGCCGACCTTGGCCTTCTCCAGGAGCTGAGTGAGCTGGCGGACGCGCAGCTCCATCTTGCCCTGCTCCTCCTTGGCCGCGTGGTAACCGCCGTTCTCGCGCAGATCGCCCTCCTCGCGGGCGGCTGCGATCTTGACCGCGATCTCCGTGCGTGCGGGACCAGAGAGGTAGTCCAGCTCGGCCTTCAGCTGGTCGTACGCCGCCTGGGTCAGCCAGGTGACGTTCTCGCTCGTCTGGGTCACAGGTGCTCCTCGTCGGTACAGGGGAACTAGGGGAACTATGGGAACTAGGGGGACAACAAAGTCGCCGGCAACGGGCGAAACCACGAGCCTAACAATTCGGGAAGAAAAGAGGGAGGACACCAGCCGTCTGAAGTCCGTCAGGGCCCGGCAGCACGGCCCTGCGGCCACATCATGATCACCCGTACGGCGGCCCGCGCGACGGCCGTACGACGGCCCGTTCGCCCCGTACGGCGGCCCGGGGGCCCGTACGACGGCCCGTTCGACCCGTACGGCGGCCCGCGCGTCCCTAGTGCTCGTCGTCCCCGGCCGGCTGGCAGCCGATCAGCTCGATCATCGTGGCGCGGCCGGTGGTCTTCAGCGTGAGCATCTCGTCGACCCGGCCCGACGCCTGGTCGAAGGTGTAGTCCGCGCGGCCGACCTCACCGTGCTCCTTGTCCTGCGAGCTGAGCGTGCAGACCCCGGTGACGGAGGCGTCCTTGCGGACCTCCAGGTGCACCTGCACCTCGGAGTCCGAGACCACCTGGAACTTGATGATCTCCCCGCTGACGCTCTGCCCGCCGACGTAGTCCCAGCCGATCCAGCCGACCACGCCCAGCAGCACCGCCCCGAGCACCCCGCCCACGATCTTGAGCTTGCGGTCGGTCCGCTCGTCCGCCGACCGGCCGTACCGGCCCTCGGGCAGTCCCTCGCGCACCGCGCTCATGATCGTTCCTCTCGCAAGGGCCGGCCCCTTCCGGTCCGCGAGCCACCCGACCCCTGGAGGATCCCACGCCGCTCGGCGCGCGGCGGAATCGGGCCCCCCGTCAGCAGGGTGCGGGGCGCGGGCGGACGGTCCGCCCGGCGGCGGGCACGCACTACCGTTGTCGCCAGGAATACCCCTCGGAAGTAGCTTGCTGAGGGGGACGAGGAGCCGATACCGACGGCCACGCCCGACCCAAAGAGGATCCTGTCTTGACCGAGCAGCTTCGACTGATGGCCGTCCACGCACACCCCGACGACGAGTCGAGCAAGGGCGCGGCCACCATGGCCAAGTACGTGTCCGAAGGGGTGCCCGTACTGGTCGTGACCTGCACCGGGGGCGAGCGCGGCTCGGTCCTGAACCCCAAGCTCCAGGGCGACAAGTACATCGAGGAGCACATCCACGAGGTGCGCGCCAAGGAGATGGACGAGGCCCGCGAGATCCTCGGCGTCGAGCAGGAATGGCTCGGCTACGTGGACTCCGGCCTGCCCGAGGGCGACCCGCTGCCGCCGCTGCCCGAGGGCTGCTTCGCGCTCGCGGACGTCGACGAGGCCGCCGGCGAGCTGGTGAAGAAGATCCGCGGCTTCCGGCCGCAGGTCATCACCACCTACGACGAGAACGGCGGCTACCCGCACCCCGACCACATCATGACCCACCAGATCTCCATGGTGGCGTTCGAGGGCGCGGCCGACACCGAGAAGTACCCGGAGGACGAGTTCGGGCCGGCGTACCAGCCGCTCAAGCTCTACTACAACCAGGGCTTCAACAAGCCGCGCACCGTCGCCCTGCACGAGGCGCTCCTCGCGCGCGGCATGGAGTCCCCCTACGGGGAGTGGCTGGAGCGCTGGAAGGAGTTCGAGCGCACCGAGCGGACGCTGACCACGCACGTGCCGTGCGCGGAGTTCTTCGAGATCCGCGACAAGGCCCTCATCGCGCACGCCACGCAGATCGACCCGGACGGCGGCTGGTTCCGCGTGCCCATGGACGTCCAGAAGGAGGTCTGGCCCACGGAGGAGTACGAGCTGGCGAAGTCGCTCGTCGACACTTCCCTCCCCGAGTCCGACCTCTTCGCGGGCATCCGGGAGAATGCGTAGCTATGAGCGCTACGCAGGCAGCACTGACCCAGCTCCTCCCGCTGGCGGGTGACACCTTCGACAAGAACAAGGTGACCCCCGGCCTCCTCGGCTTCATCGTGTTCGCGGCCCTCGCCGTCGGCGTGTGGTTCCTGATGAAGTCGATGAACCGCCACATGGGGCGGGTCAGCTTCGAAGAGGCCCCCGACCCCGCCACGGCCGGTCCCGCCACCACGGCGACCGAGGCCCCGCGGGCCTCCTAGGCATCCGCGGAACCCGCGCCACCGCCCAGCAGGATCCAGGGCCGGTGGTGCGGGTTCCGCATGCCCCGCACCACAGGGGCGGCCCTACGCCGACGGCGCCGGGACCGCGACGCCCATGATCTCCCGCGAGTGACGGTCCGGGACCATCGACAGCCGCCAGGCCTGCCAGCCCTCCGCCGGGTCCACCCCGCGCGCCAGGATCAGCGCGTACGGCTCCAGGCAGTCCTCCAGCTTCCCGTCCCGCGCCGGGTGCGGCTCCGCCGCCAGGGCGGCCAGCTCCGCGCGGGCCGCCGCCAGGCCTTCCGGGCCCGGGGTCGCGTACGCCAGCATCGTGCACCGCAGGAAGCGCGCCCAGTCCCCGCCGCGCAGGTCCCCGTACGAGGCGAACAGCCGCCCCGCCTCCTCGCACAGTCCGACCGCCTGGGCGAGGCGCCCGTTGCCCGCGTCCACCACGGCCAGCTCCAGGCAGGTCCAGCCCTCCCCGTGGGCCAGCCCGATCCGGCGGAAGTCCGCCCGGGCGTCCACCAGCAGCTGCCGGGCGAAGCCGGAATTGCGCAGGTTGCCGGTCTGGGCCGCGCGCTGGTCCCGGGTCACCCGCCCCGAATGGTGGCGCGCGCACGCCAGCCCGTACACGTCCCGCATCCGCGAGAACATCGTCCGGGCCCGCTCCAGCTCGCGCACCGCCGGATCCCGCTCCCCGCTCTCCTCCAGCGCCTGCCCCAGGTAGTACAGCGTCCACGCCTCGCCGCGCGCGTCCTCCGCCTCCCGGTGCCGGGCCAGTGCCTCGCGCAGCTGCCCGACCGCCGTCGCCGGATCGCCGTCCACCACCCGGGCCCGCCCGAGCTGGGTCAGCGCCCACGCCTCGCCGCGGCCGTCGTGCGTGCGCCCGTACAGCTCCAGCGCGAGCCGCAGCTCCGCCTCCGCGCGCGGCACGTCGTCCATCCGCAGGCACACCTGCCCCAGCTGGAAGTGCGCCCACGCCTCGCCGTGCACGCTCTCGTTCTCCCGGTGCAGCACGAGCGAGCGCTCCAGCAGCGCCAGCGCCTCGGCCAGGTGCGCCCGGTCCCGCTCCACCGCGGCCAGCGCGTGCAGCGCCCACGCGCGGTCGCCCGCCAGCTCCGGCGGCTCCTGGAGCGCGATCGCCTGCCGGATCCGCGCCGCGGCCTCCGGGAGGTTCCCCTGGTGGTGCAGGGTGATCCCCAGCGAGACCAGCGCCATCGCCGCGCCCGCCTCCTGGTGCGCCTCCATGTACTGGTCCACCACCGACGTCAGCGTCGTGCGCGCCTTGTCCAGCTCACCGAGCTGGCGGGCCGCGATGCCCGTGCGCCACTGCACCGAGCGCACCAGCCGGCCCTGGTTCACCGCCTGCGCCAGCTCGTTGATCTCGCCGAGGCGGTAGAGGTCCCCGCGCAGCAGGCAGAAGTCGCACAGCGCCCCCAGCAGGTCCAGCACCGCCTGCTGGTCCACCCCCTCCGACTGCCGCAGCGCCGAGGTGATGAAGCTCGACTCCTCCTCCAGCCAGTTCAGCGCCGCGTCCAGGGAGGCGAAGCCGTGCCCGTCGAAGTGGTTCGCCCGGGTCGAGGTCTTCCCGTCGACCATCCGGATCACCGAGTCCGCCAGCTGCGCGTAGTTCCGGATCAGCCGCTCGTGCGCCGCCGTCGCCGAAGCCCGTTCCTCGTCCGCCGCCAGCCGCGCCGCCGCGAAGGAGCGCACCGCGTCGTGCATCCGGTACCGCTCCCCGCGCACGTGGTCCAGCAGCCCCGCCTTCGCCAGCTCCCGCAGCAGCCGTCCCGCCTCCGCCCGGTCGGCCCCGATCAGCGCCGCGGCCGCGGCCGCCCCCAGCGAGGCCCGCCCGGCCAGCGCGAGCCGCCGCAGCAGCCGCCGCCGGTCCTCGGGCAGCCGTACGTACGCCAGCTCCAGCGACCGGTCCAGCAGCCCCCCTTCGCCGGCCCGTACGCCGCCCAGCGGGGCCAGTACGCGCAGCGCCAGCGGCAGCCCCGCCCCCAAGCCCAGCATCCCCGCCGTCACCTCGTCCGCGTGCGGGCCGACGCCGGCCGCCTCCGCGCCCGCCCGCACCACCTCCGCGGACTCCGCCGCGCCGAGGCGCTCCACCGCCAGGTGGTGCACCCACGCCGGCGTGTCCGCGGGCAGTTCCAGTGCCTCCCGCGCGGTCACCAGGACCAGGCTGTCCGAACGCTCCGGCACCAGCGTGCGCACCTGCGCCGCGTCCGCCGCGTCGTCCAGCACCACCGTCACCGGCATGCCCTGGAGGTGCTGGTGGTACAACTCCGTCAGCCTGCGCACCTGTTGGTCCGCCGAGGAGCGCTCCCGGAAGAGCAGCTGCTCGCGCGGCGCACCCAGCCGGTTCAGCAGGTGCAGCAGTGCCTCCCGGGTCGGCAGCGCCGCCTCGCCACTGCCGCCACCGCCGCCGCTCCCGCTCAGCGCCACCACGCAGGCGCCCCGGTACTGGTCCCGCAGCTGGTGCGCCGCCCGCACCGCGAGCGCGGTGCGCCCCACGCCCGGCTCGCCGTGCAGTACGACGACCACCGGGCGGGTCTGCGTACTGGCCCGCGCGGCCTGCACCCACTGCGCGATCTGTCCGATCTCCGCGCGTCGACCGGCGAACGGACCGACCGGGTCCGGCAGTTGCCCGAAGGACTGCTCCAGCACCCGGCGCTGGCGCGCCTCGGCGCTGCGGTCCGATCCGCGCAACTGCGGTGCCCGTGCCGGCCGTTGCGTCCGCGCCGCCGTCGTCACCTGCCGCTGCTGCGCCAGGAAGGGTCGGATGCCCCGCACTTCCAGCGCCGACAACCACTGGAGCTTCAGCTGCTCGGGGCCGCCCGGCTGGCCCAGCGCGCCGGCCCGGCGGCTGGCCGCGGGCAGGTGGGTGCCGGTCACCTTCGCGACGGTCGCGAGGGCGCCCGCGACCAGCGCGGCGGCCCCCGTGGTCGCCGCCGTCGCCGCAGGCGCGTCGAGCGCCACGTCCATCCCGAAGGCGGCGGCCGCCGCCACCGTGCAGGCCAGTACCGCCGTCGAGGCGCTCTGCCGCCGGAACGCCTCGCGCAGCGAATGCTCCCCGGCGGCGGCCTCGTCCAGGGCGCTCACGTACGCCGCGTACTCCTCGGCGGCGCTGGCGGCCAGCGCGTCGAGGGCCTCCCGCCCCCGCGCGAGCAGCGCGGCCCTGTCCCCGGCCGTCCCGGACCGCGACGACTCCTCGTCGACGGCCCGTTCCAGCAGACGCTCGGCCTCATTGCGATGGCTGACCCGCATCCGCATCCTCCTCCGAAGAGCCCGGCACGAGCCCCAAGTGTCCTTCGCGGTGGGCCCGAGCGCGAGAGAATCTGAGCGAGTTCAGAGCTATCGGCCGCTCTTCGCCACCGAATTGACGACCCGTCGACTCCGTCGATGACCGAGAATCACGCGTATGGAACGACGCGTGAGGACGGCGACGGCGGCGGCGGCGACCGCGGTCGCGGCGATCCTGCTGACCGGTTGCGGCGACCCGTCCCCCGCCCGCACCGGCTTCACCGTCCGCTACGAAGCCCCCGCCGCGGTCGACCGTACGGAGGCGGCCCGGCTGCGCGCCGGGCGCGGGGCCGAGGACGCGGCCGAACGACTGAACGCGTTCCTCGACCTGTCCCACGAGGTGGTCGTCGTCGCCATGTCCTGCGCGGGCGAGGGCTCCGGCTACGCACCCGGGACCCGCCGCATCGAGCTGTGCTACGACGACGCCGTCGAGGACCGGGCCCTGTTCGAAGGGGCCGGCGACAGCCCGGCCGACGAGGCGGTCTCCGCGGTCTGGACCGAAACCCTCTTCCACGAGGCGGGCCACGCCCTCGTGGACCTCCTGGAGCTACCGGCCGAGGGCAGGGCCGAGGAGGACGCGGCGGACCGCTTCGCCGCCCTGATGCTCCTGCGCCAGGGCCCGCCGGGCGAGCGCGCGCTGCGACTGGCCGCCCGGGAGTACGCCCTCGCCGCGGCCTCCGGCACCGGCCCGCACGCCGAGGACCAGGACGAACACGCCCCCGACGCCCTCCGCGAAGCCACCCACCTGTGCCACCTCTACGGCGCCGCCCCCACCCGCCACCCGGACCTGGCCCCCCGCTTCCCCCACTGCGAAACCACCTGGACCACCACCCGCAACGCCTGGCTGAAAGACCTGACCCCGATGCTGCGGCAATGACCCCCGGCTAGAAGGTGTGCGTGGATTTCGCGGACCGAGTGGTCCGTGACCTCACACCGCTTTGATGATCACGCGGCCTGCGCAGAGCTTCGACCAGTCGTCGCGGTCGGACGTCAGGACGACGGCGGGTGCCGGTGCGCGGAGTGCGAGCGCGGCGACGAGCGCGTCGATGCCGTACTTGTGCCCGTGCAGGCCGCCCGCGTCCCGCAGGAGCCCCACCGCGGTCAGCGCATCCTCCTGGCTCACCGGTTCCACCCGCAGTCGAGAGAGGACCCAGCCCAATCGCGCGCTGTCAGTCTTCCCCTGAACCGCTTCCACGATGGTGAGCGCTGATACGAGCACGGTGACGCCGGCCTGGCGCGATGCCTCAATGCGAGCCACCATCTGCCGGTCATTGCGCAGGAGCAGGGAGAGCGCCTCGGAGTCGAGCACCAGTGAGCGGACGGGGTGCTCCTTCACACCGCGCCTCGCTCGACGTCCGCGGCCCGCTCGTCTCCGAACAACTCGCGGCGAGCGGCTTCGATCTCCTGCTCCGTGAGCGCGCCGTGTTCCTCTTCGTGTGCCGCGACGATCTCGGCGAGCCCGTCCATGGCGAGCTGGTGTCTGACCGCCTCGGTGATGTAGCTGGACAGCCCGCGACGACCGGTCCGTGAACGGAGCTCGTTGATCAGTTCAGCGGGCATGGAGACGGAGATGTTCTCGGTGCTCCCGGCTCGGTTCTGCTTCATGGCTCACAGTGTAAGACTGGTTCTATTACATCGCTCGGGATTCGTGGTTACTGGGCCGGCACTCTCGTAGTGGATCCCGTGCGGGACCGTGGCCCCATATTCTGAGAGGCGACGGGAAGGAGCCGTTGATGAGCGTCGACGCGGTCATGCACGCCGAGCTCCCCGCCGGGCATGTGGTCTTCTTCGGTACCGATGGGAAGCTGATCATGACTCCGCGGAGCTTTGAGCACTCCAGCACGATCAAGTCGATGCAGATCGACTCGCTCTCGCTCGGCCGGCACGCGAAGACCGCCTCCGACGTCTACCTGGACTTCCCGGCCGACGAGAACTCCGCCCCGGACTTCGCGATCCTGCGGGAGGACGCGCAGCGACAGGGCAAGCGCTACGGCTTCGAGGACGTGCTGCTGATCGCCGAAGTGGTGTCCGTATCCTCCGCGCGCAAGGACTACGACGACTGCACCGCGAAGTACGGCCGCTACAGCATCCCGGTCTACGTGGTGGTGGACCCGTACGCCGCGGAGGTCGTCGTCCACACCCAGCCCACCGGCTCCGGCTACATCGCGGCGCACACGCACAAGTACGGCTCGGGCAAACTGCCCATCGAGCTGGCCGACGGTCGCACCTACACCCTTGACCTGGACGAGCTGCCCCGGCCTGAGCCGGAAACCCGCTGACCGAAATAGCGGAGGCCGGCCCGCGCGTCCGCGAGCCAGGGGTCCTACGTGCGCGTGGACCGGCTCCGGCGGGGCTGGTGCTACCGCTCCGTACGGCGAAGGAACTGCCAGCCCAGTACGCCTAGGGCGAGTGTCTGCGCGATGGATGTGAGTACAAGCAGCGGCTGGGGGGTGGGGGAGCACCAATATGCGGTCGTGCAGACCATGGGCAGGACCAGGAACGCGAACAGGTCCACCGCGGTCTGAATCCGCTTCCGTAGGGTGCGGCCCGCGACGTTGCGGTGATAGACCTCCCAGCCGAACACCGTGCCGCGGACGGAGGCGAGTTCCCCCAGGCGGGGCCCCAGTCGGTCGCGGACGTAGCAGCCGATCGTTGAGATCTTCTCGTCGTTGACGAGGTAGGTCCAGCCCAGGATCAGACAGATCGCGGGGACGGAGAGCAGCAGTCGGGACTGCCCGCTCTGGACGGTGACCGCCACGACCGCAGTGGCCGCGGCGAGCGTGAAATAGAGCAGGTTGTCACGGAATCCTATGCGGGTCTTCTGTTCCTCCTTGAGGCAGTCGTACTCGGCCAGCAGGATTTTGCTCTCGGTGACATCGTCCGTGGAGGTCACAGGCATTCCTCTGCTCGAGCTCGTGATCAGCCAGCGGTCTGGAAGGGCGTCAGGTTGTCGGGGCTGTGCCGTTCGATCCAGCCCTTCCCGTCCGCCGCAATCCCCTCTAGGAGGCGGAAGGTATGGGTGAACCCGGCCGCACTCAGGTTGATCTCGGAGATTTCCTGAGCATTCTCGTCCGGAGCCAGTTGATGGGCATCGGCGTCCTTGACGCGGATCTTCCTCACCGGCCCGTTGGTGAGGACGAGTTCCAGGTCGTAGCCGACATCGGCGTTCTCCGTCACCTGCACGGAGGACAGCGCGTCGAAGCGGTAGTTGCTCCGCTGCTCGTTCTTGCGCGTCGCGTCGGAGAAGTTGAACTCGGAGCTGATCTCGCGGATGCCGTCCTGGGTGAACAGGAAAAGGCGGAACACGTAATGCGAGTACCGCCAGGGGCCGCGCTTGACCCGGCCCCGTTTGTAGGAAGGGGCCGGGGACACCAGGATGGTGTGAGTGATCAGGTCACGCCAGGTGAGCCGGTGGTGCCGGAGCGCTTCATCGACGAACAACGTCTTGTCGCAGGTGAGCCAGGTTTCCATTTCCCGCTCGCTGGGGCGCGTGGTGTCCAGGAGCGACTGCCAGCGCTGGTGCTCGATTTGTCGCGCGGTCAGATGTTCACGGTATTTCTGGGTTTCCCGGGTCAACCGATGCTCCTCGCGCCTGACCTTCAGCCACAGGGAAGCAGCCGAGTGCCCGGACCAGGCAACACCTAGCACGGCCAGGAAGGCCCACAGTGGCCGCGGAGCGGCGGCGCCTGTGAAGGCAGTTCCGAACGTGTTCAGAGCCGCGATGGCGAGCACGGCTAGGCTCACCACGGTCAGGGCCTTCGTCCCGGCCGGAACCTGGTCTTCGCGCTGTTCATCGAACAGGGTGCCGTTGGTGTAGCGGGTCCGGGCGTCCTGAGCGAGGTACCGGATCAACCAGGCGACCCGGTCCACACTGATCCTGCTCTCCCGGTAGAGGTCCGCGACCTCGGCGGCGAGGCTGCTGCGGACCTGAGCGGTGTGGGTGAGCCAGGCGTCCGGAGTGAAGCCGTGGGGTGTGCGAATACTGAAGTAGTGATCGAACGAATGGCGGACGCGGTTGGTGAACCCGTCCTCGATAGAGGCCGGATCGTGTGTCTGCGGGATGTGGACTCCGACCGTGAGGTCGGACCGGGGTTCCTGGCGGCCCCACCACCGGACACCGAAGCGGACCGCGGTCAGCCCTGCGCCTAGCGTCACCAGTAACTCGACGACGGCCTTGGCCGGATCCGCCATCAGCGCCAGGGCCCATAGGAGCACGCTGCTGACCACGAACAGGACCGCCCGGACCGGGAGGGACTCTTCGGCGGCGGCTGCCGTGCTCGGGCGGGGTGGAACGGCCCGTGCCCCGATGGGGTCGGCCGCGAAGTAGGCCCAGACCCGCCCGGCCCGGTCGTTGTCGAAGCGGTCCACACCGGCCCGTTCGCGGGTCTCCGCCCACAGGTCGTCCTTCAATCCTCCGGTGAGCATGAGATCCAGGTGGCGGAGGATCGCGTTGTGCTGGCGGAGCGGTAGGTCTTGCAGCCGCTTCAGCACGGGTCCGGTCTCGCCACCCGCGGTGCTCAGCACCGCTAGTAGATCGAAAGTGACGTGCAGGGCTGCCCTCCACCCGTCGTCGGCATAGGTCCGTACGATCCCGGAGGTGTAATGCAGGCCTTGGACCTCTTCGGTACTGAGGTCGTGGTACGTGCGTGCGCTGAGCACGGCGAGAACCGAATGGAATCGAACCTCCGCGCCGTCGTACCCGTGGGCGATCGCATCAGTGATCATTTCGCGGGCGCGGCTGGGGATGCCGTCCTCCAGCAGCCGCACTCCTACCTTGTACTTCTCCTCCGGCGAGGCGTCCGGGTGGACGAAATAGACGTTGGAGTTGTGTACGGTCTCGGCCTGGATTCCAACGTTGGAGTCGTAGGCGGCCGAGCGGTACTCGGCACCGCTGCTGTGGCTCATGCCTGGTCACCGGCCGCAGCCACCATGGGACCCAGCTCGGCTACCAGTGCGGGGCACTCCGCGACTAATCCGCGCAGCCGCTTGAGGGTCATGACGGTCCGCTTCGATGACTCAGGGGTGTTCCTCCCGGCCGCCTGGATGGCCGAGTCCAGATCGGTCAGGGCCTCTCGATAGGTGTCCGCGTCGAGGACGCCCTCGATGAGGTGGCGCCCCAGCCGCTCGCGGAAACCGTTCAGTTCCGCGATCAGGTCCATCGGGCCGGGTGTCTTCGGGATTGCGTTCATGTGGACGTTGCTGCCCGTGACCGACGCGGCCATGATGCCGACGGTGCTGTTGTGGGCAGTATTGGTGATGCGTCGGTCGAATTGGTCGGCCGAACGGGCCCTCTCGTCCCGGAACATTGCGGTCTGCTCCTGTTCCCCCACCAGTTCCACGGCTAATCGGACGGCGAACGCCGCCGCGTTCGCCGCGGCCCGCGGCTGCCAGTTGCGGTCATCCGCAGTGTTCTTCGTGCCGTCGGCCCGGTCGCTGATCCCCCGGATGATGGCGACCGGCGCCCCGCTGAGATGGCCGGCCTGTGCCACACCGGCCCCCTCCATCTCGATGGCGAGTGCGTCGTTGTAGTGCTCTCGGATCCACTTGGCCTCGGCCGAGATCCTGGAGTTCTGGACGATCTCGCCGGCGGCGATCACCCCGAAGCGCACCTGCGGCATGTCCTCGTGAGGGGGCGTGGGGTCCGCCCAGTCGTTCAAGCGAGCCAGATGCGCGGCGAGCTGGCTGACGCCGTGCGGCGCTTCCCAGACCCGGGGGCGGCCCTTGAGCCCGTCATCCTCGCTGGTCCCGCCGTGGTACGCGTACACGTGTGTCGCCATCACCACATCGCCCAGCTTGGCGTTTTCCCATAGAGCGCCGGCGACTCCGACGAACAGCACGGCCACCGGCGAGAATTCCTGGATCGCACGCTCGGCGATCACTGCGGCGGACGTGTTTCCCTTGCTCGTGAGGCCGAGTGCGACACGGCACGATGTGCCCTGCACGCTTCCTACCTCGAACCGGGTACCACGCATATGGCGATGCACCTGCGGACCCGCCAGCCTCTGGCGCACAGCCTGGTATTCAAGATTGAGGGCAGTGAGAACCACCACCGGGCCGTTCGACATCTATTCCCCTTCGTCTGTCGTGTTCTCTTCCAAGGCGAATGGCGCAGGTCGGATCAGCGGCGGGAATAGCACGGTCGTCGGACCGGCGCGGTACAGCCGTGCGGGCCGTCCTCCCGTGGTCCTGCGATCCGTGCCGACGGGAACGATGAATCCCTTCGCGGCTTGAACCTTCCGGTAGAAATTGCGGGTGTCGAGTTCGGTGCCCCAGACGGCCTCGTACACCTGTTGCAGCTCTGCGATGGTGAAGCTCTCCCTGCAGAATGCTGTGGCCAGTGCCGAGAACTCGAGCTTGGCGCGCGCGTGTTCGATCCCGTCCGCAGCGATGCGGCGGTGGTCGAAAGCGAGCTCCACCTCGCCGGATAGGACGGCTTCCGCGGGAACCCACGCGGCATCGGTGGCATCCGTACCCGCGATCGGGTCGGGTAGCCCTGGGGCGATGGCCAGGTGGGCCACGGAGACGACGCGGCCCCGTGGATCGCGGTCCGGGCTTCCGTACACGGACAGCTGCTCAAGGTGTACCCAGCCGGCGGTCAGGGCCGTCTCCTCGCTCAGTTCGCGGTGGGCGGCATCCAGGATTTCCTCACGATCGTGGTTCAGGAATCCTCCGGGCAGGGCGGGCATGCCGCGGAAGGGATCTTCGCCCCGCTCCACCAGGAGCACGTGCAGGCGGCCTTCTCGCAGCGTCAGGATCACGAGATCGACCGTCAGTAGTACTGGAGTGGGTGACCACACGTCATCGTGCATGCCCTGCAAGCTACTTCAGTTACTGTCACTTGCACAAGAAGGAGGTGGGAGTCTTACCCCGCAACCGGGTTGCGTCACCGGGCGACCCGGCCGGGTGGGGTGCCGTGGGCCGGTCCCGGGGGAGTCGTAGGCGAGGATGGGCGGCATGTCGAACCGCCTCGCGAACGAGACCTCGCCCTACCTGCTCCAGCACGCCGACAACCCCGTCGACTGGTGGCCCTGGTCGCCGGAGGCGTTCGCGGCGGCGCGGGAGCGGGGGGTGCCCGTGCTGCTCAGCGTCGGGTACTCCAGCTGCCACTGGTGTCACGTCATGGCGCACGAGTCCTTCGAGGACGAGCTCGCCGCCGCCTACATGAACGAGCACTTCGTCAACATCAAGGTCGACCGCGAAGAGCGTCCCGACATCGACGCCGTCTACATGGAGGCCGTTCAGGCGGCCACCGGGCAGGGCGGTTGGCCCATGACGGTCTTCCTCAACGCCGAGGCCGAGCCCTTCTACTTCGGGACCTATTTCCCGCCCGAGCCGCGGCACGGGATGCCCTCCTTCACGCAGGTGCTCGAAGGCGTGCGGGCCGCCTGGGTCGGGCGGCCCGAGGAGGTCGCCGAGGTCGCGCGGCGGATCGTGGGGGACCTGGCCGGGCGGACGTTGGACTACGGCAAGGCCGCCCTGCCCGGCGCCGAGGTGCCCGGGCAGGCGCTGCTCGGGCTGACCCGGGAGTACGACGAGGCGCACGGCGGGTTCGGCGGGGCCCCGAAGTTCCCGCCGTCCATGGTCATCGAGTTCCTGCTGCGCCACCACGCCCGCACGGGAGCCGAGGGCGCGCTGGAGATGGCCGAGCGGACCTGCGAGGCGATGGCCCGCGGCGGGATCTACGACCAGCTCGGCGGCGGCTTCGCGCGCTATGCGGTGGACCGGGAGTGGGTGGTCCCGCACTTCGAGAAGATGCTCTACGACAACGCCCTGCTCTGCCGGGCGTACGCGCACCTGTGGCGCACCACCGGTTCCGCGCTGGCCCGGCGGGTCGCCCTGGAGACCGCTGACTTCATGGTCCGGGAACTGCGCACCCGCGAGGGCGGTTTCGCCTCCGCGCTGGACGCCGACAGCGAGGACCCGGCCACCGGGGAACACGTGGAGGGCGCCTACTACGCCTGGACCCCCGCGCAGCTGACCGAGGTGCTGGGAACGGCGGACGGGGAGTTCGCGGCCGCGCTCTTCGGGGTGACCGAGGAGGGCACCTTCGAGCACGGGACCTCGGTGCTGCAACTGCCCGCGGGTGGCCCCGCCGACGGCGCCGCGGCTGACGACGACCCGGCGGCGGAGGACGACCGGGTGGCCGGGATCAAGGCGCGGTTGCTCGCCGCCCGCGCGCAGCGCCCGGCGCCCGGCCGGGACGACAAGGTCGTGGCCGCCTGGAACGGGCTGGCCGTCGCCGCCCTGGCCGAGTGCGGGGCGTACTTCGACCGCCCCGACCTGGTCGAGCGGGCCACCGAGGCCGCGGACCTGCTCGTCCGGGTGCACATGGACGGCCGCGCCCGCCTCGCCCGGACCAGCAAGGACGGCACGGTCGGCGTCAACGCCGGGGTGCTGGAGGACTACGGCGACGTCGCCGAGGGGTTCCTCGCGCTGGCGGCGGTCACCGGCGAGGGGGTGTGGCTGGAGTTCGCGGGCTTCCTCGTGGACCTGGTGCTGGACCGGTTCACGGCCGAGGACGGGTCGCTGTACGACACCGCGCACGACGCCGAGCAGCTGATCCGGCGCCCGCAGGACCCGACGGACAGCGCGGCGCCCTCGGGGTGGACGGCGGCCGCCGGGGCGCTCCTGTCGTACGCCGCGCACACCGGCTCGGAGGCGCACCGGACGGCGGCCGAGCGGGCGCTCGGGGTGGTGGGGGCGCTCGGGCCGCGGGCCCCGCGCTTCATCGGGCAGGGGCTGGCGGTGGTCGAGGCGCTCCTGGACGGGCCGCGCGAGGTGGCGGTGGCCGGGCATCCGGAGGATCCGGCGACGGCCGCGCTGCACCGGGCCGCGCTGCTGGGGGCGGCCCCCGGCGCGGTGGTGGCGGCCGGGCTGCCGGGGAAGGCGGACGGGAGCGTCGGTGAGTTCCCGCTGCTGGCCGGCCGGACCCTGGTGGGGGACCTGCCGACGGCGTACGTGTGCCGGCACTTCGTCTGCGCGCTGCCGACGACGGACCCGGCGGAGCTGGCCGACCAGTTGGCCACGGCCCGCCCCTGAGGCCGGCACGCTGAGGCCGGCCCACCCGGAAACCGACGGCGCCCCGAAAGCCGACGGCCCGCCCGGAAACCGACGGCGCCCCGGACCCCGCGAGGGGTCCGGGGCGCCGTCGTGCGGTCGCTACGCGTGCTGGGCGGCGGCCATCGCGATGCCGACGAAGTGGGTGACGAAGGCGACCAGGGTCAGCGAGTGGAAGACCTCGTGGAAGCCGAAGTAGCGGACGGAGGGGTTGGGGCGCTTCATCCCGTAGATGACCCCGCCCACGCTGTAGAGCAGTCCGCCGACGATCACCAGCACCAGGACCGCGATGCCGCCGGTGCGCATGAAGTCGGGGAGGAAGAAGACGGCGGCCCAGCCCATGGCGATGTAGCAGGGCGTGTAGAGCCAGCGCGGGGCGCCGACCCAGAAGACCCGGAAGGCGATCCCGGCCGCGGCGGCGATCCAGACCGCCCACAGGAGCGTCCGTCCGGTGGAGGCCGGGAGCAGGAGCACCGTCAGCGGGGTATAGGTCCCTGCGATGATCAGAAAAATGTTGGCGTGGTCGAGGCGGCGCAGGATCGCTTCGCCGCGCGGTCCCCAGGTGCCCCTGTGGTAGACCGCGCTGACACCGAAGAGCAGGCAGGCCGTGAGGACGTAGATCCCACAGGCGACCCGGGCCTTCGTCGAGTCCGTGAACGTCATGAGCGCCAGACCCGCGACCACCACGGCGGGGAACATCCCGGTGTGGAGCCAGCCGCGCATCAGCGGCTTGGTCTCCGGCTCGGCCCCGGCTTCGACCTGCGGTCCAGCCAGGGGGGTGGCCACGGCGGCGGCGTCAGAAGTCATGGTCCTCATGCTACCTACGGGTGCGTAGGTTTCGGTTAGTGCGCTTTGCCGAAGATTGACACGAGTGGTGATGCTCACGTGAGAGGCCCCCTGGACATATGCGCACATGCACCCGATGATCAGATGAGTGCGGTCGGCACCGGATGAGCGGAGCGCGAAGCATCCGGGTCGCAGCCCCCACGGGGCAAACACCAAACAAACCCCTCAACAAGGAGCAATCGTGGCGCGCGACAACGCGGCTCCCACCACCCACCCGACGGTCCTCCCCACCGATCACGCCGAACTGATCACCTGGGTCGACGAGATCGCCGCGATCACCGAGCCGGACCGGATCGTCTGGTGCGACGGATCCGAGGCCGAGTACGAGCGCCTGTGCGGGGAGCTCGTGGCCCAGGGCACGTTCAAGAAGCTGGACCCGGCCAAGCGCCCGAACTCGTACTACGCCGCCTCCGACCCCACCGACGTCGCGCGCGTCGAGGACCGGACCTTCATCTGCTCCGAGAAGGCCGAGGACGCGGGCCCCACGAACCACTGGAAGGCTCCTTCGGAAATGAAGGAGATCTTCGCGGGGGAGAAGGGGATCTTCCGCGGCGCCATGAAGGGCCGGACGATGTACGTCGTCCCCTTCTGTATGGGCCCGCTCGGCTCCGAGCTGTCCGCGATCGGCGTCGAGATCACCGACTCCGCCTACGTCGCCGTCGCCATGCGCACCATGACCCGCATGGGAGCCCCCGTCCTCGCCGAGCTCGGCACCGACGGGTTCTTCGTCAAGGCCGTCCACACCCTCGGTGCGCCGCTCGCCGAGGGCCAGGCCGACGTGCCGTGGCCCTGCAACACCACCAAGTACATCTCGCACTTCCCCGAGACCCGCGAGATCTGGTCCTTCGGCTCCGGCTACGGCGGCAACGCCCTGCTCGGCAAGAAGTGCTACGCCCTGCGCATCGCGTCCGTCATGGCCCGCGACGAGGGCTGGCTCGCCGAGCACATGCTGATCCTCAAGCTGACCCCGCCGGCCTCCGCCTCCGGCCAGGACGAGTCGAAGTACATCGCCGCCGCGTTCCCGAGCGCCTGCGGCAAGACCAACCTCGCCATGCTGGAGCCCACGATCCCCGGCTGGACGGTCGAGACGGTCGGCGACGACATCGCCTGGATGCGCTTCGGCGCCGACGGCCGCCTCTACGCGATCAACCCCGAGGCCGGCTTCTTCGGCGTCGCCCCCGGCACCGGCGAGCACACCAACGCCAACGCCATGAAGACGATGTACGCCAACACCGTCTTCACGAACGTCGCGCTCACCCCGGACGGCTCCGACGTGTGGTGGGAGGGCATGACCGAAGAGGCGCCCGCGCACCTCATCGACTGGAAGGGCAACGCCTGGACCCCGGAGAGCGACACGCCGGCGGCCCACCCCAACGCCCGCTTCGCCGTCCCGGCCTCCCAGTGCCCGACGATCGCCCCCGAGTGGGAGGACCCCAAGGGCGTCCCGATCTCCGCGATCCTCTTCGGCGGCCGCCGCGCCTCCGCCGTGCCGCTGGTCACCGAGTCCTTCGACTGGAACCACGGCGTCTTCATCGGGTCGAACATCGCCTCCGAGAAGACCGCCGCCGCCGAGGGCAAGGTCGGCGAGCTGCGCCGCGACCCCTTCGCCATGCTGCCGTTCTGCGGCTACAACATGGGCGACTACATGGGGCACTGGATCAAGGTCGGCGCCGACAAGGACCAGGCCAAGCTCCCGAAGATCTACTACGTGAACTGGTTCCGCAAGAACGACGCGGGCAAGTTCGTGTGGCCCGGCTTCGGCGAGAACAGCCGCGTCCTGAAGTGGATCGTCGAGCGCCTCGACGGCACCGCCGAAGGCGTCGAGACCCCGATCGGCATCCTGCCGACCGTGGCCTCCCTCGACACCGACGGCCTGGACCTGCCGGCCGAGGACCTCGACTTCCTGCTCACCGTCGACAAGGAGATCTGGCGCGACGAGGCCGCACTGGTCCCCGAGCACCTGAACACCTACGGCGACCACACTCCCAAGGAGCTGTGGGACCAGTACCACGCACTGGTCGAGCGCCTCGGCTAGTCACCCCGGCCACCCCGTGGCCCACCCCGGCCACCTCGTGGCCCCAAGAACCGCGGCCGGCTGTCCCCGGCCGAGGACCGACGCGGGATGTCCCGACTAGGATTCCCTGCGACCTTCCAAATAGGTCGTGTGCGTCTGCTGACGGCGGGCCTCTGCTTCTCGGAGGCCCGCCGTCATGCGTTCCGCCTCGTCGTGGAGCGCCGACAACTGCCGCTCCAGATGCCGTTCCGGCGGATCCCCGCCCGGCGTGAGCCGGGTCCACCAGCGGGTCCGGTTGTAGGTGTCCACACACTCCGGCACGTCCTGGCGGATCCCCCGGGACAGCGCGTGCACCGTCTCCGCATCGCCCACCAGGACGTCCGCGACCCAGCCGGGGTCGAGCATCGCCCCGTACAGGTCCATCAGCTCGGTGAGCCGGCCCCCGGCGGCCGGTGTCAGCTCCACCTCCGCGAGGTACTGCCGCAACCGCCCGAAATCCGCGCGCAGCGCGTCCAGTTCCTCGGCCGCGTCCGGGACCGGCGGGAGGGCCGCGACCTCCGGCGGGGCGATCAGCGCGCCCGCGCCGTACAGCCCGGCCACCACCAGCGGCCAGAACGTCCCGGCCGCCCCCGTCACGGTCAGGGCCAGCCCGGCCAGCCCGCCGGCGCAGCCCGCCAGGTTCTTCTTCGACTCCAGGTAGCGGAGGGCCCGGCCCCCCGCGCCGCCGCCGCCGCTCCTCCCGCTCCTCCTCCCGCTCCTACTGGTAGCCACGGATCTCCTCGAAGGCGCCGTCCAGCGAACCCTTGCCGTCAGTGGCGTCGAAGAGCCGCCCGCCGGTCAGCTCCGTGATGCGGGAGAGCTCCTTGCGGGAGGAGTCGCCGAAGAGCACCGCGAAGACGGGGGTGTGCTTCTGCGCCTCCGGAAGCCCCGCGTAGAAGGA
This sequence comes from Streptomyces sp. NPDC098789, assembly GCF_044759975.1. NCBI lineage: Bacteria > Bacillati > Actinomycetota > Actinomycetes > Kitasatosporales > Streptomycetaceae > Streptomyces > Streptomyces sp. NPDC098789. Next base: position 76,627 of record NZ_JBIWAJ010000001.1, read on the forward strand.
CTCGAACTCCTTCGCGCTGTCCCCGCTCTCCCCGTCGGTCATCAGCACGATCGAGGTGAAGGCGTCCGCGCCGCCCTTCCCCAGGTGCTGGTACGCCGCCTTCAGGCTGCCGTAGACCGCCGTGCCCCCGTCCGCGTCCAGGGACTTCACGTCCCCGCGGATGGCGTCCAGGGCGCTGCCCGGGTTCCCCGGTTCGACGATGTGCGTCAGGACCTTCTTCACCCCGTCGCCGAAGGGCAGCAGCGTCACCTCCTCGCGGTCGCGGAAGCGCTGCCCCGTCCCCGAACTCCCGGTGCCCGTCAGCTCGGTGAGCGCGGCCTTCAGCCGCTTGATCCGGTCCCCGGCCATCGAGCCCGAGGTGTCCAGGACGTACACGGTCCGCGAGGGGCGGCGCAGTACGTTCTCGTACGAGCCCAGCAGCCCGTCCGCGACCGCCAGGCTGCCCGGGAACGGCAGCTCGCGCCGCTTGTCCGCGGCCAGGGGCGCCGCCGGCGCCACCCCCGGTGCCACCGGGCGCCGCAGGGTCCGCTCGGTGATCGCCTTCTGGGCGGCCCCGCCCCGCAGGTACCCGGTCAGCGCCCGGCCCGACTCGCGCGCCCCGGCCGGGGCCGAGGTCAGGAGGGTCAGCGGGTAGCCGGCGGTGACCACCCCGTCGCGCGGGCGGATCACCGTCAGGCCGGCCTTGTCGTCCCGGTTCATGGACAGCAGCACCGACTCGTAGTTGACCAGGGCGTCCACGTCCGGCCGCTTGGCATAGGCGGTGGCGAGCCAGCCCGAGGACCCGGACGTCAGCTTCTGGCCGGTGAAGAACTCCTTGAGCTGCGGGGCGGCCTTGGCCACGTCCGCCTCGGTCAGCGCGGACTGGGCCCCGGAGAGGCCGGAGGCGACCGAGACCAGCGCGGCGAAGCCCGAGTTGGAGCGCACCGGATCGGTCATCCCGTACGACAGCTTCCCGGCGGCCACCGCCTGGTGCACGGCCGACCAGGTCACCTCCTCCGGCTTCCAGCCGAGCCGGGCCATCGCCTCGGGCCGCACCCCCAGCGCGACCGGCGAGGACATCACCGGCGTCTCGGAGCTGAGCTTGCCCGCCGCCCCGGGACGCAGCCGCAGGTAGTCGTTGGAGGAGAGCCAGATCGCGTCGTACTTCCCGTCGGCCGTGCCGGAGGCGACCTGCTCGGCCGCGTCCAGGGTGCCCGACCAGGTCAGCTCGACGGTGACCCCCGTGGCCTTCTTCGCCTCCTCCAGGACCGGACCCAGGTCCGCCAGCTCGCTGGAGGCCAGCACCCGCAGCGTGCCGTCCCGGTACGGGCTCGCCTTGGGCCCGCCCGAACCGTCCGATCCGCCCGATCCGTCCGAGGTGCAGGCGGTGGCGCCGAGCAGGGCGGCGGTCAGTGCGACGGCCGCCGCGAGGCGCCTGCGGAGCGCGGCGGTGCGCCGGCTCATCGGGCGCCCCCTTCGAGGGCGCCCGCGGACCGGGTGCGCTCCAGGTAGCCGGAAGCGGCCTGGAGTTCGCCGGTCAGGGACTCGATGGTGGCGGCCATGTTCTCGGTGGCCTGCACCTTGAAGGTGTCGATGGTGTCGAGGGTCTGGTAGATCTGCGCGAACGCCGTGCGCAGGGTCTCCGCCCCCACGGCCGGATCGGCGGCGATCCGCTGGATCTCGCCGCTCTGCGTGGAGAGCATCTGCGCGTTCCCGCGGATCAGCTCCTCGGTGGTGTCGCGCAGGGTGGTGACCTGCTCGATCACCTTGCGCTGGCTGTCGAGCGCGGAGGCGAGCATGACGGCGATCCGCAGGGCCGAGACCGTCGTGGTGGCGGCCCGGTCGACCCCCTTGACCAACTCGTCGTTGGTGCGCCGCACCACGTCCATCGCCAGGTACCCCTGCGCGCAGACGGCGAGCTGGGTCAGTAGGTCCTGGTGCTTCTGCCGGACCGGGAAGAGGACGTCCGCGCGCAGCGCGTCCGCCTGCGCGGGATCGGTGTGCTCGGTCTCGGCGATCCGCTGCCCGATCGCCCCGTCGAGAGCGTCGGTCAGCACGACGTACTCCTGGAGCTTGCCCATCGTCTCCCAGAGCCGGGCCCGTTCGGTGTGCAGCGCGGCGTTGTCGCGGCGCAGCTCGTCCTGGCCGCCGCGCAGCGCGCCGACGATCCGGTTGAGGGTGGCCTGGGAGGTGGCGTACTTCGCCACGTGGTCGCGGAACCTGTTGCCGCCCGGGAGCTTGGCCAGGAGGCGCCGGGCGCCCTTGGCCGGGGTGTCGCGCGGGTCCAGGTCCTCGACGGTGCGCCGCAGCTCGACCAGCGAGCCGGCGACCCGGGCCTGTGCGTCCCCGCCCTCGGTGGCGAGCGAGCGCACGGCCCGGTCCAGCATCCGGTTGGACTGCTGGGAGGCGCCCCGGATGTCGGCGGCGCCGAGCCCGGCGATCTCGCCGATGCGCTGCGCGAACTCGGGCGAGCGGGCGTCGAGTCCGGCGAGCGAACCCACGTACTCCCCGGCCCGGCGGGCCATCTCGTCGCGGACCCCGTCCTGCAGCGGCACCAGGCCCGCGGCCTGTTCCGTGCGGATCGCGGCGACCGGTTCGGGCGCGGTCAGGACCAGCGGGCCGGCCCCGGAAGGATCGGGCCCCTCGGGAGGTGTCAGTGTCATGGCGTGTCCCCCTGCGCCTTGGCGCGCGCCGCGAGCGTCATCAGGATCTTGACGGTGGGCGTGTTCACCTGGCGGATTCCGGTGAGCTTCTGGTTGAGGAAGTCGGTGTGCGGGGCGGTGGCCGCGGTGAACTCGGCCATTCCGTCCTGCGGGCGCAGCCCGTGCCTGACGGCCAGCTGTCGCAGGGTCGGATCGGTGGCCAGGAGAGCGCCGAGGGCCTTGGACTTGTCGTTCAGCGGCACGAAGGTGTGCGCGGAGTTGACGGTGGTGTCCGGGTAGAGGACCACCACGGAGTCGAGGTCGCCCGCCTGCTTCTGCAGCAACAGCGCGGCCACCTGGGACTCGTACACCAGGATGAGCGGATCGCCCGCGCCGCTGATGAAGGCCCGGAAGGGATCGTCGGTGGAGGGCGCCAGCGCGCCCTGGACGGCGATCAGCTTGCGCAGCAGCGGTGCGGTGCGGTCGATGCCCGCGTCGTCCGAGACGACGGTGTTGCCGTTGGCGACGTTGGAGGCCGCGGCGAGGAAGAGCGCGCCGGAGTTGGACGAGGCGGGATCGGTGGTCCTGATGAACACCGTTCCGGTCAGTGCGGCGTCGGCGGCGGATCCGGGCAGTTGCTGCCAGGTGCGGTCCTCGGCGGCGGCCTTGAGGTAGGGACCCATGAGGAGGGTGCCGGTGCGCTTGCCGGTCATCGTCACGAGCTTGTTGTCGGCGAGCACCTTGGCGGCGCTCGCACGGGCCACGACGACGAGCGGCGAGTAGAAGGGACGGGTGGTCTGCGCGCCCTGGAGCTTGGCCTTGGCCTCGATCTCGCGGGCGGGCTCGCTGCTGCTGGGGAAGGCGAAGTCGTACTGGTCCAGGGGCAGTTTGTCCATCGCCCAGGACCCGGAGGTCTCCGTCTTGACGGTGTAGCCCTTGGCGGACAGGGCCTTCACCACCTCGGGATCGTCGAAGAAGTCGGCCTTCTCCGATCCGATGACTCCCCGCACGGTCTTCGTTGCCGTGCGCTCTGTGCCCGGGTCTCCGTGGCCCACCAGGACGACGGCTATGACGCCGCCGATCAGGAGGGCCGCCAGGGCGATTCCGAAGATGCGTCTCACGAGGGCAGCGTGCTCACGGAAACCCACATTCCGCGCGCGGTTGAGTGAACGTCAGGTGAGCAGGTGGTCCCACTTCGACCGCGGGTGAATCATCGGTGCATGAAGCGGGGCTCGGGCAAGGACGCGAGGGCATGAGGCGACCATGAAGCAAGTGAGCGGGTGGCTGGCGGCGCTGGTGATGGTGGCCGCGGGGATGGTCTTCGTCCCCTTCGGCCTGTACGTGTGGGCGAGCAGCGGGCCCGGTCCCTCCGGGGCGGCGGCGCGGCCGGTGGCCGAGGACGTGGCGGTCACGGGCTGCCGAATCGATCCGGCAAGCCATCGGGTGCTGGCCGGGATCGAGGTGGTGAGCCGGACGGCGCGGTCGGGCTCGTACGTCGTGACCGTCGAGTTCCGCCGGGGCGCCGCGGGCGCTACGGGCGACGCCGAAGCCGCCGACGTACCGGTGCGGTCCCTGGTGAAGGTGGCCGCCCCGCGGCCGGGTGAGGTCGGCCGGGGCGAGGCGGTCGGTCCGGCCTGGCCCGCCGGCGTGGTGCCCTGGTGCGGGGTGGCGGGGGTGGAGCTGGTCGCGCCCGGCGGCTGAGCGGGGGCGCGGAGGGCGCGGGGAAGGAGCATGGCACCCGGTCCGAGGCCTCCGCGGCCCCGGACCGGGGCCGTCTAGAGGGCGCCTGCCGGGTCGACGGCGGCGGAGTGCGCGTCCATGCGCTCGGCGGCGAGGATCGCGACGGCGGTGTCGGCGCGCGAGGCGGCGACGAGGAGCGCGCGGGCGGCGAGGTCGTGGGCGCGCTGGTGCAGGGCGCCGCGGTCGGCGTCCCCGGCGGCGGCGGGCCTGCCCTTGATGCGCGCGGGCACGCGGCCGCGCAGCCGGGCGACCTGGCCGGAGATCTGCTCGCCGGCCTCGTCCAGGCCCAGCTCGTCGGTCACGGCGAGGAGGGCGGCCAGGTGTCCTGCGAGCTGGGTGTCCAGCGCTTCGCCACGGCTGCTGTGCGGGTACTCGGCGCGGCCGCCGCCCATGCGGTGGACCGACTTGGTGCGGATCGGCTCGTACATGAGGGGGCCTCCTGCGGGGTCAGGAGACCATCCTACATTGGATCCGGTCTAAAGTTGAGCTGAATCCGGCTGCGGCTGCCGGTCGGTCCTAATGCTGGCTGTAACCGTCCAGGAAGGTGCCGATCCGGGTCACCGCGTCGGCCAGGTCCTTGGCGTTGGGCAGCGTGACGATCCGGAAGTGGTCGGGCTCGGGCCAGTTGAAGCCCGTACCGTGCACGACCATGATCTTCTCGGCCCGCAGCAGGTCGAGGACCATCTGGCGGTCGTCCTTGATCTTGTAGACCGAGGGGTCCAGCTTCGGGAAGAGGTACAGCGCGCCCTTGGGCTTCACGCAGGTGATCCCCGGGATCTGCGTGAGCAGGTCGTACGCCGTGTCGCGCTGCTCCAGCAGCCGGCCGCCCGGCAGCACCAGGTCCACGATCGACTGGCGACCGCCGAGGGCGGTGGCCACGGCGTGCTGCGAGGGCATGTTCGCGCACAGTCGCATGTTGGCCAGGATCGTCAGGCCCTCGATGTAGGACGAGGCGTGCTGCTTGGGGCCGCAGACGGCCATCCAGCCGGAGCGGTAACCGGCGACGCGGTAGTTCTTGGAGAGCCCGTTGAAGGTCAGGGTCAGCAGGTCCGGCGCGATGGCGGCGGTCGGCGTGTGGGTGGCCCCGTCGAAGAGGATCCGGTCGTAGATCTCGTCGGAGCAGACCACGAGGCCGTGGCGGCGGGCGATGTCGGTGAGCCCGCGCAGCATCTCGTCGTCGTAGACCGCGCCGGTCGGGTTGTTCGGGTTGATGATCACGAGCGCGCGGGTGCGGTCGGTGATCTTCCGCTCGATGTCGGCCAGGTCCGGCATCCAGTCGGACTGCTCGTCGCAGCGGTAGTGGACGGCGGTGCCGCCGGCCAGCGAGACGGAGGCGGTCCACAGCGGGTAGTCGGGCGCCGGGACGAGCACTTCGTCGCCGTCGTCCAGCAGTGCCTGCATGGACATCTGGATCAGCTCGGAGACCCCGTTGCCGATGTAGATGTCCTCGACGTCCAGGTCGATGCCCTTGGTCTGGTAGTGCTGCATCACCGCGCGGCGCGCGGACAGCAGCCCCTTCGCGTCCCCGTAGCCGTGGGCCGTGCCCAGGTTGCGGAGCATGTCCTCAAGGATCTCGGGCGGGCACTCGAAGCCGAAGGCCGCCGGGTTGCCCGTGTTGAGCTTGAGGATGCGATGACCTGCCGCTTCGAGCCGCATGGCCTCTTCGAGCACGGGCCCGCGGATCTCGTAGCAGACATTGGCGAGTTTCGTTGACTGGATCACCTGCATGGCGGGAGCTTACGGGGCCGGGCGCCCCGGCGCTGCGGGATTCGGCCCGCCGGGTGAAGGGCGAATTGCCCTGTTTCGCGGAATGGGCGGGGTGGGGTGGGCCGCGCCCTTGGAAACGTGGGTGCGCCCGCGCTGCGGCCTGCGGAATGGCGTGGGGCGGGCGCCGGGCGCGGGCGGGTGTTGCGCTCGTCACGCCGGTGCGCGGGGCCGGTCGCCCGACGACCCGGGGCAACGCCCCCTAGAGGACGGCGTACGTCGTCTGCATGAAGCCCGCGTCCAGGACCTTCGCGGCGGTCAGCTGGAGGTCGATGTCCCGGTCCAGGGCGCCGAAGAGGGGCAGGCCCTCGCCGATCAGGACCGGGGCGGTGGTGAGGATCAGCTCGTCCAGGAGGCGCTCCCGCAGGAAGGTCTGGATCATCCTGCCGCCGTCGACGTACACCTTGCGCGCCCCGTGCTCGGTCAGCCCGGCCAGCAGCTCCGCCAGCGAGCGGTGGACGGTGACGCGCGGGTCGTCGGTGCTGAGCCCGGTGCTGAGGACCAGGACGCGCTTGCCCTCGTACGGCCAGAAGCCGAAGGTGAGGACCTTCTCGTACGTGCGGCGGCCCAGGGCCAGGGTGTCGATCCCGGCCATGAACTCCAGGTAGCCCGTCTCCCCGGCCTGCGCGCCCCGCATGGTGAGCCACTCGATGTCGCCGTCGGGGCGGGCGATGAACCCGTCGAGGCTGACCCCGATGGTCGCGGCGGTCCGGAACGGCCGGTCGGTGGGGGCGGCGCCCGCGGTGGACAGCTCGGTGGGGTCGATCCGGTAGCTGGTGGGGTCGCCGGCGCCGTCGGCGTCGCTCATGAAGGGGTGCTCCTGGAGTCGAGGAACGGCTGTTCGATCATTGAAGCACGCCGTCGACGGCTGTCGGTGGGCCCTGGCAGCATGGCCCGATGCAGCCGTTGAGGATCATCAAGGGGGACGCGACCAGCCCGCAGGCGAAGGGGCCGAAGATCGTCGCCCACGTGTGCAACGACCTGGGCGGCTGGGGCAAGGGGTTCGTCCTGGCGGTCTCGAAGCGCTGGCCGGAGCCCGAGGTCGCGTACCGGGCCTGGCACCGGGGCCGCAGCGGGAACGACTTCGGGCTGGGCGCCGTGCAACTGGTGCAGGTCCGGGCGGACGTCCGGGTCGCCAACATGGTGGGCCAGCACGGCATGCGCACCGGCAGCGGCGGCCCGCCCGTCCGCTACGACGCCGTCGGGCGCTGCCTCGCGGCCCTGGCCGAGCACGCCGTCGCCCCCGGCGCCTCCGTCCACATGCCCCGCATCGGCTGTGGCCTCGCGGGCGGTACGTGGACCCGCGTCGAGCCCCTGATCACGGCCGCGCTGTCCGCCCGCGACGTCCCGGTGACGGTGTACGACTTCGACTGAGCGGTCCGGGGGCGGGTCGGCTGCGGGCCGGGCGACCCGTCCCCTCAGCGCTCGATGATCGCCAGCGGGATCTCGCGCGCGGTGCGGGCCTGGTCGTCCTCGAAGGGCGGCCACAGGGCGGTCAGCGCCGGCCAGTAGGCCTCGCGCTCCGCGGCGGTGGCCGGGCGGGCCTTGGCCTGGAAGGGGGCCGGGCCCGTCTGGACGCGGACCTCGGGCTCCGCTTCGAGGTTGCGGTACCAGTCGGGATGGTCCGGGGCGCCGCCGGCCGAAGCGGCGACGATCAGGCGGCCCTCGTCCTCGGCGAAGATCAGCGGGGTGCGGGCCGTGCGGCCGCTGACGCGGCCGAGGGTGGTGAGCAGGAGGGTGGGGACGCCGCGCCAGAGGTGTCCGTCGACGCCGCCGGTGGCCACGTACGCGCGTACGTGCGCCAGCTCCCGCTCGCCCCGCGGGTCCGCGGGGTGGTCCCAGTCGGCGTGGGGGTTCTGCATGGGCGGGTCCTGCCCTCCGTGGTGCGGGTGCGTGCCGTCCGGTGCGGACGCGAGCGGATGTGAGGGGCTAACGAGGCGCCGCGGGTTCCGTCACGACGGCCGGCGCCGGCACCCGTGGCCCTCGTGGGCGGCGCTCAGGCCGGTTCGGCCCGCTCGGCCCGCTCGATCAGGACCGCCTCGGCCGGTACGTCGCCGTGGCCGCCCGCGCGGCCCGTCCTGACGGCGGCGATGGCGTCGACGACCTCCCGGCCCTCGGTGACCGTGCCGAAGACGGCGTAGCCGAAGCCGCCCGGGGTCGGGGCGGTGTGGTCCAGGAAGGCGTTGTCGGCGGTGTTCACGAAGAACTGCGCGGTGGCCGAGTGCGGGGCGCTGGTGCGGGCCATGGCGACCGTGTACTTCGTGTTCTTCAGGCCGTTGGCCGCCTCGTTCTCCACCGGGGCCCGGGTCGGTTTCTGGTTCATGTCCGGGGTGAAGCCGCCGCCCTGGTTCATGAAGCCGGGGATGACCCGGTGGAAGATCGTTCCGGCGTAGTGGCCGCTCTCGACGTAGGAGAGGAAGTTCGCCACGGTCGCGGGAGCCCGCTCCTCGTCGAGGTCGATCACGATGGCGCCGAAGTTGGTGGTCAGCCTGACCTTGGGCATGGGAGGTCCGGTCCCTTCTGGGGGCGTGGAGCTGGCGGGAGGGGCGGATCCTGGGTGCGGACCCTGGCGTGGATCCCTGTGTGGATCTTCCTTTTAGCTTCGCAGACCTGGCAATACGTGCCAACGGGCAGGGGTGGTCGAGGGGTGGGGGTCGTGCGGAGGACCGGAGGAGGGCGTGCGCGAGCCCCGGGGGCGGCGCCCCCGGGGCTCGCTTCGAGGGGGCGGGCTACGGGAGGTAGCGCTCGATGACCGCCGGCCCCTCCTTCTCCATCAGCTCGCGCGCCTTTTCGAGCCGCTCCGGAGTCGGGTCCTGTCCACGCGCCATCACGAGGTCTTCGGGGTCGTAGGGCCGCTCTCCGCCGGAGAAGAGCTGGGCCGGTCGGCCGGGCTGCTGGTCCGTGTCACTGTCCATCGGTACCTCCTCCACTGCCCCCTGGCCCCATCGTGCGGCGCCCCGCCCTTGAACGCACGTCGGCTCGCGTCACGCGGGCTGGCCGGTCCACATCCGTCAGACACCCCCTACGCGACGGTCAGCGTCAGCAGCGCCCCGGCCGCCACCAGCGCCCCGCAGATGATCAGGTTGACCAGTTTGTGCTCCATGAACACCGCGACGAACTCGCGGATCGTCGCGCTCGGCCAGAAGTACGCCGCCGTCGGCGACCCGAGCACCTGTCCGTTGACCCGCGCCTTGCGCGCCATCATCGCGGCGCGGAAGGCGTGGAAGTTGTTCGTGACGACCACGCAGCGGTACCCCGGCACGGACCCGGCCATGATCCGCTCGCTGAACAGGAGGTTCTCCTCCGTGGTCCGCGAGCGGTCCTCCAGGCGCACGTGCTCGGCCGGTACGCCCTGCGCGATGAGCCAGTCCGCCATCGCCCGCGCCTCGGCGACCTTCTCGTTCGACCCCTTGCCGCCGGAGGCCAGCAGCAGCGGGGCCGGTCCGCCGCGGGCCGTCTGGGCCGCGTGGATCTGCATGCCCTTGCGCAGCCGGGACGCCAGCAGCGGCGGCACCCGGTCCCCGCCGATCAGGCCGGAGCCCAGCATCACCACGAAGTCGACGTCACCGCGCACCGTGATCCGCCCGTAGAGGTAGGCGTAGCCGAGGAAGCAGAGGAAGAGGAAGGAGACGTAGAGCGAGACCAGCACCACCGTGGCGACGGGGACGGCGAGCACGTCCGACTCCGTGGCGAGGGCCAGCGCCGTCAGGACGAGCAGCCCGATGATCGCCAGCCCGGCGAGCAGCGACAGCAGGTTGGCCAGCGCGACGCCCTCCTTGCGGGCCATCGTCACGCCGTTGGCGATCAGGAACAGCGCCAGCGCGACCACCCCGAGCGCCGGGACCGCGAGGACCAGCGGGGCCACGAACCGGCCGCTGCCGGCGGGCAGGCGGTCGATCTGGGACAGCACCGCCACCGAGAGGCTGATGCAGGTCAGGCCAAGGTAGACGGCGTTGCGAAAACGCCGCCGGTCCTCGCGGACGCTTATCCAGAAGAGCAGGAAGAACAGGGCAGACACCACGAAGGCGAACATGTCGCACATCGTAGGTGCCCGGCCCGTGGCGGCCGCGGCCGTGGTCGCCGCGCCCGCGGCCGCCCCACCTCAGAAGAAGGTGCGGACGAACTCGGTGACCGTCCCGTCCGCGGCCACGACCGGGACCAGCTGCCACTTCTCGAAGATCGTGCAGGGGTGGGACATGGCCAGCCCCACCAGATCGCCGACCTCCAGGTCCGCGGCGCCGTCGGTCTCCAGCCAGGCGTGCTGGTCGGAGAGCTTCACCAAGCGCACCCCGTCGGCCGGGCGCTCCACCCCGTCGAGGGCCCCGCGCACCACCTCGGGCACCGGCAGCCCGAGGTCGTACGCCACGTCCCGCTTGCCGGCGTTCAAGAACGCCTGGGTGGGGGAGGGGCGGGAGACGACCTGGGCCCAGAGCCGGAAGGCGGGGAGCAGTCCGCCCTCCTCGGGCACCCGGTTGAAGGGGGTCAGCTTGGTGTACCAGTCGTGGTCGTGGGAGACGTACGCACCGGAGCGCAGCAGCTTCAGGACCGGCCCGGACAGCGGCGGCAGTTCGGCGAAGGCCTCGGCGACGGCGTCGAACCAGGAGCTGCCGCCCGCGCTCAGCACGATCTCCTCGCCGGGAGCGAGGGCGCCGAAGCGGCCCTCGGCGTCCAGGGCGACGGTGAGGGCGGTCAGGCGGCGCAGCCAGGCGGTGACCTTCGCGGGGTCCGCGCCGGGCACCTCGGCCTCGTAGCCCGCGACGCCGACCAGCCGCAGGGTGGCGGCGGCGGCCACCGCGTCCGCGACGGCGCGGCACTCCTCCTCGGTCCGGGCGCCGGTACGGGCCCCCTCGCCGGCGCCGAGTTCGACGACGACGTCCACGGGGCGGGTGGCGCCGGTGTCCGCGAGGGCCCGGTCCATCAGCTCGACGCCGCGCACGGAGTCGACGTAACAGACGAACCGGAACTCCGGGTCGGCCGTCAGCTCGGCGGCGACCCAGCGCAGGGCGGCGGCGTCGACGAGCTGGTTCGCCAGGAAGATCCGCTGGATCCCGAAGGCGCGGTACACGCGGGCCTGGTGGGGCATGGCGGCGGTGATGCCCCAGGCCCCGTGCTCCAGCTGGCGCTCGAAGAGCTGCGGGGACATGCACGTCTTGCCGTGCGGGGCGAAGGCGAGGCCGTGGCGGGCGGTGTAGCGGCCGAGCACGGCGAGGTTGTGTTCGAGGGCGTCGGCGTCCAGCGTCAGCACGGGCGTGGTGAACCCGCCCGTGTGCAGGTCGCGGCGCTGGGCGGCCAGCTCGCCGACGGTGAGGCCGGCGGCCTCGGCGTCCGGGGGCAGGCCCTTGAAGCGGTGGTCGACCGGCTCGTCGGCGAGCCGCGCGACGGCGTTCGCGGTCTTCGCGGTCTTCGCGGCCTCCGTGACGTCCGGGGCGTGCGCGTCGTCTGCGGCGGGCCTGGCGGCGTGGGCCGCTTCGGCGGGGGCGTGGGCCATGGGAGCCTCCTCGCGTTGCGGTTGATGCAACGGTCGTTGCCGGTTGTGGCTCCCGCTGTCTAACATCCCGGATGACGGCGGGTCAACGCGGCCCGGCCGCCACACCCGCCCCACCCGCCACGCACGCCGTGCCCGGCCCGGGGGCGGAAGACGACAGGAGAGCCGCATGAGCCAGTCGGTCGACCGCGCGCTCGGCATCCTGCCGCTCCTCGCCCGGGGACCGGCGGACCTCGGCGGCGTCGCGCGCGAGCTGGACGTCCACAAGAGCACCGCCCTGCGCCTGTTGCGCACGCTGCACGCGCACGGCCTCGTCTACCGCCAGCCCGACGGCCGCTACCGCCTCGGCGCGCACCTCTTCGCCCTGGCCGCCGAGGCCGTCGAGAACCTCGACGTGCGCGAGATCGCCCACCCCCACCTCGTCGAACTCGGCGCTCGCACCGGTCACACCGTGCACCTGGCCGTCCACCAGGACGACGAGGTCGTCTACATCGACAAGGTCGACAGCCGCTACCCGGTGCGCATGTACTCGCGCATCGGCAAGCCCGTCCCGCTGACCGTCGCGGCCGTCTCCAAGGTGCTGCTCGCCGACCTGCCGGAGCCGGAACGCCGCGCACTGGCGGCGCGCGTCGAGTACCCGCGCTACACGGCCCGCTCGATCCCGGACGCCGACGCCTTCCTGCGCGAGCTGGACCTCGTACGGGACCAGGGCTGGGCGGCCGATCTCGGCGGGCACGAGGAGTCGATCAACTGCGTGGGCGCGCCGGTGCGCGGGGCGGACGGGCGGGCCGTCGCCGCGATGTCGCTGTCGGCGCCCGGGGTGGTCGTCACCGCGGAGGAACTGCTCGACCTGTTGCCGCTGGTGCGCGCCGGCGCCGAGGCCATCAGCAGGGAGTACGCGGGCTCCGGCCCGTCCCCGCTGCCCGCGGAAGCCGGAGCGGGGGCCTGAGCCCGGGGGCTTCCGGCGGATCGCCGCGTCGTACGCTCGGTCCATGCACGTCACCCTGACGGATCACGCCCGATGCCTCTTCGGGGACGAGTACCGAGCGACGCCGCCGTGCGCGGGTGAGCACGATGAGACCTACTTCATCGAGGAGCTGACCTTCGCCGACGCCGACGCGATCCTGGCGATGCTGCGGGAACTGTGCCCGTACCTGGTCGACGGGCACCTGCCCGTGCGGATCCGCAACCTCGCCTACCGGCTCGTCCTCCTCCAGCGGCCGGACGAACCGGAGCTGATGCGGGAGGCGGCGCGCAGCCTCTTCAGCCACGGGCCCGACTGGGACGACATCGCCGCCGCTCTCGAACGGCGGGCCGACGCCCTGGACACGGCGGCCTAGGTCCGACCGCCGACCGCCGACCGCCGACCGCCGACCGCCGGCCTCCGACCGCCGACAGCCCGCGGGTCCCGTCGGACAGTGCCGCTGTCCGACGGGACCGCTGGGTGCGTTCTACGCGGTGTCAGGAAGTGCTACGCGGTGCAGTACTGCGCGGCCTTGCCGATCGAGCGGTACATGCAGTCGGCGTTCTCCAGGAGTTGGAGCACCGCGTCCTTGTTGCGCGCGGTCTCGCGGTCGATGACCTCGTCGGGCGGGTAGAACCCGCCGCCGCTGCCGGACTCGCCGGGGTACATCTCGAAGGTGTAGGTGAAGATCTTCTGCGAGCCCCACAGCCAGTCGTCGATCGTCCCGTCCGTGATGTACAGGTCGCTCGACTGCTCGGGGGTGTAGCCGTTGCTCGCGGCCATGCTGGTGCCGATCTTCTTGTAGACCGCGAGGTCGTCCGCCGTCAGGCCCGGGGCGGTGTCGTTGTAGGTCCAGCCGTACGGCCACAGGACCAGCTGGCTGTAGGTGTGGAAGTCGATGGACGCCTTGATCTGCTGCTTGCCGCCGACGATCCGGCTGCGCACGAAGTCCGCGACCACCTTGACCTCGGGCGCCGACTCGGCCGCCGCGCCACGGTAGGTCTCGGAGCCCTTGCTGCTGGAGGAGCCGCCGCAGCAGCCCCACTTGTAGTTCCAGTTGCGGTTCTCGTCGGTGCCGATGGCGGAGGAGCCGGAGTTGGGCTGCCGGTTCTTGCGCCAGGACCGGTAGGAGCCGGAGGCGATGTCGTACTCGCCGCCGTCGGGGTTGAGGTCCGGCACGACCCAGATCTCGCGGCCGTTGACCATGCTGGTGATCCGGGGGTCGGTGCCGTACTTGGACCCGAACTCCTTGAGCAGGTACAGGGCCATCTCGACGGTGAGGTGCTCGCGCGCGTGCTGGTGCGCGGTGAAGAGCACCTCGGGCTCGTTCTCGTCGGTCGCGACGTTGTCGCTGATCTTGATGGCGATGATGTCCCGGCCCTCGTAGGACTTTCCGATGACCTTCTTGCTCATGATCGAGGGATAGGCCGCGATGTCCTGGTTGATCTCCGCCGTGGCCTCGGCGTAGTTGTGGTACCTGGAGTCGGCCGAGGGGAAGTCGAAGGGGGCGGCGGCGATGCCGGGCAGCGAGCGGTCCGGCGGCCCGGCCAGCGCGGTCAGCTCGTAGCCGCGTGCGCGCAGGGCCTTGGCCTGCATCGGGTCGGCGCTGACGACGACGGTGTGGTCGTCGACCTCGTCGATCGACACGCCGGTCGCGAGCAGCGCCGTACGGTCGGCGGCCGAGGAGGGGCCGTGGATGCGGTACTGGACGATCGCCTCGTCCTGGGTCTGGGTGGAGGGGGTGGGCGGGGGCGAGGCCGTGGCCGCGCTCATGCCGTAGGCGGGTGCGCCGAGCGCGAGCGCCAGCAGGGCCGCCGTGACGGCGGCCCTTCGGCGGGCGTGGAGCCGCATGCGTTCTCCTGGGTGGGGAGTGTGGGGGTAGCCGTGCGGACGCGCACAGCGTCCGCCCGTGGCATGTCCAGGTCAAGAGTCGGTATCCGGTCATGAGCCGGGATCCGGCCACCCCCACAGGTACCCGCTACGGCAGGCCGTGCACGTGCGGACCCACCGCGTTGGACCAAGCGCTACCCGCTTTTGCGTCCCAGTTGGTCGACCAGGTCATCGCGCCGCGCAGGCCCGGGTAGGTCTTGGACGGCTTGAAGGACCCGCAGTTCGTGCCCTTGGCCAGGCAGTCCAGCGCGTTGTTCACGACGGTCGGCGAGACGTAGCCGCTGCCCGCGCCGCTGGGCGAGGCCGGCACGCCCAGGCCCACCTGCGAGGGGGCGAGCCCGCCCTCCAGCTGGATGCAGGCCAGCGCGGTGAGGAAGTCCACCGAGCCCTGCGAGTAGACCTTGCCGTCGCAGCCGAGCATCGCGCCGCTGTTGTAGTACTGCATGTTGACGACGGTGAGGATGTCCTTGACCGCGAGCGCCGTCTTGAAGTAGCCGCCCTGCGTCGACTGCATGTCGATGGTCTGCGGGGCCATGGTGAGGACGAAGGACGGGCCGGCCTTCTGTGCCAGGGAGCGCAGTGCCTGGGTCATGTAGGTCGGGTTGAGGCCGTTCTCCAGGTCGATGTCGATCCCGCTGAAGCCGTACTCCTGCATCAGGGCGTAGGCCGAGTTCGCCAGGTTGTTCGCCGAGGCGGAGTCGTTGACCGAGATCGTGCCCTTCTCGCCGCCGATCGAGAGGACGACCGACTTCCCGGCCGCCTTCTTCGCGGCCAGGTCGGCCTTGAACTGCGCGACCGTGTAGCCGCCGAGGCCGGCCGAGTCGAGGTTGAAGGAGATGGCGCCGGGCGTGGAGGTGGCGTCGGCGAAGGACACCGCGATGATGTCGTACTGCGCCTGGACGTCGGAGAGCTTCTGGACGGTCGCGCCGTTGTTGAAGTTCTGCCAGTAGCCGGTCAGTGCGTGCTTGGGCACGGACGGGTTCGGGCCGGGGTCGCCCCCGCCGCCGGTCGTGGTGCCGCTCACGGGCGCCGAGCGCGGGCCCTCGCCCGCCTGGTTGTACGCGCTCACCTGGAGGGAGTACGTCGTGGACGCGGCCAGGTTCTGGAGCTGGGCCGAGGTGGCCCCGGTGACCGTCTTGACCCGCACGCCGTCCTGGTAGACGTAGTAGCCGGTCGCGCCGCTGACCGCGCCCCACGAAAGGGTGAGCGCGTTCTGGCTCTGGCCGGAAACCGCGAGGCCGGCCGGGGCGCCGGGGACCGAGGGCCCCGGATCGGTGCCGCCGCCCCCGTCGGGGCCGAAGACGCTGAAGTCGTCGGCGTAGTAGGCGCTCTGGCCGTACCAGCCGTGGGTCCAGACGGTGACCTGGGTGGTGTTCGGGCCCGTGGTGAAGGTGGTGGACAGCTTCTGCCAGCCGGAGCCCGAGCCGGGGGTCCAGGTGGAGACGTCCTGGGTGCCGGTGCCGGTCGCGCCGAGGTAGACGTACGAGCCCTGGACCTGCGTGCTCAGGGTGTAGGTCGAGTTCGGCTTGACCGTGACGCTCTGGCTGCACTGGGCGTTGTCCTGGCCCGCCGGGGTGGCCTTGAGGGCGCCGGTCCCGGCGAAGACGGGGGAGGCGACGGCCGCGCCGCTGGAGCCCGTACAGCTCCAGTTGGACAGCCCGGACTCGAAGCCGCCGTTGCGGGCGACGTTCACATCGGCGGCCTGTGCGGTGCCGGCGGCGAGGGCCGTGAGCCCGGCTGCCGTGAGGGTGGTGGCGCCCAGCAGGGCGAGTGTGCGCATGCGTTTCACGGAGGACTCCGGTGGGGGGAGTGGGACGGCGGGGATGGGGGAAGGCGAGGGGGAGCGACGGGGGCGGGGCAAGTGGGGTGCCCCGTCGTCGCGTTGGCGTCAAAGGTGGTAGCCAAGTTGGTCCAGACCAATCTCCATGTCAAGGGTCTTTGCGATGTGGCCGGAATTGGCCAGTCGTCAGTTCCTTGTTGTCCCGGTTTCCAGCCACCTGTGACACGTGCCCGCGGCACGGGAATCGACAAGCCCCTGCCCCGCCAGGGAGGACGCGGATATGGTGCTGGAGCAGGAGGGAAACGCGTCGGTCGTTTGCGGTCGCGCAGCATGCGCGCGGACGCGCCGGACCCGTGAACGTCCGTGGCGCACGGGGTGAACAGGGGGATTCGCGTGCCGACCGCCATCGCTGTCACCAGTGCCGATCTGGTGCTGCCCGCCCCCGACCGGCACACCCCGGCGGGCGTCGTGCTGCACCCGCCGGAGCAGCTGGACCTGGAGGGCGCGCTCGCCGAAACCACGGCCCTGTTGGAGCGTCACGGGCACGTCGTGGCCGTCGTTCCGTCCTGGTTGCCGGCCGCCACGGTCCGTCGGCTGCACACCGTACGGGCCATCCTGGAAAGCGACCGGATCGCGCTCATCGGCACCGATCTGCCGCCGCTGGCGACCGCCCTGCTGGTGCGTCAGCTGCGCCAGCTGAGCGTGTGCGATTTTAGTCCCGGAATCATTGCGTCCGCCGCTCGGCTGCTCTCCCACTACATCTACGCGGGCGCCCTCCTGGGCAGCGTGGCCAAGCTCGACCGGGTGCCGGTCGGCCTCAAGGCGCACGCCAGGTCCTGGAGTCCGAACGCCCAGTTCGCCGTACTGGCCAACCCCGAGCCCCACCTGGTCAAGCTCGGTGGTTCGGGCGGGGGCGGCGGGGCGCACGGCGCCGGGGGAGTCGTCATGCCCCCCGGGCCCGGCTTCGCCACGCACCTCACCTTCGCCCGCGGTCAGCTCGCCTCCGACTGGGTCACCGCCGAACTCGCCCCCGCCTGGCAGGTCCAAGGGGTGATGGAGAACCCGCTGCCCGCCGACTCGCCCGCCTGGTGGGCCACCGGCAAGCTCGTCGAGTTCGCCGCGGCCATCCCCGACATCGCCATGCTCTACCAGCTGGTCGCCTCCGTCCGCCGCGAGCAGTGCCGCTGGTGCGGGGCCGAACTCATCGGCGACCGCTGCGGATTCTGCGCCGCCCCGCTCGTCGCGCCCGCCGCCGCACCGCCCGCCGCCGCACCGCCCGCCGCCGCACCGTCCACCACCGTCCCCGGAGCCCGCTCCGCGGGCGGCCCCGCGTCCCGTCCCAGATCCTGACCGGCCCGAACGAAGAACGACGAGGTAGTCCCGGCCATGAACTCACGCCAGCGCCGCGGCGTCATCCTGCTGCTCCTGTCGGTCCTGTGCGCCCTCGGCGCCATCGCCGGGGTGCTGATGGTGATCGGCGACGTCAACTCGAAGGTCGGCCCCGAGGTCGTGGCGTACCGGGCCAAGGGCGACATAGCCCCGTACAGCCCGCTGAACGCGGGCCAGTTCGAGGAGATCAAGATGCCCAAGCGCTGGCTCTCGACGACCGCGATCACCGACCTGGGCGCCGTCCGGGACAAGATCGCGCTCACCACCCTGCGCAAGGGCTCCCTGCTCCAGAGCGACATGGTCGTCGACAAGCCGCAGCTCCAACCCGGTGAGCAGGAGATCGCCATCATGATCGACGCGGCGACCGGAGTGGCCGGAAAGATCTACTCCGGTGCCAAGGTCAACATCATCGCCACCTTCAAGGGGGCCAAGGACAACGATCCCGCCCGCTCGGTGATCATCGTGGCCAACGCCCGCGTCATCAACGTCGGCAAGCTGACCTCCCTCGACAAGGACAGCAGCCGCACCGGACCGGCCGAGGTCGTGCCGATCACCTTCGCCCTGAACACCAAGGACACCCAGCGCGTCGCCTACGCCGAGTCCTTCGCGGCGCACGTCCGCCTGGCCCTCGTGGCCCCCGGCGCCGAATCGGCGCCCGCCCCGAGCGATCGCACGTACACCCTCGACGGGGACAAGTGAGGCCCGGATGACCACCCGAATCCTCCCTGCGGTCGGTGACCCGGAGGCCGCCCGCTCCATCATCACCCTGCTCAGCCAGCTCCCCGAGGCGGAACCGGCCGCCCCGGTGCCGGACTCCACCTCGCTCCTGGACACCCTGGCCCGGCTGGCCGCGGAATCCCTCGACGAACTGCCCGAGGTGGTGCTGGTCCACGAGCGGATCGGCCCCGTCCCGGCCCTGGAGCTCATCCGCGACGTCGCCCTGCGCTTCCCGGCCGTCGGCGTCATCCTGGTCAGCTCCGGAGCCGGCCCCGGCCTCTTCTCCGCGGCCATGGACTCCGGCGCGCGCGGCCTGATCGGGCTGCCGCTGGCCTACGAGGAACTCGCCGCCCGCGTCCAGGCCGCCGCCCAGTGGTCCGTGGGCGTACGCCGCCACCTGGGCCGCGGCCCCGACGTCCTGCCCGGCCCCGGCGGCCGCGTGGTCACGGTCACCGGAGCCAAGGGCGGGGTGGGCGCCACCTTCACCGCCGTCCAGTTCGCGCTGGCCGCGGCGGCCGCCGGGCGGCGCACCGCCCTGGTCGACATGGACCTCCAGGCCGGGGACGTGGGCTCCTACCTCGACGTGCAGTTCCGGCGCTCCATCGCCGACCTCGCCGGGATCCAGGACATCTCGCCCCGGGTGCTCCAGGACGCGGTGTACGACGACCGCACCGGCCTCGCCCTGCTGCTGGCCCCCGGCGAGGGGGAGCGCGGCGAGGAGGTCGACGAGCGGGCCGCCCGCCAGGTCATCGCCGCCCTGCGCGGACGCTACGACCTCGTCGTCATCGACTGCGGCACCCAACTGACCGGCGCCAGCGCCACCGCCGTGGAGAGCGCGGACGTGGCGGTCCTGGTCACCACGCCGGACGTGGTCGCCGTACGCGCCGCCAAGCGGATGGTGCGGATGTGGGAACGGCTCCAGATCCGCAAGGCGGAGGAGACCTCCCTGGTCGTCAACCGCTGGACCAAGCACACCGAGATACAGCCCTCGCTCATCCAGAAGATCACCAAGACCCGGGCCACCCGGACCCCGGTCCCCGCGGCCTTCAAGGAGCTCCAGGCCGTCGTGGACGCGGGCCGCGTCCAGGACCTCGACAACCGCTCCACCGTCAAGCAGGCCCTGTGGACCCTGGCCGGGGAGCTGGGCCTGCTCGCCGCCCCGGACGCCGACGAGCCGCCGCCGACGACCGGCGGCGCCCTCGCGGTGCGCGCGGGCGGACCGGTGGCCCGGCTGCGCGGCGGCGACCGCGGCGCGGTGGGCCCGTGGCGGCGCCGGGCCGGGGAGGGCTGAGGGGTGCGCGCCGGGGGGCGTGCACGACGTAGCGCGGTCCGCGGGCGGGGGACCGGGGGGCCGGGCGGCGGCGGGCGCGGGTACCGCGGGCAGGTGGACCGCTGCCGGGGTGAGCGCGGGCCGGTGGATCGCTGCCGGGGCGACCGAGGTCAGGTGGCCATCGAGTTCCTGGGGACGGTGCCGCTGATCCTGCTGCTGGTGGTCGCGGTGTGGGAGTGCGTGCTGATCGGCTACGCCTTCTCCCTCGCGGGCAACGCGGCGGACGAGGCGGCGCGCGCGGGCGCGGCCCGCGGCGACGGCGCCTGCGCGGCGGCCGCGGGGCGGCACATCGGCGGCGCCTGGCGGATGACCTCCAGCTGCCGGACCTCCGGGGACCTCTACAAGGCGACCGTCACGCTCAACCTCCCCGTGCTCTACCCGGGGTTGAACATCGGGGTGCCCATCGTCGGCGAGGGCGGATCGGCCAAGGAGAGCGCGCGGTGAGGAGGGACGCGGTGCGGAGGGACGCGGTGCGGAGGAACGCGGTGCGGAGGAACGGGATGAGGTTCGCAGGGAGGGGCGCGGGGCGCGGGCTCCGCGGCGACCGGGGGCAAGTGGCCCTGGAGTACATCGGTTTCGTCCCCATCGTGCTCTTCGTCGGGCTCTGCGGGATCCAGCTGGGCTGGATCGGCTACGTCCACGAACAGGCCGACACCGCGGCCCGTACGGCCGCCCGCGTGGAAGCCCGTTACGGCGAGGGCGGCGAAGCGGCGGGCCGGGCCGCGATCAGCGGCGGCCTGGCCTCGCGCGCGCGGGTCGTGGTCTCGAAGAACGCCGACGCCGTGACGGTGACGGTGACGATCTCCGTCAATTCCATCGTCCCGGGACTGAGCGTGCCCGACGCCACCCGCACCGCGATCATGCCCAACGACGACCCGAAGGTGACCGGACCATGAGCCTGCGTTCCCGGGTCAACACCCCCGACGACCGGCACGGCCCGCGCGAGGACGGCCGTCTGGTCTCCGCGTACCGCGCCAAACTGCTGGAGGAGATCGACCTCGCCGAGATGTCCGCGCTCGCGCCCGCCGAGCGCCGGGCGCGCCTGGAGCGCGTGCTCGGGCACATCATCAGCCGCGAAGGCCCGGTCCTGTCCACCGCCGAGCGCGCCCAGCTGATCCGCCGGGTCGTCGACGAGGCCCTCGGTCTCGGCGTGCTCGAACCGCTCCTCGAAGACCCCTCCATCTCCGAGATCATGGTCAACGGACCCGACCAGATCTTCGTCGAGCGCGGCGGCCGGGTCGAGCAGCTCCCGCTCCGCTTCGCCTCCCACGACCAGCTCATGCAGACCATCGAGCGGATCGTCTCCACCGTCAACCGCCGCGTGGACGAGGCCAATCCGATGGTCGACGCGCGGCTGCCCAGCGGCGAACGCGTCAACGTCATCATCCCGCCGCTGTCACTGACCGGCGCGACCCTCACCATCCGCCGCTTCCCGCGCGCCTTCACCCTGCACGAGATGATCGGCCTCGGCTCGCTCGACGAGCAGATGCTGCTGCTGCTCTCCGGGCTGGTGCAGGCGAAGATGAACGTGATCGTCTCCGGCGCCACCGGCACCGGCAAGACCACCCTCCTCAACGCCCTCTCGGGGCTGATCCCGGAGGGCGAGCGCATCATCACCATCGAGGACTCCGCCGAACTCCAGCTCCAGCAGCCGCACGTGATCCGCCTCGAAACGCGCCCGGCGAACGTCGAGGGCAAGGGCCGCATCACCATCCGCGACCTCGTCCGCAACTCCCTGCGCATGCGCCCCGACCGCATCATCGTCGGCGAGGTCCGCGGCGGCGAGACCCTCGACATGCTCCAGGCCATGTCCACCGGCCACGACGGCTCGCTCGCCACCGTCCACGCGAACAGCTCCGAGGACGCCCTGATGCGCCTGCAGACCCTCGCGTCCATGTCGGAGGTCGAGATCCCCTTCGAGGCGCTCCAGGACCAGATCAACAGCGCCGTCAACGTCATCGTCCAGCTGACCCGCTTCGGCGACGGCTCCCGCCGGATCACCGAGATCTCCATCCTCGACTCGCACGGCCGCGAACCGTTCCGGATCACCACGGTGTGCCGCTACGCCGCCCAGCCCCCGGGGCCCGACGGCCGCGTCCTCGGCTACTTCGAGTACCGCCCCCTGCCGCGCCGGATCGCGGACCGGCTGTACATGAACAACCAGCCGGTCCCGCAGGCCTTCGGCGTCGCGACGACCGGCGCCGGCCAGCCCTACGAGGCGCACCAGCCGCCGTACCAGCCGCACCAACCCCCGTACCAGGCGCACCAGCCGCAGTTCGAGGCGCACCAGCCGCCCCACCCGGCGGCGCTCCAGCCGCCGTACCCCCACGATCCGCTCGATCCGCTCGACCCCCGGACCATCCTGTGAACGCTCTCGTGCTCCTCACCCTCGGAGCCACCCTGCTGGCCGGCCTGCTCGTCGTCCTCGGCGCACACGCGTACGCCGCCGGACGCGCCCAGCGCGCGGCCCTCGTCGAACGGCTCACGGCGAGCGGCGAGCCCCCGCCCGGCGGCCGCAGGCGCCGCTTCCCGACCCTCGACCGCAGACTGCGCACGACCTCCTTCGGCCGCCGGATCGAGCAGAAGCTCGCCACCACCGGACTCGACCTGACCCCGGGCGAGTTCCTCGTGTACGTGCTGGCCGCCGTCGCCGGGGTCTGGCTGCTGTCCGCCGCCTTCCTCGCGCCCTTCTTCGGCCCGGTCGCGGGCCTGATCGGCATCTGGGCGGGCAACGCCTTCCTGAACTGGCAGCGGGCCCGGCGCACGGAACGCTTCATCAACCAGCTCCCCGAGCTGGCCCGGATCCTGGCCAACGCCACCCAGGCCGGCCTCGCCCTGCGCACCGCCATCGGCATCGCCGCCGAGGAGCTGGAGGCCCCCGCGGGCGAGGAACTCTCGCGCGTCGCAGACCGGTTGGCGATCGGGCACTCCATCGAGGAGGCACTGGGGGAGATCGCCGAGCGGCTGCCCTCGCGCGAGCTCGTCGTCCTGGTGTCCACGCTGGTGCTCTCCGCCCGCGCGGGCGGCGCGATCGTGGGGAGCCTGCGCAACCTGACGGTGACCCTGGAGCAGCGCAAGGAGACGCGGCGCGAGATCCGTACGCAGCTCTCGCAGGTCACGGTCACCGCCTACCTGGTGCCCGCGATCGGACTGGCCTCGCTGCTCCTGGTGGACGCGATGATGCCGGGCGCGCTGGACCGGATGACCGGCGCGTTCATCGGACAGACCGCGGTGCTCGTCGCGCTCGGCCTCTTCGCCCTGGGCTTCGTCCTCATCCGCCGCCTGTCCAAGATCGACGTGTGAGGGCCGCCGGATGACACTCTCCATGACCGCCGTCATCGGTTCCGGTTCCGGTTCCGGTGCGCTGGCCGCAGTGGTGGCGACCGGCGGATGGCTGGGGCCCGTACTGGCCCTGGTCGTCGGCCTGTCCGTCTTCGGCGCCTTCCACGGACTGCGCCTCTACCGCGCCGACACCAAGCTCCCCAGCGACCTGGCCCTCGCCCTGGAGGTCGGCGCCTCGCGCACCACCGCCGTCGGCTCCCTCATCGACCGGCTCGGCATCCGCTGGGCGCCGCTGGTGCTGCGCCTGATGGGCCGGGACCGGGTGGCCCGCAAGCGCCGCCAGATCGACATGGCGGGAAATCCGGCCGGTCTGACCATCGACCGCTACGCGGCGCGGCGCGCGGTGTACGGCGCCCTCGGCGCGCTCGGCGCCTTCGCGATGCTGATCAACGGCCAGCTGGTCGCGGCGCTGCTGATGGTCGCGTTCGGGCTGTTCTGGATCGAGTTCGGCCTGTGGTCGGCGATCCGGGTCCGGCGCGAGCACATCGAACGGATCCTGCCCGACTTCCTCGACGTGCTCGCCGTCGTGGTGAGCGCCGGGCTCGGCTTCCGGCAGGCGCTGGAGCGGGTCGCGGACAAGTACGAGGGCCCCTGGGCCGACGAGGTCCGCATCACCCTCCAGCAGATGAACATGGGCGTCAGCCGCCGCCAGGCCTTCGACGAACTGCGCCGGCGCAACGACTCCGAGCAGGTGGCGCAGTTCGTCACCGCGCTCCAACAGGGCGAGGAACTGGGCTCGCCCATCGTCGACACGCTGATCGCGATCGCCGAGGACATGCGCCGCACCGACGCCCAGAACGCCCGGCGCCGGGCGGCCCGCGCGGTCCCCAAGGCGACCTTCGCGGTCACCATGTTCATGCTGCCCGGCACACTGATCCTGCTGGTCTGCGGCTTCGTCTACGGCGCGAACGTCGACTTCGGCGCGATCCTGGGGGGTGGCTGACGACGATGGCCGCACTGTCCTTCACGGGGCCGGGGAGCGGACGCGCACCGCGCCTCGGGTACGCGCGCCGAGCCGCGCCGGCGGCGTCCGCGGTGCCGGTCGCCCTCCCCCTCCAGGCGAACGCCCTCCAGGCCCTGTGCCGCCAGGTCTTCGCCTTCCGGCTGGTGATGATCGCCCTCGGCGCCCCGCTCGCGCTCACCCACACCGCGCCCGGCCTGCCGCTCTGGCTGGTCTCGGGGGCGCTGCTGACCGTCTTCATGTTCTCGTACGCCCTCTTCCGCGACTGGGAGCGCTTCGGCCCGCTGCTGCTGCGCCACCCCTGGCTGCTCGCGGTGGACATGACCTTCAGCGCCCTGCTGCTGGTCACCGCGGGCCCCGAGTCCCCGCTCGGCTTCGTCTCGGTGTGCACCCCGCTGCTGGCCGGCCTGGTCCAGGGGTGGCGCGGTTCGGCCCTGTACGCCGCCTTCCAGGCGGTGGCCGTGGCCGCGCTGGCGCACCACGTGCCGGCGGCGTACCTGCTGGCCACCCTGTGCCTGCTCGCGGGCGCGGCCGGCTCCAGCCTGCGCGGCCTGCTGCTGCGGGTCGGCGAGGCGAGCCGGGCCCTGACCGAGACCCGGGCCCGGCTGGCGGTGGCAGAGGCGGTCCGCGACGAACGGGCCCGACTGGCCCGGGAGATGCACGACTCGGTGTCCAAGACCCTGCACGGCCTGGCCCTGGCGGCCGAGGCGCTGGGCCGGACCACCGACCCGGAGGCGGTACGGGGCCAGGCCGCCCTGATCGCCCACGCGGCCCGCCGCGCGGCCGCGGAATCCCGCGAGCTGCTGTGCGAACTGCGCGGCACCGACACGGTCCCCGCGCCCCCGGCCGGCCCGCTGGTCGAGGAACTGGCCCGCTGCGCGGCCCCGTTCGCCGGCGCCACGCTGTCGGCCCCGGCGGACCTCCCCGACTACCCCGCGCGGGTGCGCCGCCACCTCCTGGCCGTCGTCTGCGAGGCCCTGGAGAACGGCCGGCGCCACGCGGGGGCGACCCGTACGACGGTGACGGCGTCCGTCACCGGTGACCTGTTCGCCCTCACCGTCCGGGACGACGGCCGCGGCTTCGCCGTGGACGCGTCGCCCGCGGCCCTGCGATCGGCGGGCCACTTCGGCCTGCTGGGCATGCGGGAACGGGCGGCGGCGATCGGCGCGGAGCTGACCATCGCCCGGGCCACCCCGTCGGGCACGGAGGTCCGCCTGACGCTCCCGGCCCCGGCCGCGCTCCTGGGGGAGCGCGCCGGATGACGCCCCCCACCACGGCGCTGCGCATCCTGATCGCGGACGACAACCCGGTCGTCCGGGCGGGCCTGGCCGCCCTGCTGGCCACCCACGAGGACCTCCAGGTGGTGGCGGAGGCCGCCGACGGCCGCGGCGCCCTGCGACTGACCCGCACCCACCGCCCGGACGTGGTCCTGCTGGACGTCCGGATGCCGGGCGTGGACGGCATCTCGGCCCTCCCGCACCTGGTCCGGCTGGCGCCCGTCCTGATGCTGACGTACAGCCGGGAGTCCGACACCATCCGCGAATCCCTCCTGTTGGGCGCGGCGGGCTATCTGGTGCACGGCGAATTCACCCCGGACCAGCTGACGTCGGCGGTCCGCGACGCCCACGCGGGCCGCGCGAACTTCACCTCGACCCCGTCGAGCATCTTGCTCGCAGACCTCCGGGGGGCTTCGCAACCGCAACGAGTTGTGGCACAGTCTTCTATGCAGCACCACAACCACGCGGTATACGGCCTGAGTTCGAGGGAGGTGGAGGTGATGGACCTGATCGCATCCGGGATGAGCAACCAGCAGATCGCCGCCACCTGCTTCATCAGCGAGAAGACGGTCAAGAACCACATCAACCGCATCTTCGCGAAGCTCCACAGCACCACCCGCAGCGAAGCCATAGCCCGCTGGCTGGGAACCGCCCGTCCAGGAGTGACCGGCCATGGGTAGACGCCGAGCGCATTGGGTCCGTAATTGGGCCCCGGGACCCTTGGGCACCCCCACCCCCACCCCGTACGGTCCGCAAATCGACAGCGGCACCGGACCGGGAGGGCCCCTCTATGTCACACAGCACGCTGCTGAAGGCCACCGTGCAGACCAAGATCCGCGTCAGCGGATGGACGAACACGGCCACGACCAATCTCCGCAAGCGCTACGCAACGACCGACCGCGGCCAGACGGCGTTCGAGTACCTGGGCATCATCCTGGTGGTCGTAGTGATCATCGGGGCGATCATCGGCACGGGTATCGGGCAGGCCATTACGAACCGGATCGCTGCGGCTGTCGCAGCGGTGACCGCCGGCACGTGATCCCGAAGAAGGCGGGTGACCAGGGGCAGGCTTTCCCCGTCTACATCGTGGTGGTGGCAGGAATGCTCTTCGCCGCGTTCGCCTTCTTCGCCGTGGGGCAGGCGGCACTCACGCGCAGCAACGCGCAGGGTGCCGCCGACGCGGCGGCCCTCGCCGCCGCAGGTGACGCGCGCGATCACCTGCTCCCAGGGCTGGACTTCACGAAACTCAAGCCCGAGGACTGGAAGAAGATCCTCGACGGGAACTGGTTCGATGCCGCGGGGGCTTGTGGTGCGGCAGCCGGCTTCGCCGCACAGAACGATGCGTCGTCGACCTGTACGTCGGCCATGCCCCGCTTCACCGTTCAGGTGAGGACGAACGGGACGGTGGGGCGGTCCGTCATTCCCGGGACGTCGAGCCTGCACGGGACGGCGACAGCCACGGCTGTGATCGAGCCCAGATGCCAGCTCGGCCCCCCTGCCTCCGGCGCCGGCGGTTCGCCGGACAAGCCGGATCCCGTCGAGATCCGCTGCACGGGCGGATCCGTTATCACGTTCGACCCGTTGAATCCGGATCCGTGGCGCATCCTGGCCAGGAGCCTGTTCGACGTGCGCTTGGTCAACTGACAGTGAACGAGAGAAGGAAGCTTCATAGATGAGCACTCGGCACACGGTGAAGACCCGCGGGGGCACGGCAGTTGCCATTGCCGCCATCTTGGCGGTCACGGTGGCCGGATGCGGTGGAGGCAGCGACAAGCCCAAGGCGGCGGAGAGCAGCCCGCCGGCAGGGAAGGCGCAGAGCGGTCCTTCATCGGCGCAGCCTTCGAACAACAGCCCCAGCCCCACTCCGACCGAGATCCTCGCCACGGTGAACGGTGAGCTCGGCATGACACTGGCCATCAACTCCGCCGTGCGCGACGCGGGCGGATTCCTCACGGTCAGCGGCCAGTTGAAGAACACCGGGACCAAGCCGTTCACCAGCACCGCGGCGTGGCGCGGCAACGAGCTCAACGGTAGTGGGGTGTCGGTCGCCGGTGTCACCCTCGTCGACAAGGCGGGCAAGAAGCGGTACTACGTACTGCGTGACACCGAGGGCCGTTGCCTCTGCACGACCGGCCTGACCATCATCGACGCAGGCCAGTCGGTTCCCTTCTTCGCGCAGTTCCCCGTGCCGCCGGCGGGAACGACGCAGGTCGACTTCAGCCTCCCCACCTTCGCCACGGCCACCATCAAAATCTCCGGGTGACCCCATGACCACACGCTCACGCCCACACGCCCGCCACCGCGCAGCCGCCGCCACCGCGGTCTCCGCGCTGATCATCGCCGGGGGGCACCTGCTCGGCGCGACGAGCGCCCACGCCGACGACAGGGCCGGCGCGCCCGTCGGGGCCGCTCCCTCCGGCTCGCCGCGCCCCGGCGGTACGCCGACCGGCACCACGCCCCCCGGGACGGAGGCGTCCAGTGCCGCGCCCGTGGCCATCGACTCCAACTCGCCCGGGCTCAAGATCCCGCAGGGCGGCACGCTCGCCCCCGCCAAGGTGCTCGACATCGCCGAGGTCGTCGAGGACCTCGGCGGCGAGCAGCGGCGGCAGGAGACCAACCAGAACGTCATGATGGCGCTCCAGTCGGAGGTCCTCTTCCCCGAGAACAGCGCCGTCTTCAACGCCCAGGCCGCGGCCCGCATCCTGGCCATCGCCAACGAGATCAACCAGCAGAAGGCCACCCGCGTCCGCGTCTTCGGCTTCACCGACGACCAGGGCAGTTACGAGCACGGCCTGGAACTCTCCAAGCAGCGCGCCGAGGCCGTGCACACCGAGCTGGCCAAGACCGTCACCAACGCCTCCGTCGTCTTCGACATCCGCGGTTACAGCGAGGACTACCCCATCGCCGACAACGGCACGGAAGAGGGCCGCAAGAAGAACCGCCGCGTGGAGATCACCTTCCCGCGCGGCAGCGACAAGTAGCCCGACCAGGCACCACCCGCACCACCCGCACCACCCCACAGCACTAGCGGGACCCGCTCCGCACCAGGAGGAGTTCCGCCATGTCGCGCGCCCGCAGGGCGGGGGCCGGGCCGGGGTCCAGGGACGCCACCGCCGTCGCGCCCTCGACCAGGATCATCAACCGGTCCGCCAGCTCCGTCGCCCCGGGGCCCGCCACCTCGCCCAGCAGCTCCCGCAGCTGCGCCTTGTGGCGCCGTACGACCTCCCGCACCCCGGCCGGACCCGCGCCCAGCTCCCCGTGCGCGTTCAGGAAGGCGCACCCCCGGAAGCCGGGCTCCGCGAACCACTCGGCCAGCCAGTCGAAGACGGCCGCCGCAGCGGCCGCCGGCTCCGGTCCGGCCGCGGCCACGGCGGTCCGCAGGCTGGTCATCCACCGCTGGTCGCGCCGGTCCAAGTAGGCCTCTACCAGCGCTTCCTTGGCCGGGAAGACCCGGTACAGCCGTTTGAGCGGGACCCCCGAACCGGTGCGGATGCGATCCATGCCCACGGCCTGGACGCCTTCGGCGTAGAACAGCTCCTCCGCCGTGTCCAGCAGTCGGGTCCGGGCCTCTTCGTCGTCCATGAGGGCAGCGTAGCCCTCTTTCGCTTGCGGCGAGAACGCCCGTTCTCTACGGTGAGAACGTACGTTCTCCACTCGTGCAGCGTCGAAAGGCCCCGCCATGTCGTCGTCCAGCCCCACTGCCAGCCCCAGCCCCGGCAGTAGCCCCGGCCCCATCACCCCGCGCCCGCCCCTGCCGCCCTTCACGCGGGAGACCGCCCTGGCCAAGGTCCAGGCCGCCGAGGACGCCTGGAACAGCCGCGACCCCGACCGGGTCGCCCTCGCCTACACCGAGGACTCCGTTTGGCGCAATCGCGACCGCTTCCTCACGGGCCGCGCCGAGATCAGGGAGTTCCTCGCCGACAAGTGGACCCGCGAGCTCGACTACCGCCTGCGCAAGGAGCTGTGGGCCTACACCGACAACCGCATCTCCGTGCGCTTCGCGTACGAGTGGCACGACGCGGCCGGTCAGTGGTGGCGCAGCCACGGCAACGAGCAGTGGGAGTTCGACCCGAACGGCCTGATGCGCCGCCGCGAGGCCAGCATCAACGACGTCCCCATCGCGGAATCGGAACGTCGCCTGCACGCCGGCTGAGGCCCGGGCGATCCGCGCCGTCCGCCCTGGCCGTCCCGTCCGTCCTAGCCCTCCTCGTGGGCGCGCGTGATCAGGTCCATCGCCACCTCCAGGGCGGCCAGCCGGGTCTCCTCCGGGTCGGCCTCCACGTGCTGGAGGAACATCATTCCGGCGTGCAGCGTGAAGATCGCGCTGACGCAGCGCACCTGGTTCGGCAACGGGGCGTCGTCCGTGCGCAGCAGGTCGACCAGCTGAAGCATCCGCTTCTTGACGGTCTCGCCGATGCTCAGCTCGCGCATCGTCGCCTGGTTCTCCTGCATGAAGCGGTAGAGCTGGCGGCTGGAGAGCATCGCCTCGCTGTAGCGGCGCAGCATCTCCTTCTTCGTCACCAGCGTGCGCGGCTGCTCCCCGGCCCACGCGATCAGCTCGTCGATCGGACGCGTGGTGTCGTCGAAGATGCTGATCAGGATCTCTTCCTTGGTCTTGAAGTGGTAGTACAGCGCCGCCTTCGTGACCTCCAGTCGCTCCGCGATCTCCCGCAGCGACGTCTTTTCGTACCCCTGCTCGGCGAAGAGCTCCAGTGCGACGTCCTGGATGAGCTGGCGCGTGTTGCCACGGCGCGGCTGCGGACTGCTGGACATGGGCACGCTCCAATTACTTACTTGACGCCCGGCTAGTTACGGGTCTAGTTTCCCCAGTGTAGTGAACTAGCCGGGCGGCAAGTAAGTGCCCGGGTGTCATCGGGGAGCGGACGGACATGAGCAAGACGACACAGGCGGAGCCCGGAGCGGGGACGGAGGCGCCCCAGGGCGGAGCCAAGCCGCGCAGCGTGCGCGTCGTGCTGCTCGCGCTCATGATCGCCATGCTATTGGCGATGCTGGACAACATGATCATCGGCACCGCGATGCCGACCATCGTCGGCGAGCTGGGCGGCCTGGAGCACCTGTCCTGGGTGGTCACCGCCTACACCCTCGCCACCGCCGCCTCCACCCCCATCTGGGGCAAGCTCGGCGACATGTACGGGCGCAAGGGCTCGTTCCTCACCTCCATCGTGATCTTCCTGATCGGCTCCGTGCTCAGCGGCATGGCCCAGAACATGGGCGAGCTCATCGGTTTCCGCGCGATCCAGGGGCTCGGCGCCGGTGGCCTCATGGTCGGCGTCATGGCGATCATCGGTGACCTCATCCCGCCCCGCGAGCGCGGCAAGTACCAGGGCATGATGGCCGGCGTCATGGCCCTCGCGATGATCGGCGGTCCGCTGATCGGCGGCACCATCACCGACCACTGGGGCTGGCGCTGGTCCTTCTACATCAACCTGCCGCTCGGCGTCGTCGCCCTCGCGATGGTCAGCGCCGTCCTGCACCTGCCCAAGAAGAAGACGCAGGGCAAGATCGACTACCTGGGCGCGGCCCTGCTCACCCTCGCGATCACCTCCACCGTCCTCGTCACCACCTGGGGCGGTACGGAGTACTCCTGGGGCTCCGCCGAGATCATCGGCCTGATCGCCGTCGGCATCGTCTCCATCGCCGGCTTCCTCTTCGTCGAGACCCGCGCCGCCGAACCGGTCATGCCGCTGCACATCTTCCGCAGCCGCAACTTCACCCTCATGTCGGTGATCGGCTTCCTGACCGGCTTCGCGATGTTCGGCGGCGTGCTCTACCTGCCGCTCTTCCAGCAGTCCGTCCAGGGCGCCTCGGCCACCAACTCGGGCCTGCTGCTCCTGCCCATGCTGCTGTCGATGATGGTCGTCTCGCTGATCGCCGGCCGCGTCACCACCAGCAGCGGCAAGTACAAGATGTTCCCGATCGCGGGCGGCGCCCTGATGGTCGTCGGCCTGTTCCTGCTCTCGCAGATGGACACCGGCACCAGCCGCCTGATGTCCGGCGTCTACATGGCGGTCCTCGGCGCAGGCCTCGGCTTCCTGATGCAGATCACCATGCTGGTCGCGCAGAACAGCGTCGAGATGAAGGACATGGGCGTCGCCTCCTCCTCCGCGACCCTCTTCCGCACGCTCGGCGGCTCGTTCGGCGTGGCCCTGATGGGCTCGCTGTTCACCAGCCAGGTCACGCAGACCATGACCGACCGGCTCGGCCCGGCCGCCGCCGCCAAGTCCGGCTCCGCGCAGCTCGACGCGGCGCACCTGGCGCAGCTGCCGGCCGTGGTGCGCGAGGCGTACCAGCACGCGGTGGCCGCCGGTACGCACTCCGCGTTCCTGCTCGGCGCGAGCATCGCGCTGATCGGCTTCATCGCCGCCTGGTTCGTCAAGGAGGTGCCGCTGCGCGGCGCCGGCCCCGCCGCCGGCGGTGCCAAGGACGCCGGCACGGACAAGGGCGCCGCGGCCGCGGCCGCCGCGCAGGCCTCCGTGGCCCACTGACACCTGCCGCGACGCCCGGCCCCCGTGGATGGACGGATCCACGGGGGCCGGGCGTTTTCGTGCGCGGTCGCACGAGTCCTCCCGCCTTCCCGGTGCGTCGCCGGGTCGGTGAACCGCCCCGCCCGGTCGCGGGCTTGGGGCGCCGCTCCGCGGGGTAGGAGTTTCCGTACATGTGGTGCGGTTCCCCACGAGATCCGAAAAGGGACGATCAAGGACCAAGCTCCCTTAGTGCCTATACGTAGATTTTATGGTCAAAGCACCTGGAACCGGCCGTCGTTCACCGTCATCCTCCCTCACAGGACCTGCAAAGGCGGATGGGGAGTGGACGGTTCATGGAGCGCATCACGAGTCACATGGCGCAGCGAGGGGTTCGGGCCCGGATAGCCGTGGCGGCAGCGGCCGCTGCCGTCGCGGCCACGGTGTGGGGCGTGGCGACGCTCGCCTCACCCGCGCACGGCCCCGGCGACGGGCACGACCACCAGAACGTGTCCCGGCAGAAGGACGCCGCCGAGGAGCGGAACGATCCCGGGGGCGATCCGGACGATCCGGACGATCCCAAGGGCGGCGGGGCGGAGCGCCCGGGTTCCGGTGGCGCCCAGCCGGGCCAGGTCCCCGACACCATCGCCCACGCCTCGGAAGCGGGCGGGAACGCCGTCAACATCACCATCGACGACGGCCCCGACCCGACCTGGACCCCGAAGGTCCTGGAGGTGCTCCGCAAGCACGGCGCGAAGGCGACCTTCTGCATGATCGGGCCGCAGGCCAAGGCCCACCCGGACCTGGTGAAGCAGGTCGTCGCGGACGGCAACCGGCTCTGCGACCACACCATGGACCACGACATCGCGATGGCCAAGAAGCCGGTGGACTACCAGAAGCGGCAGATCCTGGACGCGAAGAAGCTGATCGAGGACGCGGCCGGGAACGGTGCGAAGGTCGAGTACTACCGGGCCCCCGGCGGGGCGTTCACCCCCGAGAGCCGAGCGCTGGCGGCGGCCGCGGGCATGCGCCCGCTCGGCTGGAACATCGACACGAAGGACTTCAAGAAGCCCGGCAGCGCCGCGATCGTGAAGACGGTCGAGCAGGAGCTGCACAGCGGCCCCACCGTCCTCTTCCACGACGGCGGCGGCAACCGCGAGCAGACCGTCGCGGCCCTCGACGAGGTGCTGACCCGGCTGGCACAACAGGGCCGCCCCACCGGCTTCCCGGTCCGCACCACTCCTTGATCCGCGCCGCCCCGCCCCTGACACGCCGTCGGGTGGCGAACGGGTGAAGGTCGGTGCGCGGGCCCCGGCCCCGGTGTTCCCTGGTCGGCGTACGGGTCCCCCCGTACGCCCCGTCCGTCCGTACGTACGTACGCCCCGTACGCACGCCGCCCAGGAGGCCCCCGTGAGCATCTCGCCCGACCAGCTGACCGACCCCGCCGTCCGCGCCTTCGTCACCGCCGTCAACGCGGGGGACAGGGCTGCCGTCTTCGCGGTCCTCACCCCCGACGCGGCCATGTCCGACGACGGCTCGGACCGCGACGTCCAGCAGTGGACCGACAAGGAGATCTTCTCCTCCGAAGGTCACATGGACATCGAGTCCCAGTCCGACGACGGGCGCGCCCTCGTCGTGAACTACCGCAACTCCACCTGGGGCGAGATGCGCACCGCCTGGCGGTTCGTGGTCGACGGCGCGGGCCGGATCAGCCGCTTCGAGACCGGTCAGGCCTGATCGGCCGCCCGGGCCGCGGCCAGCACCGCCGCCGTCAGCGGCACGTTCTCCGGGGAGAGGCCGCCCGGGAAGCCGAAGCGGCGGCGCGTGTACCCGTACGCAACCTGGGTCACCGGGTCGGCGAAACCGAGGCCGCCCGCGGCACCGCAGTGGCCGAAGGCCTCCGGACCGACCTGCGGCTGCCGCTCGAAGCCCAGTCCGAAATGATCCTTCTCCGGCGTCACGAGGTCGTCACCCGGGGTGTGCAGCTTCGCGAACTCGGCGGCCGTCTCCGGCTTCAGCAGCGCGGGCCGCCCGGCCAGTTCGCCGATCGCCGCCGCGTACATCCCCGCGACGCCGCGCGCCGTGCCGATCCCGCCCGCCGAGGCGGGACCCCGCGACTTCACCGCGGGGTGGTTCGCGTAGGCCACCAGGTCCATCGGGGGCCGGGTGTGCCAGTTGAACGCGGTCTCCATCAGCGCCGGCGGCGGCGGGCCGCCCGCCAGCGCCGCCAGCCCCGCGGCCGTCGGGACCTGCGGCAGCACCGGCTTCCAGCGCGGCTCCAGCTCCGCCGGCAGCCCGATGTACAGGTCCAGCCCGTAGGGCGCGCGGATCCGCTCCTCGTAGACCTCCCGCAGGGTCTTGCCGGTGGCCCGGCGCACCACCTCGCCGGTCAGCGCGCCGATCACGAAGGCGTGGTAGCCGTAGCCCGTTCCCGGCTCCCAGTACGGCTTCTGCCCCGCGAGCCGGGCGGCGACCAGCGCGTCGTCCGCGACCTCGTCGAGGGTGAAGCCCTCCGGAGTGTTGATCAGACCGGACTGGTGCGAGACCAGCTGGCGCAGCGTCAGGCGCTCCTTGCCGTGCCCGGTGAACTCGGGCCAGTACTGCGACACCGGACGCTCCAGGTCCAGTACGCCGTCCTGCACGAGCAGCGCCACGACCAGGTGGGCCGCGCCCTTGGTGATGGAGTAGACGCCGGTCAGGGTGTCCCCCGCGGTGTCCTCGCCCGCCCACAGGTCCACCACGCGGCGCCCCTGGTGGTGCACCGCCAGCTGCGCCTCGGGAGAGGTCTCCTCGGCCAGTGCGAAGGCCGCGAACGTCTCCCGCACCGGCTCCCAGCCCGCCGCCACCGTTCCGTCCACCTGTACCGCCATGTCGTCCCCCTGCCGGATCCGCGGATCCGTGATCGCCTCGTACCGCCTCGTGTCAGCTGGGCCAACGAGCGCCGGTGGGGTCATATTCCTGACGCGCCGCAGTCCGTCACCTCGGCGCACTCCCGTACGGGTGAACGCGCGCCCGGTGTCGTTCCGGCCCGCCCCGGGGGCCCGTTGGGCAGCGCATGAAGCGCACCCGTATCGCCGCCGTCGCCCTCGCCACCGCCGCCGCGGCCCTCGTGCCCGCCCTCGTGCAGGCCGCGGCGGCTGTGCCAGCCGAGGGGTCCTCGTACCTCCAGGACCCGTCCGGTGGCGAGAAGGCGATGAAGTCCCGCTGGACCAAGGACGAGATGCACAAGCTGGAGGCGCAGTTCCGCTTCCACCCCGGCGTCCAGTACGAGACGAGGACCGTCCCGGGCCCGTCCGGCGCCCCGGAGTGGGAGGCGAAGAAGGCCGACCCCAAGACGCTGGCCTGGCAGCCGAAGTTCGAGTTCGCGTGGTCCATCTCGGACTCCACGCTGGTGAAGAAGGCCGTCACCACCAAGAACGGCAAGCACCCCATCACGCTGTACGCGGTGGTGCGCAGGGCCGACGGGGTCGAGGCGGCGAAGGTCAGCAGCGACTCCAAGGACCGCCCGGCCACCGGCCGCGCCACGGTCGGCGGGGACAAGCGGATCGCCTGCGACACGGGGGAGTACACGGTCGAGTGGTCGGCCACCCGCACCGGCTACGGCACCGTGAACGGCAGCCTGCGCTGGAACTCCAGCTGCGAGCAGTACCGCACCGCCTTCGCCGGCGACAACGGCCGGCACTGACGGTCGCGTTCCGAGTGGCCCGTCGCCCCGCGCGCCTTGTGGGCGCGGTGCGGGCGACCGGGCTGCGGCCTCGGATCGAGTGCCGTGACAGCCATCCTGGCGCACGCGGGGGGTGGTGGAGGCGGGTCGAAGGTCCCTGATGTCAGGGTCGAACAGGCGGGACGCGCAGGATGACGCGCAGGATTCAGTGCTGCTTGGACGCTTCGCGGGCCTTCTGCGCGATGCCCTCCAGGACGCCCTTCGGGTCGCCGGCGGGGTCCACGGCGCGGCCGATGTTGCGCTTGATGGTGTCGCTGACGGTCACCCAGGACGGGTCGTTGACCGGGTAGAGCTGAGCACCGCGCAGGGCGGTCAGAAACTGCTCGTCGCCCTTGTCGAGGCCGCCGCCCGCCGGGGTGCGCGACGCCGAGATGGTGGAGGGCAGCAGGTGGTAGCGGCCGGCGAAGTCGCTCAGGTTCTTGTCCTGGTAGACGAAGTCCAGGAACCGGCCGATCTGCTCGCGGTGGCCGTTCTGCTTGAAGGCCATCATCCAGTCGGCGACGCCGACGGCCGGCGGGGTCTCGCCACTGCCCAGGGCGTCGTTGACCGGCATGGTCACCGTGCCGACGCCGATGCCCTTGGCCTTCGCCTCGTGGAGCAGCGAGGGGTAGCCGTTGAGCATGCCGACCTCGCCGCGCAGGAAGGCGGCGAAGGCGTCCTGGCGGTTGAGCTGGGCGGGCGGCACCGGACCGAGCAGGCCCGGGACGACCAGGTTGTCCTTGATCCAGCGGAAGGTCTCGACGTTCGCGTCGGAGGCCAGGCTGTAGTTGCCGCTGCTGTCGGCGTAGCCGCCGCCGTTGCTCAGCTCCCAGATCATCGCTTCCGCGTGGGCCTCTTCGGGGCCCAGCGGCAGGGCGTACGGGTACTTCACGCCCTTGTCCTTGAGCGCCTTGGCCGCGCTCTTGAGCTCCGACCAGGTCCGCGGGGCGTTCACGCCGGCCTTGGCGAAGAGGGTCTGGTTGTAGAAGAGCAGCCGGCTGCTCGCGACGAAGGGCAGGCCGTAGAGGGTGTTGCCGACCGAGCCCGCCTCGGCCAGCGGCGCCAGGAAGTTCGCCTCGGCGGTGACCGACAGCAGTTCCTCGGCCGAGTAGAGCTTGCCCTGGGCCGCGAAGTCGGAGTACCCGCCCATGAGGGCCATGTCGGGCGCTTTGCCGGCCTTCACCATTTTGCTGACCTCGCGGTCGATGTCCGCCCACGGCAGCAGGGTGACCTCGACCTCGATGCCCGGATGGGAGGCGGTGAAAGAGTCCGACATCTTGTCCCAGAAGGCCTTCGAGCTGGTGCTCGGACCGTCTCCGTATTCGGCGGCGACCAGCCGCAGCGTCACGGCGTCCCCGCTGCCACCTGCGGTGGAACCACAGCCCGTCAGCGGGAGCAGGAGACCGAGCACGGCCGCGCCCGCGGCCGCGCCGAATGTTCTTCGTCGCACGAGAGAATTCCCCGAGTTTCTTTTGTAGCCCGACGTTACTTATGGGTTGCTCCGGGTCGGGGTGTCCCCGCACGGCCCGTTGGCCGGAATTCTCTCCTGCTGAAGGGTGATTGATTCCATTGGGGCACTACTTGTGGGCAATGCTCCAAGCAATGGATTTCGGACTGGTGTTTTCCGATATGTGATCAACAATTCGGACGCGCGTAGACATGCCGAAAAGCCCGTTTCCGGTCGGGAAACGGGCTTTCGGTAGGAGGGGCTTCGCGCCGCGACCGCGGGTGGCGCGAAGCGGCCGTCAGTCGGCGAACTCGCCCGCGTACGGGTCCGGCTCGCCCGTCTCGGGGTTGCGGCCCTCCTGCCAGCGGCGCTGGGCCTTGCGCCAGTGCACGAAGCCGAGCTGCTCGCCGTCCCAGAAGGTGATGCCGACGGGGCTCATGTCGAACTCGTCCGAGCACATCCGCAGCAGGAACTCCGCCATGCCGTACGGGTACACCGCGAAGACGTCGGCGGTGTGCCGCCCGCAGACCAGCACCGGCCAGCGGTCCGGGTCGGGATCGGTGGTCAGCCAGCACAGGATGTCGGCGCCGCCGACCACGCCCCAGGCCAGGATCGACTCCGGATCGACGTCGAAGGCGGCCCGGCCGCCCTCCGCCGCCCACAGGGCGCGGGCGTTGGCGGTCTCCTCGGCCATCTCGGCCGGGTCCCACTGCGGTCCCGGTTTGGGCAGCGGCAGCAGGATCCCCGCCTCGCCGTTGATCGTGCCCGCGCCGAAGCGCCCCATGAAGGCGACGTAGTCGGCGGGGAACCGGGTGCCCCAGACCGCCTCGGCGGCCGGCCAGTCGATGTCCTCGTCGGCCCCGTGCGTCGCGGACATGATCTGTTCCAACGCCTTGACCCGCGCGTTCTCCGCCACGTCCGCTCCCCGACGATCCCTGCACCCCGCCCGATGCCCAACCGTCCCAACTTACCCCGTGCCGCCGGCCGGTCCCAGTGCCGTGCTCAGCCGGGGGCGGACCCGGCCTCCGCCCCGCCTCCCGCCCCGCCCTCCGCCCCGCCCTCCGCCCCGCCCTCCGTGCGCACCCGCACGCTCACGCCCCGCCGCAGCCCCCAGCCCGCCATCGCCCCCGCCGACGCCTCCAGCACGTGCCGCGCGCGCGGTCGCGGCAGCCCGAGCCGGCCCGGGACCATCGTGCGCACCGCCAGGACCCGCAGCCGCCGGTCCAGGTAGGCCACGTCGATCGCGAAGCGCATCCCGAAGGTGTGCACGCTGGCGGCCGGGGTCAGCAGCAGCGCGCCCCCGATCCCGTCCCGCCCGAGCAGGCCCCGGGTCCGCGCGCGGTACGAGGCCGCGATCTCCAGGGCGACCGCGCCGCCCTCCGGGAGGTCGAGCGCGCCCGGTCCGTCCCGCCAACGCCGTGCCATCCGCACCCCTCGTCTCCCGGCCGCACGCCCCGGCGGGGTCCCGGCCGGGACCAGTCTCCGCCGGGGCGTGCGGCCGGGCCATGGGTCCCCGGGCCCATGCCCCCGGGGGCGCGGGCGCCTACGGTCGGCGGGATGGGCGTGGTCGTGATCATCCTTGCCGCCGGCTACGGCGCGGCCGCCGGGCTGCTCCTGCCGCTGGCCGCCTACCGGCTCGGGGTCGAGCCGGACCAGCCGTGGCGGGAGAGCTGCCCCCGGGGGCACCCGCTGGGCCGCGGGGTGCGCGGCTGGCTGGGGCCCGCGCGGTGCTCGGGCCGTCCGTACGGGCCGAGCGCCCCCCGTACGGCCGTACTCGCCGCGCTGGTCTGCGCGGCGCTGGCGGCGGTGGCCGGGGCCCGGCCGGAAACCGGGGTCTTCGTCGCGCTGGCGCCCGTACCGGTCCTGCTCGCCCTGGTGGACCTGGCCGTGCACCGGCTGCCCGACGTGCTGACCCTGCCGCTGGCGGCCGCGGTGGCCGCTCTGCTCGGGGTGGCGGCCCTGCTGCCCGGGACCGCCGGGTCCTGGCCGCTCGCGCTGCTGGGCGGCGGCGCACTGGGGGCGGCGTACCTCGTGCTCTTCGTGGTCAACCCGGCCGGACTCGGCTTCGGGGACGTCAAGCTCGCGCTCCCGCTCGGGGTCGCTCTTGGGTGGTACGGGTGGGGGGTATGGGCCACGGGCGCCTTCCTGGGCCTGCTCTACGGCGCCCTGTACGGCCTCGGCCTTGTGCTGCGGGGCCGGGCGCGGGGTAGGGACCCCTTCCCCTTCGGACCCTTCATGGCCGCCGGGGCACTCACCGGAATGCTCCTCGGTGGTTTCGGAGCGTAATCCTGGCGCGGCAATGCACGCAGCAGGCTTTACGAAGGGTTATGGTGGAACCCCCCCCTCGGGCCGGTCCGTATCCCCCCCACGGACCGGCCCGTTTTTTGTCTCCGGTCCCCCGGACCCGAGGGCGCGGGGAACGCGCAGGTCATCCCCGCTGGGCCCAGATGTTGGTCCCCGGAGTCGAGACCGCGAAGGAATCGATCTCCTTCAGCTCCTCCGCCGAGAGCGGCGCCGCCGTCAGCGCGGCCACGTTCTCGTCGAGCTGCTTCACGCTGGACGCCCCGATCAGCGCCGAGGTCATCCGCTCGTCGCGCAGCACCCAGTTCAGCGCCAGCTGCGACAGCGACTGCCCGCGCCGGGCCGCGATGTCGTTCAGGCCGTTCAGCCGCCGGACCACGTCCTGCGAGAGCAGGTCCGGGTTCAGGGACTTGCCCTGCGTGGCCCGCGAGCCCTCCGGGATGCCCTTGAGGTACTTGCCGGTCAGCAGGCCCTGGGCCAGCGGCGCGAAGGAGATGCAGCCCATGCCGGCCTCCTCCAGCGTGTCCAGCAGCCCGTCCTCCTCCGTCCAGCGGTTGATCATGGAGTACGAGGGCTGGTGGATCAGCGGTCGCACGCCGAGCTCGCGCAGGATCCGCACCGCCTCGGCCGTCTGTGCGGCCGTGTAGGAGGAGACGCCGACGTACAGCGCCTTGCCCTGCTGGACCGCGGACGCGAGGGCGCCCATGGTCTCCTCCAGCGGGGTGTGCGGGTCGAAGCGGTGCGAGTAGAAGATGTCGACGTAGTCCACGCCCATCCGCTTCAGGGACGCGTCGAGGGAGCCGAGCAGGTACTTGCGGCTGCCCCACTCCCCGTAGGGGCCGGCGTGCATCAGGTAGCCGGCCTTGGTGGAGAGGACCAGCTCCTCGCGGTGGGACGCGAAGTCCTGGGCGAAGATCTTGCCGAAGTTCAGCTCGGCGGAGCCGGGGGGCGGGCCGTAGTTGTTGGCCAGGTCGAAGTGGGTCACGCCGAGGTCGAAGGCCCGCCGCAGGATCGCGCGCTGGTTCCCCAGGGACGCGTCGTCCCCGAAGTTGTGCCAGAGGCCCAGCGAGATCTCGGGGAGCTTCAGGCCGCTGCGGCCCGAGCGTCGGTAGTTCATGGAGTCGTAGCGCGAAGGCTCTGCCCGATAGGGATTGGTATCAGTCACGTTGTCCTGCCTATCACGGACCTGTGACAGACCGAGTTGGGTGAGGCCCCCGCAAGCGCAGTAATGTTGCGGCCTTGAGGGGGGACCGCAATTCGCACGGGGGCATTGCACGGAGGGGCTGGAAGATCGTGAATCTGCGCGACCTGGTGTACAGGCTCTACGCACGCCGGGTGGAAGGCCGCATCGACCATGACGCGGCGCCCAAGCACATCGGCGTCATCCTGGACGGCAACCGGCGCTGGGCCAAGGCCTCCGGGGGCACCACGGAACAGGGCCACCAGGCCGGGGCCGAGAAGATCTCCGAGCTGCTCGGCTGGTGCGACGAGTCGGACGTCGAGGTCGTGACCCTGTGGATGCTCTCCACGGACAACCTCGACCGACCCGAGAACGAGCTCGGCCCGCTGCTGACGATCATCGAGAACACCGTGCGGGGCCTCGCCGCGGACGGCCGCTGGCGCGTCCACCACGTCGGGAACATGGACCTGCTGCCCTCCCGCACGCAGTCCGTGCTCAAGGAGGCCGAGCAGGCCACCCTCGACCGCGGCGGAATACTGGTCAACGTCGCGGTCGGCTACGGCGGCCGCCAGGAGATCGCGGACGCGGTGCGCTCGCTGCTCCTGGAGCACGCCTCGAAGGGCACCTCCTTCGAGGAGCTGGCCGAGATCCTCGACATCGACCACATCGCCGAGCACCTCTACACCCGGGGCCAGCCCGACCCGGACCTCGTGATCCGCACCAGCGGTGAACAGCGGCTCTCCGGCTTCATGCTCTGGCAGAGCGCCCACTCCGAGTACTACTTCTGCGAAGTGTTCTGGCCGGCCTTCCGCAAGGTGGACTTCCTGCGGGCGCTGCGCGACTACGCGGCACGTCACCGGCGTTACGGGACCTGATCCCGACCGCTCCCCGCCCCGCCGTGACAACGGGCCCCGGACTCCGTCCGGGGCCCGTTGCGCGTTCCCGCCCCGCCCCTCCACGCTCCACCCGCGGCCTTCACCAGGGATTCACCGAGCGTCCGTCATATGCCGTGGCATGGCAGTGGGTGTTCGAGGGCATACCCCATGCAGGTCGACGCCCGATCCACGGGTGTCGAGTCTCAGCGGGCGGCACAGGGCCGTCCGCCCGGGAGGCCCTTTGCACCAGGACGCGCGTGCGGTTCGCACGGACGGATTGGAGGGCCGGTGCTCGGCCCTGGCACGGGGGCCGATGACCGGTCCGGTCTTCATGGCCCGACCTCTTCCGAGGGGGTACGTCCTTCCGTGGTGACCAGTACAAAGCGCCGCCTGCCCGACAGGCGGACCTACGTCCTCGACACCAGCGTCCTGCTGGCAGACCCCAACGCGATCTCCCGCTTCGACGAGCACGAGGTCGTGCTCCCGATCGTGGTGATCACCGAGTTGGAGGCCAAGCGGCACCATCCCGAACTCGGCTACTTCGCCCGGCAGGCGCTGCGCCTGCTCGACGACTTCCGGGTTCGCTACGGTCGCCTCGACGCCCCCATCCCGCTGGGCGATCTCGGCGGCACCCTGCGTGTCGAGCTCAACCACTCCGATCCGGGCATCCTGCCCGCGGGCTTCAGGTTGGGGGACAACGATTCGCGGATCCTCGCGGTCGCCCGCAACCTCCAGGCCGAGGGGTACGACGTCACGGTCGTGTCGAAGGATCTCCCGCTGCGCATCAAGGCCTCCTCCGTGGGGTTGATCGCCGAGGAGTACCGGGCGGAACTCGCCATCACCGATGCCGGGTGGACCGGCATGAGCGAGATCGCCCTCTCCGGCGAGCAGGTGGACCTCCTCTACTCCGAGGACCGGCTGTACGTCCCCGAGGCGGCGGAACTGCCCGTGCACACCGGGTTGGTCATCCAGTCCGAGCGCGGCAAGGCGCTGGGCCGGGTCACCGCCGACGGCAACGTGCGGCTCGTGAAGGGCGACCGCGAAGCCTTCGGGCTGCACGGCCGCAGCGCCGAGCAGCGCATCGCGCTGGACCTGCTGCTCGACCCGGAGATCGGGATCATCTCGATGGGCGGCCGGGCCGGTACCGGCAAGTCCGCGCTCGCGCTCTGCGCGGGCCTGGAGGCGGTGCTGGAGCGCCAGCAGCACCAGAAGGTGATGGTCTTCCGGCCGCTGTACGCGGTGGGCGGCCAGGACCTCGGCTACCTCCCCGGTGACGCGGCCGAGAAGATGAGCCCCTGGGCCCAGGCGGTGTTCGACACCCTCTCGGCGGTCGCCGGACGGGCCGTCATCGAGGAGGTGCTGGGTCGCGGGATGCTGGAGGTGCTGCCGCTCACGCACATCCGGGGACGTTCGCTGCACGACGCCTTCGTGATCGTGGACGAGGCCCAGTCGCTGGAACGCAACGTCCTGCTGACCGTGTTGTCCCGAATCGGGGCGAACAGTCGGGTCGTGCTGACCCATGACGTCGCCCAGCGGGACAACCTGCGGGTCGGCCGGTACGACGGAGTGGTGGCCGTGGTGGAGAAGTTGAAGGGCCATCCGCTCTTCGCCCACATCACGCTCTCCCGCTCCGAGCGTTCGCCCATCGCCGCCCTCGTGACGGAGATGCTCGAAACCCTCTGAAAGGACCCATAGCGGTACGGAAGTTGGCGCCGTCCGGCAAAGGTGAAAGACCCTAGCCGGGCGGCGCACCGCTGCACAGGGCTTCGTCGAAAACAACGGCGTCCCAGCAGGTGTGACCTTTCCCACGCAACGGAGAATTGCCTCGCGGCGTCGAGGTCCGGCAGAGTCTGGTCTCCGTAAGGCCCCGCATACGGCACACGTGTATCCCTCGTGGCTGCACAGCTCAGCAACAACTCCACAGACGACCGCCGTATGCCGCCCGCAAGCACCATGTGGCACTCCCGACGAGGGAGTTGCCCACGGGCCCGCGCCTCCCGTGACCACAGACCATGGAGGCCAGCGTCAGGGGCACTCCTGCGTCCCCGAGGTCACCGCCCGGACGCTGCTGGAAGGACACCGTGTGAGCCGCATCTCGGTCAGGGGATTCGCCGTGGCATCCGCCACCGCGGTCACCACCGTCGGCGCCGTCGTGGGTGTTGCCACAGGCGACCCCCAGAACTCGAACAACCTCGAGACGACCGCGTCGGGAGCGACTCTCCTCGCAGACATTCCCGCGGGTGAGCAGGCCCGCGTGCAGAACGCCTCGCTGACGCAGCAGGCCGACGCCCTCTCGCACGCCGCCGACACCGACGCCAAGCGCTCCACCGAGGAAGCCGCGCGCGTCCAGGCCGCCAAGGACGCCAAGGACAAGAAGTCCGAGGCCGTGGCCAAGGAGAAGTCGGACGCCGAGGCGAAGGCGAAGAAGGAGCGCGAGGACAAGGAAGAGGTGGCCAGCCGTTCGGCCGGCCGTGACGCCTCCTCCTTCACCCCGAAGAGCTCCTACACGATCGCCGAGCTCAAGTCGATCGCGCGCCAGATCGTCCCGGCGTCGCAGTTCCAGTGCTTCTCGAACATCGTCGATGCCGAGTCCACCTGGAACTACCAGGCCGTCAACTCCAGCTCGGGCGCCTACGGTCTGGTCCAGGCCCTGCCCGGCTCGAAGATGAGCTCGGCCGGCTCCGACTGGCGCACCAACCCGGCCACGCAGATCCAGTGGGGCCTGAACTACATGAACGAGCGGT
The DNA here is from genome assembly GCF_044759975.1 of Streptomyces sp. NPDC098789. Taxonomy (NCBI): domain Bacteria; kingdom Bacillati; phylum Actinomycetota; class Actinomycetes; order Kitasatosporales; family Streptomycetaceae; genus Streptomyces; species Streptomyces sp. NPDC098789. The sequence goes on from NZ_JBIWAJ010000001.1 coordinate 120,619, forward strand.
ACAACAGCCCGTGTGCTGCCTGGTCCTTCCACCAGGCCAACGACTGGTACTAGGCCGCACCCCCTCGCTCAACCCCGAGGAGCCCCGCACCGTCCTACGGTGCGGGGCTCCTCGCGTGTACCGTCGTCGGGGTCGCGTTCGGACGGACGGGGGGAAGGGGACGACATGTCGAAGTGGGCAGCCTGGCTGGGCAGACTCGGAAGAGGGCTGAGCCAGGTCGAGGCGAAGCTGGACGAACGCCGGGCCGAGGTGGAGGCGGAGAACGCGGAACCGGCCCTCGCCGCGGCCGCTCCGGCGCGCGCGGCCACCCGGGGGGCCGGCGCCGAGGCGACCGCGGACCCCGGCGCACCCGATCCGGCGGCGGCGCGCCTGCGGCCCGACCCGGTGGCCGTGGTGCCCTGGGGGATGCGGGTGGCCGCGGAGGTCAGCTGGCGGCTGCTGCTGGTCGCCGGGATGCTCTGGGTCGTGATGAAGGTGATCAGCGAAGTCAGGCTCGTGGTGCTGGCCTTCGCCGCCGCCCTGCTCGTCACCGCGCTGCTCCAGCCCTTCGTGGTCCGGCTGCGCAGGCTGGGCCTGCCCCGCGGGCTCGCCACCGCCGTCACCGCCATCCTCGGCTTCGTGGTCATCGGGCTCGTCGGCTGGTTCGTGGTGTGGCAGGTCATGGAGAACCTCGACCAACTCTCCGCGCGGGTCCGCGACGGCATCGAGGAGCTCAAGCGGTGGGCCCTCAACAGCCCGTTCCACGTGACCGAGCAACAGATCAACGACATCGCCAAGAACCTCAGCGACACCATCGGCACCAACACCCAGGAGATCACCTCCGCCGGGCTCCAGGGCGTCACGGTGATGGTCGAGGTGCTCACGGGCATCCTGCTCGCCATGTTCTCCACCCTCTTCCTGCTGTACGACGGCAAGAAGATCTGGGAGTGGGTGCTCGGCCTGGTGCCCACCGCCGCGCGCGCCGGGGTCGCGGGCGCCGGCCCGCGCGCCTGGCGCACCCTGACCGCCTACGTGCGGGGCACGGTCATCGTGGCCCTCATCGACGCCATCTTCATCGGCCTGGGCCTCTGGTTCCTCGACGTGACGATGGCGGTGCCGCTGGCCGTCTTCATCTTCCTGTTCGCCTTCATCCCGCTGGTCGGCGCGGTCATCTCGGGAGCCCTCGCGGTGGTCGTGGCGCTGGTGACCCAGGGTCCGTTCACGGGCCTGATGGTGCTGGCCGTCGTCCTGGCGGTGCAGCAGATCGAGGGGCACGTGCTCCAGCCCTTCATCCTGGGCCGGGCGGTACGGGTGCACCCGCTCGCGGTGGTGCTCTCGGTGGCCGCCGGTGGCATGATCGCCGGTATCGGGGGCGCCGTGGTCGCCGTACCGCTCGTGGCCGTCACCAACACGGTCGTCGGCTACCTGCGGGTGTATTCCAGGGAACAGGACGCGCAGTTCGGACCGGGCCCGCACGGGGCGACGGCCGTGGACCGGACGGCGGTCGAACAGGGGGAGTAGCGCAGTGATATCCGAGCCCGAGGCCGACGCAGGCTGGACGACGCCCGAGGCGACCGGGTCGGCCGACGGGCCACCGGGGTCGCCCGCGCAGGACCTCGCCGAGGGCCCCGGCAGCGCCGGCCGGGGCACCTCGCGGGGTGGCCGGTGGGCGTGGGCCCTGGGCGGGGCGGTCGTGGCCTCCGCGCTCTGGGCGGGCTCCCTCTACGCGCTCGGGGACCGGCTGGACGCGCCGCCGATGGCCTACGCGCTGCCGGAGAAGCTGTGCGACGTGCTGAAGGCCAAGGCGCTCACCGCCGCCATCGGGGACCTGCGCTCGGGCAGTCCGACCAGCCAGACCTCCGAGCATCCGGCGATGGGCTGGGCGATGTGCATGATGGGCAGCCCGGCCGACACGGACCGGGTCGTCAACTACAACCTGTGGGCGTCCGTGCAACTGCACAAGAAGACCGACCCGGAGCCGGAGTTCGACGTCGAGAGCCCGTGGATGACGCTCAGGAACCCGGGGGACCGGATCTCCGTGCCGGACCTCGGCGAACGGGCCGTGATGGCCCGGACGAGCGACGGCGAGGGGCCCGAGCTGAAGGTGCTGGACGGCGGCGCGGTGTTCTCGCTGTCGCTCGTGTCCGTCAGCGTCAAGGTGCGGGACCCCGGGGCGAGCGACACCGTCGACTACGCCCCGATCGAGGCGGCCATGATCTCCGACATGCGCGACCTGATGGCGGCCCTGAAGAAGTAGCCCCACGCACGAGCAGCCGGACGCACACAGGGCCCCGCGGCCGTGGTGACGGCGGCGGGGCCCTGTGCGGTGCACGCGCGGTGGCGCGGATCCGTGGGGTGTTACACGGTGGCGGTGGCCTCGGCGAGCGCGGCCTCCGCGTCGAGGGTGACCGCGACGGCCTGGATCACCGAGGCGACCTTGAAGGCCTCCTGCACCGTCTCGCGGTCGACGCCGGCCTTGCGCAGGACCTGCTCGTGCGAGTCCAGGCACTGGCCGCAGCCGTTGACCGCGGAGACCGCGAGCGACCACAGCTCGAAGTCGACCTTCTCGACGCCCGGGTTGCCGATGACGTTCATCCGCAGGCCCGCGCGCAGCGTGCCGTACTCCGGGTCGGAGAGCAGGTGGCGGGTGCGGTAGAAGACGTTGTTCATCGCCATGATCGCGGCGGCGGACTTGGCCGCGGTGTAGGCCTCCGCCGACAGGTTCGCCTTGGCCTCCGGCTCCAGCTCACGCAGGACGCGCGGGGAGCGGGCGGCGATCGCGCAGGCCAGGACGGTGCCCCACAGCTGCTGCTGCGAGAGCTTGTCCTGGTTGCCGATGACCGAACCGAGGTTCAGCTTCAGGTCCTTGGCGAAGTCGGGGACGGCCGACTTCAGCGTGTCGAGGGACACGGGTCACTCACCGGCCAGCAGCGCGCCGGCGTCGAGGGTGCCCTCGCCCTTGTTCCAGTTGCAGGGGCACAGCTCGTCGGTCTGCAGGGCGTCGAGGACCCGCAGGACCTCCTTGGGGTTACGGCCCACGGAACCGGCGGTCACCATCGTGAACTGGATCTCGTTGTTCGGGTCGACGATGAAGACGGCGCGCTGGGCGAAGCCGTCCTCGCCCTGGACGCCGCAGTCGCGCATCAGCTCGTGCTTGGAGTCGGCCAGCATCGGGAAGGGCAGGTCACGCAGGTCGGCGTGGTCCTTGCGCCAGGCGTGGTGGACGAACTCGGAGTCGCCGGAGACGCCGAGGAGCTGGGCGTCGCGGTCGAGGAACTCGTCGTTCAGCTTGCCGAAGGCGGCGATCTCGGTCGGGCAGACGAAGGTGAAGTCCTTCGGCCAGAAGAACACCACGCGCCACTTGCCCTCGTAGGCCTTGTGGTCGATCTGGGCGAACTCGCTACCGGCCTCCAGGGAGACACAAGCGGTCAGATCGTACGAGGGGAACTTGTCACCGACAGTGAGCACGCGCACTCCAAGCGGACAGGAAAGTGGCCTTTTTGGGGGCTTTCCGAGGGGGTTGGACGGATCTCACATGCTGGCACACCTGGATTGATTACAGAAATAGCTACTCTTGTGGTGGGTGATCGGAGGTACCTATCAGTGGCTACCAGTAAGAGTGGAATGAAGGGCGCCGTGTCGGCCCCTGCCAAGAGCGGCGCGAAGTCCGGCTCGAAGGGTGGCTCGAAACAGCCCACGCTGGCCCAGCTGCGCGCCTTCGCGGTCGTCGCGGAGCACCTGCACTTCCGGGACGCGGCCGCCGCCATCGGAATGAGCCAGCCCGCCCTGTCCGGCGCCGTCTCCGCGCTGGAGGAGGCCGTCGGCGTACAGCTCCTGGAGCGCACCACCCGCAAGGTGCTGCTCTCCCCGGCGGGCGAGCGGATCGCCGCCCGCGCGAAGGTGGTCCTGGAGTCCATGGCCGCGCTGATGGAGGAGGCCGAGGCGGTACGGGCCCCCTTCACCGGAGTGCTGCGGCTCGGGGTGATCCCCACCGTCGCCCCCTACCTGCTGCCGACCGTCCTCGGGCTCTTCCAGCGGCGCTACCCGCTGATGGACCTCCAGGTGCACGAGGAGCAGACCTCCTCGCTGCTGGAGGGGCTCACCGGCGGGCGCCTCGACCTGCTGCTGCTCGCGGTGCCGCTCGGGGTGCCAGGGGTCACCGAAGTCCCGGTCTTCGACGAGGACTTCGTGCTGCTGGTCCCGCGCGAGCACCCGCTCGCGGGGCGCCGGGACATCCCGCGCGAGGCGCTGCGCGGGCTCCAACTGCTGCTGCTCGACGAGGGGCACTGCCTGCGGGACCAGGCCCTGGACATCTGCCGCGAGGCCGGGCGCGGCGAGGGCGCGGACGTCACCACGACCGCCGCCGGGCTCTCCACCCTCGTCCAACTTGTCGCGGGCGGCCTGGGCGTCACCCTGCTGCCGCGCACCGCGCTGCGGCTGGAGACCACCCGCAACGAGTACCTCGCCACCGGCTACTTCGCCGAACCCGCGCCCTCGCGCCGGATCGCGCTGGCGATGCGGACGGGCACGGCCCGGGCGCAGGAGTTCCGGGCCGTCGCGCAGTCGCTGCGGCACGCGGTGCGCCCGCTCCCGGTCTGGACCGCCGAGTAGGCCGCGGGCCGGCCGCCGGGCGCGGGTGCGGACGTCAGCGAGGGTGTGGGCGCGGGCGCGGGGCCGCGCCGCTCACTCGGTCCGCAGGCCGTCCGGTCGCATCATCCGCAGCAGCGGCGGCAGGCTGAGCAGCGTCACCAGGAGGACCAGGGCGCCGCCGGCCCCGACCATCGCCAGGACCACGTTCCACTCGATCAGCACCGGCAGCCCCGTCATCCGCAACAGGACCGAGCCCAGGGCCAGGCCCACGGCGCTGGCGAGGACCAGGGCCAGCGCGATCGGCAGCGCGGTCTGCCACAGCACCGACAGGCACAGCGTGCCGCGCGGGGTGCCGAAGGCCACCAGCGAGGACAGCAGCCGCGCCCGTTCGCGCAGTTGCTCCAGCTGCGCCACCAGCAGGCTCAGCCCGATCAGCACCAGCACCAGCACGGATCCGATGTACAGGCCGGCCCGGATGGCGTCGTACTGGCCGTTGGTCTTGGCGTACTGGAGCTGGTACGCCCGGGCGAGCGGGTCCGCCCGGTAGGTGGCCGTGCGGACGTTCTCCACCGCGTCCGCCACCGTCGGGTCGAGCATGACGTACACGCTCGCGAAGACCTGCGCGTCGGCCACCCGCGGGGCGGCGGACGGGGTGGTCAGCAGGCCGGTGTTCAGGCCCCCGTCCGGGTCGGGGCGGCTCGCGACCTGCCGGACGGCCTGGGGGACCGTCCACTCGACCGGCTTGCCGTCGTCCGGGTCTCCCGACACGCCGCCCGCGAAGAGCTTGGTGCCGGCCGCGGGCGCGATCCCGGACGACGATCCGTCCGGGTTCGGGCTCCCCGTCAGGGCGAAGGAGTCGCCCTCGGCGCAGGTCTGGATCACCGCGACCTCGCGCAGCGCCTCACAGGTGCCCACGGTGATCTGGACGCTCGACGCGTCGGCCGGCAGCTTGGTGGCGGCGCTGATCCTGGTCAGGGCGACGGCCTTGGTGACGCCTTCGGCCCGCGCGACCTTCGCGGCGATGTCCTCGATCCGCAGGTCGGAGCCGGGCTGGCGGTCCGCGGTCACGGCCATCTGGGCCCGCGCGGGGTCGACGCCGATGAGAGAGGTGTACACGGACTCGGTGCCGGCGAAGAGGATCTGCAGCGCGATGGCCCCGGCGACCGCGACCGCGACGCCGTTGACCAGCCGGGCCGCCGTGCCGCTGGCGACCTGGAGGCGGCGTACGGCGAGCTGCCAGGAGACGGGGCCGCGGGACAGCCGGGACACGCTCCGCTCGACCAGCCAGGGCAGCACGGCGGTGATGCCCACGAGCAGCAGGACGACGCCCGTGCCCACCTGGCCCTGGTTGAAGCGCGCCGGGTCGCCGGAGTTCCGGTTCGCCAGGGGCGCGAGGAGCGCGATCCCGCCGAGCGGCGGCAGCAGCCGCCACCAGATCCGGCGCTTGGCGGGGGGCGCGGCCCGTACGACGCCCAGCGGTTCGATGCCCACGCCGCGCAGGGTGAACAGGGTGACCGCGACCGAGAGCAGCGGTACGGCGACGGCGACGAGCGCCACCAGCCAGGGGCTCGGGTCGAGATCGGCGGGGAAGACGCTGCGCCGCCCCAGCGCCTGGCTGCCGACCAACTGCCGTGAGACGAGGAAGAAGAGGACGCCGAGGCCCAGCCCGAAGACGGACCCGGCCAGCGCCTCGCCCGCGGCGATCCGGCGCACCATCCGGACGTCGGCGCCGACCAGGCGGAGCGCGGCGAGGCGGCGGTCGCGCTGCTCGCCGCCGAAGCGGATGGCGGCGGCGATGAAGACGGTGACCGGCATGAGCAGGGCGACGAAGGTCAGGACGACCATCAGGGCCAGGACCGGGTCGAGCGGGTCGCCCTCGTCGTCGGCGCCGAAGGCGTCGTAGCGCTGGACCTGCCCGTAGCGGGCGCCGTTGGTGCGCAGGTCGTCGGTGCCCGCGTAGAAGAACAGCTCGCCGGGGCCGATCAGGCCCGCATCGCCGATCAGGGTGAAGGACTTGGCCCCGAAGCGCTCGCGGAGCTGCTGCCCGTCGGCGGACTTCAGCAGCGCGTCCAGGGCGGGGGAGACGGCGAACTCGTCGGGGCGGGGGAACCGGGAGAGGCCGGGCGGGGCCGGGGCGTCCGGCCCCTCGGCCTGGATGCGGAACCCCTCGATGGACTTGCGGTGGTACTCCTGGGAGGCCCGCGCGATCAGGAAGGTCTCCGGGCGGGGGCGCTCGGGGCCGGTCAGCGACATGTTCGTGCGGACGTCACCGCGGTCGGTACGGGCGGTCAGTGCGCTCGGCAGCGCGGCCGTGACCAGCAGCAGGGCGACGCCGAGCCCGACGCCGACCCCGGTGAGCAGCGTGCGGGTCCAGCCCTGGCGGCCGCCGTTCAGCGCGAACCGGGCGCCCATGAGCAGGTCGCGGATCCAGCCCTGCGCAGCGGTCATACGATGCGCTCCATGTCCTGCGTCCGACCGTCCCGCACGACCACCTCGCGGTCCGAGAACGCGGCGACCCGGGCCTCGTGCGTGACCAGGACGACCGCGGTGCTGGCGGCCCGCGCGGCTTCGGTGAGCAGCTGCATGACCAGTTCGCCGTTGAGCGTGTCCAGGGCGCCGGTGGGTTCGTCGGCGAAGACCACCCGGGGGCTGGTGACCAGGGCGCGGGCGATCGCGACGCGCTGGCCCTGGCCGCCGCTGGCCTCGCCGGGGCGCTGGGCGGCTATGTCCTCCACCTCCAGCCGGGTCATCCAGGCCAGGGCGGTGGCCTCGGCCTGCTTGCGCTTCACACCGTTCAGGCGCAGCGGCAGGGCCACGTTCTCCAGGCAGGTCAGCTCCGGGACGAGCTGGCCGAACTGGAAGACGAAGCCGAACTCGCTGCGGCGCAGGGCGCTGCGCTGGGCGTCGTTCATGGCGGACAGCTCGCGTCCGGCGTAGGTGATGGTCCCCGCGTCGGGCGCGACGATCCCGGCCAGGCAGTGCAGCAGCGTCGACTTGCCGGAGCCGGAGGGCCCCATGACGGCGACGACCTCTCCGGGGTGGATGGAGAACTCGGCCCCGATCAGGGCGGTGTTGGAGCCGTAGGACTTGTGCAGCCCTTCGGCGCCGAGCAGCGAACCGTCGGGGATCACGGGCGCACCTCGTGGCTGAGTTGGTCCAGGCGGGCCGCGGTCAGCTCCAGCCAGCGCAGGTCGGCTTCCAGGTGGAAGAGGGCGTGGTCGCAGATCAGTTGGGCGGCGAGGTCGCCCTTGCGCTTGCGGTTGGTCAGCAGGCGCATCGTGCGCAGGTGCTCGGCGCGCTGGGTGTCGAGGAGCTGTTCGGCGCTGCGGCCGGTGAGCAGGGCCAGTACGACCTTGGCGTAGAGGGTCGACTGGAGGTAGGACTCGGGCTTCTCCGGGGATCCCAGCCAGACCTCGACGTCGGTGATCCCGGCGTCCGTGATGGTGTACCGCTTGCGCTCCGGACCGTCGCCGCTCTCGACGCCGTCGACCTCGACGAGGCCGTTCTCCAGCAGCCGGGTCATGGTCGCGTGGACCTCACCGTAGGCGAGCGGCCGCCCCTGGCCGAACTTCTCGTCGAAGGCGCGCTTGAGGTCGTAGCCGTCGCGCGGCCCGGCCTCCAGGAGGCCGAGCAGTGTGTGACCTATGGACATGGCCCGACTCTACCCACGGCGCGCACGCCGTCCGCATACGAGGTGTGCGGGGCCGGGAGCGGTGCGCGAACGCCCCCGGCCCGGTGGGGCGGGGGCGTTCGCGCGGGTTCCCTATTCGGGAGCCGCCTTCGGGGGGCGGCCGCGGCGGGGCATGGGGCCCGGTGCGGAGGGGAGCCGGCCGGACTCGGCGAGCGCGCGGCGGAGCAGGAACTCGATCTGGGCGTTGGCGCTGCGCAGCTCGTCCCCGGCCCAGCGGGCGAGGGCGTCGTACACCTGCGGGTCGAGCCGCAGCAGCACCTGCTTGCGGGCCGCGCGCCGGGCCGGGCCGGTGGCCGTCGCGGGTCGGTCGTCCTCGCCGGCCCCGTCGGGGGCCGGCGGCTCGCCGCCCGCCCTCACTGGTAGAGGGTTCCGGTGTTCACGACGGGCTGGGCCGCGCGGTCCCCGCAGAGCACCACCATGAGGTTGGAGACCATGGCGGCCTTGCGGTCCGGGTCGAGGTCCACGACGTCCTCTTCCTGCAGGCGGGTCAGGGCCAGCTCGACCATACCCACGGCGCCCTCGACGATCAGGCGACGGGCCGCGACGACCGCGCCGGCCTGCTGGCGCTGGAGCATGGCCGAGGCGATCTCGGGTGCGTAGGCGAGGTGCGTGAAGCGGGACTCGATGATGTGGACGCCGGCCGCCTCGACCCGGGCGTGCAGCTCGACCGCGAGCTTCTCGGTGATCTCCTCGGCGTTGCCGCGCAGGGAGAGGCCGCCCTCGTCGTGGGCGTCGTAGGGGTACTCGATCGCGATGTGGCGGACGGCGGCCTCGGTCTGGGTCTCGACGAACTCGGTGAAGTCGTCGACCTCGAAGAGGGCCCGCGCGGTGTCCTCCACCTTCCATACGACGACCGCGGCCAGCTCGATCGGGTTGCCGTAGGCGTCGTTGACCTTCAGGACGGCCGTCTCGTGGTTGCGCACGCGGGTGGAGATCTTGTCGCGGGAGGTCAGCGGGTTGACCCAGCGCAGGCCGTCGGTGCGGATCGTGCCCCGGTAGCGGCCGAAGAGCTGGACCACGCGGGCCTCGCCAGGCGCGACCGTGTTGAGTCCGCACATCGCGTAGAGCGAGCCGAGGATGACGACGACGCCGAAGGCGATCAGGCCCGCCTTGGCGCCCACGGCGGTGAGGACGGCGCCGGTCGCGATCAGGCCCGATCCGAGCAGCAGCCCCAGCAGTCCGAGCAGCAGGGCCAGCCCGCCGCCCACGCTCTTCGCGGTGAACTCCCGTACCTGTGGCGCCGGCATTTCAGTGGTCTTCGTCATGGTTCGCCCCGTTTCATTCATGAGGAGCCGGTCGGACTCCCTAGCAAAGTGATATCACTTTTTTGGCGCACCGCAACTCTTCTGGTCTCCTAGGCGTCGGTTCTTATGGTGTGGGTGCTGATTCTCACGTCCGAATTGACCGTTATTGATCAGGATTGTGCAGCCCTTGTCACAGCCTCCGGTGTTAGCTTTCTGAGCTGACGTCGGGGGTAATTGAGCGGAGCGGGAGCGATGGGCCGAGCAGAAGCGCGACGGGCGCAGCAGCAGCGCGGGACGCGGCGTGCGTCGCGCGGTCGCGCGTCGAAGAGCGACCGCGGCAAGAGCGGTGCGGGCGCGGGCAAACGGACCGGCATACGCAGGTTCTTCACCTGGAAGAAGATCCTCGGCACCTTCTTCGGCCTGATCCTGCTCGGCATGGCGGCCCTCGTCGGCCTCTACTTCTACGTCGACGCGCCCAAGCCCAACGAAGAGGCGACGCTCCAGAGCAACGTCTACCAGTGGTCCGACGGCTCCCTCATGACCCGCACGGGCAAGTACAACCGCGAGATCCTGCCCTTCGACAAGGTCCCGGAGGACGTGCGCACCACGTTCATCGCGATCGAGAACAAGAACTTCTACCAGGACCAGGGAATCGACTTCAAGGGTCTGGTGCGCGGGTTCATCTCCACGGTGACCGGCAAGGGCAAGGCCGGTGGTTCGACGATCACGCAGCAGTACGTCAAGAACTACTACCTGAACCAGGACCAGACCGCGACGCGCAAGCTGAAGGAGATGGTGATCGCCCTCAAGACCGACCAGGACATGGACAAGAACCAGATCCTTGAGGGTTACATGAACACCAGCTACTTCGGTCGCGGTGCTTATGGGATCCAGGCCGCCGCCCAGGCGTACTACAACGTCGACGCGCAGAAGCTCACCCTGGAGCAGGGAGCCTACCTCGCCGCCGTCCTGCAGGCCCCCAGCTCCTACGACTGGGCGACCGCGGGCCCCAACGGCAAGCGCCTCGTCATGGGCCGCTTCAACGCGACCCTCGGCAACATGGTCGGCATGGGCAAGCTGGACGAGGCCAAGCGCAAGACCCTGAAGTTCCAGGAGCCCATCAAGCCCAAGCCCACCCCCGGGCGCGAGGGTCAGAAGGGCTACCTGATGGAGGCCGCCGACGCCGAGCTCAACCGGCAGGGCGTCCCCAAGGCTGCGATCGACGCGGGCGGCTGGACGATCAAGCTCAACATCGACAAGAAGAAGCAGGCCGCGCTGGAGAAGGCCGTCAACGACGAGCTGGAATCCAAGCTGGAGCGCAAGAACACCGCGGAGCGCCCGGTCGACCAGAACGTCCAGGCGGGCGCCACCTCCGTCGACCCGAAGACCGGTGCGATTGTCGCCATGTACGGCGGCACCGGCCAGGCCGAGAAGTGGTCCAGCAACGCCCTGCGCACCGACTTCCAGCCCGGCTCGACCTTCAAGCCGGTCGTCCTCGCCACCGCCCTGCAGAACGGCGCCAAGACGCAGGCCGGCAAGCCGATCAACCCGAGCACCCTCTACGACGGCACCAGCGGCCGCCCGGTGGTCGGCAGCGACACTCCCTTCTCCCCGCAGAACCAGGACCAGGAGAACTACTGGGAGATCGGCCACGACGTCACCGTGCAGAGCGCGACCAACTCCTCGGTCAACTCCGTCTACGCGCAGATGACCGTCGACGCGAAGCCGGAGAAGGTCAAGGAGATGGGCCTCGCCCTCGGCATGCGGGACCGCGACGGCTGGCCCGCCGACAAGCCCGCCATGGCGCTCGGCACCATGAGCGCGAGCACCGTCGAGATGGCGGGCGTCTACGCGACCTTCGACCACCACGGCAAGAAGGTCACCCCGTCGATCATCAAGAGCGCGCAGAACCACGCGCGCACCTACAAGCCGGTGGTCCCCATCGGTGACCAGGTGATCGACACCGCGACGGCCGACACCGTCACGAAGGTGCTCACCGGAGTGGTCAGCGACGGCTCGGGCAAGAAGGTCTTCAGCGACGCCTACCAGGCGGCGGGCAAGACCGGTACGACCGAGTCCAACTACGCGGCCTGGTTCACCGGCTACACCCCCGAACTGGTCACCGTCGTTGCGATGTTCGGTGAAGAGGTCAGCGGCGGCAAGCAGACCACCCTGACCGGGACCGCCGGTCTCGGCCGCGCGGGCGGTTCCAGCTTCCCGGCCGCCATCTGGAAGGCCTACACGCTGGCCGCGCTCTCGGGCGTCGACACCAGCAAGTTCGAGCTCCCGGACGCGGACATGGGCACCCCGCCCCCGAGCCCCACCCCGTCCACCTCGGCCTCGACCAGCCGCACCCCGTCGCCCAGCACCAGCCGCTCCTCGTCCGGGTCGAGCAGCCCGAACCCGAGCAGCTCCAGCTCGCGCAGCTCCAGCCCGGACCCCGGCCACTCGTCGCCGGATCCGGGGCACTCCTCGCCGGATCCGGGGCACTCCTCACCGGGACCGACCCGCAGCCAGGGCTTCCCGCCCTTCCCGTAGGCGCCCGCAGGAACGAACGAAGACCGCCGCCCGGCAGCAGGAATGCTGCCGGGCGGCGGTCTTCGTTCGTTCGCCTCCACGGGGCGCCTCTACGGGGCGCGTTCGCGCGCCCGGTCACTGCCGGTCGTGCGCCGCCCCCGGCAGCGCCAGCTCGAACCACACGACCTTCCCGCTGCTCAGCCGGGTGGCGCCCCAGCGCTTCGCCATCCGGTTGACCAGGAACAGCCCGCGGCCGCCCTCATCGGTGTCCCGGGCCCGGCGCTGGCGCGGCAGCTGCGGGGAGTCGTCCCCGACCTCGCAGCGCAGTACGTCCGTACGCAGCAGGCGCAGCGTCACGGGCCGCTCGGCGTAGCGGACGGCGTTGGTGACCACCTCGCTCACCAGCAGCTCCAGGGAGTCGCTCAGCTCCTCCAGGCCCCAACGGGTCAGGGCGCGGCGGGCGAAGCGCCGGGCGCGGCCCGGAGCGGTCTCCTCCGGGTCCAGGAACCAGTACGCGACGTCGCTCGGGGCGATCCCGTCGAAGCGGGCCGCGAGCAGCGCGATGTCGTCGTCCCGGTCGCCCGGCCCGAGCATGTCCAGTACGTCGTCGCAGAGCGCTTCCAGCGGCGGCGGGTGGTCCAGGCCGGTGAGCTGCGCCGTCGTGGCGAGGCGCTCGCGCAGCTGCTCGATGCCGGTCCACACGTCGCGCAGCCGGGACTCGACCAGCCCGTCCGTGTACAGCAGCAGGGTGGCCCCGGCCGGCGCGTCCAGCTCGACGGCCTCGAAGTCGACGCCGCCGACGCCGATGGGGGCGCCGGGCGGCACCCGGAGCACCTCGGCGCGGCCGCCCAGGTGCAGCAGGACGGGCGGCGGGTGGCCGGCGTTGGCGATGGTGATCCGGTGCGAGACGGGGTCGTAGACCGCGTACAGGCAGGTCGCCATCCGGTCCGAGCCGAGCCGCTGGGCCTGCTCGTCCAGGTGGTGCAGCACCTCGGCGGGCGGCAGGTCCAGCTGGGCGAGGGTCTGCGCGGTGGTCCGCAGCTGGCCCATGATCGCGGCGGAGGTCATCGAGTGGCCCATGACGTCGCCGACGACCAGGGCGACCCGGCTGCCGGGCAGCGGTATCGCGTCGTACCAGTCCCCGCCGACCCGGGCCGTCTCGGCGGCCGGGAGGTAGCGGCTGGCGAGCCGGACCCCGGTGGGCTGCGGCAGGCTGTCCGGGAGCATGGTGCGCTGGAGCTCGTCGGCGATGTAGGCCTCGCGGCCGTACAGGACGGCCTTGTCGATGCCGAGCGCCGTGTGGGTGGCCAGCTGCGCGGCGACGAGCAGGTCGTTCTGCTCGAAGGCGGGCCGGTCCGGGGTGCGCAGGAAGACGGCGGCGCCGATGACCCGGCGCCGGCCCCGCAGCGGGGCCAGGATCGCCCGCTGGCCGCGCGGTACGGGGTGGTCCGCGCCCAGCAGCTCGGGCAGCGCGGCGCGCGCCGCGGCGGAGGACCCGAAGACGGGCCGCACCCCGCGCAGCACCTCGGCGAGGGCTCCGCCGGAGCGGATCTCGCACAGCTCGGCCGCGGGCAGGTCGCCCTGCGGGCCGACGAGCGCCAGCTGGCTGAAGTCCAGCTCGCCCCCGGCCCCGGTGACCGCGGAGAGGTCCAGCCCGGCGCCGATGGTGTCGCCGCCGCCGCGCAGGGCGTCGGTGAGGTCGTCGATCGGCCGCAACCGGTCGGTCCGGCGCAGCCTCAGGACGACCGGGCCGATGGGGCGCTCGTCGCCGACCGGCAGCGGATCGCGCAGGTAGACGAGGATCGCGTCGGAGAAGGTGGGCACGGTGGCCCGGCACAGGCCGAGGACGATCTCGTCGAGGTCGATGCCGCGGGCGATCCGGCGGGTGGCGGCGCCGACGAAGCGGAGCCGGTCGCCCTCGCGGCGGGCGGCCCCCGGGTCCGGGACACCGGCTATGCCGCCGGGCTCCCCTGCGGCGGCGCCCCCGACACCCCAGCCGACGCCGGAAGCGGAACCCATTGCGGACGCGCCCGGCGGGCCGCCCGCGGCGGGCGCGGGCCAGGTGTCCGCAGCGGTCTCCGGCGCGGCGGCCGGACCGGTGGCGTCGGGGCGCTCCGGCGCCGCTCCCGCCGCGGCCGCGTTGTGGGCGGCGGCGGCGTCCCGGGAGGGCGCGGTCCCGCCGCGGCGGGCGGCCGGGATCGGGGCGGACCGGTCGGTGTCGGAACCACCACCGCAATCAGTACCGGAACCCGAAGCGGAGCCGGAAGCGGAGTCGGAGCCGGAAGAACTGGAACCGGAGGAGCCGGTGTCGGGCGGGCCCGGCCGGGTGTCCTGGGCGGCCGGGGCCGGGGTCTTGCCGTGGCCCGGGTCGTGACCCTGATCGTGGCCGCTGTCGTGGCCGCGGATGTCGCCCCGGTCGTCGGAGCGGGGACCGGATCCGCCGCCCACGCCGGAAGCTTCCGCACCCCGCCGTGCCGGGCGGGGCCCGGGCAGGTCGGAGCCGCCCGGCGCCGGTGTCGCGGCGGCCGCGGCAGGCTGCGGGCCCTCGTAAGAGGTGGGGTACTCCGTCACGCGTGGCATTCCGTCCGTTTGCGCTGGATGTGCGCTGCACTCAACTCGGTCAGTCGCGGTATACCCGCTCAGCGGCGGGGGCACCGTCGCCCGCGGCACCTCCCCCGGACTTCGTCGGGGGACCCCCGCCTCTCGTTACCTCTCGGTCTGCGTTGACCTCCGGTCAAGTGCCGCGCACAACACGTCAATTACGGGTGTACACCCTCGCATGAAGCCCTGTCTGCACGCTTGCGGAGGCTGATCCTACGTTTGGCACCCTGGGGCGCATCAAGGGTCTCATGAGGTCATATGCGCCGGGGTGCGGTCCCAGTCCTCGGGCAGTACCGGAACGTTCCAGCCCGGATCGGGCCGCCAGTTCTCCCAGCCGGCGGAGAACGGAGCCCCCCACTCCTCGATCAGTCGCACCGCCGCCCGCCCGGCTTCCCGCACCCGCTCGGCCGTCCCCTCGTCGATCAACCCGCAGCGCAGCGCCTGCGCGAACTCGTCCTCGTCCCGCCACGTCCAGGTGCGGTCGGGGTAGACGGAGATGTCGAGGAAGTGGTCCACGGAGTCGATGCCGCCGGACCATCGGGTCCTGGGCTCCTCAAGGTTCACGTACCAGCTCCGGAAACGCCAGCCATGGTCCCAGAACAGCCAGACCGACCACGGATCGCCGGGCCGGGCCAGCTTCAGCACGCCGGCGCCGAACCACCGCGAGCGGGCGGTGGTGCGCGGGGCGGTGTAGCGGGTGGCGAGCGGCTCGTCGTGCACCGAGGTCCCGTCGGCCAGCACCGGCTTGACGAGCTCGGTGTCCGGGGCCATCCACACGGCCAGCAGCTCGGGCGTGTCCTGGACGACCGTCACCGGACGGCAGATGTGGACCGGCCCCTCCGGGCCCGGGGCGTGGTCGCGGTAGCGCCACAGGACGTGTTCCCCGGGGGCCCAACGCGGGCCCGTGGCGGCCTCGTACGCGCCCTGGCGCACGTCGCCGTACGGGCGGCCGCTCGCATCGCCGCGGGCGCCCCCTCGGGCGTCACCGCGCGCCCCGCCGCCCCCGCGGCCTCCGGTACCTGTCATGCGCAGATCTTAGGGCTGGGCCCCCCGCGCCCGCTGCGGTGCAGGTCACGGAGGGGTTCGGGGACGGCATTCGACCGAAATCCGGCCCTCGCCCGAGGAGGCCGTGGGTGGGTCAGGGGTGGGTCATCCGCAGCACGTCAAGGGCCTCGTCGAGCTGCTCCAGGGTGAGCGAGCCGCGTTCGATGTAGCCGGACTCCAGCACGACCTCCCGGATCGTCCTGCGTTCCGCGAGCGCCTTTTTGGCGACCTTGGCCGCTTCCTCATAGCCGATGTAGCGGTTCAGCGGGGTCACCACGGAGGGCGAGGACTCCGCGTACTCCCTGGCCCGGGCCGCGTTGGCGGTGATCCCGTCCACCGTGCGGTCGGCCAGCAGCCGGCTCGCGCTGCCCAGCAGCCGGATCGACTCCAGGAGGTTGCGGGCCATCACCGGGAGCATCACGTTCAGCTCGAAGTTGCCCGCCGCGCCGGCCACGGCGACCGTGGTGTCGTTTCCGGTCACCTGGGCGGCCACCATCAGGACGGCCTCGGCGACGACCGGATTGACCTTTCCGGGCATGATCGAGGAGCCCGGTTGGAGATCCGGGAGATTGATTTCGGCCAATCCGGTGCGTGGCCCCGAAGCCATCCAGCGCAGATCGTTGGCGATCTTCGTGAGCGAGACCGCGATGGTGCGGAGCATCCCCGAGGTCTCCACCAGCGCGTCCCGCGCGCCCTGGGCCTCGAAGTGGTTGCGGGCCTCGGTGAGCGGCAGCCCGGTCTCGGCGGCCACTTCGGCGATGACCGCGGCGGAGAATCCGGGCGGGGTGTTGATCCCGGTGCCGACCGCGGTGCCGCCCAGCGGCAGTTCGGCGAGCCGGGGGAGCGCCGCCCGGAGCCGCTCGACGCCGTAGCGCACCTGGGCCGCGTAGCCGCCGAACTCCTGTCCCAGCGTCACCGGGGTGGCGTCCATCAAATGGGTGCGTCCCGCCTTGACCACCCCGGCGAACTCCTCGGACTTGCGCTCCAGCGCGGCCGCGAGGTGCTCCAGGGCCGGGACCAGCTCGCCGGTGACGGCGGCGGTGGCGGCGATGTGGATCGAGGACGGGAAGACGTCGTTGGAACTCTGCGAGGCGTTGACGTGGTCGTTGGGGTGCACCTCGCGCCCCGACCGCTCGGTGGCCAGGGTCGCGATCACCTCGTTGGCGTTCATGTTGGACGAGGTGCCGGACCCCGTCTGGAAGACGTCCACGGGGAAGTGCGCGTCCCAGCGCCCCTCGGCCACCTCGGCGGCGGCCGACCGGATGGCGTCGGCGACGTCCCGGTCCAGGACGCCCAACTCCGCGTTGACCTTCGCGGCCGCGGACTTGACCCGGGCGAGGGCGGCGATGTGCGCCCGCTCCAGGCGCTGCCCCGAGATGGGGAAGTTCTCCACGGCGCGCTGGGTCTGGGCCCGCCACTTGGCATCGGCGGGGACCAACACCTCGCCCATCGAATCGTGTTCCACGCGGAACCCTGCGGCCTGCTGTTCTTCGGTCATGTTCGTGGCCTCCTCAAAAAGTTGAGCAATTGTCTTGTTCGAAGTGTTCCCAACTCCCCTACCGGCCAGTAAATACCGGGGGTAACACTGACACCGGGGAGACATCCATGGCCCGCACCACACCCAGGCTCAGATCTACCTTCGCCGCGGTCGCGGCGATCGCGGCCGCCCTCGGCGGCGTCACCGCCATCACCCCCATGGCCCAGGCGGCCACCGCCGCCCCGGCCGCGGCGAGCGCCCTGTCGCCCGAACTGGAGGCGATCCGCGCCGCGGAAGCCACCAAGATCTACGGCGACCCGGCGATCCGTCCGCCGGCCGACCGCAGGACCGGGCTGATCTCGCTGGGCGACAGCGAGATCTCGGGCGAGGGCGTCGGCAACTACGACCCCGCGACCAACACCTCGTCCAACCAGTGCCACCGCTCGCCGGACTCGGCCATCCACCGCACCGGCATCCCCGCCGACCTCACCTTCAACGTGGCCTGTTCCGGCGGCTACACCGGCAACATCCGGATCGGCGGCAGCAAGCAGTACGCCGACGAGCTGGTCCAGAGCGACAACCTCGCCATCAAGGCCCGCAACACCCGCATCAAGATGGTGCTGCTGGTCGCCGGGGCCAACGACGACCTCCAGTTCGGCCCCGTCATGACCGACTGCGTGACCCGCTGGGTGCTCAGCCAGGGCACCTGCGAGCCCAAGTACGGGCCGGGCTGGCAGGCCCGGGTGGACGGCCTGCGGCCCAAGGTCGAGTCGACGGTCGCCGACCTCAAGACCGTCATGCGGGACGCCGGTTACGCCGACACCGACTACAAGCTGGTCGTGATGGGCTACCCGAGCCCGATCGGCCCCGACTTCTACGACAACCCGAACTTCCCCGGCAAGCTCCCCGGAGGCTGCGCGGGCTACGACTCGGACGCCGCGTGGGGCCGCAACTACGCGGTGCCCACCTTCGAGAAGGGCATGCGTGCCGCCGCCCTCGCCTCCGGCGCCTACTACCTCGACAACTCGCGCCTCTTCAACGGCCACGAGGTCTGCATGGAGGACACCTGGGCCCGCGGCCTCTACCTGGACCTGGGCGACCACTTCCCGTGGGACGAGAACACCGCCCGGCAGTCCTTCCACCCGAACTACCGCGGCCACGGCGCCTTCGCGTCCTGTCTGACCCAGCTCTACGACTCCGGCCTGCGCGAGGCCTCCTGCGCCGACCCGGCGAGCACCGGCACCCCCGTCCTGCAGGCCGGGGCCTGGGACGACCTGTACAAGCCGCTCAAGAACGAGGCCAACGGCACCTGCGTCGACACCAACGGCGGCTCCAGCGCCAACGGCACCGGGCTCCTCGGCTGGGACTGCCACGGCGGCCGCAACCAGGGCTGGTGGTACGACGCGCCCCGCAAGTCGCTGCACGTCCAACTGACCCAGGACCGCTGCCTGGACGCCCCCGGCGCCAACTACGGCGCGGGCACCGGCCTGATCATCTGGAACTGCCACGGCGGCGCGAACCAGCAGTTCGTCCGCAACGGCGCCACCATCCGCCCGCAGGCCGCCCCCGGCATGTGCCTCACCGTGGGCGCCGCCCACGAAGCCGTGCGCCTGCAGACCTGCACCGGCGCGACGAACCAGCGCTTCGCGTAACACCCGAACCGCCAGCACCCCCGCACCCCCACCCGGCCGGCGCACCCCGGCCGGGTGTTCCCGTTCGATCAGCAGGCGTCGAGCTGGTCCCGCACCTGCCGCGGGCGGTTGGTGATGATCGCGTCCACGCCGAGGCGCAGGCACAGGTCCACGTCCTCGGGCTCGTCGACCGTCCACACCCGTACGCCGAGCCCCGCCGCCCTGAGCCGGTGGTCGGCCCCTGGCGGTGTCGAGGAATGGATACGCTGGCTCGGTCACCCCTTGGAGGACACCGTGACCACACAGCCGGACCATGGCGCGGCGCTGATCCCGCGCCCCGAGCGCACCCCAGAGGCGGTGCGGGTCGCACTGGCCCGCCTCGCCCCGCATCGTCTGGCCGAGCTGGAACGACACAAGGAGAACGCGCTGGCGGCCGCGATCCGCAGTGGGAAGATCGGCCACCTCACGCATTGGCTCGACTGGTGGATGCGGGAGGTCGAGATCGAACGCCGCCCGGACCTCTACCGGCGTCGCGACGACGCTCTGGCCGCGGTCCACCGGACCACCGACAAGGACGATCCGGGCTTCCGCCCCGCCATGGACGCACTGGCCGCCGTCGAGGACGAGGCCGCGCGGGCGGTGAACGAGTGACCTGGCGGTGGGAGTACGACCCCAGCGAGGCGCACGTCGTCGGAGGTGCTCCACCCGCGTTCGTGGTGGAGGTCGAGAAGGCCGCCGACGAACTCGTACGAGCGGCGGAAGCCCTCTACCTCGATGGCACCGCTTACCGGGAAATCGGGCCCAGGGGCGCCGTCATGGACCTTGACGACGGCATGTTCGTCTACCTGATCGTCCCCAGGAGCGAATGCGTGTACATCCGTCAGGTGACCTGCCTCTAGCCGGGGCGGGCGCGGACACCGCGCCCCGGTGGGTGGGGTCAGGCCAGGCCCGGGCCGCGGACCGGGATGTGGGTGAAGGTGGGCTCCGGGGCCGGGTTCTGGAAGAAGTCGTTGCCCTTGTCGTCGACCACGATGAAGGCCGGGAAGTTCTCGACCTCGATCTTCCAGACCGCCTCCATGCCGAGCTCCTCGTACTCCAGGACCTCGACCTTCTTGATGCAGTCCTGCGCGAGGCGGGCCGCCGGGCCGCCGATCGAGCCGAGGTAGAAGCCGCCGTGCGTCCCGCAGGCGTCCGTGACCTGCTGCGAGCGGTTGCCCTTGGCCAGCATCACCTTGGAGCCGCCCGCCGCCTGGAACTGCTCGACGTAGGAGTCCATCCGGCCGGCCGTGGTCGGGCCGAAGGAGCCGGACGCGTAGCCCTCGGGGGTCTTCGCCGGGCCCGCGTAGTAGACCGGGTGGTCCTTGAGGTACTGCGGCATCGGCGCGCCCGAGTCCAGCAGCTCCTTGATCTTGGCGTGCGCGATGTCGCGCGCCACGACCAGCGGGCCGGTCAGCGACAGACGGGTCTTGACCGGGTGCTTGGTCAGGGTCGCCAGGATCTCGTCCATCGGCCGGTTGAGGTCGATGGAGACCACGTCCGCCGAGTCGTCCAGGTGCTCGTCGGTGGTCTCCGGCAGGAAGCGCGCCGGGTCCCGCTCCAGCTGCTCCAGGAAGACGCCCTCCGCGGTGATCTTCGCGGTGGCCTGGCGGTCCGCCGAGCAGGAGACCGCGATGGCGACCGGGAGGGACGCGCCGTGGCGGGGGAGGCGGACCACGCGGACGTCGTGGCAGAAGTACTTGCCGCCGAACTGGGCGCCGATGCCGATCTTCTGGGTCAGCTCGAAGACCTGCTGTTCCAGGGCCTCGTCGCGGAAGCCGTGGCCCAGCGGCGAACCCTCGGTCGGCAGCTCGTCCAGGTAGTGCGCCGAGGCGTACTTCGCGGTCTTGAGCGCGTGCTCCGCCGAGGTGCCGCCGACCACGATCGCCAGGTGGTAGGGCGGGCAGGCCGCCGTGCCCAGCGAACGGATCTTCTCCTCCAGGAACTTCATCATGGAGGCCTCGTTGAGGACCGCCTTGGTCTCCTGGTAGAGGAAGGACTTGTTCGCCGAGCCGCCGCCCTTGGCCATGAAGAGGAACTTGTACGCGCCGCCGTCGGTCGCGTACAGCTCGATCTGCGCGGGCAGGTTCGAGCCGGTGTTCTTCTCCTCCCACATGGTGATCGGGGCCATCTGCGAGTAGCGCAGGTTGAGGCGGGTGTAGGCGTCGTAGATGCCGTGGGACAGGGCCGCTTCGTCGGCTCCTGACGTCAGCACGTTCTGGCCGCGCTTGCCCATCACGATCGCGGTGCCGGTGTCCTGGCACATCGGCAGCACGCCCGCCGCCGCGATGTTCGCGTTCTTGAGCAGGTCCAGCGCCACGAACTTGTCGTTCGCGCTGGCCTCGGGGTCGTCGATGATGCGGCGCAGCTGCGCGAGGTGCGCGGGGCGCAGGAAGTGCTGGATGTCGTGGATGGCCTCTTCGGCGAGCGCGCGCAGCGCCTCGGGCTCGACCTTGAGGAACGTACGGCCGTCGGCCTCGAAGGTGGAGACGCCCTCCGCGGTCACCAACCGGTAGGGGGTGGTGTCCTCGCCCAGGGGCAGCAGGTCGGTGTACGCGAACTCCGGCATCGTGTGGCCAATCCTCACTCGGCAGACAGCGCTGGCGCCCAATTGGCAGCGCAGTCCTCCAGCGTAGGACCTCTTTCCCCGGCTCCGTCTGTGAGGTAAGGCTCACTCAGCAGTATCGCGATCTATCGTGTCTCGCTATGCTGGGGGCGTGGACCTCGAAAAGCACCCCGCCGCGCCCGCGCCCGCAGCCGAATCCGCGCCCGTCGCGCTGCGCGCTTCCGACGCCGACCGTGACCGCATCGCGCAGATCATCGGCGACGCCCTCGCCGAGGGCCGGCTGACCGCGGAGGAGCACTCGGAGCGCCTCGACGCCCTCTACGCCGTCAAGACCGTCGCCGAGCTGGAGGTGCTGGTCCGGGACCTCCCGGCCGCTCCGGGGGCAGCCTACGCCGCCGCCGCGCCCGCTTCCGGTCCGGCCTGGCCGGTTTCCGGACCGCCCGGTGGCGGTTACGTCGAGAACGTGGTGGCGGTGTTCAGCAGCTCCACCCGCAAGGGCCGCTGGCGCCCGGCGTCCCACACCCGGGCCGTCTCGGTCCTCGGGGACATCACCATCGACCTCACCGAGGCCGTCTTCGAGCAGCAGGTCACCGAGATCAACGTGACCTGCGTCCTCGGCAACGTCGAGGTCAAGGTCCCGGAGAACGTCACCCTGCGGGGGTACGGCAGCGGGGTCCTCGGCAACTTCGAGGTGCACGGCGAGGGGGAGTCCGTCGCCGACCCGCAGGCGCCCGTCGTGATCGTGCGCGGCTTCACCGTTCTCGGCAACATCGAGGCCCGCCGCAAAATGGGCTCCCGCCTCGTCGACCTCGCGGAGAGGTTCCGCAAGCGACTGGAGGGCTGAGCCGTCTCGTCCGGATCACGGCCGAATGGTTCCGTTTGGCTTCCGGATGCAGCGGATTCCGGTCGAACTTCCCCCGGGTGGCACAGAGTGCATAGGGGGGCGTACAGCGGGTAGGGACAGGTGCATCGTCTCTCGCTCGCGAATACGTCGTCAGGAGTAGACCGTGCAGCATCCGCCGCATCAGTCCCTGCAGGTAGCCACCGTGCAGAGCGTTCGGGGTATCCCGGGCCCACGGACGCCCGCGAGGGAAGAGGACGGCCCATGGCACGCGGAGGCGGTGTGCCGCCGGGATGAGGCGGGCCTCTTCTTCGCCCCCTCCAAGGAGCCCACCGCGGCCCGGCTGGCCCGCGAGGAGGCGGCCAAGCGCGTCTGCGCCCGCTGCCCCGTGATGGTCGCCTGCCGGGAACACGCACTGCTCCAGCCCGAGCCCTACGGCGTGTGGGGCGGTCTCACCGCCGCCGAGCGCCGCGTGGTGCTGGCCCGCCGCCGGCGCCGGGCGGCCGAGCTGCGCCAGGGTCCGGGCTCCGAGCCGATCGCCGCCGCGGGCTGATCGGGCCTGCCGCCGGAGCCGCCGGAGCCGCCGGAGCCGCCGGGTCCGTCCGTCCGCCGGGCGGGTCGGCGCGGCGCCGCCGTCGGGACTCCGTCCCGGACCCCGCGACTCGAACGCCGGCGGGGCTGGAAGCGGCCCGCGCGGTCCCCTGGGCGTGCTGGAGGGGCGGTCACCGCCGCACGCGGTGGCCGCCCCTCCAGTCGTGCCGGCCGCAGGCCTACTGCGCGCGGTCGAAGTCGATCGCGCTGTACGCCCGCAGCTTCGACAAGCGGTGGGTGGAGTCGATCTGCCGGATCGTGCCCGACTTCGACCGCATGACCAGCGAGGACGTGGTCGCGGTCGCGGAGCGGTAGTGGACGCCGCGCAGCAGCTCGCCGTCCGTGATGCCGGTCGCGACGAAGAAGACGTTGTCGCCGGAGACCAGGTCGTCGGTGTGCAGGACCCGGTCCAGGTCGTGGCCCGCGTCGATGGCCTTCTGGCGCTCGGCCTCGTCCTTCGGCCACAGCTTGCCCTGGATGGTGCCGCCGAGGCACTTGATGGCGCAGGCCGAGATGATGCCCTCGGGGGTGCCGCCGATGCCGAGGAGCAGGTCCACGCCGGTGCCCTCGCGGACCGCCATGACCGAGCCCGCGACGTCGCCGTCCGAGATGAACTTGATGCGGGCGCCGGTCTCGCGGATCTCCTTGACGATGCCCTCGTGGCGGGGGCGGTCCAGGATGACGACGGTGACGTCCTCCACGGCCATGCCCTTGGCCTTGGCGACCCGGCGGATGTTCACCGAGGCGGGGGCGTTGATGTCGACGAAGTCGGCGGCCTCGGGGCCGGTGACCAGCTTCTCCATGTAGAACACCGCGGACGGGTCGAACATGGTGCCGCGGTCGGCGGCGGCCAGGACGGCGATCGCGTTCGGCATGCCCTTGGCGTTCAGGGTGGTGCCGTCGATCGGGTCGACGGCGATGTCGACCTCGGCGCCGGTGCCGTCGCCGACCCGCTCGCCGTTGAAGAGCATGGGGGCTTCGTCCTTCTCCCCCTCGCCGATGACGACGACGCCGTTCATCGAAACGGTGGAGATCAGGGTGCGCATGGCATTGACCGCGGCGCCGTCGGCGCCGAGCTTGTCGCCGCGCCCGACCCAACGGCCCGCGGCCATGGCGGCGGCCTCGGTGACCCGGACGAGTTCCAGGGCGAGGTTGCGGTCGGGTGCCTCCGGAGAGACTTCGAGCTGGGGCGGCAGGTTGTGCTCGGTCATCGGAGCGCACCTTTCTGTACGGCGACGGCCGGAAGTGAGGGTCCTGGAACTCTATCGGTACGTCGATAAATTGAGCAGGGCGGGGCACGTATGAGCGGTATATCGGTCAGCGTATTGGCCTGAGCGGACGGATCGGGTCCGCCGTCGCGCCCCGCGCGGCCCCGCCGGGGCGACCCTGGTGATGATCGCGTACCGCGATGCGGGACGATGGTCCCGTGGCAGGCATGAAAGGCAAGCAGACGATCTGGGACATGGTCCGGTCGCTGGCGATCATCGGCGTGGTCGCGGGAGGGATCTACCTGGCCGTCCCGCACGACGACAAGGCCGACCCGACGCACGTCGTCGACTACCGCATCGAGACCCTCACGGCCCGCCGCGCGGCGCCGTACCCGGTGGGTTCGCCCGTCGGGCTCGCCAAGGAGTGGCGCGCGACCTCGGTGACCTACGACCGCAAGGACGCGAACGCCTGGCACCTGGGCTTCCTCGACCCGCGCAGCGAGTACGTGGCGGTGGAGCAGTCGAGCGACACCTCGGCCAAGTACCTGGACAAGGTCACCCAGAAGGCCAAGGCCACCGGACAGACGCAGCAGGTCGGCGACCTGTCCTGGGAGCGCTGGGAGGGCCCGAAGTACCGCGCCCTGGTGCGCCAGGAGCAGGGCCACGCGACCGTGGTCACCGGCACCGGCGCCTTCGGGGAGCTGGCGGAGCTGGCCGGCGCGCTGGAGTTCAAGCAGGGCAGCTGAGCCGAGCGGTCGGGCGACCGTACGTACGGGCATCCGTTCGTACGGTCGCCCGCACGAACGGATGCACGAAAAAGCCGCCCGACCCGGGGGAACCGGGGCGGGCGGCTTTCTCATGCGGCCGCGGGTACGTCGGATGCGTACCGCTGCGGCGCGCCGGGACTCAGACGGTCGTGACGACCTGGTCGAAGTCCAGGCGCGGGGAGCGCGGGTACCAGGCGTTCTCGCCCGGCTTGCCGATGTTGATGACCATCAGCGGGGTGTGGTCGTCGTCCAGGAACTCCTTCTGGACACCGGCGAAGTCCAGGCCCGTCATCGGACCGGCGGCCAGGCCGGCGGCGCGGATGCCGACGATGAAGTAGGCGGCCTGCAGGGCCGAGTTCATCAGGGCGGACTGCTCGCGGACCGGACGCTCGCTGAAGAAGAGGTCCTTGGCCTGCGGGAAGCTCGGGAGCAGGGCCGGCAGCTCCTCGTGGAACTCGTTGTCCGCGGAGAGGATCGCGACCAGCGGGGCGGCCTGGGTCTTGGGCTGGTTGCCCGCGGCCATGTGCTTCACGAGGCGCTCGCGGGCCTCGGCGGAGCGGACCAGCGTGATGCGCAGGGGCGTCTGGTTGAAGGCCGTCGGGCCGAACTTGACGAGGTCGTAGATCGCCTGGACCTGCTCCTCGGTCACCGGCTCGTCCGAGAACGAGTTGGCGGTACGGGCCTCGCGGAACAGCAGGTCCTGAGCGGCGGAGTCAAGAACGAGGGACATCGGAAAGCCTTCTTCCATACGAAAACCGGGGTGAAGCGATGTCCCCGACACTACGCCAAAGAAATTGAAATTTCAACTAATGGCTCGGCGGGGGTGAGCGGCCTCACAGCACGACGCCCCCGGGGCCGGGTCGGGCCGCCGTCTACTCGACGCCCCCGTCGGGCGCGCCCGCTCCGTCCCGCCCCGCCAGGGCCGAGTCCAGCCGGGCCCGGGCGCCCTCCAGCCAGTTCCGGCAGACCTTCGCCAGCTCCTCGCCGCGCTCCCAGAGGGCCAGCGACTCCTCCAGGGAGGTGCCGCCCGCCTCCAGCTTGCGGACGACCTCGATCAGCTCGTCCCGAGCCTGCTCGTACCCCAGCGCCGTACCGGCCTCAGTCATTCCCGCTCCGATCGTATTCTTCGTGTCCCAAGGAAATTGTTTCGGGAACATGGCGGCTTCCGGAGCCACCCGCGGTCCCGTGGCCGCCCGCCGCCTCGCGGCCACCGGTGGCCGCCCGCCGCTCGTGGCTAGTGCTGTGACCGGAAAGGTTCACCGTGTCGCGGCGCCCGGCACGGCACCTCTCCCCCAGCTACCGCTGGGAGGTGCCCCCTGCGTTGTCGGACCACGACGGTACGTCCAGTACGAGTCGAGGTCCTCCGCCTTGCGATGCTTCCCCTCGGCCCTGCGGGCCTGGGGATGCCCCATGGCACCGGACACCGCGACCCGGCAAACCTTTCCGGCCACAGCACTAGCCGGCATCGGTGACGCGGACGGTGAACTCGCCCTCCGCGACCCGTGCCCGCAGCACCTCGTCCGCCCCCAGCTCCGCGGGGGAGCGCACCACGTGCCCGTCGGCCCGCTGGAGCACCGCGTACCCGCGCTCCAGCGTCGCCGCGGGGGACAGCGCCACGACCCGGGCGCGGGTGTGCGCCAGCTCGGACTCGGCCCGGTCCAGCAGGTGGCCCACGGTCCGCCGGGCCCGCGCGAGAGTCGCGTCCAGCTCGGCCTCCCGGGTCTCCACCATCCGCTGCGGGTGCACGAACACCGGCCGTGCGAGGGCGTGCGCGAGCCCGCGCTCCTCCCGGTCCAGCAGGCCGCGCACCGCGCGCAGCCCCCGGCCCTGCAACTGGCGCACCCGCTCCAGCTCCTCGCCGACGTCCGGGACCACCTTCTTCGCCGCGTCGGTGGGCGTCGACGCCCGTACGTCGGCGACCAGGTCCAGCAGCGGGGAGTCGGGCTCGTGCCCGATCGCCGAGACCACCGGGGTGCGGGCCGCGGCCACCGTGCGCACGACCTCCTCGTCCGAGAAGGGCAGCAGGTCCTCCACGCTGCCGCCGCCGCGCGCGACGATGATCACGTCGACCTCGGGCAGCGCGTCCAGCTCCCTGACCGCCTCGATCACCTGGGGCACCGCGTGGACGCCCTGCACGGCGACGTTGCGCACCTCGAAGCGGACCGCCGGCCAGCGGCGGCGCGCGTTCTCCAGCACGTCCCGCTCGGCCGCCGAGGCCCGCCCGACCACCAGCCCGATCAGCTGCGGCAGGAACGGCAGCGGCTTCTTGCGGTCCAGCGCGAACAGGCCCTCCGAGGCCAGCGACCGCTTGAGCTTCTCCAGCCGCGCCAGCAGCTCGCCGATGCCCACGGGCCGTATCTCGGTGGCCCGCAGGGACAGCTGGCCGCGCGGCGCGTACCACTCGGGCTTGGCGAGGACGAGGACGCGCGCGCCCTCCGACACGGAGTCCGCGACCTCGTCGAAGACCTGCCGGAAGCAGGTCACCGCCACCGAGATGTCGTGCGACGGATCGCGCAGGGTCAAGAACACCACCCCGGCCCCCGGTCGTCGCGAGAGCTGGGTGATCTGCCCCTCCACCCACACCTGGCCGAGGCGGTCGATCCACCCCCCGATCAGCCGGGACACCTGACCGACGGGCAGTGGCGTCTCCGGCGATGAATTCAGACCCATGCAGGCAGGCTAACGGCCGGGACCGACAGCGTCGCCAGGTCCGCCCGGTCCCCGCCCCGCGCGCCGCCCCCGCTGCGCCACCAGCACCGCCAGCCCCACGGCCAGCCAGAGCGCGCCGACCCACTGGGCCGTGTGCGAGGCCTCGACGATCACCGCGAGGGTCACGGCCGCGCCCAGGACCGGCACCACCAGGTGCTTCCACCAGTTCGGGGGGCCCGCGGAGCGGCGTACGACGAACCAGCCGACCACGGAGGCGTGCAGCAGGGTGAAGGCCACCAGCGCCCCGATGTCGACGACGGAGACCAGGTGGTCCAGCCCGTCGTCGCGCCGGGCCGCCCAGACGGCCGCGACCAGCGTCACCGTCGCCGCGACCAGCAGCGCCGGGCGCGGGGTGCCGCCCGAGGTCCGCGCGAGCTGCTTCGGCAGCCGCCCCTCCCGGGCCATCGCGAACAGCAGCCGACCGGCCGCCGCCTGCCCGGCGAGCGCCGCGAAGGCCGCCCCGATCGCCTTGCTGGCCGCGACCAGGTCGTGCAACCAGGGCCCGACGGCGGACTCGACGGTGGTGTAGAAGGCCGGCCCCTGGAGCCCCGGATCGGCCGCCAGCTCGGCGGCGGAGAGCGGGGTCAGCAGCGCCGCCAGATAGGTCTGGGCGATGAAGAGCACCCCGGTCAGCGCCAGGCAGAAGAGCACCGCCCGCGCCACCTTCGCGCTGCCCCCGGTCACCTCCTCGGCGAAGGAGGCGATCGCGTCGAACCCCAGGTACGACAGGACCGCCACCGACACCGCTCCGAGCACCGCGCCCGTAGAGAAGCCGAGGGACCCGTCCCCGGTCAGCGGGGACAGCCAGCCGCGCCGGGCGCCGTCCTGGACCAGTGCGCTCACGGCGGCGACCAGGAACACCAGCAGGACCACCACCTCCAGGGCGAGCACGGCGAAGCCCACGCGCGCCGCCGCCCGTACGCCCCACAGGTTCAGCGCGGTGGTGACCACCACGGCCAGCGCCGTCCACACCCAGCGCGACACCTCCGGCACCAGCGCGTGCATCGCGATCCCGGAGAAGAGGTACGCCACCGCCGGGATCAGCAGGTAGTCGAGCATCGCCATCCAGCCGGCGATCAGCCCGGGCCCCTCGCCGAGGCCCTTGCGGGCGTAGGTGAAGACCGAACCGGCCTGCGGCGCGACCCGGACCATCTGCGCGTAGGAGAAGGCCGTGAAGGCCATCGCCACGGTGGCGGCGAGGTAGACCAGGGCCACGGCGCCGTGCGACTTCGCGTCGAGCGTGCCGAAGATGCCGACCGGAGCCATCGGCGCGATGAAGAGCAGCCCGTAGACGACCAGGTCACGGAAGCCGAGACTGCGCCGCAGCCGCCCCTCGGGGGCGGCACCGGGTGACGGCCCGGCCTCCGTGCCGGGATCCGTATCGGACACCATCCGCCCTCCGAGCGATGTAGTGGACACGCTTTCGGTCCAGTCTGTGTCGAACGGGGGACGTCCGGCCTGTTGGACACCCCCGTACGATGGACGTCATGACTGCTTCCGCTTCCCGCCGTGTCCTGCTCGCCGCCCCCCGCGGGTACTGCGCGGGCGTCGACCGAGCCGTGATCGCCGTCGAGAAGGCCCTTGAGCAGTACGGTGCGCCGGTCTACGTCCGCCACGAGATCGTCCACAACAAGTACGTCGTCCAGACGTTGGAGAAGAAGGGGGCCATCTTCGTCGAACGGACGGCCGAGGTCCCCGAGGGCTCCATCGTGATGTTCTCGGCGCACGGCGTCGCCCCCGTCGTCCACGACGAGGCCGCCGAGCGCAAGCTCGCCACGATCGACGCGACCTGCCCGCTGGTCACCAAGGTGCACAAGGAAGCCGTCCGCTACGCGAACGAGGACTTCGACATCCTCCTCATCGGCCACGAGGGCCACGAGGAGGTCATCGGCACCTCCGGCGAGGCCCCGGACCACATCACCATCGTCGACGGCCCCGAGGACGTCGCCAAGGTCACCGTCCGCGACGAGTCCAAGGTCGTCTGGCTGTCGCAGACCACGCTCTCGGTCGACGAGACGATGGAGACGGTCGACGCGCTGAAGACCAAGTTCCCGCTGCTCGTCTCGCCGCCCAGCGACGACATCTGCTACGCCACCTCGAACCGGCAGGCGGCCGTCAAGGTGATGGGCGCCGACTCCGACCTCGTCATCGTCGTCGGCTCGAAGAACTCGTCGAACTCGATCCGGCTGGTCGAGGTCGCCCTGGACGCCGGCGCGGCAGCCGCGCACCTCGTGGACTTCGCGAGCGAGATCGACGAGGCCTGGCTGGAGGGCGTCACCACGGTCGGCCTGACCTCGGGCGCCTCGGTCCCGGAGGTCCTGGTCGAGGAAGTGCTGGAGTGGCTGGCCCAGCGCGGCTACGCCGACGTGGAGATCGTCAAGACGGCCGAGGAGTCGATCGTCTTCTCGTTGCCCAAGGAACTGCGCCGCGACCTGCGCACCGAGGCCGCGAACCTGCTCGCCGGGAAGTAGCCCGGAAGTAGCCCGGAAGCAGCCGGGTCGCCCCGCTCGTCCCGGGGTCATTTCGTACGGTGAGTCCATGCAGATCTTCGGTGTGGACATCGGCGGTTCCGGGATCAAGGGCGCTCCCGTGGACCTTGACCGCGGCGACCTGGCGCAGGAGCGCCACAAAGTACTGACACCGCATCCGGCCACCCCCGACGGGGTGGCCGACTGCGTTGCGGAGGTCGTACGCAACTTCGACTGGAAGGGCCCGGTCGGCGTCACCTTCCCCGGGGTCGTGACCGGCGGCATCACCCGCTCGGCCGCGAACGTCGACAAGGGATGGGTCGGCCTGGACGCGGCCGGCCTCCTCTCGGAGCGCCTCGGCGGCCTGCCGGTCACGGTCCTGAACGACGCGGACGCGGCGGGCGTCGCGGAGATGACGTACGGTGCCGGCCGCGGCCGCGGCGGTACGGTCATCCTGCTGACCCTCGGCACCGGCATCGGCAGCGCCCTCTTCACGGACGGGCACCTGGTCGCCAACAGCGAGCTGGGCCACCTGGAACTGCGCGGTCACGACGCGGAGACCCGGGCCTCGGTGAAGGCCAAGGAGGACGGCGACCTCAGCTGGGAGCGCTGGGCGCACCGGCTGCAGCGGTACCTGGCCCACGTGGAGATGCTGTTCTCCCCGGACCTCTTCATCCTCGGCGGCGGGGTGAGCCGCAAACCGGAGAAGTTCCTGCCGCTGATCGAGGGCATCCGCGCCGAGATCGTCCCCGCGACCCTGCGCAACAACGCGGGCATCGTGGGCGCGGCCATGGCGGCGCGCCCGGCCGGCTGAGGCCCCCTGCGCGAGGGGGGCTCAGGCCACGCGGCGGGGCATGGTGCGCCGGCGCCCGATCAGCACGGCCTTGCGCACCACCGCGATCAGACCGGCGATCAGGGTCCCCGCGTAGAGCCAGCCGGCGTGCAGGGACAGCGCCGTGACCACGCCCATCAACTGGCCGCCGAAGCCGCCGGAGCCGCCCGCGATGGGCCACACTCCGGCGGTGAAGGCGATGGGGGCGGCGATCGGCGCGGTGATCAGGTCGGCCGGGCGCACCCAGAGCGCGGTCGCGGCGGCGACCGGCATGAAGAGCAGCCCGTACCCGAGCAGCGACGCGTCGAAGATCAACCAGTCGATCCCGGAGGCCAGCACCATCGCGGCGCAGGCGAACAGCCCGCCCCCGAGCCCGGTCAGCTTGGGCCGGGGCAGCCTGCGGGCCACGGCGGGCCGGGGCCTGGGCCGGTTGCCACCGCCCTGCGGGGGTACGGCGGGCCGGCGGGCCGCCTCCGGCTGTCGCTGCGGGTGATATGCCGATCGCATCCTGTCTCGCTCCACTGGACCAAGCTAGGCGTCGCGGACCCCGGATGGGTGCGTGGACACGCGTACATCCACCCCCGGCCATCGGAAAGTAAACTGTCCGATGGCCCGTACCCGGGTCAGCCCCCTCCAGCTACGGGAAGTCGCCAACGTGTCGCTCACGATCGGAATCGTCGGCCTGCCGAATGTCGGCAAGTCGACCCTTTTCAACGCCCTGACCAAGAACGACGTGCTGGCGGCCAACTACCCGTTCGCCACCATCGAGCCGAACGTCGGCGTCGTCGGCGTACCGGACACCCGCCTCGCTGTCCTCGCGGGCATCTTCGGCTCCCAGAAGGTCCTCCCGGCGACCGTCGACTTCGTCGACATCGCGGGCATCGTCCGCGGCGCCTCGGAGGGCGAGGGCCTCGGCAACAAGTTCCTCGCGAACATTCGCGAGTCCGACGCGATCTGCCAGGTCATCCGCGCCTTCGCCGACGAGAACGTCGTCCACGTCGACGGCAAGGTCTCGCCGAAGGACGACATCGAGACGATCAACACCGAGCTGATCCTCGCGGACCTCCAGTCGATCGAGAAGGCGGTGCCGCGCCTGACGAAGGAGTCCCGCCTCCAGAAGGAGAAGGTCGCGGTCCTCGGGGCCGTCGAGAAGGCCCAGAAGATCCTCGAAGCGGGCGACACCCTCTTCTCGCACGGCATCACCAAGGGCACGGAGCAGGGCGACCTCCTGCACGAGCTGCACCTGCTGACCGTCAAGCCGTTCCTCTACGTCTTCAACGTGGACGAGGACGAGCTCACCGACGACGCCTTCAAGGCGGAGCAGAGCGCGCTGGTGGCCCCGGCCGAGGCGATCTTCCTGAACGCCAAGCTGGAGGCCGAGCTGATCGAGCTGGACGACGACGAGGCCCTCGAACTCCTCCAGTCCGTCGGCCAGGAAGAGCCGGGCATGGCCACCCTGGGCCGCGTCGGCTTCGCGACCCTCGGCCTCCAGACCTACCTGACGGCCGGCCCGAAGGAAACCCGCGCCTGGACCATCAAGCAGGGCGCCACGGCCCCCGAGGCGGCCGGCGTGATCCACACGGACTTCCAGCGCGGCTTCATCAAGGCCGAGGTCATCTCCTTCGCGGACCTGGTCGAATGCGGCTCGGTCGCCGAAGCCCGCTCCAAGGGCAAGGCCCGCATGGAGGGCAAGGACTACGTCATGCAGGACGGCGACGTGGTGGAGTTCCGCTTCAACGTGTAGTGGGTGACATACCACCACGTCGCTGATCTGGCAAACATGCAGGTCAGATGGGGTCCGACCTTTCGGGGTCGGGCCCCTAGCTTTTTCCCGTGCTGGGATGGTGCTGGGAAATCTGACCCCTCGTCACCTGTCGTCACCCCTCTTCACCCCTCCCGTGCTGGGTTGGTGCTGGGATGCCCGTGAGGCCTGAGTCGACATGAAAGAGCCCCGGCTCGCTCGCCTCGCGCGAGGGGCGAACCGGGGCGAATGTCTGCTGACCTCAGTGGTCTCCGAGCCCCGTGACGGGCTGTCCCGCGAGAGCCTGAGCGACTTGCCACAGCATTCCGCCACGTGAAGCCTTGACGAGGACCACGTCGCCCGGCCGGAGGAGGGAATCGACGTAAGCCGCAGCGGTCTCGTTGTCGGCGACCATGGCCACCTCTGGTACGCCGGCCTCTCCAGCCGCGAGCGCGAGCTGCTTGGCCAGGCTGCCGCCAACGGCTACCACAAGGTCCACGCCGTTCTCAGCGGCCATGCGTCCCACCTGCCGGTGGGCCTCTACTGCTTCGTCGCCCAACTCCAGCATTTCGCCCAACACGGCGATCCGTCGGCCGCCCTCGGCCTCGACCTCGGTCATCAGGACTCTCCGTTGTGGACGAGGGGCGCGAAGGTGATGGCGCGGCCCGTGTACGAAGCGGACAGACGGCTGAGGGGGACCTGATCATGCGCTTGGCCCCAAGCCGACGGGTCTCGGAAGAGGATCGTCGGATCGGGGCCGTCCTCGTAGCCGCGCAGGATGACGAGGTGACCGCCTGATCGGCCGTCTTCGGGGAACTGCTCGGTCACGGACACGATGAGGGGGGCGTCATCGAGGCGGTCGAGCAGTTTTTCGTCGGGGACGGGTTCTGCCAGGCCGGGAACGCCTAGTTCGGTCGACAGGTTCGCGATCCCCGCGTGAAGTGCTCCACGCGGGGTCAGAACCTCGTGCTTCACGGCGAGCTTCAGGAGTTCCGTCACCGTGGGCGCCTCCCGCCCGTAGGCGAGCAGGATCATTCTCAGCGATGCCAGGCCGCACGCCCGGTTGGACCATTCGATCCTGTCTCCCAGTGCCCACCCTCCGTGGAGATCCCATTCGGCGGGGGAGATGAGCTGACGGCACAGGGGGACATCGTGGACGCGCGGCACAACGGCAGGGCTCCTACGGTGAGACGGCAGCCTCCCGAGTCGCCGTGCTACCGGAGAACGCGGGAGAGGGCAGGGGGACATCGTACGGCTGGCGGGTCAGCGCCTCGTGTAGCAGGGCCAGCACCACGTCCGTATGCGTGAGTCCGACCATCGCGGCGCCCACCACGAAGTTGCTCTCGCGGGACATCCCCGGCGTGCTGTTGACCTCCAGCACGTACGGCTCGCCGTCCTCGGTGAGGATGAAATCCACACGGGCGGAGCCGCGGAGTCCGAGCCCGTTCCACAACGCGATGGCGTGCTCGTTGACCTTGTCCAGCACCTGGGGGGTCAGCTCGGCAGCCCTCACGGCCACGCCGCCCTTCGAGTCCGCATCGAGCTTCGTGTCGGCGTCGTAGAACTCCGCCTCGATGGCCTCGGTCGCCAGCGCGGGGAACACGACGACATCGCCACCGGGCAGTTCCAACATGCCGACGGTCAGCGGGACACCGGTCAGGTATTCCTCGACGAGGACCGTGTCACCCTCCTCGCCGACCGCTTCCTCCAGCGCCGTGGCGAGATCCGCCTGCTCGCGGACCAGGCTCATGCCCACGCTCGACCCACCGAAGGGCGGCTTGACCATGACGGGTCGGCCGTTCCACTTGATCGCGCTGCCGGCCGACCATGCCCACCACCCCGGCGTGGGGACCCCGAGGGTCAGCATGACTCGCTTGCAGAGGATCTTGTCGGCGGTCACTGCGGACGCCCCAACTCCGCTGCCGCAGTACGGCACGCGCACGTAGTCGAGCAGACCTTGCAGGCGCCCGTCTTCGCCGTACGGGCCGTGGAGGTTGGAGAGGACCACGTCGTACGTGGACACCTCCCGGATGAAGTCGACCTCGCACGGGTTCAGCTCCCGCCACGAGGCACCGATCTCGTCCAGGGCCCCGGCGAGCGCAGTCACGGACCGCTGGTCCACGGGGCACTTCGAGTGGTAGAGCCGGTCCTCGGCCGACACCGGGCCGTAGACCAGGGCAACCCTGAGCCCCTGGTGGTCACGCTGCCAGTCGCGGAGGAACGCGGTGGCATTCTGCACCGCGGCTTCCGAGCTGGACGTGAAGAAGAGAGTCATGCAAGTACCCCTTCGAAGGTGTTGGTGACCGGGCCCCCGACCCACTGCGTCTGCTCGGGTCGGTTGTTGTGGGAGCGGACCGTGAGCGGCTCGCCAGCACGGTTGTGGATCGTGACGGGGCGAAGGCCGACGAGTCCGCGCAGCCTGGCGACGATGACGGCGGCGACGGCTCCACTGCCGCACGACAGGGTTTCCTCTTCGACGCCGCGCTCGTACGTCCGAATCTTCAGCGCCTGGTTGCCGAAGGGCTGGATGAAGTTGACGTTCGTGCCGAGCGGCGCGAGGGCTTCGTGGTGACGGATGAGCCGTCCGATCAACGCCGCGTCGACGGCGTCCACGTCGTCCACGATGGCGACGACGTGCTCGGTGCCGGTGTGCACGCTGTCGAACCAGGTCGGCTTACCGTTGATCACGGTCTGGACCCGGCGCAGGTCAACCATGCCGACCTCGGCAGTTACCCACACTGAGTCATCCGTGACGCGTGCCTCGTGCATGACCCCGGCCATGCGAAGGCGCATCTCGCTGAAGCCGTGGTCCTGCTGCGCGGCCCAGGCGGAGCAACGGAGGGCGTTGCCACACATCGTGGCCACCGACCCGTCCGCGTTGAAGCAGTCGACTTCAAGAACGGCCGGCTCGTCGCTGAGCAGGCTGCTGATGACGAGCCCGTCCGCGCCGACACCGGTACGTCGAGCGCAGAGGCGTTCGGCCTCCTTGGGCCATTCTCGGACGTTCGCCGGGGCGACGTCGGTGAGCAGTACGAAGTCGTTGCCTGCTCCGTGGACCTTGCGGAAGCGCATGACGAAGCTCCTTGCGGCTTGAGGTGTGAAGAGCGGTGCGATGCGGGCGCGCTCTGATTAGCCCCGGGTGAGAAGCCGGTAGACAGTCAGGGCCTTGCGCATGATCAGCGGGGCCCGTCCAGCGAAGTGCAAGACGCGGTGGCCCGAGGTGCTGGCGGTCCTCATGTCCCGGACGCGCTGAAAGCTGCCGTTGAGGTAAAGGAAGTCGCCTACCTGGACATCGCTCGGCGGTGTGCTCGGCTGTTCGACCGTCCCGACGGGAGGGGTCGGCTTGGCCTGCGATCCCTTGATCCTGCGCTCCTGCATCAGTTCCTCCAGATGGCCAGCAGGAGGGCCCCGCCGACTATCACGAGGCAGGTGACGTAGCCGATTTGCTGGTTGCGCGGGCTCATCGGGTTCCGATCGAGAGGCTTTCCAGCCGCTCACGGAGAGCCGGAATACCGACCTCAGCGATGGGCACCCAGGCCGCCGCGCCGACGTGGAGCATCGAGGGGAACACGGCGCCCGAGTGCGCCCGGAAGAGGTAGCGGATGCCGACCCGGAGGCGAGGTCCGTACGGGTGTCTGCCGGCAGGCGTCACGTCGACCAGGAAGGGGCTCTCCCTCCCGGGCTCCGTCCATACGTCCCGAATGCCGGCCTCCTCTGCCAGCAGGCGGAGGGCCGCCTCGCTCAGCGAGTCGTCCTGATCCTCGGGCTCCGCCTCGGCGAGGGCGTAGTCACCCTCGTGGCGCAGGCACAAGACGCGGTCGTACTCATCGACGATGACGGCCGCCGTCATCACGAGGGGACAGCGCTGGTCGTGCGTACAGGCTTGGCGCCGTGAGTGGTCAAGGGCGGCGTCGTACACCGGCATCAACGCCATCTGGTCGCCGGGGTGTTCGTGGAGATAGTGGGAGAGCTCCCGGATGATCTGGTCTCCCTTGACGCTCACGGCGCGTCCAGCCCGTTGAGCTCGGTGTAGACCCAGAGCAGCCGCCGCGTGAGCGTGGCGACGTCTCGGGCGTAGAGCCACGCCCCGAAGGTCGGCGTGCCCGCGGTTGGGCGCTCCTTGGGGTCAATCAGGGCAAGACCCTTGCGGACGAGCTGCTGCACCTCGGCGTCCTTGTCCGCCCCCAGGTCCTGGTTGAGCAGGAGGTTCAGGTGCTGGACGACTGCCGGCGTGACGCCGTCGATGTCCTCGCGGGTCGTGGACCCCATCCGCATCGCGAGGATTGAATCCGTACGTAAGGAGATTTCCTCGGAGTCGATGGGGGAATTCTCGGCCGATTCCTCAGCCGCCCCCAACGCCTTGCCGGTACTTGCCAAAGCCATCTCTGCCTCCTCCGGGCAAGTTCTGGAGCCGGAAGCATCAAGCTACGGACGGAGATAGCAGGAGCACCAGGAAATTGCCCGCACTTGCCAGGAGGTAGTGAAACCTGCCGGAACTTGCCGCGCTCAAGCGGAACTTGCCCGGACTTGCCAGTCGATCACCCGAACGATTCGATGGCAGCGGTGATGATTTCCCGAGCAGCCGAGCCGAACACGGCCATCTCGTAAAGCTCGGCGAACGTCTGTGAGTACATGCGGAGTTCATGCTCCTGCTCGACCGTAAGGTGAGCTGAAACGAGTTCGACTTTGACTGTGTGGTCGTCGAACATGAAGAAGCCTTCGACGGGCATGAGTGGTCGCTCGATATGGCGGGGAATGATCCCTATAGCCACTCTGGGTAGAGCCATGGCACTGAGAAGGTAGCCGAGTTGGCCCACCATCACGTCGGTGCCGCCCATCCGGTTGTAAAGGGCGCTCTCCTCCAAGAGGATGGCGAATGTGCGCTGCGTGTATACGATCTTCTGCTTCTCAAGGCGGACCTCAACAGCCGCGTCGACGTCGTCGATCGTGTTGCGACGGTCACGGATGGAGGTCAGCAACGCCTTGATGTAGGAGGCCGTCTGCACCGGTCCAGGGATCAGCCACGGCGAGTAGAAGCGGAATTGCTGTGTCCGATCCCAAAGGGGAAGGGCTGATTGCTGGGCCTGCTTGAGCCCGCTGCTCTCCAACTGCTGCCACTGGACGTACATGCCCTCGATGCGGCGGGCGGTCCGAACGAGATGGTCCGCTTCGCCGTCAGCACCGCATGCGCTACACCATTCGCGAAGATCGCGCTCCGAGGGCGCGCGTTTGGCGCTCTCGAAGCGCGATGCTTTCGATTCGTGCCACCCCAGTCTCTCGGAAAGGGCTCGCTTGGTGAGTCCGGATGCTTCCCGGATCTCTGCGAGCCGTTTCCCGAGCGCCTTGCGCGCTTCCTGCGCGCTCGAAGATGCCGGTTCCATGGAGGTGACGATCCTATGTGGTGCTCAGCGGGCTTCGAAGTCGGCGTGCGGGATTGCCCTGCTCCAGACGGAGTCGAAGGCAGACTCGCAGAGCTTCGCGATCTCCGGGTCTTCGGTGATCTCAGGCTCCGTGGGTTCACCCTCCCCGTCAAAATGGTTCAGGTATACCAGCCGGGAATCGAACAGCCAGAAGTCGTTTCCGGGCACGAGTAGGTCTGAAGCATTCCGACGAGCCAGCCACCGAACCTGCTCGCCCGCCGCGATGTTGAGCCCCTCGGTCACCTCGTGCTCGAAGCGGATGTACTCGCTCACGGGTGTCGATACGATCCGGGCTCGACGAACCTCGACACCTCGCGATACTGCCTCTGAGACGATCGAGTGCCAGGCGGCCCAGCGCTCGACTGGATCGATCGGCCTGCCGGCCTTCCAGTCGACGAAGGTCGAGTGCGTCTTGCTGTACGCGTCCCGGCTCTCCAGGTGGATGGCCGTCCGCTGGCAGTCGCGAAACAGGTCCTTAAACGTCGGGGGACTCGACAACCTTCTTCTCCTCCGGCTCGGCGTTCTTGGCGGCGGCCTCCCTGTCGCTCGCCAGGAAGAACTGCACCATATAGCGCGGGATCTCCACCGCCCCCTCGTGCGCGGGGAGGTTCAACTGCTTGAGCCGCTCCTCGTCCAGGACCTTGTAACCCTGGACGAGGTACCTGTCCGTCTCCTCGTCCACGTAGATCGTAGGGGAGTTGCCGTCAGGGCTGTTGGGGTCCTTACCGAGCATGCGCAGAGCCATGATGTCCTCCTCGATTGCCGGTGATGCTTCCCATGCCAGAGCTTGCCCCCGCCTTCACTGGAAGGCGAGGAACTTGCCCAAACTTGCCGGGACTTCAACGGTGACTCTATGCAGGTAAGGGGGTGAGGAGCGAGAAGTCGATCAGCCGTTCCCGGAGTCGCGGGCTGGCTGAATGGAACCGATCGACTTCCCGCCCCCGGGCTAGGCTGCGGCCTCGCTCAGGCCGTCGTAGCCGTCGACATATGCGACGCCGTTGAGGTGGGCGGCGAGCTTCCCGACCCCGCGCTCGCAGCGGTACCGCACAGCCCGGCCGGACACGCCCTGGAGGGCCCCGGCCTCGTCGTCATGGATGTCAGCCCCGTACCGGAGAAGCAGGGCCTGGCGCTCGCCCAGCGAGAGGGGGGCCGCTGCCCAACCCAGACGGATGTCCGCGAGGTGAGCGAACAGGGTTCCCGCGGCCTTCTTGTCGATCGTGCCCTTCGGCATGTCGGCGTCAGGAGCCGTGGGGTTGCGGATGCCGTAGGCGGCCTCCATGTCCCAGACGGCCGGCAGAAGGTGTTCGACGAGTCGCCGATCGTAGCCACTCACCGGTCACCCGCTCCAGCCGCCTGCTGAGCGGCTTCGTATGACGTGTGGGCGGTGCGATGCCGGGCCTCCGTGAGCCAACGATCCCGAAGGCGCTGAGACACCCAACGATGCAGCAGGCCGGGCCCGGAGTCGGCGAGGATGCGGCGGACGTCGGTAGCCCGCTCTGCGCAGACGAGGACGGCCTCCTGGAAGGCGTCGTCGTATTCCAGCGTCAACCCGTAGTCGCGGGCGAATCCCCGGGCGACCGCCTTGGCCACGCTGTCGACCTGCGGCTCGGCGAGTACGGACCAGTCCACTCCGGCCCCGGTGGACCGGAGATCGGCGAGGTCCAGGCTCATCGGACCACCTCCTTGACCGGTACCTGGCCGTCCTTGGTCACCATGACCATCAGGCCGGGTGCCCCAGTGGTGCCGGTGCGGTGCCGCCACCACGTCGATTCGGACTCCATGGCGGGGACCTGGGCGAAGGTCCTGGGACCGTCAGTGTCGATCAGCTCGTGGTGGAGGTGGCCCGCAAGCAGAAGATCGGCGGTGTGCATGGCGGACGCCTTGTTGAAGGATTGGCCCTTCCACCATTCGAAGTGGCGGCCGGCACGCCACTGGTGGCCGTGTGCGTGGGCCACGACGGTGCCGGAGCAGTCGACGACGACCGTGAGTTCGTCGGAGTCCGGCACGTAGACCTCGACGTGCGCGAAGTTCTCGCCTGCAAGCGCCAGGGCCTCGCTGACGGAGATCAAGGCTTCGGTGTCGTGGGAGTCGTCGTACCGGGTCACACCCTTGCCGCCCGGCCGCACGGCCTCGCCGTGATTTCCAGGTACGGCAACGACCGTCAGGCGGGAAACGAGGGGGGCCAGCTTCACGATGGCGTAGGCCATCAGGCGCCGTGTGAGGCGGATCTGCTCGGTAAGGGTAAGCGGAGTCCTCCAGGTGTTCGCGCCGCCCTGGGACACGAAGCCCTCGACGTGATCGCCAAGCCAAGCCAGGTGAACGTGGTCGATCGTGAAGCGCTTGCGGTACTCGGAGAGCAGCACTGCGGCTCGATCGATGCATTCGATCGAACGGCGGAGCGTCCCTTCGGGTCCGTCACCGTCGGCCTTGCCGAACTGCATGTCGCCGAGCGCGATGACGTAGGTCCACTCGCCTTCGATGCCTTGGGCCAGGCGTACGGGTGGGGTGTAGTTGTCGAAGACGGCAAGCAGCTCGTCGAGGCTGGGCCGCTCGGTGACGGCACCCTTGCGCCGGCCGAAGTTGAAGCGTGCGGAGACGCCCGTCTCGCCTCCCGGCATCGTCCATTCAGACGACCGAAATGCTGTTACCTCCCACTCAGCCGGGTCAAGCTGATGCGCGCGAAGGACGTCGGCCGCAGTCGATTCTGGGTCGATGCCCTGGGGTCCTCGGACGGTGACCTCTGCGGCGTCGCCGGACACTTCGATCTGGCGGGTGTAGTCGCGGTCAGGGTCGATCAGGCGGGCAGGAACGGGCGGTCCTACGGGCTTCGAGAGGAGTTCGTCGAGCAGGGTGTCACTCAAGCGTGATCGTTCTCTTCCTGGCGCAGGCGGCGCCGGTAGGTACGGATGGTGGATGCGGAGACGCGATGTCCGTAGCGGTCGAGAATCCAGACGAGATCCTCGGCGGCAGTTCCCTGAAGGAGATGCCGTTCGAAGGCTTCGCGCTCGACGGGCGTGAGCGCCGCCCATACGGCCTGAAGCCGCGGGCCTGGCCTCCCCGGCAGGGGGGTACTCACGAGGCCTCCTGGTCGAGCTGTTCGATAGCGGCCGTCGCCAGCGCGGCTACCTGGATCAGCTCGGCGCGTGCAGCCGCCGAATCCGCAGTGGCGAGGGCGGTGTTGAGTGAGGCCAGCAGTTCGGCGTCCAGGCCGGGCCGGTCGGCGAGGGAGCGGGCGAAGGCAATCTCGGCCCAGCGGTCGGCTTCCCGGCGGTAGTGGAGGCGGGCGCGCTCGGGGCGCAGTCCACCGCCCAGCGGGCGGCCCTCGTCGACCAGTGCCTTGCGAGCGGCTCGCACCTCGGCCAGCACGGTGGTGGTTGGATCGGGCTTGCGGGTCGCCCGCTTCAGGGGGGCCTTCTCGGTCACTTGGACTTCTCCTCTTCGAGTAGGTCATAGAGGGCTTGGGCGCCTCCGGCCTTGTAGGTCTCGGTCACGTCGCCTGCGCGCAGACGGACGCTCGCGGCGGAGCGGAGGGACCGGGTGACTTTGGCGGTCAGGCGGGCGCCGGCATCGTCCGGGTCGGACCACACCCAGACGCGGGAGAACCCGGCGAGCATCCGGCGGTGCCTGCCGAAGAACATCTCGACGCCGGGCGCCGATACGGCGTGCCAGCCGATCTTCCGGAGAATGATCCTGTCGAGTTCGCCTTCGCCGAGGTGGATCTCGTCTCCGGCCTGGTGGATGGAGTCGACGCCGTAGATGCGGGGCGGGTCGCCCGGCAGGGTGTTGTACTTGCCGTGGCCCAGGGCACGGTGATCATGCTTTTCCAGGCAGCGGAAGCGGACGGTCAGCGTGTGGCCGTCGTGGCCGAGGTAGGGGATCGCCAGCATTCCGCGGTAGCGGCCGTGACCGGGCAGAGGGTCAACTACGACGCCAAGCCGGTACGTAGCCACCTCCTCCTCGCCGATCCCTCGCTCGGCCAGGTAGTGGGCGGCGTCCGCCGTAAGCGCTGCCTGATAGGTGTTCGTCGCCTCCTCCAGCATCGTCCGCTGGGAGGCCGAGAGAGGCCGCAAGGGTTCGCGCTCCGACAAAGGTGGTGCTCTCCTTCTGCATGATCAGGTTGTATGAATCGCCGCCCTGGCCGCAGCTATGGCATTTCCAGAGGCCCTTGTGCTCGTCCACGGAGCACGAGGGGGTGCGGTCCTCGTGCAGCGGGCACGCGACCATTCCGGTCCGGGTCATCGAGACCCCGTAGTGCTCCAGGACCGCCACCAGATCGGGCTTCGGCTGGTCCTCGTTGTCGTGCCGGCCGATGTCGCGAAGTCTCATGCGAGCCTCCGTCCCCGGAAGTGGGCAGCCTGCCTGTCCCATCCGAGGTCGTCGAGACCATCGGGTTCCGACTCGCTCGGCAGGTCGGAGAGCTCCCGGGCCAGGCGTCGGTGCTCGGCCATCTCCTCGAACTGCCTCACCGCTCGGCCGCGCGGGACAGACCGAAATACTCGGAGACCGTGGTGAGGACGTAGGCGTCGCGCCAGCTCGCTCCCCGGCGACGGACGATGGCCACGGCATCAACCTCGGAGGAGACCAGCCCGCGATGGCGCGCGTAGTTGTCCCGCTCGCCCAGGGCCTCGCGGACGAAGGTGCCCGGCTCGAATTTCGCGTTCTTGGCTTCGATGATCAGGAGGCGCCCGCCTGAGCGGCGGACAACGTGATCGCCCTCGTCGTCCTTGCCCGTGAGGCGCAGACGCTCGATGTCGAAGCCTGCGGCGCGGAGTTGGTCGCGGAGCTCCGACTCCCAGTCGGACCCTCGTCGCTTATTCCGCCGGTTCCGCGCTGCTATGTCAGTCAACTCTTACATTCCTCACTGCTTGAGCGCATCGAGCGGGGACCACTGACGTGGCGCGAGCGCGGAGAATCGAGTGATCTCCGGATGGCAACGGAGGGTGGCGTACCGGCGGGCGGTGGGGTCGCTCGGCCCCATGCGTTGCTTGATCACAGCAATGCGGTATTCGAGGCTGGACGGGTCGAGAGCGACGGACAGGCTGAGCTCTGGCTTCTCGCTGAGCCCACCCTTGACCTGATCGCGCGAGGGTGGCGCCCAGGGGTCGGACTTCGCCTCCCAGGACTTGTCGCTCGCGTGGTGCAGGACGATCACGGTGGCGCCGGTCGCGCGGGCCAGTTCGGTCAAGCCGCTCATGACGGCCATCTGCTCGGTGTAGTCCGACTCCGAGTTCTCGAAGTCCATGAGGTTGTCGAAGACCAAGACCTCCGGGTACGCGTCCCAGAGCTCGATGTAGGCCTCCAGCTCCTCGTCCACGTTCTTCCACGCGATCGGGCTTCCGAAGGAGAAGGTGATGCGGGAGTCCGCGAGCGCGGACAGGTACCCCTCGCGGTGCCGGCCACCGGCCGCCATTCCCGCCTCGACCATCTCGGTCGTGTCGCCGGTTGCCATGCTCGCCAGACGCGAAGAGGCGGTGAAGGCTGACATGTCGGCCGAGAAGTACAGCGTGGGCAGGTTCATCTGGGCGACCCAGTACAGGGCGAGGCCGGACTTCTGGGTGCCACTCCTGCCAGCGATCATGATGACCTCGCCCTGGCGGGGGCGGCAGCCGATGTTGTAGAGAGCCTCGAAGGCCGCGATCCTCGGCAGTTCGCGCCCCGCTTCGGCGTGGAGGGTCAAAGACCTTCCGGGAGTGAGCACTTGATCGGCTCCAATCGTGAAGGGGAGGGGGCGGCGCAGAGGCCGCCCCCTCCTGCTGGCCGATCTGTCAGTCGAAGGTGGGAGCTGCGGTCACCGCGGCTTCGACTGCCTTGTCGCGCTGCTCGGCATACGCGATGACCTGAGCCCGGATGGTCGGGTCATTGACCTGGCGCCACACCCATGCCGGATTGGCTCCTGGCTTCGTCGGCGGGATCTGGGCGACGGTGACGAGGACGGCGCTGCCGATCATCGTCTCCAGGTCGCGGGCGAGGACGGTCTGCTCGATACGCATCCCCTGCGAGACCTCGGGGGTCAGCGACGAGAGCTGCTCCGGGGTCCGGAAGACGGATACGTTGCAAAGGG
Organism: Streptomyces sp. NPDC098789; assembly: GCF_044759975.1. Taxonomy (NCBI): domain Bacteria; kingdom Bacillati; phylum Actinomycetota; class Actinomycetes; order Kitasatosporales; family Streptomycetaceae; genus Streptomyces; species Streptomyces sp. NPDC098789. The sequence continues at coordinate 164,633 of NZ_JBIWAJ010000001.1, forward strand.
CGCTGTCCTTTGGGCCGTTGGGCGTCGGGCGCTGGCGGTCCCATGCCGATACCTCGACGAGGATGGCGACTGCGTCGAGCGTTTCCTTCGGCTTGAACCAACCGCCGGCCTGCGTCGGGATGCTCTTGAGGTTCAGGGTCACTAGTGCTGATCTCCACTCTTTCGGTGAACGGGGTAGGGGATGTGGGGGGAGCGGGGCTTCAAGGTCCCGGTGGCGAGAACCACGGCAACAGCCGCGCCAAGCAGTCGACGGCCCATCACGACGCCTGAAGCGTTCGGCCACGCGCCTTCCAGGCGTCCATGACGACCGACTCGGCGAAGGCGACCTGGTTGGCCGCCCAGAGGCGCCGCAGCTCCTCGGCTGTCTGGCAGGCGGTGATTTGCTCCAGGATGGCCGCCGACGGGCTGCCGGTGGGGGCGGCCTGCGGCGCTGGGGCCGTCGGTGCGGCTGCCTGCGGGACGACATGGGCGCCCAGCCCGGAGGTGATGGCCTCCGCGCTTCTGGCGAGCTGGCTGACCTCGACGAGGATCTCGTGAAGGGTGAGCGCAGTTACACTCTTACGGTCGAGCCCGAAGAAGGAGCCGAGCTCCTCGCGAAGGCCATTCGCGGTGCCGCTGAAGGCGATTCGGGGGGCGTCTTCGCCATCCCCGCATGGGATGTTGATGGTGATCGGTAGAGCCTCTTCGGGCATCGCTGTTTCCCTTCACGTGACCACCGGGCCTCCCCAGTGCGTAGTTACACTCTATCAAACGATTCGACGGGCCGGGCTCCCGAACTCGTTGAGCGCCCCCCGAGTTGCACGCATGCGTCGGATGTCGCGAGCCAGGAGCGCCGCTTCCCACCCGATCCGCAAGTCCGCCCAGTACAGGGTGCACTCCGCCTCCCCGGCAGGTAGGTGAATGATCACGCCCCAGTCCCGGCTTACCTCCGGCGCTTCGGCGTAGGCGGCTTTGGCCTCATCGGCCGGCACCGGGGTCTTCCGCCAGGCGGCCAGGGCCTTCTTGTCGCGTCCATCCACGGGGAAGGGCGTGTGATCGTAGCGCTCGCCATGGGCGTAGACCGCGAGCTGGCTGGCCATTTTGAGCCCACCGTACTGAACCGACCCGGTCTTCAGGTCGCCGATCAGCGTGCCGTTGAAGGGGCGGCCGTCGGGTCCTGGGCCTGAGTAGTGAAGGAGCCGGTCAAATGTGCCGCCTACCCCGAGCTCGTCCACAACGACGAACTGCTCGATGTCCACCGTGTCGAACCCGACGGTCGCCAATTTGTACGCCGCCATGTCGGCCAGATCGCGGTCTGACGTGCCGAGAGGAAGGGGCTCCCCGCGGTCTACGGCCTCGGAGAGCGTGTGCAGATGGGTCCCGTGCTCGCGCTTCCTGTTCGCCCCGGCGAGGGTGACGGCCCGCTCGGCGAGCCCGTCCAGTGCCGTCTTCCCTTCACGGGTATCAGGGTTCAACTCTTTCGTTCGCGCCACGAGAGCCGGATCACGGGATGCGCCAACGAGGGTCATGCGGGTCTTCCAGGCAGTCAGGGCCGCCTTGTCCTCGATGCAGTCGATGTACGTGGTTGTCCTCGTCAGCGGCTTGGGGGTCCCTCCTGTCTTGGGTACGACAAGAGGTCGCCCCCACCCGTCCCGAGGGACAGCGGGGGCCGGCAGGTCAGTCAGGGGCAGGGGCAAGCTGGGCTCCAAGTAATTAGGCGGCGGTCTGTAGGTAAAGGCGTACGGAGTCATCCGCGAGCATGGTGGGCTCGCATTCATCCTGGTCAAGGAGTCCCAGACCGCGCTCTTCGGCGACCTGGAGGATGCGGCGCAGGTGGTCTGGAACGTGATTGGGGCTGACCGTGATGTGGCAGTCCGACTGGTCCTCGGCGACGTGCAGGGCGACGCCCGGCAGGTACAGGACCTCGGCACGCCTGATCGGTTCGGCTTCACACATGGAGACCGCCCCCTGGCCATGCATCATCCGACGGCTCCTCTCCCCGTGCCAGCGCTTCCCCGCGCCAGCGGTCGAACGTTCGTGCGAGCCTAGATCTTGCCCGCTGGGCTGCCTTCTGGTCAACCCTTGCAAACCGTACTGGACCCAGGGCTTCCGGTCGGAGTGATTTAAACCCCTTCTGGGGAATTGAAATAACCTTTCATTTCGCCACGTGAAATGAACCAGGGCTCGTTTCATGTGGCGAAACGAGCGGCGGCTTCAGCCCGTTTCGCCACGTGAAATGACGAGATGAATCCTTACGGGGGCCCATAAAGTGGTGGATACAGCTAACCAGTAAAGGATCAACATGCGAGCGATTGTGATGACTCAGGCGGGCGGCCCGGAGGTGCTGCGGCAGATGGAGGTGCCAGACCCGAGAGCCATCGCAGGCCACCACGTAGTGACCGTCTCGCGGTCCGGGGTCAACTACGCGGACATCCATGTGCGGCAGGGGGACTACCTGGCGCCGGTCGAGTATCCGATCATCCCGGGCAACGAAGTCATGGGAACCCTGCCCGACGGGCGTCGCGTCGTTGGGCTGTGCCAGGGGGGCGGTTACGCAGAGAAGGCGGTGGTGCGCCGCCTTCTGACCTGGGAGGTCCCGGACGAGGTCAGTGATGACCAGGCCGTGGCCCTCACCCTCCAGGGCCAGTCCGCGTGGCACCTCCTGCACTCGGTGATCAGGATCACAGCAGGCGATTCGGTGCTGGTGCCGGCGGCTGCTGGCGGTGTCGGCTCCCTCGCGGTCCAGCTCGCCAAGCTCGCAGGCGCCCGCGTCATCGCCCTGGCCGGAGGGCCTGACAAGGCCGAGCTCGTCCGCGGCCTGGGGGCCGACGCTGTCCTCGATACCTTCGTGGACGGGGACCTCACCGCGCGAATCCTCGAAGCCAACGAAGGGCCCGTGAGCGCCGCCCTGGAGATGACGGGCGGCTCCGTATTCGACTCAACTCTCGCCGCCCTCGCCCCTCGTGGGCGGATGGCGGTCTACGGGTGCGTCTCGGGAGATCGCCGCTCGCCGTCAATCACAGACCTCATGCAGAAGTCGCAGTCAGTAACGGGGTTTTGGCTTCCGAACCTGTACGGCGTCCGCTATGCCCTGCGGGACTCCATAGCCACCCTGTTCGCCGCCGCGGCAAGCGGGGATCTGCGGCCTGTCATAGGTCCCTGCTACAACAGTAGTGAGGCAGCGAGGGCGCACACGGACCTTGAGGCCCGCCTGACGATGGGTAAGGTAATGATCAAGCAAACTCAGCAGTAACATCGATCTCTAAGTCCGCGCTCCACAGCGGCGCAGATTTGGGACCACAGGTATTCGTGGCGTCGCCGGGGAAGGCGGCGCTGCGTTTTGTTCAGGGGAAGTAATGACCACGGTCAAGGGCACGGCGCACGGTAAGCGGGTATTTCTAGTTCAGCGGGCTTTCGCTGAACTCGACGGGGACTGTCACGGGCCTGCGGCTATTGCAAAGGCCACCGGCCTCGACCGGGCAACCGTTTACCGCGTCCTTCAGGATGGACTCGCCGACGGAAACTTTGTCCAGGTGAAGGAAAACGGCCGCCAGCTTTACCGCCTCGGCCCCGGCGCGTTTCGACTTTCGATGCAGGCGCTCGCCCAGACCCCTGACGAAGAGATGACGCACGCCGTCCTCGACAAGCTCCAGCGGTCTACGGGCGGCCTGGTTGCCTACTACGCGGTAGTCGGAACCCGGCGCATCTGCACGGACTACGCCATCGGCGACTTCGACCCCAAGTCCATCGGCATCGACCCGTTCGAGCTGGTCAAGTACTCCCGGTCGCTCCGCACGGGCGCCAGTGGGCGTGTGATCCTGGCGCACATGCCGGCGCCGTTTCAGGAGAAGGTTCTCGCCGAGCAGGTACCGGAAGGCGTCGGCCCCGGCGTGATCCGCGACAACGACGTCCTCGTCGAATCTCTCAAGGACATCATCGACTCCGGCTTCGCCATCGGACGCCAGGAATGCATGAGTGGCTGGGACTCCGTCGCCGTCCCCGTGCTGTGGGACGAGACCATTCAGGGATCTCTGCTGCTCTGGATTCCGGCGCAAGAGATGCCCGAGGACACGAGCGGGCTGGTCGCCGCGACACTCATCGCCGGTGACATGCTCAGCCGAATCGCCTCGGCGCCCTAGTCCGGAAACCAGAACAGGCCACCCTCAGATTCTCTAGGGGTGGCCTGTCGCGTCTTTTCAGTTACCCGTGCTGTCCGAGCGGCGAGGCTTCGCGGGGTCACCTGGCCTGATCTTCCGGACAATGTCCGCGTCTTCTTCTTCCCGGGGTACAAGGAAGAATCCATCTTCGGTTGTGGGGTCGTAGTAGACGACAGCCGATTCCTTGTCGAGGGACTTCTTCCAGGATTCAAGACGGGTGGCATCGGCTTCCGCGAGAGCCTTGAGGTTCGGGTCGCCGTTTGCTACGGCGCGCCGCCGGGCCTCGAAGCGGAGCATCACCAAGTCGTAGGCCCACCGATGCTTCTCTTCGACCTGCCAGGGAATCAGGTCGTTATCGCGGGCAATGCGAAGTGGGAGATCGTTGCGGTTGCGGTAGACCGCCCAATAGGTGGGGGTGGTATCGACGCTGTACTTCTCTTTGTACGTCTCTACCATCCAGGCATACGACTTGCCTTCCTTGAGCCAGCGCTTCGCCTCGTCGTGGTTCTGGACTTTGCTTACACGACCCATGGGTCCACCCCTTCTGGTTTGATGGTTCTCTCGCAAGTGCATGATCGTCGTTGCGGCAGCAGGCACGGCTCTACAGTGGCATGTAATAGTTGGGCGAGTCAAGACGAACGAGGAGACGTAAGGGTTGTGCTGATCGAGGTAGAAGTTTGCGATGTCTGCCGACGGCTTGGCGTGCCGGTCGCTAGTTACACCATTACGGAGCCGGGGAGTGGTCGCTCCGGTGTCACGGTTCGGTGCAGCGACGACGCCGCGCCCTTCGAGGACGTCCTCGGCCCGCGCAGCGAGACCACAACCACGGCCGAGGTGTCCAGGCCCCGGCCGACAGTGAAGGCTGCTGCAACCTCGGAACCCCAGCGGCGACGAAACCGCAGGGTGACGACCGTCGCAGAGATCGAAGCCGCGAAGGCTGCGGGCAAGGCGTAGAGAAACAGCGAAGGGCCCCCACCAGCAAGTGCTGGTGGGGGCGTTGGTTGTTACTCGACGTCCTCAGACTCGGACGGGGCTACGACGCCGAGGGCGGTCAGGATCTGCACGATGACCGCGACCTCGGGACTATCCGCGTAGACGATCGCCGCGACGCTCACGGCCACGCCTATCGCGGCCAGGATCGCGCCTGCGCGGGTGCGGTAGCGGACAGGCAGCAGGGCTACCAGGCTCGGGGGCTTGGAGCCCGGCATCAGTATCTTGCTCATCAGCGACCAGCCTCCTTCTGGAGCACCGCGAAGCCGCGGCCTCCGATAGCGACGTCCCGAGAAACGCCGGTGGACTTGAGCTCGGTGTGGCGGTTGTGGAATCGGGCCACTGCGGTCTGAGTCGCCGGACCGTAGAAGTCGGTCACCGCGCCCGGGATCGGGCCGTACCCGGCCTGAAGCAGTAGCTGCTGAAGCTCACGGACCTGCGGGTGCCGGGCCCCGGGCTTCACGGCCGATGCGAGGGCGACCACGTTGCCGTTGCCCTCGTCCTCGGTGGAGTTGGCCGGCATACCGGCCTGGACCCACGCGTAGAGCCGACCGCCGGGGCATTCGGTGGCGAAGCCGTCCTTGTGGCCTCGCTGGGCAAGCGTGCGGTCGGTCTTCCTGCACGCCTCGTCGTAGAGCGCGCGTGCTGCGGCGAGAGCCTTCGCCGAGGGCTCCTGGTCGCCGCCAATAGCGATCTGGACACCGAAGCCGGTGACGTTGTGTCCGGGGCAGTGGGCGCCCTGGAGGCTCCAGCCGCGCCCCTCAAAGACGTTGCCGGCCTGGTCGACGACGAAGTTGTAGCCGATCCCCGCCCAGCCCTGACCGAGATGGCTGCGCTCAATCGCCTGCGGGACGGAAGGGCCGGTTCGATTGATGTGATCGGCGCCGTCGTAGTGGATGAAGAACTCGGTGCGCTGGCTGAGGGCGACGGAGTTGGGGTTGCCGTTCCAGGGCTTCGCGCCCCACTCGGAGCGGGGGGTGATGTTGATGCTCAGGGGGTGGTTCTCCAGACATGCAAGAACCCCTGCACCGATGGGTGTCAGGGGTCGAGGGAACCACCTACTAATTAAGTAGGTGGTTAGGAAAATCAGGGTGTGAGGTGTGCGTCCAGCCGCTCCGCGACCGCCAGCCGTTCGGCTCGCTCATGTGCGATATCGCGGCGCAGACTGGCCAGCTCCTCGCCGTGGTGATCCTGGCTGTCGAGGACTCGATCGAGACCGTGGATGACTCGGTCGAGGTCGTCGCGGAGGTTCGTCGTGTGGTCGTTGGAGACCTGGTCGCGGGCCTCTTGGGTGTGCTCGCGCACCTCGGCCAGCGCGGCGCCCTGGCGGCGTACGAGCTCGACCAAGACCCCGACGAGGGCCACCGTTATGGCTCCGCCGGTCGAGACGAGGGCGACTTGCACCGATGGCTCCAGGCTCACGGGGACAGCTCCCCGAGGAGGGCCTCCAGGCGCTCGATGCGTGCTGCCTGGTCCTTGGCGACAGCCACCAGGGCGACGCCGAGGAGGTCGTATCGCAGGCCGTCGACCTGGCCTTCGTAGTAGTTCACGAGCCAGGGGAGCGTCCGCTCGACCTCCTCGGCGATCAGGCCCACCTCGTTGGTGCGCGGCTCGGGGCGCTCCTCGGTCGGCTTACGGTCGTAGATCACGGGCCGCAGTGCGAGTACGTCTTCGGGACGGATCTCGTGGGGCCGTACGTTCTCCTTGAACCGGATGCTCGACGTGTTGCGGCAGAACGTCCCATCGCCTTCCACCCACACCGCGTACCAGGTCCCCGAGCCGCTGGCGGAGTTGTTGTGGGGCATCTTGGAGCCGTTGGCCCACGAGATGGTGCCGCCGGAGTCGAGGTACTGGCCGTGCCAGTGGTCGGTGGGCGGGAACTGACCCGGCCTGCCTGCGATGTCGTTCCAGTCGTGCGCGTGGCCGGCAGGTGGGTACGACGCCGGGGTGCCGGTGATATCCCCCCATGGATGCTTGTGGGCGGTGGGAGGCATCGACGTGGGGGCACCAGTGACCTCCGCCCAGGGGTGGGAGTGCGCTGTGGCGGGGAAGGTGGCGGGCTTGCCGGTGAGGCTCGACCAGGAGACGGAGGAGACCAGGGAGGTCCAGGCCGTGCCGTTCCAGAACTCCCAGGCCGAGTTGTCGTAGTTGTAGCCGAGCTTGCCCAGGCGCGGGGCCGCCGGGCGTGTGGCGTTGACCCACACGCCTACGGACTGGCCGATGAAGGGCCGCTCCTTGGTGACGGCCGCGGAGGCGATGGAGGTTGCGTTCGCGGCCACGGACACGGTTGCGAGCGGCAGCTCGTAGATGCCCGTGTCGGTCTGGGACGGGGTCGGAATGGCTCCTCCCGCTACACCCTGCAGAACGGTCAGTGTGATCTGGTTCACAGCCGGATCGAGTCGCAGGATGATGCGGTCGAAGCGTGCGGAGGTACCGGCCGCCGCGATCGTCAGGGCTTCCACCGCTGTGGACAACACTGCGTGTCCGCGCACCACGGCGAAGCCGGGTTGGACCTTGACGGACATGGTGGCGCCGTCCGCGCTGGTGTTGAAGGCGTTGGCCTGGGCGGAAGCCGCGATGCCGGAGTCTGCGAACTCACGGAAGAGCTGGCTGAACTGGCTCTCGGTGACGGCCTGGCCGTCGAAGGGGTAGGACGTGATCGCCAAGAGGCGACCTCCTTTCAGGGGGTGCGGTCCTCGGCGGCGCGCAGGGTGGGGAACGTGGATTCCAGATCGACGGGAAGGGCACCGCGGATCGCTGTCACGGCGGCGCGCAGGATGCTCTCGCGCTCGTCGGCGGTGAGGTCCGGGTACGGGGTGTTCGGCTCGCCGATGGTGACCTGGACCGTTCCGTAGATCTTCTGGACCTCACCCGTGGGGTGGAACGGGACGACTGCGGAGATGGCTTTCATTCAGAGGCCTTTCAGCTGAGGCCCACCCAGAATCGGTTGGCCCCGTTGAGCATGGAGCTGACGTTGATCGAGGTGGGCGCGGTGGCCGCGCCGGAGGCGTAGTAACCGAAGCGCCGCAGCCCGTTGAGGCCGAAGAAGTTCGGAGGGGCGCCTGCTGACGATTCGCTGGCCAGGAGCATGGGGCCATCGCCGGTCGTGGCGTTGTACTGCATACGCCAGGCCACGTAGTACGTGCCGGCCGTCAGGGTCGTGGCGGAGGCCAGCGGGGAACTGATGGCGGCACCGCCTCCGGTGTGGACCTCGGCCGGTTCGTACGGAGCGGCCGACAGGTCGCCGGTCGTGGCGACTCGGTCTCCCGCGCCGTTGAAGATTGCCGCCCAGGAGCCGGAGGTGAGGCCGCCCGCGTATCCGGTGGCGTGCCAGACGATGCGGCTCACCTGTGTGGACTGGCGAAGGGGTACGGCGGTGACGCGGATTGGGCCGGAGCCCGGATACAGGCCGGTGGAGTTGGCGAGCGCCGGGTCGAAGCTCCAGGTGAGGAGTCCGTGGTCTTCGGGGCTCCAGCCTGTCGCCGAGACGGCGGGGGCCGCGCCGGGGGTGATGATCGAGCCGTCGCCCTGGCGGATCTTGAGGACGCCGCCCTCGGAGTAGACGATGACGCCCGCCGAGGTGGTGGTGGCGGTGGTCGGGACGGTCGCCGCGTCCCGCAGCGCCAAGACTCCGGTGCCGCCGCCTGTGTCGGCGAAGGCGTCGCCGATACGGATGTTCTTGTCCGCGTAGACGTTGCCGGTGGCGAACCGGACGCTGCCGGTGGCCCGGATCTCCATCAGCGTGGTGGTCTTGTCGGCCGCCTTGACGGTGAGCGGCATCTCGGATGATCCGGTAGGCAGGGTGATGACGGCCGGGCCTGTGGCCGGGACCGCGCCGATGTCGGCCGCGGAAAGGGACAGCGCCGTCCCGGTCTTCCCGTTGACGGAAGTGACGCCGCCAGGGTCGCCCTTGGGTCCCTTCAGGTTGCCGATGGAGCTGCCCCAGCCGGAGTCGCCGCGCTGCCACAGGTCGCCCGTGTCGGTGCGAAGCAGCATGTCACCGGGCCGGGTTTCGGTGCTGGGCGTGGAGGTGGTGTTGATGTACCAGGCGGCTCCGCGCACGTCGCCGGCCGACTTGGCCCAGGCCCCCGCGGCCTTGGCCCAGTAGGTGACGTTCGTGGTGGTGACGCCAAGGAAGGTGCGAGTGTCGCTCTGGAGGTAGGTGTCGCCGTCCGCTCCTAGGCTGGACGCGGGCACGGTCGTCCCGTTGTACGTCTTGCTTCCGGCGGCTCCGCTGTCGCCCTTGCTGCCCTGCGGGCCGGTCGCGCCGGTCGGGCCGACGACGCCCTTGTCCTCGGGGGCGGGCCAGACGGTGAGTCCCATCAGGTCACCTCCACGCCGCTGATGTGCAGCAGGGCCTGCGCGGCGTTGCCCTGTACTTCGATCTTGTCGCCCGCGCCGAGTACCTGGCGCACGTCGAGGGCCAGGAGGCCGCCAGGTGCGATGCCGACGCTGGAGAGGAGCGGGATGCCGCCGAGTCGGACGGTGACGCTGGCGGCTGTCGCGGCCGGGTTGGTGGCGACCAGGTTGGTCACCACGGCGATGCCGGAAGCCGGGACGGTGTAGACGGCGGTGACTGCGGTCGGCAAGGCCGCCCGGTAGAACGCTTTGGGCGTGGTCGCCAACTAGAAAACTCCCATGAGGCTCATGACGGGGTCGGCGGCCCCACCCGCTTCCGCTGTGCGTTCCAGGGCGGAGACGCGGCGGTCGGTGGTCTGGGCTCGCTGTGCGGAGGCGGCCTGCGGATCGAACGCGGTGAGGTCGCCGAGGAGGGCTCCGGCTCTGAAGCCTCCGTCGCCCGCTTTCAGGACCATTCCGGTGACCGGGGCGGTCAGCTCTTGGCCGCCCGCGACGACGCTCACGCGGTCGCCGAGACCCCAGTCGAGGCCGAACTCCATGGAGCTGTCCTCGACCGGGACGGCCTGCACGGCGGTCGCGGTGAACCCGGAGTCGGCCAAGAGCTCGTTGCCGGCCTGGGTCAGCTCGGCCACGTCGTTGGTGTTGCGCTGGTCGACGAACTTCTCGATGCGCCGCCCCCAGTCCGATTCCGCTCCGAGGGAGGCGGCGTTGTCGACGGGGACGAACGTGCGGGCTTCCTGCTCGCCTTGGCCCGCGACGATGACGCGGGTTGTGCCGGGGGTGGAGACGGAGACCCGCTGTCCGGCGAGGGTGCCGGCCAGCACGTCGAGGCGGACCTCGCGTGTCCGGTCGGTGATCGCGTACGTCTCGAAGACGAGCTGCGCCCCGCGCTGCACGATACGGAACCCGAGCCCGGCCACGGCCGCGATCCCGGTCAGCAACTCGCCCAGGGTGGGGAAGCGGGCGGCCTTCGCAATGACCGGACCACGGGCCTGGTTCGGGCCCAGGAGCAGACCCGCCCGGCGCCGCGACGAAGGGGCGGCCGGGCCGCAGTTGGCGCCGACGTAGGCGTGCATGAGGGATTCGGCCGGGCCGGTGCGCTCGTCGTGGCCGACGCGCTGAGTGGCCACGTCGGGATTTGAGGGCTCGGGCCAGGCGAGCATGTCGGAGAGGATCACCGAGTCGGAGACGCCCTCGAAGGCGATGCTTCCGCGCCGGTCCTCCGGGGTGGCCGCGTACTCCGAGGAGACGACCGGACCAGACATCAGCACATCCCCGGGGCCGGTGATGATGAGCCCGGAGCCCGGGGTGCGCAGGGTATCGGCGAGGGGATGCTCCGAGGCCAGCACGAGTTTCCACGTGCCGACGTTGTTGAAGGCGTCCTCCAGTTCCAGGGCGAGATCCTCGGGGCGGATGAGGCCCTGGCGGACCAGGTTCTTGGCCCGGACTTCTACGGTGAGGTCGGTGAGCTTCAGGTCAGATCACCATCCATCGGCGAGGCCGCCACGAGCAGACGATCCGCGAAGCCGCGGTGGTGTCGAGGAGGCGGACGGTCGCCGTGGAGACGCCGGGTGGGACAGTCCAGAACCGGGGCGCGGTGTCGAGGAGGGTGTACTGGTTGGCGCCCTTTCCGTCCTTGACCGTTCCGGCCCGGGTGTCCACGATCAGTTTCTCCGCTGCGGTCAGGGTCCCGGTCCAGCGCAGGGTCTCGCCGGTCGGGGAGGTGACCGTGAGGTCCCGGCCGGGGCCATAGATTTCCCAGACGGGGTAGGCCGGCACGTCGCCGCCGTTGTCGAGCTGGATCGATCCGATGGCCTGCGAGGCGGCCAGCGGCATGGACGACACGGCGGACAGGAAAGGTGTGGTGCCCGGGTCGCCCACGACTCGCTGTGTCGAGATGGTGGACGCGGTGAAGTAGGGGTCGGGGGCCCGGAAGGAGATGACGGTCTGCACGTCGGTGGCATCGTCGAGTTCGAGTTCGCCGCCGCCAGTCCAGACGACCGGGGTGGACCAGCGGACCCCCTGTTCGTCGACAAGGACCAGGGTGCAGTCCTCGGAGACGACGCGGGCGAGTCTGGAAATCAGGGAGGCCAGGTGCGTCCGGGTCTGCCCGACGATGTCGAGAGGTATGTCGAGGTCGCGGGGCAAAACCCGGCGGCCCCGGAAGCGGGCACCGTCTCCGGCGCCCTCCAGCCACTGTGCGGCAACGGAGGGCAGGCCGAAGCCGGTGGCTCCCTTGGTTGCCTGGTAGCCCACGCCTTCGTCTGCCACTCCGTTCAGGTCGAGGACGTCTCGCTCGCTTTCGAGGAGGAGGGTGGTCATTTACCACCCCACCATTCGTGCGCGGTGCGTCGCCGCGAAGAGTTCCTCTTCGGAGCTGAGCGAAGTCCCGCTGGCCGCGTAGTAGTTGAGAACCTTCGTCGTGCCTCCGATTGGGGCGTTGCTGAGTCCGCCGGAGACTGCGATGTCGAGCGTGCGCGCCGCACCGGAATAGTCCGAGACGCTGGGGCGCGCGGTGAGCGCGCGCACCGCCTTCGCGGCGCCGTCGCTGGTGAAGGCGCCGGCCGGGAGGGCCTGGCCGAGAACCTCGTCGAGGTGCTCGCGTGCGGAGCCGAGCTGCTTGGCGCCCGTGTCCCACTGGGAGGCCAGCGAGCGCAGGCCGTCGCGGTCCCGGTTAGCCCGGTCGCCGAGGAGCGATCCCGCGTCGGGGATGCTGGCGGTCAGGCCGGAGAGGGAGCGGCGGACGGAGCCGTACTCCGATTCCAGGCCACGGATGAATCCGCGGATGATCAGCTTGCCTGCGGGGGTCAGAAGGACCCGGTCCTTCTTCGGGGGGCCCTTCCAGTCCTTCAGCTTGTTCGTCAGGCTACCGAGGGACTCCTGAACACCGCCGAACATCGAGGTGATGCCCCGGATGAGGCCCTTGATCAGCTCCTTGCCCGCGTTGACCAGGGTGGAGCCGAGGTCGGACAGCGCCTCGCGGGCCTTGCCGGGCAGCTCGCGCACGAAGCGGATCGACTGCTCGACGCCGTCCTTGATCGCCTCCCATAGGGCGCGGGCTCCCGCGACGGCCTTCTCCTTGATCGCGTTCCAGCAGTCGATGAAGAACTGCTTGATCGCGGACCACCCGGAGGACCAGGTGCCGCGCAGGCTGCGCAGACCGTCGTCGATGTAGCTGCGGATGGCGGTCCAGGCGACGCCGAGGCCGCCGCGGATCGCGCTCCAGATCCCGGTGAAGAAGGAGCCGATTCCGGACCAGCCGAACTCCCAGACGCCCTTGATGAGCGCCATGCCCTTCTTCAGGACGCCGAAGATGCCGATGTTGATGACGATCTCGAAGAGGCCGACGATCACGTCCCAGATGCCGCCGAAGATCTGCTTGACGCCCTGCCAGGCCCGGTCCCAGTCGCCGGTGAAGATGCCGGCGAAGACCTCCCAGACGCCCATGATTACGTCGAGGACGCCGGTGATCACGAGCACGATGCCGTCGAGCGCCATCGCCAGCGAGCCGATGATGAAGTCGGCGACGAACTTCAGCGCCGGTACGAGCACCGGCATGAGGAAGTTGACGACCTGGATCAGTGCCTGGAGGAAGGGCTGAACGGCCTCGGAAACGCGTTGGAAAGCGTCGACCAGCGGTGGCAGGCACGCGCTGACGATGTACTCGACCAGCGGAATCAGCGGTGTGATGACCGCGGAAACGAGCTGGAAAAGCAGTGCGACGACCGGGGTGACGGCCGTGACGATCGCGGAGAAGGCGCTCGCCAGCAGGGGCAGGATCGGGGCCAGGCCCTCGATCAGCGACGCCACCAGCGGGGCGACCGCCGTCATGATCGTCGTGAACAGCGCGGCGACCGGCGGCAGGATCGTCGCCAGTGCGCCGAAGGCGACGCCGAGCGCGGCCCCTACGACGGGAACGAGCTGGGCGAGGATTGGCGTGAGCTGCTGGAGGACGCCGGTCAGGGCGCCGCCTAGCAGGGCGATGATCGGGATGACCGCCGGGGCCAGCGCGGTGAACGCCTGCGCGAGGGGGACGAGCGCGGCCGAGACGAGCGGGCCGAGCATCGACGCGAACGCGCCGACGACCGTCATCAGGGTGCCCAGCGCGGCGCCGATGGGCGCCATGGCCGGGGCCAGGCTCTGAACGGCGGCCTGGAGGCCGTCGAACATCGCCTTGACGCCGTCGGTGACGGCGGGCTGCGCGAGCGCCGAGGCGACCGCCGCGAGGGCGCTCCCGATGATCGTGCCGACCTGCGGCAGAATCGTTTCTGCAAGCTGGCCGAGCTCGATGAAGAACTGCTTGACCGCCGGACCGGAGATCGTGGCGATCCGGTTCATTGCCTCGTGCGCGGCGACGAAGACGCCGGTCAGGCCCTCCTGGAACCCAGGGGAGTCCACCGTGGCGTGGATGCGCTCCAGAGTGCCGGCCAGCATCCCCAGTGAGGAACCGCCCGCAGCCTCAGCCGCACGGGCTACACCCGCGAGGATGCCGCCCGTGTTGTAGAGGACGGAGCCGAGATCTTGGAGGGCCTGGATGCCCTGGTCGATCTCCGCTTTGAGTCCGGCCTCGCCCTTCCGCTGGAGGAAGGAGTCGAACTGCTCGCTGATCTGGACGAACCAGGCAGCGAGGCTCGGGAGGTAGCTGGTGCCGACCGTGCCCAGCGTCGCGATGATCGACGCGAAGGTGTCGGTGCCTGCGGTGGCGACCGCGATGGACCCCGAGAGGTCCGTGAACATCTGGCCCAGCGCCGGGGTGAGCGCGGTGCCCAGGTTGGTCGCGAACGATCCGAAGAAGCCCCCGAGTTCCGTGGCGGTCTTGGCGACCCCGTCGCGGAAGCGGGGAAGGAGGTCGTCGACGACCGCCCGGATCGGCTCGGCTGCCTTCTTCCAGAAGTTCGCCGAGATCGTGTCCTGGAGGCCGCTCAGCGCGGCCTTGACCTCGGGGACGACCTTGTTGAAATCCTTGAAGGCCGCGATGGTGACGCCGAGGCCGACGATCATCCCGCCGAGAAGTCCCGGCAGCAGAAGGGACGTTGCCCCGATCTGTGCGAGAGAGGCGCTCAGGGCTGCCAGGTTGGAAGCCGCGGAGAGGCCCCACCCGGCCAGGCCGGCAATCGCCAGGGCCAGAGACCCGATGACCGGGACGGACTTGTCGAGGTTCTTCAGCGTCCGGCCGAGCCGCTCGAAGACGGAGTTCAGGACGCGGGCGCCGCTGAGCGCGGCCAGGGCGGTGGCGACGCGGGCCACGGCGCCGTTGTCGAGCTCCGGAAGGATCGGGACCGTACGCGGACGGGTCAGTACCTGAAGGCGTGCGGACATTGCCGCGCCGGTCCCGTTGGCGATGTCCAGCTCGACCTTGACCTTGAGCGGCGACACGTCGTCGGCCCAGTCCTTGAGCTTCCGCTTCGCCTTGTCGGCCGACTGCTGGTCAAGCTCCAGCTCGATCTTGCCGGTGGCCTTCAGATCGGAGACCGTGAACTTGACCTGCTGGGTGTTGGCGCGCTGCTGGAGCTCGCGAGCGGCGTTGCGGACGGCGGTCGCCATGCCGTCGGTGCTGATGGTCGTGAAGAAGCGGATCTTCCGCGCGTCCATCTGCTTGTTCCGCCGGTTGATCTTGCGGAGTTCTTCGACGAACTCGCGCGAGGCGCCGGACATGTCGATCTTCGTCGACACCTTGAGGTTGTCGAGCTGCTGCTCGATGCGGTCGAGCTGGCGCTCTGCTTCCCGCTTGAAGTCGCGGGTGTCGGGGGACACCTTGACGGCGACGCGGCCGATGATCTGGCCCGCTGACAAGGGCTACCTCCGGGAGAACTGCTGGTAGAGCGAGGCAACCGTGGCGGCAGGCCGAGTGCCGGCCTTCTTTGCCGAGGGGCGCGGGAAGGGTGGGATCTTCGGGGCCTTGCCCTTGCCCCACTGGCCCGTGGCCTTGGTGTTCGCGTTGATCGCGTCGAAGAGGTCGGCGGCCAGGTGGCGGTCCTGGCCCCAGCCGAAGTGCTGCCTGTCGCCGGACGCGAGGGCGACGGTCAATGAGGTGTCGGGGAGCCTCTGCACCAGGGCGAGGACGAGAACGGGGGAGGGCCCGCGGCCTGCGATCACCTCGGCGAGGTCAACGCCGTAGTGAAAATGCAGGTCCGCGTACAGGCCCTCCCCGTAGTCGTCGATCAGCCCCGCGAGGCCTAGGCTTCCCCCGCCTGCGTGCCCCGACCGTAGGCGTCGAAGATCTCGGCGAGGACGGCCAGGTCACCGTTGATGGCGTTCAGCAGCTTCGTTGCCGCCTTGGGGTGCTCGGCGACCAGGCGGATTGCCTCGGAGAGCAGCTCCTCCTGGTCGGCGTCCTCGCCGCTCATGCGGTCCTGGAGCTGGGTCAGGTCACTGCGCGCGGCCTTGGAGAGCCGCAGCGGGTTGAGTAGGCGGATCGTGTCGTCGCCGAGCTCGATATCGGTCGAGCCGTAGCGGGCCTCGGCGGCATCGCGGATCGCGTCGAGGGTGTAAGAAGCCATGGGGGTGCGGACCTCCGGATTGGGAGAGAAGGGGGAGGCGGACCAGGCGTTGAGTGGGGCCGGCGCGAGCGGGTCCGCGTTCGCTCGCGCCGGGAGAGGGGAGGGGCCCGTCAGGTGGCGGCGCCGTTCGCCCAGGCGGAGCCGTTCCAGAACGCCTTCGCGGAGTCGCCGAGCACGATGTGCTGGCCGGTCGTCCACTTCGTGGTGGGCGTGGCGATCACGCCGCTGAGCGCGGCCAGGTTGCCCGGGGCGACGGCCCTCGCAGGGGTGTAGGTGCCGGGGACGCCCGCGCTCGCGCCGGTCGCGATGGTCCCGCCGAGCGGGGTGACGGCGTACGTCCACACGTTGCTGCCGTGGACCATCGGCTTCACGCCGAGGGGAAGTCCGGCAAGGCTCTCGGTGTCGGCAATCGCCATATCGTCGGCGCGGTAGATCTCGGCCTTCGGAGCGAAGAAGGAGAAATGGTTCTCGCCATCGATGAAGATGGCAAGGAACGCTGACTGAGTCGGCTTCGGGTCGGCCGGCACACCCACGGAACCGTCAGGCAGAAGTGGGGCATTGGCGCCGAAGTAGAGCCGTAGTGCAGGAGTGTCGAACTGCTGCAATGTGAAGGTCATCGTTTCGGTACGGGCCGAATACTTCGTTCGTAGGCTCTTGTTCTGGAGCGTTCCGATAGTGGTTGCCTCGCCGCCCTCGGAGGTGATTCCGAAGACGTCTTCAAGGCTGGTGTGGCCGACGTTCTGCCACGGAGAAGTTGGGACCAAAAGGTTGTCGGGGGCGGGAGTACCAACCGGAGCAGTCAGGTAGTTGCCAGATCCGACGACAAGGGTGGCATCATCGTTGAGCGCCAAAAAGAAGCAGTTCCTTCTTCGGGCACAAAGAAGGCCCGCAACCTCCGGACAAGGAGGGTGGGCCTTTCTCTATGCCTTCTGGAGACATAAAAAAAGACCCGAACCCCAATAGGGGCCGGGCCTTTCGGTGTGCTGTGGATTTACGGGGAGGGGTAAGGGCGCGTCCGCGGTTTGCGAATCTGGATGTCGAAGATCGACTCGTATCGCCATACGCCCGTGGGTAGATCTGCGTATTGCACGGGGCCGGTGGCCGTCGCCCAGTCGGAAGCCCGGCGGCCGGCCGAGTTCAGCTCGACCCGGGTGAGATGCCCGCGTCCGGGGATGACCACGTTGTTCAGCCAGGCGTTTCGGAGGACCACCCGAACCGCTTCGGAGAGGATTGCGGCGTCTTCATCTCCATCGGGGTCTTCCGTGAAGGCATTGATGACGATGCGGGCGGAGTCCGTGAAGCGGGTGTCCCCGCTCCAGGCGCCGAATGTGGCGTCGCGTCGAACGAGTACGAGGGGAAATCGCTGGTTGCGGTTGACCAATGACTGAACACGGATACCCGGCAAGCCCTGGCGTAGTACGGCCAGGAGGAGATCCTCGACGGGTGAGAGTTCAGCTAGGGCTTTAATGTGATTGGGTATGCCGGCCACTTAGTCGAGTTTCACCTTCCCCTTCCTCTTCTTGGGAAGATTCGAGGCAGTCGCAAGAATGTAGAGACCGTCCATGGCGGGGAGCACGTCCAGGTACTTCCTCCCATGCTTGTCCTTGCGGACGATGATCGACTCCTCGCGGCCGTACTCAATGGAGAGGGCGGCCTTCTGGCCTCGCTCGTCGGAAAGGATGACGTAGCGGTTGTTGTCGGCCATCTCGATGTCGATTTCGGCGTTGCCGTCAGCGCGGTGCTGTACGAGAATTTCCTCGGCCCTCACCGCAATTTCGAACACTCTGCGGTCGAGTTCGGCCTGTACGCCATCGTGGACGGCGATGAGTTTTCCGATCTTCCGGCCGTTGACGCTGGAATAAATCTCCGCCATCAGGGGCGTTCCCGAATGTCGATCGACCAGTGCCGGGTGCGACGGTCGCCGTGGTGGTAGGCCGGGGGCGAGACGATGTCCCACTCCTTGCCCGCGTACTCAACGCGGGACCAGAGGTTGACGCCTTCGAGATGAGCGTCGACGACCATCCGGGTCACGTTGATCTGTTGCTGACCTGGCACCTCGGCACGCGCGGATCGTTGGGGAATGAAGGCGGCTCGGACCTTCACCGGCCCCTTCGGGTCGGCCATGGTCACCGTGTTTCCGCGAGAGTCGGTGATCTCAACGGTCCTCCAGACCCGGGCTTGCTGGCCGCGTCTGCGCTGCACGCTCACCAGGGACTCACCGCATCGCGATAGAGGGGGAAGCGGTCGCCGCCGTAGTCGACTGGCACGGTGCCCGCTCCACCGGGCCGGGGCGTTGTCCCCCAGGCGACGATCGGTGCACTGGTCAGGCCGGGCCTGCGGCCGGCGAGTTCGGCCAGGAGCCGGGTCTCCTCGCGAGTGAAATAGACCGAGCCTGCGTCGCGCCCGGCGGCGTCCCCCCACGCGAGTGTCTCGTCTCCCGCACGGCTCTGTGTGTATCCGTGAGGGTTGCGCACGTAGCGGGCTGCGGCCTTGAGGACGAGCGTCTTCACGAGACGGGGGGCGGTGGCCGTCGCCCAGTCGCGACCGTATTCGGCCGCAAGGTCCGAGGCGTCCTCCAGTGCGGAGGCTCCGATGCGGAGCTCGTCCTCGTCCAGCTCCCAATCCAGGCGGCCCTTGAGTTCGTCGAGCGTCGCGTATGCCACGCGTCGACCTCCTTTCAGGCAGGCCGAGCAGGGGCCGGCACATGGAGTGCTCAGCCCCTGCCGGGCGTGGGATTAGGCGTTGGCCGGGTCGCTCTCGGGCTTGATGCCGGTCGGAGTCCAGACCCGGGCATCGGTGATGCCCGTGATCTTCGCAAGCTCGGAAGCTGCGGGCGGGTAGTCGCTCTTCCCGTCGAGGGTGAGCTTGATGCCGCGAACGAAGTGCTCCTGCGAGCTGATGATCTCCTTCTCGGCGATGTCGTCCCAGCCGACGAGGACGTCCGTCACGGAGCGAAAGCCGTTGTACGTGTTCACGACCGAGCGGTCCTGAAGGTACAGCGAGTCGTAGTCGCGAATCCACCGGAGGGCGATGCCCTCGAAGGAAGTGGTCGCACCGTAGGGGACGCTCTGCGGAACGGAAGGGGCGCCGGAGAGGAAGATGAACGCGGAGCTGGCGAAGGCGAAGGCCGTGTCGGTCGGGATCGTCTGGTCAACGATGATGCGGAATCCGAAGCGCTCGCCGAGAGACGCGGTCCGGAGGGCGGACTCGGCCTCGGAGTCGCCGACGTTCTGCGCGAGGTTGAGCTTCTCGTCCGTCAGGAGGGCCGACTCGAAGTCGCTGCCGACCAGGAGGTAGCGGCCCTCCTTCGGCGAGTGGAGCTTGTTGAGTACCCGGCGGGCCTCGATCAGGGCGCCACGCAGGTTCTGGCCGGCATTGCCGATGGTGACGTTGTAGTTCTGGTTCGTCAGGGTCTTTACGGCGCGCCGCTGAAGTCCTCGCCCGACGGCTCGCACCTGGGGGCGGAGCAGCTTCGACCACTGGTCGATGTCAAAATCATTCTGCTCGTCGGTGAGCTTGACAGCCGAGTACGAGTTTCCGCCGAAAGTGACGGCGATCTTGCGTTCGCTGTACTCGTCGAACTGGATAGGCTGGCTGCGGTCGTTGCGGAAAGCGTAGTCGTGGAAGGGCAGAACGCCTTCGACCTTGACCGTGACGGTGTCGTTGTCGGCACCCTTGAACTGGTCGATGCCGGTCTTCTGGAAGAGGTTGGGAATGATGAGCTCCTGCTCAAGCATTCCGACCGCCGTGTTCACGAGCTTCTGAGGCTTTACAACCTGGTGCTGAGCGGTGGGCAAGTTGGGCAACTCCGGGGGCATAAGGAAACCCCCGGCCAGATGGCATCGGGGGTTAAGCGGATCGTTTCTGCAATGCGTCAGATGCGGCGGGAGCGACGCGCGAGAGCGCGGGGGTCCATCTCTCCGTCGTCTTCATCGGACGGCGTCAGGCCGCCGCCGAGCTGCTCGGGCTGCTTCGGGGCGAGGAGTACCTGAAGGGCCTTGGCATCCGCCTCCAGCTCCTCCACGGTGGTACCCCGCAGGCGGCTGGTCAGCTCCTCGGGCAGGTCGTACTTGCGGGCGACCTGTCCCACGGTGAGAGAGTGCTCCAGCTCGGCGTTCTTCGCCGTCACTTCGGCGAGGGCCGCTTCGAACTCCTCGGTGGTCTTGGCGCTGCCGAGCTTGGTCTCGGCATCCCTGAGCCGGGTACGGTAGGACGCGGCCTCGCCCCGGACCTTGGTCAGCTCGCGACGGGCCCAGTCGGGAAGGTCGTCTTCTGGGATGCCGGCAGCACCTTGGGCGGCACCATCGGGCTGGGCGCCTTCAGTCGACTGCTCGTCGGTAAGGTCTGGGGTCTGCTCGGACAGGGGAAGCCTCCTGGGCTGTCGAGGGTGTTCGCCGAGCCTCCAGGGCTGCGGCTCGCTGCTTCTGGCGGATGAAGCGCCGCCAGGCGCTCACCGCGGATTTACCGGTCAGCCCCTTGGTGACCTTGGGCCATAGGGCCTCGTACTCACGGTTCAGGGCGAAGAGGGCGGCAGATCCGTACTGCTGGCGGCTGAAGATCGGCTCGGCGTAGCAGTGACAGTGATCATGAAAGAGATCACCGTCCTTGAACTGGGCCGTCAGCGCGTTCTTGTACGCCACGCCCCGGCTGATGAGCATCGCGCACCAGCCGCAGGGTGTGCCCGTGCGGGAGAGCCGGACGTAGCCAAGTGCGCGGCCATCACGGCGCATGTGATTCCAGGCCGTCGAGCGGCCACCGTTCATTGCGATCCGAGAAGCCGCGGCAGCCTGCTGAGCACCCGCCTGACGGTGGGCCTCTTCACGCTGCCGGTCTGCTACCCGTGCTGGCTGCTGGTCATCAACGGCGGAAGTGCGGCGCCGGAGGTTCTCCGTGCCCAGGGCCTCCAAGACTGTCTGAAGTTCCTTCTCCGCCTCCCGCTCGACCTGTTCTTCGTCTTCGCGTAGCCGGTCGAGCTCCTCGACGAGGACCCGCTCCCACTCGTCGTCTTCGTCGGCAGGCGGCTCGCCCGCGTCAGGGGCAGGCGGGACTTCCCCGGGCTCGCCGGTCGCGGTCTCGTCCGCCCCTGCGTTGGGGGGCTCGTAGGTGTCGGCCAGGCCCGCGAACTCACGGCGGAGATCGCCAAGCGTGACGTGTGCCGGCTCGGGGTGGTAGGGGTCGGCCACGGTCGTGCCCGTCTGAAGAGCGCGGGCCAGGCGGTAGTACGCGCGGGCCAGATCGCGGGCCTGTCGCCTGCGACCCATCACGAGCGTGATCGCCCGACGTAACCAGCCACCGACCGTCGCGGCCCGCTGCGCGGCCGGCACCTCGGCCCACAGGGCCAGGGCGTCAGCCGTGGTGGCGGCGCCGATCTGAGACAAGGCCACGCTGTAGGCGAGAGAGACCTTTTCGGCCTCTGCCTGCGTTGATCGCGGCATCAGGCGGCCTCTGCGTAGGTTTCGCTCCGCGAATCCGAAGTCGCCCGGGTCAGGGCCGACGCGAGCTGGCCGACTGAATCCTCGTCTTCGGCCAGCTCCTCCCAGTCTTCGAACTCTGTCTGCGTGACACCAGGCACACGCCTCCAGAGCCCCTTTGCGGGAATGCCGAGCTGCTCGCGCAGTTTGCCGAGAGCATCCGCTGCTTGCGCCAGGGAGCGTGACTCCATGTCGCGCCAGATGACCTCGCCCTGATAATCCTCAGCGCCGCCGTGACCGGCGAGTTCGGCTGCGAGCCGAAAGACGCGCTCCCAGCTTTCACCGAATGCGGTACGGAATTCGGCGATCTTCCTACTCAGGGAAGTTTCCGCAGCCAGGAGTGCCTCGGCGCTCAAGTTGGCTATTTGGCCCAGCAGGTGATGAGGCGGTGTCTGGCTGACGGCGGCGAGGTGCCTGATGGACATATCCACGCTGTCGATGAATCCCCCGAGCGGGGTTTCGTCTAGGCTGCCAAATCTGACGTCAGGGTCCTCTGCAAAAAGGAAGCGCCTCGCATTGTGATTGATCGGAAGCGGGATCGGGTTTCCCTGCCCGTCGAGGACGGGATCTCCGGTCTCCGGATCACGCTGAATGGGAGGCGCCATCCCGGTGGCCGTGCGGACCTTTACGCTGGCGTACGTCTGAGCGACGAGAAGATCGAAGATCGTTTGATTGATTCGATCCTGGAGGCAAATCATCGGCTCGATGACGCCGAGCGTCCGGCCCTCAAGGTCGACGAGGGCTGCGAAGCGGGTGACGGGGCACTCACCAGCACCGTGTCGGCTGACGCGTGACACGGTGACGCCCTTGGCGTCGTCCAGGCTCTTGAAGCTGACCGCGAACTCTTCGCGCGCGTCCCACATCCGAGCCCGGCCGGGGGCGTCGGGGGACGGCCAGGCGGTCACCGTCAGGGCCGCGTGGGGAGTGTCGTCGTTCGCCGGGTCCTCGAACAGGGCGGCCGTCTTCAGGGCGGAGAGCCCCTTCGTCCGGACCCGGCCCGCGGAATCCCGCTCTGTCACGGTGAAGCTGTGCCCGTACGTCAACGCGCCCCGGTAGACGGCTGCCTGCCGGGCGTCGAGCCGCGAGCGCTGCCAGTGCGCCCACTCGTCCGAAGTGGTCTCGGCCTGGGCGGGGAGGCCGCCTGCGACCATCCCGGGCCGAAAGCCATCGACGTACAGGGCTTGAGCGGGAGTTCCGACCAGGAGGGGCAGCCAGTTGGAGATGGACCGCTTCGCGAGCAGCCGGTATTCGTCATCCGCCATGGCCGGCATGTAGGGGTCGGCGTGGCGGCCGTGAAGGTAGTCGTCGATCCGCCGCAGGCGGTCGCCGTCGCGGTTGAGGATGGCGAGGAGCTGGCGCGCGAGCGCAAGCGGGGAGGCCGAGAAGGCCACGCGATCACCACCATAGTTACACTCTTGCGAATCGGCTAGAGGAAGAAGCCTCGGCCGGTCCTCTTGCGGATCTTCTTGCCTCGGGCGCGCAGGTCGACCATGGCCTCGTGCGCGAGCATGAGCGCGGCGTAGGCGTCGACCTTCTTGGGGGACTCTCGGCCTTCTTTGCCGAATGAGATCCCGTAATTGTTGGTCCGGCGCCGCGCGTTGAGCGCGTGTCGGCGAAGCTTCCGGTCACCGTCATGAACGAGCTTGCGGTCGAAGATGGAGCGCATGAGGCGCTCGTGCGCCATGGTCGACGCCTTCAGTGATGCCCGCATGTCCCAGCCGACTGAGTCCTTGCCCGGAGCCTTCACGGCCAGCCCCTCGCCGTAGGTGTCGGACCACTCGCTGATGTAGCTCTCCCAGAGAGCCACGTCGGCGTAGAAGCCCTTCACGTCGAAGGCGCGGAAGGCGTCGTGAACGGCGCTGTCCACCTGGGCGCGTGGGACGGTCCAGTCGTCGCCGCGAGGCCCGTCGGGCTTTTCCCAGAGACCGAGAACGCATGCGTACATGTCGCTGACGCGCAGTGCCACGAGGCAAGTTGAGTCGTCGCGGAGGCCGCCATCGAACCCGATCACTATCTCGTCGCCAGGCTGGAGTACCTTCGAGTCGTCGCGTAGGACGTCCCACTCGGCCGGCCCGAAGAGGGCGTCTTCGCTGGCGACGATCTGGTTGAGCCACATCCGGCGCGAGCGGCTGGCCGCGATCGTCGTGTCGAGAATCGATTGAAGGATGGTCTCGACCCGCAGCCAGGCCGCGTCACCGCGGATCTTCGGCAGCACGATCCGTATCGCCTCGGGCGTCAGGGGCGTCGCAGCGTGAGCCTCGATGCTGTCGTACATGAAGCCGATGTCCGCCGCACGGCCTTCGAGGATCTTCTCGTAGGCCTCTCGCATCTTCTCGGCGACGCTGTCCTCCCCAGGGAGGTAGGCGTTCGTGATCGCGAGATACCGACTGTCACGCTTGGTGGTGTTGCCGTCGATCGTTTCGTACATGCGGTCGCCGTTGTTGCCGGTGACCCAGTGGTGCGTCTCGTTGAGCACACAAAACGTGGACCGCTAAGGACCGCGCCCCCTCCAGGGCGCGGTAACTACTTGTCACCGCCTCAAGTCGCTGTCGGCCGCCGTTCGCGCGGATCAGCTCCGCGCCGGCCTTGATGCCGTACGTCTCGATGAGCTTGTCGCTCATGAGGCTCGGCATCAGGGTCATGGTGTTGCGCGTTTGGTCGCGCGAGACGGCCGCGATCTGAACCCACGCCTGCGGGTGGGGTGCGCCGACCGGCTGTCCATCCGGGGCCCAGTGCGCGAAGCGGCTCGGGCCGACAAACTCGACGAGGCTGACCACCGCAAGGAGAGGGTCCTTGCCCCATCCCTTGAGACGTTGCAGCACGCCCTTGCGGTAGATGAAGCGGCCGTTCTCGTCGACGGCGTACCACCAGAGCACCCAGCGCAGTTGCTCGCGGGTGAACCGCCACGGACCGCCGTCCTCGGCCTTGAGGAACTCGGCCGCCCATCCAGCAATCTGCCACCCGAGCGTGTGCTCGGGGAGCTTCCAGGAGCCGTCCGGCTCACGTAGCCAGGTCGGGCCAAGGAAGCTCGGTTCGAGGGCGTCGATCTCCTCCTCGGTCAGCTTCGGGGAAGCATTCGTCATGGCGGCTCACCCCCGGGGCTACTCGGCGAGCCCGAGATCCTGCCGGTAGTCGGCGATGGCGAGCACCGCCGCGGATTGCACCTCGGGCTCTGGCTCGTGCAGCTCGATTCGTACGCGGCGCCGATCACCCTCGGCGACGAGTAGCCGCTCGAATGCTGAGTAGATGGTCTGGAGCATTTGGCCGCTGCGCTTGCCGGCGTTCTTGTAGTACGACAGGTCCTCGCACAGGGAGTAGGCCAAGGCCCAGTCGCTCGCCTGGTAGAAGTCGGCCTGCCCTGACTGCTTCAAGGAGTCCCACAGGCGTCGTGCGATCGGGTGCCAATCGCGATCCGCGTTCGGCGGCCTGGCAGGTCGGGCCAGCCCTCGGGTTACCGGCTGGACGTCGCTGCCCTTGCGCTCACGGGGGCGGGCAAGGTCTGCCTCGCGGTTGGGTACGGGGCCGGGCATCTTGCTCACCTCCAGAAAAGTCGTGGGCCCCCGAGGGGAGGGTTCCTCGGGGGCCAGCGCGGCTCAACGGGCTCATGGCCTGGAGCTCTGCGCGGTCATAGCAGGCCCGGGTGGGCTTCGGTCCTGCGGAATTTGCGGTCATGGCGCCTGCGGTTGGCCGCCTTGGCGGCGGCTCCTTCGCGAGAGGACTTGGCCCGGTGATGCCACCCGCAGAGCGATCTGAGGTTGGCCTCGCGATGGTCATCACCGGGCCGGACGTGGTCTACGTCGCTGGCTGGTTCGGTGCAGCGCACGCCGTAGTGATCTCTGGCTGTGCAGCGATGACCGTCCCTGGCCAGGATGCGGATTCGGATCTGCGGCCAGTTCGGCGGCAGGCGAAGTCGTCGATCAGACGTAGTCCAGGACATGAGCCTCCTACGTCAGGTCCGACGCAGCGGCGAACAGGAGCTGCGGCAGGTAGCCCCCGGCAGGGGGCAGCGGCGAAGCAGGCTTCGAGGGGTGGGCGCCGGAGGCGCCCTCGGAGGGAAGCCCCAGGAGGCTTGCCCCTCTACTCATATATACGGAGGCAGCCGCCTGTTCTGGAACCGACCAGGACGTGACCGCCAACACACTCTTGCACTGCGAGACATCCCCGCCGATAGATCAAGTCTTGCATTGAGGTCACACTCTGTCATACGGTGCAGAGCACAGAACGCAAACGACCCCGGTCAGTGCTGTAACACCGGCCGGGGTCTTCACCTAGAGAAGAGACCTCTAGATGCGAGTGCATCGTAACCGGCACGTCAGCGCCTTCGTGGTTGTACCGAACGCCGCCGCACGCCACCGCGGCTTGTCCCTCACCGCTCGGGGCCTGCTCGTCACGCTCCTGTCCCTGCCGGACGGGACGCGGGCCACCATCGACACCATCACCGATCAGGTAGAGGAAGGCCGGCGGGCCGTCTCGAAGGCGTTCACCGCCCTGGAGACCGCTGGCTACCTGCGGCGCGAGCGCGGCCAAGACCCCGAGACAGGACTCTGGGGCACCCAGTCCCACGTCTCCGATCTTCCGATCGACCGCATCCCGGCGGCCGGTGAGCCGGGCACTCGGATCGTCGGCGATTCCCCCAAGGGGATAAAGAACCGGGGAAAGAACCTCCTCCCCGACTCGGCGCCGCAGCAGACCGATGAGCACCAGGCCGAGGAGGAGGAAGAAGTCTCCGACACGGCCAACAACCCGAACCCGGCCGCCGAGGCGGGCCAGGCCGCCGCTGCGCTTGCCCACCTCGGAGGGATCGAGCCCCGGCTCAAGCTGAGCACCACGGAGGTTCTCCGCCTGGCCCCGCTCGCCGTCGCCTGGCTCGCCGAGGGCCACAACGCTGCGAAGATCACCGCCACGCTTATCACCCGCCTTCCCGAACACATCGACTCCGCCGCCGCCCTGGTGTCCTACCGCCTCAAGAACCAGATGCCCGACCGGCCGGCACCGAAGCCGAGGCCGCTTCCCGATACCCGCGACCTCTGCGAGGTCTGCCGGGCGCCCTTCCCCCTGGGCCGCCACGGCGACGTGTGCGCCACCTGCAAGACAGAGCTCGACCGGGCCGCCGAACTCCTGGCGGGAACCATTTCCGCCGAGGCCGAGCCGACCCTTGACGAGCTGACCACCGCCCGACAGGGCCGCGAGCGCTGCCGCGCCGCCATGGCCGCGTGAGGGACGAAACGATGACCAACATGCAGATGCCCTGGTACGCCAAGACGGTCTTCGTCGCTGGCAGGCCGCTCGTCCTGGTGGCAGCTCTCGTCATGTCCGTGCCCGGCGAGATCCGCATGGCGGAGATCGCGGGCTGGCACGGCTGGGTCACCTGGCTCATGCCGGTGTGCGTCTCCGCGTACGCCGCGTGCGCAGCCGTCATCGCCACCCAGCGCCACCTCGCCAAGGCGCCCGGCCGCATCACTGCCACCATCGGCGCCGGGGTCGCGCTGGCGCTGGCACTGTCAGCTCAGGTCGTGGCCCACCTGATCGACCGCGAGTACATGGCGACCTCCGCCCTGCTGGTGGCAGTCGTCTCTTCGGTGCCTCCGCTCGTCGTGGCACACATGCTCCACATGGCGGCGATGCCGGCCGAGGAGCTGACAGCACGTGACCGTGCGCGAGAGGCCGAACAGACCGCTGCCTACCTGGCGGCCGAATTGGCAGAGGCCCTCGACCTGGCAGGCCGCCAGCTCGTGTCGAAGGGCTACGGCATTGCCAATGAGTACGAGGAGCTGGCAGAAGCCGTTGGCGAGTTGACTGCCGAGGCCGCCGAGATGGTCGACGAGATTGCAGAGGAGTTGGCAGAGGCAGCCGCGGAGCCGAAGCCCGACCGGCAGCGGGCGCCGAGGAAGGCAGTTCCGCTCGCCGTCGTGAAGAACACGATCGCCGCGATGAAAGCCAGCGGCGAGAAGGTCACCGGGCCCACATTGGCGGAGAGGCTCGGCTGCTCCGAACGCTCGGGATACCGGTATCTCGGCGAGGCCCAGGCGGCGTAAAACGGCATTCTTCCGCACGGTTCGTGGCCCGTCTGCCCAGGTGGCAGGCGGGCCGTGTGCGTCTGGGCGACTTTGGAACCGTGGCGGAATTCGAGCTGCTAAGACATGGCGGTCCGCGTGCGCGCATACCGGGGGTCACCCCCCACCCCCCCGCCGGGCCCCGGCCGCCCTACGACGCACGCCGTGCGCTACCCTCCGCGCGTCGTGCAGGCACTCACCCCCCGCACCCCCCAAGGCAGACAGACGCCCGGCTGAGGGCATGGCAAGCAGGGCCCGGGGGAGTGCAGGAACGGGCCCCGATCGGGCCTCACAGGGCCATTCGGGCGGGACCCGAGGGGCGCGGAAACATGCTCTGACCTGCGGTTTCGAGTAGGGATTTGCAAGAGTGTCGCCGGGGTCGTAATGTTCTCCATGTCGCCACCACGGAACGCCAGTCGCAAGGCAGGTCAACGAGGTGGGGCAGGCACTCGAAGCGAATGCAAGAGTTGCGAATTAGGGCCCCGATCTACTAGGTTGGGACCCAACGCCAGACCGGGACATCGAGAACGGGCCGCATGAGCGGCGCCGCCGAGGGAACGGAAGGGCGGATCGCAACCGAGCGAATGTAAGAGTTGCGAAACTAGGCCGAGGCCCACTAGGGTTGGAGCCAACGCCAGACCGGCTCGCCGGAACGGCTCACACACTCCCCGCCTGCTGGCTTACATGCCGCTGTGCGGACAGCAGGACCACCGTCCCGATACCGCCGAGAGGCAGGCGTCGGGGGTGAAGGAAGGGCGACCCCGGCCCGGATGAAAGCGTGACCGTAGGTAGGGCATCCTGCCGCTTGATGGAAGCGCGATCGGACGGCATCGAGAACCCCTTCGGGTACAGCCACCCAGGTGAAAGGAACGCTGCCCGTATCGACCTATCCAGTCGATAGCAATCGGGCGCCGGTCTTCTCGGCTCAACTCCGTGTGCTGCCCCGTGGGATGCCCTGCGGTGCAGTGTTCAGGAGGTCGAAGGATTCGGTCGGCAGGAATGTGACTAGGTGCGTCAGGGCTCACCGTCCATTGGACGGCCGGAATCGGACCGCGAACCTCGAAAGCGAGGCAAGCGGGCTGCGCGCTTCGAAAGTGAGGCGCGCGGAACGTGGACGGCAGAACGGTGGACGGTGAACGAGGCGCCGAGTGAGCCTCACCCAAATCACTCGAAATGAACATCCGGTCCGTAAGGATCGGGCCTCCCGGACGCCTTGGGCGTAGGTGCGAAGCCACCGGGGGGCGCTGGCGTCGCCCCGAATGTAATAGTGTAACTAGCTTGGGGTGGCCGAGACCGCAGCGCAGTCCGCGCTGCGGTTCGGAGCCGGGCGTTGCCCGGCCTGGGATGGGAGACACGTGGCTGTAAACCTCTACAAGGACCACCCGTTCGGCGATCTCACCTTCTTTGAGATCGCCTGCAACCTGAGCGAGCGCAATTTCGAGATCGCCTACGAGCTGGATGGCACCCGCAGGAAGCTGCGGGAGTCGTCGGACGCGTTCGAGCTCCTTCGTGAGGTGATCAACGACCTGACCACAGATCACGGCCTGGAGGTCGCGGAGGTGGTCGGGCTGCGTGACCACTACAAGACCGAGGCTGGGCGCTGGGAAGGGCTCTATCAGGAAGCCGACCGCGATGCCGGCCAGTTCCGCGGGAGCGTGCGTGATCAGCTCCTTGCCTCGCATCAGGCCGACGAGATTTCCAGGGATGCCGCCAACGAGATCCTCGAAGCGCTGAATCTGGCGCCGATCGTTGATGAGTACCGTGCTGAAGTCACCATCACCATCACGTATGAAGGGCTCCGGAGCCGGGATGGCCGTGACGTGATCGAGGCGGCCGTTCGCGCTGCGGTAGATGCTGACGCGCCGAACCTGCCGGGGTTCGTCTGGGCTTACTCGGACATCCACGTTGACGAGGTGGAACTCGAAGAGTCCGACGTGGCCTGACGTCTCAATGTAAGAGTGTAGCTAGATGGGTGCTCCTTCCGTGTTGGAGGCGCGAAGGGGCACCCGTCCTGACCGGACACGAGGACCATGTACCAGAGTTTCGACACCCCGACCGATGACGTGCTGGCCGAGTACGCGGCCCGGCTCGATGACGCGCATTGCTCCTGGCCTTCCTGGCGAACGGGGACGTACGGCGACGAGGACACGCCGACCCACGTCGAGTTGTTCACCTGGCATGACGACCGTTTCGGATGGATCGGCGACAAGAGCAACTTTGAGGTCGCCCGCGACCTGGTCCGCACGGCTGCCGACGAGGGCCGCACGGACACCGTGGTCTCCGACGAGCATCTGTACGACTGCGGGCGCGGTACGAGCGCCTGGGACTACGCCCGGCTCTTCGTCCAGGTCCACCAGGGAGGCTGTCCCGAGGACTGCCCTGGCACGCACACCGAGGAATGCCGGCCGGGGTGTGAACCCGACGTGGACTTCTGCCACGGAGAGGCGTGCGAGGGCGACTGCCACAGCACCCGTGCGTACACCGCCGCCTTCCGAGCGGCCGTCGCCCTGGCGGAGTTCATCAAGAACGATCACCCGTTCCTCGATGAGGACGACTACTACGACCAGCGCCGCACTGTCTTCGAGGGCAACCTGAACGAGGCCTTGGGTGACGTGAAGGCGCACTACCCGTACGACACCGAAGCCGACCACCAGAGCATCGTCGAGCACGCCTCCGATCCCCTGTGGGATCTGGAGTACCAGGACTCGGACGGCTGGGCCGACTGGGACGGCGTACGAGACGCCTACGACTACGGCCGCGGTGAGCACTTCCTCGCGCTGGGGCGCGACTTCATGCGCAACGAGATCACCGGTCAGCTCGCCCTCATGCCGGCCTGACTTACCCCCTGAACTGCCACCCCTCCCTGCGCTTCCCCTCCCGGGGAGGGGTGGCTCTCCACCCGAACGCGAGGACACATGCGCACCACCACCCGCCCGTACGAGGTCCGTGTCTGGAACGAGGTCGCCGACCTCCTCGGACTCTGGGAGATCCAGAGAACCGGCAAGGACCGTTACATCGTCACCCACGACCACCGCGAGGAGACCGTCTTCGACGACCGGGACGCCGCGCTGGACTATGCCCGCCTCGGCGCCGAGGCCCTCGTCGAGACCTCTCGCCGCGACTGCCCGTGCGAAGGCGATCCCGACTGCGGGTTCTGGGAGCCCCACGGCATCTCCGTCCAGGAGGTCAAGCCCGAGTTCTCCCTGATCACCCCGCCCCTGCTCTGCCTGTAAGACGACCCCACCATCACCGGAGTGACACACATGCGTGCCTTCAAGCGACTGACCTCGATCTTCACGAACCGCAAGGCCATGCCGGCTGAGCCCTCCCGGCTCGGTCGCCTCCTGAATCCCTGGGGTGCCATGCGTACCCACCGCGACACCACGGTCGTCGCGCTGGCCTTCGCGGCCGACATCGTGGGCACCCTGGAAGGCGAGCTCTATGCGCTGCGGTTCGCAGCGGATGACCTGGTGGACCTCCTTGACGACGGCATGCTGGCGTCCGGCGTCGCCGAGCATCTGAACTGCGGGGAGGTCGAGCGCCTTGCGGACTTCCTCAAGGCCCATGACCAGGCCCGTGCCGCCGAAATGTGGCTGGAGTGCCACGCCGAGGACGACGAGGAAGGCGACCTCCACTACAAGGGCGAGACGTCTCAGCTCGTCCTGACGGCCTGAGGGCGGCGCGATGTTCGAGTGTGACTTCTGCTGCCTGCCCGGCGCGCAGTGGCTCTACATCCCCCAGGAACGGGTCCACATCGCCCTCATGAGCGACGAGGGCGTGGTGACCCCGCTCCTGAACGACGGACGGTGGCGAGCCTGCGGCCTCTGCTCCCGCTTTGTTGACACGAACGACATGGCCCGGCTCGTCGAGCGTTCGCTCACCGCCCTCCGAGATATCGGAGCACCGATACCGGAGGGCGGCCCGGACCTGGAGCACATGGCCATGGTCGTCTCAGCCAACTTCGCCACTGTGCTGGCCGGACGACCCACCAAATCAGCCCTGTAGAGGAGCGTTGCGATGGAACCCGAAGACCTTGCGTGTGGGGCGCAGGCCTCGAAGGCCGAGCGGCTGAGGCAGCTACAGGAGCGGCTCCACGAACTCCGAGAGGACTTCCCGGAGGTATGCCTCGCCTACTGGGCCCGCGAGGAGGCAGACGAGCGCGCCATCGACGACGAAGGGGAGCCCACCTTGCTGACCGATGCGGAGTGGGAGATTGTCAAGGATCGGTTGCAGGACGCGGTGTACGACCTCGTCTCCAACTCCGACACGCTGTGGACCACGGTCTCCGAAGCGCAGGAGCGTGCCGCGTGAGCTGGCGTTACGACCTCTACATCTGCGACTGCGGATACGAGCAGCCTGAGGACCACGACGGCTCGTGTGGGGCATGGCGGCACGGCGGCACCTTCCACGACTACGGCTACCGCCAGGCGTTCCAGGCCGCCGCCCGCGAGGGCCACGCGTACGTCGAGACGACCAGCCCGTTCAACGGCAACAAGGCCGTGGCCTTCCAGCACATCGAAGGCGGAGGGCTCTGCGAGCTGTGCGGCCCGGCAACCGGCCGGCGTGGACCGTACACCCGTTCCCCAAATAGCCGCCGGTTCCTGTGCGAACCGTGTGCCCGCGATCTGCAAGGCGCCCTGGACGACATGCACAAGTCCATCGGCGCCTACCGATCCCGGGAACTCCGGCCTGTCCTCGAAGACACCTACCGCTAAGCGATCACCAGGCGAAACCTCCGAAAGGAGGTCGCGGGGCAGTGGTTTGCCCTGCCTGACGATGCCAGCTCGCATCGCACCGATAGGCGAGGACACATGACCACCACATCCCTGACCATTCAGCCACGGGTCTGGATCTGCTGCCTGGCCTGCTACAACTCCGGCTATCTGGTCGGTGATTGGTATGACGCCGACGCGGGTGACCTTGTCACCCCCGAAGACCTCCACGGCGGCCCCACGGATCACGAGGAGCTGTGGGTGACGGACCACGAGGACTTCCACGGCGCTCTTGAAGGGGAGTGCTCCCCGGGGCACGCCGCCGAGATTGCGGAAGCCCTCCAGGGCCTGACCCACGACGAGCTCGGCGCGTTCTCCGTCTGGGTCGCCGAGTGGGGCGACGACGTCAACAACGCGCACTGGGTCGATCGCTTCCGTGACGAGTACCGCGGCTTCCACAAATCCGAAGGGCATTACGCCCAGGAGTGGGCCGAGGACACCTCTCAGGATGAGGACAAGGAGCGCATGACGCGCTGGCCCTGGAACTCGATCGATTGGGACCGCGCCGCCGAAGAGCTCTTCTCCGGCGACCTTCATGCCGAGCGCGTGAGCGACGGCATCTACGTCTTCTGCCCGCGATGAACACCGAACCCTGCGTCGAGTGCGGCCGTACCCCCGAACTCCTCGACGAAGACCTCACCTGCGGCCCTTGCCGCTTCCGTATCCACAGGAGGGCCAGCAAATGACCACGCAGACCGTAACCGTCCGCTTTGAAGTTCAGCAGACCGCGACCATCGACGTCGAGGCTGTTCTCGACGTGCCCGTGGACCTGGTGCACGACGACGAAGCCCTCCACGCATGGCTGGCCGACAACGAGCGGCTCTGGGCCGACGGAATCGATGCCGACGATGCCCACTCCTTCGACCTCGACGTCATCGACGTCTACGGCACCGACGCCTAACCCCACCCATAGCTGCGCATCGGAGGACCCACCCATGCACAAGTGGACCGTCTCGGCAATACACAACGAGCGCCGCAAAACGCTCCTGATCTCCGGAGTCTTCGCAGACCACCGCTATGACGAGAGCAGCGACGTGTACACCGAGGGCCTGTACCGGTTCCTTCGGTTCGTCGAGGCCCCCACCGCCGACGCCGCCGAGCTTCTGGTTCTGGAGCAGTTCCAGGCCGATCTGCTGGAGGACGACGAGGACGGGGAGGTCGCGGCGTGAAGAAGCTCGTGAAGTTCACCCTCGCACGCACCACCCATGGAGACATGGAGCTTGAGATCGACGTCCCGGACGAGTTCCTCGACGATGACGGCGAAATCTACGACGACACCGGCCTGTGCGACTGGATCAATGACAACGAACCGGTGGACGAACTCGACCCCGTCTACGAGGAAATCCAGACCTCGGTAGTCCTGAGGCTCGTCGATGCCCACTGAGCCCGCAATCCGCAGAAGCGACCGAGTCAAGCACCTGGTCGGCGAGCTGAACGAGGCCGTCGAGACGATGCGCCAGGAGCCCGAACCGGGCCGTACCTGGTCTTGGGAAGACGAGCACGTCGCTGGACTGAACCTGGCCGATGCCGCCGAAGCGCTGATCCTCGCGCTCCCCGCCGCCATCTGGCCGGCCGCCTGGTTCAAGGAAGAGCCGAAGGCCGCGCACCCTCCTCTCAGCGCCTACGAGCAGCAGCTCGTCACCGAGATCCTCGCCCTGCTCGACAGCTGACCCGCACATCACCCCAGCGCCCGCCCCGCACGTTCAAGGACACGGGGCGGGCGCCCTCCAAGGGACACCCATGAGCACGATGACCTGCCGCGACTGCGGCATCGGCCCCTACGGGGCCCAGCCCTCCGGCCTCTTCCTCTGCGACCACTGCGGTCACCTCCTCGACCTCGACACGGCCTGGTTCGACCCCGCCGAAGTCGTCGTCGTGGACATGGACGGCAACCTTCTCCACTACCTCAGCCCGCACGCCTGCCTGACGTGGATGGACGACATCTCGGATCTCCCTACCGGGGACTGGGCCCTCGCGATGCAGGCGCTCGGACAGTTCAAGCGCGCGGCGAAAGAGCTCGAAGCCGCCCTCCGTGCCGGCCTGACCTACTCCACCCCCGCCTGACCGATGGAGGACTCCATGAACCACGACGCCACGTACGAGTTCCCCGAGGGGAAGCTCTACATCACGATCATCAAGGCCCAGGCGAAGGAAGAGAACTGGGGAGACGCACGGGGGAAGCACCTCTTCGGGCGCCTGGCCGTCAGCTCCTCGACCGACGAGGACAACGAGCCGGGCTTCCTGAAGATCCGAGGGCGCGAGTACCGGCTCGGCGCCCGCCGCATCCGCAATCCTGAGCGGCACTCCGCCCACCTCGGCCGCTGGCGCTGGGACAACCCCACGGTCCGGTGGGAGTGCACCAACCGCGAAGGCAAAGAGGTCGGCTGGAACACGGCCGCCAGCGGGCGCCTGAGCGAGATGGTCGGCGAAGCCGCAGACCGCTTCGAGGCCGAGCATCCCGAGTGGCGCCGTACCAGCGAGCGCCTGGAGCTCGAAAACGAACTCCGGAACACCGAAGTGGCCAGGGCCGGGGTCTGTGATGCCCTCCGCAAGACGGACGCGAAGATCATCGACCTCCACGCCCGCATAGCGGCCTACGCGGTCTGAGGACGAACCATGAGCTACTACCCGAACCACGAAGAGCCCTCGCAACTCGGCCCCGCCGTCATCCTCCGCAAGAACGCCCGCCCCGACGCGCTCGGGCGAACCGACACCGGTCAGGTCTACGGGCGAGGCATGTCGGTGTGGACGGCGGTGTGGAGCGCCCGCGCCTCCTGGGCTCGCAGGGGCACCGAGGACGACATGCTCGGCACCCTCGCAGTCGAGGTCTACGAGTACGAACACGTTGGCACAGGCAAGAAGCGCGCCAGCCGGAGGACTCGGACACTCTTCAGGCGCGGCCATGCCGGCCGCCCTGACGTGGACCTCCTGCCAGACTGCCCCACCTGCGGTTGGGTGTGCCGGGACCCATCGGCCCACGGCCGCCTCGTCGCCGCAGCCCTCTGCCTGATCCCCAGCGCCGCAACGCAGGCACGCTGATGTCCCTCACCCGCCTGGACACAGCGGGTTCGCTCGCCACACCCGACGAGCTGGACCTCAACCGCATGTCCCCTGCGGAGCTGGAGGAGCTCGCCGCCCCTTGGCCGGTGCGCTGGCTGTACCGGCCGGGACCCGGAGAGCCCGACCGAGCCGTCAACCTCTATGCGGGTGGCGGAGGTTGGGACTTCGGAGTGCGGGACGTTCTCCGGCATGATCTCAACATCGTGGGGGTCGAACTCCACAAGGACGCCTCGGCCACCGCCCGAGCAGCAGGCTTCAGTCGGATCATCGCCGACGTTCGGTCACTCAACCCGAAGCACCCGGCGCTGCGCTGGGTACGCGGCCTGATCGTTTCGGCGCCCTGCCAGTGCTGGAGTCCGGCTGGCAAGAGGGCCGGACAGGACCCGCGGAATCAGGACCTGCTGCTGGACGTGTTCACCATGGCGTTCGAAGCGACCTTCGGACACTGGCACGACAGCGGCCCCTGCGACGGGGAGGGCGAGTGCCTCACCTGTACCGACCCCGACTGGGACGGGTTCTCCGGGTACACCGGCCCCCTGCTCACCCTCGACGAGGTGCGGGCACCCATGGCCGAGATGACCGACGAGCGGATCGGGCTGCTCGCCGAGGTGCTGATCTGGTCGCTCACCCTCACCGCCCAGTGGGACAACCTCCGGTGGCTGGCCATGGAACAGAGCTCGGCCCTGCCGGAGACGATCCTCGACGGGATACGCGAAGAGCTGTGGTCGGCCGACTGGTGCAGCGCGGAGTACCGCGTCCTGGACGCCGTCGACTACGGCCTCGCCTCCCGCCGCAAGAGGGTCTTCCTCGTGGCGGCCCGCCACGCCTACGTCGATATCGACGCCCTCACACCCAAGGCGCCCATGCCGGCCACCACCGCCACCCAGGCCCTCGGTTGGCCCGAAGGTATCCGCGTCAACACCAGAGGCGTCCGCAAGACAGCGGGCGGGAATTGCTGGAGCGCGGACAAGCCCGCCACCGGCATCACCTCGAAAATCCGCGGCTGGTACTGGGAGCACGGCAAGGACCGGACGTTCAGCCTCGACGAGGCCGCGCTCCTGGTGGGCTTCCGCCCCGGCTACCCGTGGACCGGCTCCCGGTCGAGCTGCACACAGCAGATCGGCAATGTGGTCGCTCCACCGATGAGCGCCGTCGTCATCGGAAGCCTCCTGTCCCGGCCCTGGGAGGACCGCCTTCGGCAATACCTCACCGAGATCTACAACCACGCACCCATCGAACCCGAGCACGTGCTCGCGGCCTAGATTCCCAAGGAATTCCATGTCGTACCGCCTCTACGACCTCATGGTCAGCCCCACGTCAGTGCTGATCGCCGGTAACTACGTCAGCGACAAGTACGTGATGTGGAACCTGGCCAAGTTGCCGTACATCCGGCGCCCCGCAGGGGTTGAAGAAGATGGCTGCTACGAGCTGAAGGCCACCCGGCCCGCCACCCTTGTTGGGCGGCCCCTCAGCACGAGCGCCACCCTGGAGAACCAGATGGCCCGGCTCACCCGGGACGCAGCCGGAAACTGGCGTCGAGTCCAGTGGACGGAGTGGGGCCACATGCACAGCACCCGGGGTTTCCAACAGGTCGGAGTGGTGAACAGGAGTCCCGTCATGGTTCCCGGGGCATGGCTGGACCACCTGCCCAACGACCTTCGCATCGAAGCCCACGACAGCGAACAATGTCTGCGCATCGAACGGGACATCAAGGTCCCCAACAAGGCAGGCAACACCACCACGCACGTGGAGACGGTCGGCGCTGTCATGCCATTCATCCCGCGAAACGGCGAAGGCCAGTTCGCCCGGCTCATCGCCGCCGGAGTGTGAAACCCCCGCTCCGCAAGCACCACACCGTCACGGGAGTAACACCATGCACGAGACCATCGCCACCACCGACGACGGCCGCTTCCGCGTCCGCCTGGTCCCCGACGGGGACGCCCGAAATCCGCGCGATGACTTCGACCACCTGGCCCACGTCATCACCATCGACACCCATCTCGGCTACTACAACACCATCGACGAGGACGGTGGCCCCTTCGCCCACGCCTGGGACCGCGTGAGCTGGAACCGCTGGAAGGGCGTCGAGACGTTCACCCGGTGGGCCCGCATCTTCCACGGCGCCATCGTCATAGAGTCCCGGCCCGCGCTCGGCCCCGTCTCCCTCTGGTACCTGATGCGCGAGGACGCCGAAGACCTCGGCATGCTGCCCGAGGCGTACCTCGACGCCGAGCGCGCCGAGTACCAGGCGTGGGCCGAGGGCGACGTATACGGCTACATCGTCGAAGAAGCGGTCGACTGGCTGCGCGCCGATGACCAGGGCACGACCATGTCCACCTGGGAAGCGATAGACACCTGCTGGGGCCACTACGGATTCGACTGGGCCGTCACCGCGGCCAAGCAGGCCCTCGCCCTGCACATCGGCCGGCAGCAGGTCCCCGCGTGAAGGCGGGGGTGGACTACGTCTGGTGCGGACCCTGCACTCGCGGCCTCCTGCACGCCGTCCCGAGCGGGGAGTTCGCCTGCTCCCGCTGCGGATCAGCCATCGACGCCAACCTCGACCTGTGGCTGGACCCTGGCCATATGTGGGGTGTCGACTCCGACGGCCGACTGTACGGCCGCCCCGCGCAGGATGACGGCCAGTGAAGCACTGCGTACGGCTTCGCCCCGAGGGCCGGCTCCAATGCACCCGATGTCGGGCAGCCTTCCTGACCCAGGACGGCGCAGACCGCTCCCGAGCCGACTGCCCCGGCGAACGCGTTGCTCATGGGCTCCTTGGGCAACGCGAGCACATCGTCTACCCGACCTGGTCACGCGATTCATCCTGCGCCGGATGGGGCTGCTCAGAACCCGACGCCTCCCACACATGGCATGGGCCCGATCCGTACTGCGACGAGCCCGGATGCTCGCTCTGTCTCCACCACTGTGACTGCGATGTGTGTCGCGGCCATGTTCACGCACCAGGTCTCCACCGCCTTATCGACAGCAGGGAAAATTGAGAATGAAGATGAAGATCAAGCTGGAGACCGGGCAGCGAGTCCGCGCTACCGGCCGCGACACCCGAGGCCACACCGTCACCCGCGAGGGCTACCTCGTTGCTGAACCCCAAGCGAAGACTGCGGCCTGGGACGGTCCGCGCCGTCAGGTCTTCCGGCTTCACGTAGACGAAAACCCCGGCGCCGAGCCGAACCGGCAGAACTGGGTCTCCGTGCTGGCAGAGTCTGACGTGGAGCTCCTCGACGAGCCGCCGCGTCCCGTCAGCCTGATCGGGCTGGCCGGTGCTGCCGGTTCCGGCAAGGACACCGCGGCCAAGGCCCTCGTAGCGATCGGCTGGCAGCGCCGCGCCTTCGCCGACAAGGTCAAGGACTTCATGTACGCGGTCAACCCGTGGACCGTGGACGACGAGATCAACGGGAGTTTCCCGCTCGCCGATGAGGTGGACCGATACGGCTGGAGCTACGCCAAGTCGGCCCATCCTGAAGTGCGGAAGTACCTTCAGCGGTGCGGCACCGAGGCCGGCAGGACCGTGCTCGGCGAGAACGTCTGGGTTGACGCCCTCTTCCACGACGCGGCGGGATGGGGCCCGACGGTCGTCACCGATGTCCGATTCCCCAATGAGGCCGCAGAGATCGTCCGGCGAGGTGGCCGGGTGGTCAACATCGTCCGGCCCGGACAGCAGTTGATCTCGGAGTCGGGTCACACCAGTGAGAACGCCCTCGCGACCTGGCACTTCGACGACGTCCTCGTCAACGACCACACAGCCCAGGAGCTCGGCCAGAAGCTTCAGGCCTTCGCGCAGCCAATGTAAGAGTTGAACTGATCGGGTTATTGTAATAGTGTACTCACCAGAAGGAGGGGACACAGTGACCACTAACCCCATCAACAACCCCGCCGTTCTGGATGAGCTGCCGGTCGGCACCGAAATCCGCGACGCCGACGGCGACGTTGGCTTCAAGGCCCAGGGCGGAGGCTGGCACGTCATCGGATATGCCTGGGCTCTGGATGCCGACTGGTTCCGCTTCCCGGTTGAGGTTGTCGATCCCACTGCGGCCATCGCCGAACTGGTCGGGGACCTCACCGGCCCGGTGACCACGCCGATCCTCAAGAGCGAGCTTCGGAGCATCGTCGCCGATATCCGTTCCGGCGCATCGGCCGGCGCCCTGCTGGAAGTCCTGGGTCGCCTGGAGCGGCTTCTCGCTCCGGCAGGGCGCCCGTGAGGATTACCCCCCGCAAGGAAGAGGTTGCGGCGGTCGTGGCGCTCCTTGAGGACGACACCTATGAGAGCGCGACCCACATGGCGAAGGCCGTGATCAAGGAGGTCGGCGAGATTCTCCAGATGCGTGACTG
The DNA here is from genome assembly GCF_044759975.1 of Streptomyces sp. NPDC098789. NCBI lineage: Bacteria > Bacillati > Actinomycetota > Actinomycetes > Kitasatosporales > Streptomycetaceae > Streptomyces > Streptomyces sp. NPDC098789. The sequence goes on from NZ_JBIWAJ010000001.1 coordinate 204,321, forward strand.
GGTGGCTCTCGTCCACACGTGGAGCGATGGTCACCGCGGCCTGAACTTCGCGCCCTTCGGCAACGAGGCCGAGGCCAAGACCTTCGCTTCGAAGATGGCCTTCGGCGGCACTGGGCGCATCGTTCCACTTCACAGCCCGGGAACGATGCTCGCCAACCACGACGGCAAGAAGTGGAAGGGCTACTGCCAGCACGACGAGTGCGGCCACGCCCCCTTCGCCCACTCGGCGGCTTCCGCCGCCCGGGGCGCCTGCCAGATACCCACCTGCCCGTGCAACGGGTTCCGCAAATAGGAACAGGAGACCGAGATGACCACCAGAACCATCGACTTCAGAACCTGCCCCTGCGGCTCAAAGCGGGCCTACCCCGACCCGCGAGCCGCCGAGCGAGCCCTCGGCAAGGCGCAGGCCAAGCGGCGCGGCGTTGCTGAACGACGAGGAACCGGCCGAGGGGTCGCCTTCGAGAACCGCTACTACGAATGCGAGCACGGCATGTACCACCTGACGTCCCTCTCCCGCGCGGACTATGTCGGAGCCGCCGCTTGAAGCCCACGGAGAAGGCCCTGAAGAACGGCTGGGGCTGGGTCCTCGGCAATAGCGGACAGGAGTACCGGGTGTACTCGCGTCCCGCCCAGCAGCCCCCGGCGGTCAACCCGGCGGAGGTGCTCGGACGAGCCGCGAAGCTGCTCGGCGTGGAGGACCTGGAGCTCGTGCCGGCACGAATCCAGCAGCTCTGTGAGGACCGTACTCAAGCTCTCGTCTCTGCCGAGACTGCCTGGCGGGCCGTGCACACGGCCAGTCGGGTGACCTGGCGCTGATGAAGGGCGGAAGTAACGCACTGCTGACCCCGCTCGAAGTTGCCGAGTGGCTCAAGGTCAGCGAGATCACGGTCAAGAACAAGTATCGGACGTGGGGACTGCGGCCCCAGAAAGTCGGCCGCCTTCTGCGATTCCGCGAACGCGACATCGTCGCCTACCTCGAAGACAACTACGGGTAAGAGCTGCTCAGCCATACCCCAGCAAGAGAAGGGGGCCAGATGGCTACCGTTTTCCAACGATGCAAATCCGACCCCAAGGTCGCTACCTACCCCTGCACGAAGCCGCGGTGCGGCCACTCGTGGACCGTGCGCTATCGCGAGCCGGGTGGCCGTGGCGGGGGCCAGAGGGAAGCGAGCTTCGACAAGAAGACCGGACCGAACGGGGCAGACGCCTTCGCCTCGAAGGTCGAACACGACAAGGATCAGGGCGTCTTCATCGATCCCAGCGCGGGCAAGATCACCGTCCGCGCCTATGCCGAGGACTGGCTCGCCCGGCGGATCATCGGTGAAAGCACGTACTCGAACTACAAGGGCTTCATTGACAATCACCTGATACCGAGGCTCGGCCGCAAGACCATCGCTGGAGTGACGAAGAGAGACATCGAGCACTTCAAGGCGGCGATCAGCAAGGAGCTCGCCGCCAGCACGGTGTACGACCGGATGAAGATGGTGAAGCACCTCTTCTGGTCTGCGAAGGAAGAGAAGCGGATTCAGGAGGACCCGACCAGGGATGTGAAGAACGCCCCTGGAAACCGCGCGGTCGACGAGGACGAGATCCCTACCCTCTCCGAGGTTCGCCTGCTGCATCAGCACATGTCTCCGCAGTACAAGCTCACTGTTTGGCTCCAGGCCGGTGCCGGCCTGCGAGTTAGTGAGGCACTCGGATTCCATATCGGCTGCCTTCGAGACGACGTGATCCGCGTACGTTGGCAGATCAGCGCCAAAGCGAACCGCGCGGACTGCAAGACCCGCCTCGTACCCCTCAAGCACCGCGAGGAGGGCGAGTACCGCGACGTGCCGGCCGCTCGCTTTCTCTGCGCCGAGATCGCCAACCACGCGGAGCTGTGGAAGCCGATCCCCCTCACATTCCAGAACGCGGCAGGTAAGGCGCGGATGGTCGAGGTGTACTTCGCGCCCCGGGAGCGGGGGAAGGGCATCATGCCCACTGCCAACACCTACACCTACCACTTCAGGAAGGCGTGCGTGGCGGCCGGCCTAGTGGACGCTGAGGGCAAGCCGAAGTACCATCCGCACTCACTGAGGCACTTCTTCGTCTCGACCGCCCTGGCGGCCAGCATCCCGATCCACGAGGTCTCACGCTGGCTCGGCCATAAGTCGATCAAGACGACGGTCGACATCTACGGTCACATGGTCCCAGAGTCTTGGGAGAGGTGCCGTGGCATCATGCAGTCAGCCTTCGCGGAGGCGGCGTGAGTCACCTCCGACGGCCGGGTGCTGGGATGGCCCGCCCGTGCTGGGATGGTGCTGGGATGGCCTCCTCGAAAACAGCGTTTCCGCAGGTCATAGCTCTGCACTCGACGTTCCGCTTCAACGTCTAGTCGACGTGCGGCTCACAAGGGCCCACCTCCGAGGAGGTGGGCCCTTGGCTCTCCCGTGCTGGGATGGTGCGGCTGGTCGTCCATCAGCCGCTCTTCGCCTGGCTGAAGCCGCCGAGAGTGGTACGTTATTAGGTACCACTTGAGGGAGAGGGTCAGGCCATGGCCATAACGGCGAGTGAAGCCCGCAAGGAACTCTTTCCGCTGATCAAGAAGATCAACGAGAATCACGAGGCCATCGAGATCGTCTCGAAGCACGGCAACGCCGTGCTCGTCTCGGCCGAGGACTACGCGGCGCTGCGCGAGGGCTCGTACCTGCTGCGCTCTCCGGCGAATGCTCGCCGGCTCCTCAAGGCGTACGAGAACGCCCTGGCGAACATCAACGTGTCGGAGCGCGAGCTGATCGATCCGGACTCGGCGGACGCGGGTGCGGGTGCCGCGTGAGGCTCGTCTTCGAGGATCAGGGCTGGGAGGACTACACGTCCTGGCTCAAGAACGACCGCAAGATGCTCGCCCGGATCAACAAGCTCATCGAGGACGTCAGGCGTGACCCGTTCTCAGGTATCGGCAAGCCTGAACCTCTAAAGTACCACCTGCCCGGCGCGTGGTCGCGGCGGATCGACGACGAGCACCGCCTCGTCTACCTGGTGACGGACAAAGAGATCGTCGTCCTCGCGGCTCGGTACCACTACTGACCGCCCGTGCTGGGATGGTGCTGGGGTGACCCCCTCGAAAATAGCGTTTCCGCAGGCCATAGCTCTGCACTCGTCGTTCCGCTTCAACGTCTGATCGGACATGAACGAACGGCCTGACCTGCGAGAGAGCAGGTCAGGCCGTTGTGCTGTCCGCAGCATTTCGCGGCATTCCGCAGAACCCGGAGCGGCTACGTGTCGTAGACGGTGGAGCGGTGTCCGACGTGCACGACCCACACCACCAGCTCTCCGTTGTCGATCGTGTAGACGACCCGGTAGTCGCCGATCCGCAGGCGGCGGCGCTCAGGCTGGGATACGAGCGCGGTGGTGTTGAAGCCGAAGGGGTCGCTCTCCAGCTCGGTCAGCTTGGCCAGGATGCGAAGCGCCATGTCGCGCGGGATCTTGCGCAGCTCGGCCTGGGCCTCGGGCCGGAAGACGGTTCGGTACGCACTCACGCCGTGCTCATTCACTGCGCGCCAGCGTCTCCCTCATGATGTCCTCGATCGGGATGCCGGGTGCCGGATCGGCCATGCGCTCGTCGATGATCCGGTTGATCTCGCGCTCTTCCCACTCCTGGTACTTGCGCAGGACCTCGATGGAGACGACGGCGGCGACCTGCTTGCCGCGCCGGGTGATGACCGTGGGCACGTCGTCGCGGTCGGCCCGCTCCACGACTTCCGCCAGGTGGGCGCGCACGTCGCGGATGGACTCTATGGGCAGCGGCTGCGTCATGCGCTCAAGCGTACCGAGTGTGCCATGTGTACACGACTCAGCCAGGTACGTTAGGTGCCGCTTGAGCGGAAGGGTCGAGTCGTGTCGATGACTGCGAGTGAGGCCCGCAAGGCGCTTTTCCCGTTGATCAAGACGGACAAGGAGATCGCTGTCCTCGCGGCTCGGTACCACTGCTGACCGCCCACGAGTGCTCCACGTCGTTCCTCGTCACGTAGCGCTCGACCACGTGGCCGTGGCCGGCTTTCTCGGGGTGCTGGAACGGCATGGGTCACCTCTCCGGGTGCAGGTCGGCGCGGTCGATCCAGGTGGGGGCGACGAAGACGTGGTCGCCGACCGGTGCTTCGGTGGCTTCCAGGAGGGACCAGGCGCGGGCTTCCTCGACCAGGTGCTCCCAGGGCGCGGCCCAGTCGAGCTGCCAGTCGAGGCCGGCGCCCGAGACGCTGTACGTGTGGCCGGCGTCGACTCGCCAGAACTGGGAGTAGAGGATCAGCTGGGAGTGGTCGGCCAGATCGTCGATGATCTCCGCGAAGCGGGCCGAGGGCCAGCCTGGGCTGTCCGGTCCCGTACCGGCTTGCAGCCGGGCGGTCAGGGCGGGGACGACGGGGCTGCGGGCGCCGAGGTCGGTCAGGGCCCAGCGGATGGCGATGGGTTCGCATTCGTCGGGGGGAGTCCGCCGCTCGAAGCAGGCGCGGTAGGCGTGGCGCAGGGGCTCGACCGCGGCTTCCATCTCCAGGCTCGCCAGGGCCGTGGCCGCCCACTGGCGGACGGTGGCGTTGTCGCCGTCGAGCAGGGCGATCAGGGCGGGGCCGCAGCGGGGGTCGGCGACCTCTTCGAAGACCTCGATGGCGGTCAGTTGTCCGAAGCACCCGAGGGCGGGGAGGGCGTCGAGGATGGCGGGGGTGGCTGCGGATCCGATGTGGATCAGTTCCGCGCGGGCGTCGTAGGACTCGCCGGACTCGCCGTCGAGCTGCTGGACGAGGCTCTCGATGGGGGTGGTCATGGCCAGGCGGGGCCGTCGGGCACGCGGTGTCCGCGGCAGGGGAGGGGGTGACGTTCGCTCACCTGTGCAGTCTCGTCGCGGGTCCGGGCGGCGCGCCAGGGATTTCTCCGCTTCGGCGCCCCTGTCCGTACCGGTCCAGGCGGCGGAGGAAGGCGAGGACGCCGGCTGAGCCGGTGGACCAGGTGGCGGTGGAGGTGGTCAGGGTGCTGTCCGGGAACGCGGGGCGGGAGCTCGGGCCGCCGCTGCGGCTCAGGATGATCAGCGCGACCTTCTCGGCGGCGGTGCGGAACTCCTCGGCGCCGCGGGCGTGCGCGACGTCCAGCAGGAGCTCGCCGACGCCCGACAGGCCGCAGCACTGGCCGACCAGGGGCATGCGCGGGGCGAGCGCCGCGCAGGTGCGGGCGCTGCGCTCGGCCAGGGTCAGGTAGCCGGGTTCGTCGAGGAGGGCGGCGGCCCGGACGAGGACCGTGCCGATCCCGGCGAGGCCGCGGCACCACGAGCCATAGCGGCGCGTCGCGCCCGGTGCGCCCGCCGCCGCGATGACGTCCGGGGTGCGCGCGGCGAGCTGCGCGCACGCCCGCCGGGCCCGGTCGATCGCGGCGGGGTCGCCCGTAGTGGCGCCGTACTCCAGTAGGAAGTGCGCGATCCCCGCCGTGCCGTGCGCGATGCCCTCGCCCAGTGCGGCGCTGCCGGGCGTGCCCGGGCCCGTGGCCGACAGCCGGGCCTCCCCGGACGCGAGCATCCGGGCGCACTCGGCGGCGAGGGCGAGGTGGTCGCCCGCAGCGCCGGGGTGCCGGGCCAGGAGGAGGTGCCCCAGGCCGATCCCGGCGGCGCCGTCGATCAGGTCGGCTTCCGGCGGCCCGCCGTCCGGAGTGCGGGCGGGGAGGAGGGGGGCGGGCGGGAGGGACGGTCGCGGCGCCCCCGCCGAGGTGAGGAAGAGCTCCACGCCGGTGTGGCCCGAGTAGAAGCCCGGCGACATGTTCCTGGACCTGGGCTGCGTCGCGGTCCACCGCGCCAGTGCGGCCACGGCGTCGCGCACGCCCGGCCGGTGCCGGTGGTGGAGGAGTTCCAGGCCGAGCCCGGAGGTACCGCCGTAGACGTCGATCGGTGTCGGGACGTGCAGGCGGGCGGCGCGCTCCGGGTCCACGATCCGCAGTGCCTCCTCGACGCAGAAGGCGGTGGTGTGCTCGATGATCTCCGTCAGCCGGTCGGCGTCGAGTCGGTCCGATCGGCGTGGTCGGTGCGAGGGGCCCGGACCGCTGCCGCCGCTCGTGCCGGAGGGGTCGCTGCGGAGCCCGGCCGCGGTGGCGGTCCGTACGGTCGGGGCCAGGCTCATGAGGCCGGTGATCGCCGCCCGGATCCCCTGGTGGGCCGGGCCGGGCAGGGCCCAGGCCAGGGCGTCGAGGGTCCGGTCCCGGTTGACCGCGGCGTCGGCGTCGACGATCACGGGGTCCAGGCCGGTGGCGGCGAAGCACAGGGTCGCGCCCAGGGCGTAGTAGTCGTCGGCGGGGGCGGCCGGCCCGGTCGCGGGGAGGACCGGCCCGCCGTAGCCGGGGGTCGCGCCGCCCGGGCCGGCGCCGTCCCGCTCGCTGATCCCGAAGTCGATCAGGTGGCACCGGCCCGCGCCGTCGAGGACCACGTTGTCGGGCTTGAGGTCGCGGACCACGACGCCCCGGGCGTGGACCTCGTCGAGGGTCCGCAGCAGGCGGGTGGCGAGGTGGGTGAGGGTGAGCACCCCGTAGGGGCCGTTCTCCTGGACGTCCCGGCGCAGGTCCCGGTCGCCGCAGTCGGTCAGCACCAGGTACTCGTCCGGCGCGTGCAGGAAGTAGTCCAGGCCGCGCGGCACGCCCGGGACGGAGTCGAGCGCGGCGAGGATCCGGCGTTCGTTGCGCAGCCGGTCGCGGGTGTCCGTACCGGCGGCGTCCTCGGATACGAAGGCCCGCGCCTGCTTGATGACCACGGGGCGTCCGGTGGCCCGGTCCAGGGCGCGGTAGACGTTCCCCTGGGGCTTGCGGACGATCCCGGCCGTGACCGCGTAGCGACCGCCCACGCCGAAGCCGGAGCCGGAGCCGGGTCCGGGTCGGGGTCCGGGCGCCGCCTCCGGAGTCCCCGCGGGGGCCGCCGAGGGGGCCGGCGCGAAGGGGTCCTCGGCCCAGGGCGGGCAGCGGTACGCGTTGCTCGCCAGCCCGTCGAAGAGCTGGCCGTCCGGTCCGGCCATGACCGATTCGAGCCGCCCGCCGCTGCCGGTCCGGTAGTCGCCGGTGAAGGGCCCGTAGCGGTAGTAGACGGGTGCGTGCGGATCGACCTGCCGGTCGCTGACGACCCGCGGCCCCTCGCGGCCGCGCAGTACGTCGACCAGCTCCGCGGCCAGGGCGACGAGGGCGCCGGGGCCGGGATAGACGGTGATCGCCTTGCCCACGAGGCCGGGGCCCGACGCCCCGGAATTGATGGTGCGCAGCGTCTGTCGGTCCTTGGCGAACTTCGCGTGGCACACGTGCCGGCGCAGCACGGGCAGGACGAGGGCGCACACCTCGGCCAGCGCGCCCGGGCGGGCCGACACGTGCAGCTTCCAGCCGTGGTCCATCGCCGGCATCCGCGGGTCGTTCAGGTACGACCACGTGTCATCGGACCAGCCGGCCGCGCCGGCGATGGACCCGGTCACCGCTAGGAGTTGTTCTCGCAGGCGAAGCGGGTGGTGGCGGTCACCCACGGGTCGGCGAGACAGGCGGTGTGCTCGCGGTCGCCGCGGTCGTCGTCCTCGAACGCGATCGTCTCGTCGTCGACGAGCAGCGGACCCGCGTCGAGGAACTCGTCGAGCTCCGCGAGCCGCGCGGTGGCAGTGGCAGTGGGCATGTGACGCCTCCGTGTCGTGTCGTGTGTCGTGTCGTACGTGCTCAGGCGGGTGCCTGATCCCCCGAAGGTAGGGAGGCCCGGTCCGGCCGACCAGGGCCAAAAGCGCAGCCTCCCCCGGCGGTGGGACACAGGATGCGTTCGGATCGATCGGGGTTCCGGTGGTCATTTGGTGAGATGTAGAGCATTTATTTGCCTGGATTTGAAACCTCGGGCGGGATTCGACCATCAGGAGGAGAGGGGAATGCCCCGCCGTTCTGTCCCGCGAGGGCAGTCAAGACCGTTCGGAGCGATGTCAGTGCACCAGTACCCGCAGCGCCAGCGGCCCGATGACCAGCCGCCCGGGGGCCGACCGTACGAGCCGTACGGGGCCCAGCCGCACCAGGACCAGTCGTACGGGGCCCAGCCCCACCAGGGCCAGCAGTACGGCGCCCAGCCCCACCAGGACCAGTCGTACGGCGCCCAGCCGCAGGGCGGTGAGCAGTACGGGGCCCAGCCGTTCGAGCCCTTCCGGCAGGAGGCGCCGACCCCGCCGACCCCGCCGGGCGGCTCGGACGGCGCGGGCGGTTCGGGCGGCTCCGGTCGGCGCGGCGGCCGGACCCCGCGGCCCGGGCGGTCCCGGCGCGCGGTGTGGATCAGCGCGGCCCTCGCCGTCGTGCTGCTGGCGGGCGGTGGCTTCGGGGCCTGGAAGGCGGGCTGGTTCTCCGGCGACGGCGACCCGGTGAGCTTCGGCAAGACCCCGCCGCCGGCCGCGGACGCCGGTACTCCGGGCGGCGGCCAATCGGCGAAGCCCAGCGGCGACCCGGACGTGCAGCTGCCGACGGGGCCGAAGGCGGACTTCAAGCAGACCGGCAGCCTCGACGACGGCACGAAGATCGCCAAGACCCGGCTGACCGGGGCGAAGTCCGGCTTCACGGGCGACGTGTGGGTGTGGGCGCCGAAGGAGTACGACGACCCGAAGTACGCGAAGAGCGCCTTCCCGGTGATGATCGCGCTCCCCGGCGGCAACGGCTTCCCCAGCAACTACTGGTCCGACCGCAGCCTCGGCCTCCAGAAGGCCATCAGCGACGGCGTCCAGGCGGGCACCAGCCTGCCGTTCGTGCTGATCATGCCGGTGCTGAACCCGGACGAGAAGAACTACTACGACGGCTCCGACATCCCGGGCCAGCCCAAGATGGGCACCTGGATTGCCGATGACATCCCGGACTTCGCCCGGGCCAATTTCCGCACCTACACGTCGCGCGACGGCTGGGCCTTCATGGGCTCCTCCTCCGGCGCCTTCGTCGGGCTCAAGCAGGTGCTCCAGCATCCGGACCGGTTCAAGGCCGTGATCGCGAGCGGCGGCGAGATAGTTCCCGATTCCCCGCTGTGGAAGGGGGACACCAAGCTGATGGACGAGAACAACCCGCGCAAGCTCGCCCAGAAGCTCATCGACACCAAGGGCCCCGAGGTCTACGTCAACTTCCAGCTCGGGACCAAGGAGAAGGACCGGGCCCGGATGGAGAAGTTCCAGGCGGAGTTCGGCAAGGGCCCGGTCAAGGTCACCATCCGGGACATCCAGAACGGCGAGCACAACGGCTGGCACTACGTGCGCGGCATGAAGGAAGGCTCGCTGGAGTGGATCAGCAAGGCGATGAAGGGCCCCAAGCCCGCCGAAGGCTGACCCCGGCCGCGCCCCGGCCCCACGCCGCTGTGCCCCCACGCCGTTGTGCGCCCGTGCGCCCGTGCGCCCGTGCGCCCGTGCGCCCATGCCGCTGTGCCCCCGTGCCCCCGTGCGCCCCGGCGCACGTCGCGTTAGATGCACGTCACGGTCGTCCCAGGCAACCCGACCCGCCGATCGTCCCTCTCATAGGGGTGTAAGGGGGACCAAACGGTCCTGCCCGCCCTCGTGGCGGGCGCCGGAAAGGAACGGGACACTTCCGTGCAGCAAGACCAGCAGCTCGACCACCCGCAGTCCGACCCGCAGTCGGACCCGCGGTCGGACGGCGGCCCCTCGACCGGGGGTCGCCGTCGCAAGCACCCCCGCCGCCGCCTGATCGGCGGCGCGCTGGCCCTGGCCCTGACCGCCGGGGGCGGCGCGGCGGCGTACGGGTTCGGGCTCTTCTCCGACATCGGCGACCCGATGTCCTTCGGCCGGGTCCAGGAGACCGCGAGCGACGTCACCGACGCCCACGCGGGTACGGGTACGGGTGCGGTGGACGGCGTACGCCTGCCCACCGGCCCCCGGGCCGTCTTCGAGCGCTCCAGCCGGCTCCCCGACGGGACCGAGATCGGGAAGACCACCCTGGTCGGGAAGAAGTCGGGCTTCACGGGCGACGTGTGGGTGTGGGCGCCGAAGGAGTACAACGACCCGCGCTACGACAAGAGCGCCTTCCCGGTGCTGATCGCCCTGCCCGGCGGCCGCGGCTACCCCACCAACTACTGGGGCACCGGCCCCGGCCTCGGCCTCCAGCAGGCCGTGATCGACGGGGTGAAGTCGGGCAAGAGCCTGCCCTTCCTGCTCGTCATGCCGGTGATCAACGCCGACACGAAGCACCACTTCGACGGCTCGGACATCCCGGGGGAGCCCAAGATGGGCACCTGGATGGCCGATGACGTGCCGGATTTCGTGAAGGCCAATTTCCGCACCTTCACCTCCCGCGACGGCTGGGCCTTCATGGGTTCCTCCTCCGGCGGGTTCGGCGCCTTCAAGCACGTCCTGAAGTACCCGGACCGGTTCAAGGCGGTCATCGCCAGCGGCGTCGACTTCGTGCCCGATTCCCCGCTGTGGAAGGGCGACGTCAAGGCGATGGACGAGAACAACCCGGAGAAGCTGGCCGAGAAGCTGATCAAGGCGGGAGGTCCGGACGTCTACATCAACTTCCAGATCGGCACCAAGGAGAGCGGCCGGGACAGGGCCGAGAAGTTCATGCGGGACTACACGAAGGGCCCGGTGCACACCCGCCTGCAGGTCATCCAGGATGGTGAGCACAATGGGAAGTCGTACGTCCGTGGCATGAGGGAGGGTTCGCTGGAGTGGATCAGCAAAGTACTGCTGCCCCCGACCCCCGGACCGAGCGCGAGCACGGGTCCTGGGACGGGCCCCGCGACGGCTCCCGCCACGACCCCCGCGGCCCCGGCCACGGCCCTGGCTCCCGTTTCCGCCGCGCGATGAGCAAGCCGGTGGTGATGGGCGCCTCCGCCGCGGCCGCCGGGCTCGTGGCGGTCGTCGCCGTCGTGGGCTTCGACTCGGCCGGTGCCGAGAAGCCCGAGGCGATGCCCTTCCCCACCGTCGGCGTGCTGATGGCCAACGGGGAGCACTGGTGCACGGCGAGCGTGGTCGACAGCCCCAAGGGCAACGTCGTCGCCACCGCCGCGCACTGCGTGGCCCCGGCGGGTGAGGACGGCTCGCCCGGCGAGGTGGCCCACGACGGCCTCGCCATCGGCGAGCTGTCCTTCGCCCCGGCCTTCTCCGGCGAGGGCAAGGGCTCGCAGCCCCTCGGGCGCTGGAAGGTCAGCGCGATCCACGTGGACGACCGCTGGACGAAGTGGGGCGACGACACCGCCGACTTCGCCTTCCTGACCGTGGAGCCCGACAAGAGCGGCCGCACCCTCCAGCAGGCGGTCGGCGACGGCGAGGCGCCGACCCCCGACTGGGCCTCGGGCTACGAGCGCGACGTCACCGTGGTCGGCTACCCGGACTCGGCCTTCAACCCGAAGAACCGGCCGGTCTCCTGCACCACCCAGACCGCGCACGACACCGAGGACCCGAACATGCTCCACATCAGCTGTGCGGGCTTCTGGACGGGCACCAGCGGCAGCCCCTGGATCGCAGACCGGGGCGGCCCCGGCTCGCCCGGCCGCCTCATCGCGGTGCTCAGCGGCGGGGACACGGACGTGGACTCCACGGCCGCGCTCTTCGACGGGCGCGCGAAGGCCCTGTACGAGCGGGCCGCCCGCGGCTGAACCCTTCCGGCCGCGGCACTACGTCCGGCGCTCGGTGCTCACGATCACGCACACCGCCGCCACCACGATCCCGCCGCCGACCAGGATCGGCCAGGTCAGCTCCTCGCCCAGGACCAGCGCGCCGAGGGTGACCGCGACGACCGGATTGACGTAGGCGTAGGTCGACACGAGCGAGAGCGGCGCCGACTGGAGCAGCCAGACGTACGCCGTGAAGCCGACCAGCGACCCCACGAGGATCAGGTAGCCCAGCGCCAGCCACGATCGGGTGGAGAAGTCGGCCGGGTCGAGACCGTGCTGCTCGCCCCGCGCCAGGCCCACCAGGAGGGCGGCGGCGCCGCCCGCGAGCATCTCGTAGGCGCTGGCGGCGAAGGGGTCGGCCGGCATCGGCAGCCGGTTCGAGGAGTACGAGCCCAGCGACCACAGCAGCGACCCGGCCAGGATCGTCAGCACGCCCCACAGCTCCACCTCGCCGCTGAGCCCCGGGCTGGTCAGCACGGTCAGCCCCGCGAGTCCCACGAGTACGCCGCCCAGCGTGCGCACCGGCGGCCGGTCGCCCCCGGTCAGTCGGAGCAGCACCACCCACATCGGCACCCCGGCCACCAGCAGCGCGGCCAGACCGGACGGCACGGCGGTCTCGGCCAGCACCACCAGGCCGTTCCCGCCGAGGACCAGCATCAGGCCGACCAGCACGGCCGAACCCAGCTGCGCCCGGGTCACCCGGAGCGCGGCCGGGCCGGACCGCCAGGCGACCAGGGCGGCCAGCAGCACGCCGGCCGAGAGGAAGCGGGCCCCGGCGGAGAGGAAGGGCGGCATCGTCTCCACGACGACGCGGATGCCGAGGTAGGTCGAGCCCCACACGACGTAGACGAGGGCGAGGGCGGCCCACACGGCGCCGGAGGCCGCCCGGGGCCGGGGGGAGTCGATGAGGGTCGTCACCCCGGGATCCTACGATCGGACCGGCGGCCGTCGTACGGGCGGCCCCCGCCTCTGTCAGCTCGCCCCGGGGCCGCCGCGGGCGGGCGCGGGGACACCGCCCCGCGCCCGTCAGGATCAGCCCTTGAACAGGGAGTTCACCTCGCCGTAGGAGAGGGAGCCGGAGAGCGCGCCGTAGGTGCCGCCCGAGAGCAGCTCCTCGGTGGCGCGCCGGACCACGGCGTACGCGGCCTCCGCGACCCACGAGCCGAGGCTGACCCGGGCCACGCCCAGCTCGCCCAGCGCGGCGACGCTCGGCGCGTCGGGGCCGACCAGCACGTTCAGCGGGGCGTCGATGCCGCGGGCCAGCTCGGTCACGGTCGCCGGGTCGTACACGCCGGGCACGAAGATGCCGCTGGCCCCCGCCTCCAGGTAGGCGGCGGCGCGGGCCAGGGTCTCCTCCACCCGGGCCGGACCGGGCTCGCCGAGGCCGAGGAGGTAGGTGTCCACGCGGGCGTTGATGTAGAGCGGGACGTCGAGGGCGTCCGCGGCCGCGCGGGCGGCGGCGAGGCGCTCGACCTGCTCGGCGGGGTCCCGGAAGCGGTCCTCGATGTTGACCCCGACGGCTCCGGCGGCCAGCACCCCGGCGACGGTCTGCCCGACCCCGTCGGCGTCGGCGCCGAAACCGCCCTCGATGTCGGCGGTCACCGGTACGTCGACGGCGGCGACCACGCGGGCGATCAGGTCGAGGGCGCGGTCCCGGGCCAGCAGGTCCCCGTCGGGGGAGCCGAGGGACCAGGCGACACCGGCGCTGGTGGTGGCGACGGCGGGGGACCCGGCGGCCTCGACCAGGCGGGCGCTCGCGACGTCCCAGGCGTTGGCGAGGGCGAGCGGGGCGGCGGGGGTGTGCAGGGCGTGGAAGGCGCGGACGCGGGAGAGGTCAACGGACTTAGTCATGCGGGCATTTCATCAGAAGGGGGCGGGCCGGGGCTGGCGAAAACCGGACATCTGCGTGGACCGGAGCCATGCCTCCCGGGGCCCGCGCCGACCCAGGCCCCGGACCGACCCAGGCCCCGGCCGAGCCGGCGCGGGGGGCCGCGGTCAGGGGGCCAGGCCCGTCTTGGCGCCGGCGCCGCAGAGCGGGACGACCGCCGAGCGGCCCGCGAGCGGGTCACCGGGCGCGTCCGGGCCGACCGCGGCCCAGCACGCCACGCCCGTCGGCTCGACGAAGAGCCCCCGCGCCGCCAGGTCCCGCTGGGCCGCACGGATCTGCTCCTCGGACACCGTCAGGAAGGTGCCCCCCGACTCCCGCACGGCCGCCAGGATCTGCCGGGCCCGCGGCGGGGCCGGGATCGCGATCCCCTCGGCCAGCGTCGGTACGGGGTCCGGGACCGGGGCCGTCGGTTCGCGCTCCCCGGCGGCGAAGGCCCGCGCGAGCGGAGCCATGGCCTTCGCCTGGACGGCGATCAGCGCGGGGGCCCGTACGCCCGCGCGCGCCAGCTCCCGGGTCGCCAGCGCCGCGCCGAGCAGCAGCGTGCCGTTGCCCACGGGCACCACCAGGGCCTCGGGCAGCTCGCCGCCCAGCTCCTCCCACACCTCGTACACGTACGTCTTCGTGCCGTGCAGGAAGTAGGGGTTGAAGACGTGGCTCGCGTAGAAGACGCCCGGCTCGTCGGCCGCCGCCCGCGCGGCGCGGGCCGCCGCCTCGCGCCCGCCCGGCACCACCCGGACCCGCGCCCCGTGCGCCCGCATCTGCTCGGTCTTCTTCTCCGAGGTGCCCTCGGGCACGAAGACCTCGCAGGGGAGGCCCGCCCGCGCGCTGTAGGCCGCGACGGAGGTGCCGGCGTTGCCGCTGCTGTCCGCGACCACGCGCCGCGGACCGAGCCGCCGGGCCAGCTCGGCGAGCATCACCGCGCCCCGGTCCTTGAAGGACAGGGTCGGCATCAGGAAGTCGAGTTTGGCGGAGATCCGCCCGGTCAGCGGGACCAGCGGGGTGCGCCCCTCGCCGAGGGTCACCGCGGGCGCCCCGGGCAGCGGCAGCGCGGACCCGTAGCGCCACAGCGAGTTCGGCCCGGAGCCCAGCTCGACGGCCTTCGGCGGCTGCGGCGCGAAGTCAAGGTCCCAGGGGCCCGCGCAGACGGGGCAGCACCAGGGCGCGGTGCGGACGTCGGCGCGAGTGCCGTCGTCGGGGCAGATGTAATCGGGGCAGACGTCATCGGGAAGTGCGTGCGTCATTGCGTGGGTCATGCGCGAACGGCTCCGCTCCGTCGGGTCTTCCACGGGCCCTCCCTCGGGTTCTCGGGCTCCGTCGTGGGCTCGTGCGGGGTCCGGGGGTGGCCCGTCTCCGTGACGGATCGTACGCGGGGGGTGTCCGCCGGGCGGGGGTCGCGGGGGCGAGCGGCCGGCCGACCGTTGCCCTTGCGTACTATTCGCGCAGTCGTTCGCGCAACGCCGCACCCCCCCCGCACCCCCGCATGATGGAGCAGCTCACGCCGTGAGTACCCCGCCGCAGCCCCCTCCCCCGCCCCCTCCGCCTCCCCGCGATCCGTGGGCCGCCCCGCAGACCGGGGCCCCGTACGGCTACGGCCACCCCGGCGCTCCGGCTCCGGGCGGCAGGCCTCCGCTCAACGGCTTCGCCCTGGCCGCGCTGCTGGTCGGGCTCCTCTGCTTCCCACCGCTCGGAGTGGTCTTCGGGATCGTGGCGCTGGTCCAGATCGCCGCGCGCGGGGAGCGGGGCAGGGGCCTGGCGGTCACCGGGCTCGCCGTCTCCGTGCTGATGTCGGGCGCGCTGGCGCTCGTCGCCGTGGAGCTGGTGGGTCCGGTCGGCGAGCGACTGGCCCGGGCGGCCGATCGCGGCACGGCCGGTACGGGCGGCACGGGGAGCGCCGCCCGTGACGTGGAGGGGGATCCGGCGGACCTGGAGCAGGTCCGGGCCGGGGACTGCTTCAACGTGCCGGGTGCGGACCTGCTCGCCGAGGCGCCCCTGGTCTTCAAGGTGGCGTGCACCCGCCCGCACCACGGGGAGATCACCGCGTCCTTCCTCGCGGACCCGGGCGCCTTCCCGGGCGAGGAGGCCCTCGCGGCGCGGGCCGAGGAGCGCTGCTGGCTGGCGCAGGACACCTACGCCATGGACACGTGGGCGCTGCCGGAGTTCGCGGAGATGTACTTCTTCGCGCCGAGCGAGGACGAGTGGGAGCAGGGCAGGCGCAGCGTGTTGTGCGTGCTCGGCACCACGGAGGGCGAGCAGCGCGGGAGCCTGAAGCGCGACGCGACGATGCTGACGGCCGGGCAGGCGTCCTTCCTGGGCGCCGCGAACCGGCTGGACTCCGCGCTGACGGCCGCCCCGGTGACCGACCTCAAGGGCTCGCTGCCCCAGTACCGGGCGTGGGCGGCCAAGGTGGAACCGGCGATGGCGGCCGAGGCCGCCGCGCTGCGCGAATCCACGGCCGGCGCCCCGGCCGACGCGCTGCTCAAGGAGGTCGAGGCGGCCCGCGTGCAGTGGCGGGCGGCGGCGGACGCGCAGCGGCCGGAGGACTTCCGCGCGGCGTGGAGCCGGGCGGTGGACGCGACGTCGGTCCAGACGGAGCGCACGCTGCGCGGGGCGCTCGGGCTGGCGACGAAGGTGCCGTCGTGGCTGGAGGATTCGGACGGTTCGGACACGGGCTGGCTCGACGGCGAGGGTGCCGGGTCGCAGTCGGTGTAGCCGGGGCCGTGACGTCGGGACCATGACCGCGCGACTGTAACGCAGGGTAACGGGTTTCAGTGACCTGGCTTCATCACTTCGGGTGAAACTTTGGCCCTTGCTTGCGGTGCACAACCGTAGGTTGCCAGGCTGTAGCTGTCTGTCAACCTGATGGGAGTGGCTAGTGACTTTCGGTGAGCAGCCGGCCTATCTTCGCGTCGCCGGTGACCTGCGACGGAAGATCGTCGACGGGTCCCTGCCCCCGCATGCGCGGCTCCCTTCGCAGGCCCGCATCCGCGAGGAGTACGGGGTCTCCGACACCGTCGCCCTGGAGGCCCGCAAGGTCCTCATGGCGGAGGGGCTCGTCGAGGGCCGCTCCGGTTCGGGGACCTATGTGCGGGAGCAGCCGGTGCCGCGCCGGGTGGCCCGCGCCGGGTACCGCACGACGGGGGCGTCCACCCCCTTCCGGCAGGAGCAGGCGGACTCGGGCAGCCGCGGGACCTGGGAATCCAACAGCGAACAGACCGAGGCGCCGGCCGAGGTCGCCGCACGGCTGGGCATCGAGCCGGGGGAGCGGGTGATGCGCACGCGCTACGTCTTCCGCGACGCGGGCGAGGCGATGATGCTCTCCACCTCGTGGGAGCCCCTGTCCGTGACCGGTCGCACGCCGGTGATGCTGCCGGAGGAGGGCCCGCTCGGCGGGAGCGGTGTGGTGGATCGGATGGCCGCCATCGACGTCGTCGTGGACAACGTGGTGGAGGAGGTCGGGGCCCGACCCGGGCTGGCCGAGGAGATCCTGGCGCTGGGCGGAGTGCCGGGGCACGTGGTGCTGGTGATCGGGCGGACGTACTTCGCCTCCGGCCGCGCCGTGGAGACGGCGGACGTGGTGGTCCCGGCCGACCGCTACCGCCTCGCCTACCACCTGCCGGTCCGCTAGTGCTGTGACCCCGGCGGCGGCGGTCCGGTCGGTTTGGTGTAACGCCCCGGTCATGCGCGGGCCCCGGGCGTAACCCCGGGGCAATGCGGTGAGGTGACGGGCCGTCACGTGCGGGGCCTAGCCTCGGCGCGCATGACGGACGCCACCACCACCCCTGCCACCGCCCCCGCCGATGGCCCCGCCACCGGCCCTGCCGCCACGGGCGGTGCCCCGGAGCCGGCCCGCCGCTACGCCCGGCTCGCCGCGGACGAGAGCCGCGAGGACTTCTCCCTGCGGTACGCGCCGCACTCCTACCGCCGCTGGGGTCCCGCCACGGTCGCCGGTACGGCACTCGGCGGGATCGCCTACCTCGCCGACTTCGCGATCGGCGCCTCCATCGTCTTCGCCTACGGCTTCACCAGCGGGCTCGCCGCGATCCTGACCGCGGCCGCGGTCATCTTCCTCACCGGCATCCCGATCGCCCGGGCGTGCGCGACGTACGGCCTGGACATGGACCTGGTCACCCGGGGCGCGGGCTTCGGCTACTTCGGCTCGACCCTCACGTCGCTCATCTACGCCTCGTTCACCTTCATCTTCTTCGCCCTCGAAGGCTCGATCATGGCCCAGGCCATGCACCAGGCCGTCGGACTGCCGCTGGAGATCGGGTACCTGCTCACCACCCTGATCGTCATCCCCATCGTCTTCCGCGGGATGGGCGCCCTCGCCAAGGTGCAGGCGTGGACCCAGCCCGTGTGGCTGATCGGCCTGGTGCTGCCGTTCCTCGTGCTCGGCTTCGAGCACCCGGCGGCCTTCGGCGCGTTCGCGCACTTCGGCGGGGTGCGGGGTGCAGGGTCCGGCTTCTCCTGGATCGGCTTCGGCTTCGGCACCGGCATCGCCCTGTCCCTCATCGCGCAGATCGGCGAACAGGCCGACTACCTGCGGTTCATGCCCGCCCGGACCCCGGCCACCAGCCGCCGCTGGAAGCTCGCCGTGCTCGCCGCCGGACCCGGGTGGGTGGTCATCGGCGCGGCCAAGCAGCTCGGCGGCGCCTTCCTCGCCTTCGTCGCGCTCGAAGCGGTGGGCGAGACCCGGGCCCTGGAGCCGATCGCCCCGCAGATCGAGGCGCTGCGCCCCTGGCTCGGCGGCCTCGCGCTGCCCGCCGCCGCGCTCTTCGTCATCGTGTCCCAGGTGAAGATCAACGTCACCAACGCCTACAGCGGCTCGCTGTCGTGGTCGAACTTCTTCTCCCGGATCACCCACCGGCACCCGGGTCGGGTCTGGTACATCTTCCTCAACCTGGCCATCGCGCTGACGCTGATGGAACTCGACATGTTCGCGATGCTCGGCAAACTGCTGGGCTTCTACTCCAACGTCGGCATCGCCTGGATCGCGGCGGTCGCCGCCGATCTGGTCATCAACAAGCGGCTCGGGCTGAGCCCGCCGTACATCGAGTTCAAGCGCGCGTACCTGTACGCCGTGAACCCGGCCGGCTTCGGGGCGATGGTGATCGCGTCCACCGTGTCGATCGTGGCCTTCGCCGGGGCCTTCGGGACGTACGCGCAGGCCTTCTCGACCTTCATCGCGGCCTTCCTCGCGCTCGTCCTGTGCCCCCTGATCGCCTGGGCGACCGGGGGGAAGTACTACCTGGCCCGGCCGAACACGCTGACCGGCCCGGGCGTGGAGGTCGCGGACGTCACCGCGACCCACACCTGCGGGGTCTGCGAGAGCGCGTACGAGCTCCCGGACATCGCCGACTGCCCCGTCCAGGCCGGGCCGATCTGCTCGTTGTGCTGTTCGCTGGACGCCACCTGCGGGGACGTCTGCCGCAAGGGCGCGGGGAAGGGCGCCGGGGGAGGTGCGGTCGTCCTGCCGCTGCCGACGGTGCGCCGGCTCTGAACCGGCGTGCGCGACCCTTTCGCACTCATGGCCGGATGAGTACGCCTGGGAGGTACCTCTTCGTGAAAAACCGTATCCGCTGAGTAAAGGTCGGGCGTAAGCTCGGGCATATGCGTAATGCGGTTTCCTGGGCAGGTACATCGGCGGAGGGTGGAGCGCGATGAGCGACAGCGGTGCTCTGCTCCCATGGCTGGTCATACGGCAGGACGACAACGGCAACCGCTACCGCGTGGGCCGTTACCCCACGCGCGCCGAGGCCCAGAAGGTCGTCGACAGCCTCGATGACCGCGGGCACAAGCAGCTCTACTGGGTCGAGCGGCTCGGGCAGGGCGCCACCACCGCCAACTGACGTCGCACCGGTGTGACATAGGCTCCGCCCATGACTGAACGCGTGGTCGTGGGCGGAGCCCTTTGTCGTGACGGGCGCCTGCTGGCCGCCCGACGCAGCGCCCCGCCCGAGCTGGCCGGCCGTTGGGAGCTGCCGGGCGGGAAGGCCGAACCGGGTGAATCCGTCCCCGAGGCCCTCGTGCGGGAACTGCGCGAAGAGCTGGGCGTGGAGAGCGAAGCCCTGGAGCGGATCCCGGGGGAGTGGCCCCTGAAACCCGGCCTGGTGCTGCACGTGTGGACCGCGCGCCTGGTCTCCGGCGAGCCCGCGCCGCTGGAGGACCACGACGAGCTGCGCTGGCTCGGGCCGGACGAGTTGGACTCCGTGGACTGGCTCGACCAGGACCGCCCCGCCGTCGCCGAAGCCGGTCGGCGGTTGCGCGCGCAGTAGGTCGTCCCCTTCGGATCGGGTCGCCCCGGGTGGTGCTCGGCCGGCGCGCGCCGGGGTCAACGGCGCGTCACCGGGGCGCGGCAGCTGGAGCGGGGTCGGTGGAGGGGCGCGGGGGCGCGTACGGCTCACGGTGTAGGCCAGGTGCACCACAGTGCGCCGGTGCCTGGGGGGTCGGATGGTACGACGCCGTGAATATCGGGTATGTCGCTATTAGTCCCTATCTCGTCCCTCCTCGTCGCTGACGAACCGGACTGGGGTCCGCTGCTGGCCCGGGAAGTGATCGGCGTGATCGACACAGATGGTGAATGTGCCGAATGGGACTTCCCTGCCGAGCCCGGCGCCGTCCGCACCGCCCGCCACGCCGTGCGCGGCAAGCTCCGCGCCTGGGGTCTGGAGGCGGTGTGCGACGTCACCGTCCTGCTGGTCAGCGAGCTGGTCACCAACTCGCTGCGGTACGCCTCCGGCCCGATCGGGGTCCGATTGGTACGGCGCGATTCCGCCACCGCCCAACCCGCGGCGGGTCCCGCCCTCCTCGTGGAGGTCTCTGATCCGCTTCCGGATCCGCCGCGCGAGCGGGTCGCCGCACCCGACGACGAGGGCGGTCGCGGGCTGCACCTGGTGGCGGTTTCGGCGCAGCGGTGGGGGACCCGGCACGGGAAGTCGGGCAAGACAGTGTGGTTCGAATTGGCCCTACCTGGTGAGTAACAAGGAGAAGGGTCTCTGACGATCATCGGGTGTGGCTCGAAATGAACGAGACCGTGCTGTGATCGTGAACGCCGTGCCGAGCGTGCCCGTGGTGCTGAATACTGCGGTCATGGCCGGTCCGGTTGCGGTGAGCTGGAGGGGACGGTCGCGTGAGCGAAATACCTGCGCAGGCACATCAGGCCCATGTGTCAGGGGAGGCGTGGAACGACTCCTTGTGGCACAGCAGCCCGCCTGGCTCGATATATGACTATATAAAGGTCGCATCCTTCTCGATCGGGCCCGACGGCCTCATCGACCAGTGGAGCCTGCGCGCCGAGGAACTCTTCGGGCTGAGCGCCGCCGAAGCGGTGGGCCGCGATCCGGTCGATGCCTTCATGCCCCCGGAACTCCGCCCCGGCGCGCACCGCAGGGTCGCCGAGATCCTCGACGGCAAGGAGTGGACCGGCTTGATCCCGTTCCGCATCCCCGACGGGGACGGCGAACACGGCGTGGCCGAGATCTACGTGATGCCCACCCAGACCGAGACCGCCGAGCGGGCCGCGCTCTGCGTCGTGGTCGACGTACGCGCGCTGCGCCGGATCGAATCCGACCTGGCGGCCTCTCAGGCGATATTCGGTCAATCTCCCTTCGGCTTCCTGCTCTTTGGTACGGACCTCACCGTGCAGCGCGCCAACCGCCGCTTCGCCACCGTCTTCGGGGGCGGGGTGGAGGAGCACCGGGGCCGCACCGTCCACGACTACCTGCCCCCGCACGAGGCCGACCGGATGGCCGAGGCGCTGCGCCGCGTCCTGGAAACCGGCGATTCGGTCACCGACCTGCGCATCACCGGCGCGGCCCCCGGCAGCCGCGACAACCGGCACTGGTCCATCAACCTCTACCGGGTGCACGGCGGCAACGGCCTGCCCATCGGCGTCGCGGGCCTGGGCACCGACGTCACCCGCCGCCACCTCGCCGCCCGCGAAGCCGCGGGCGTGCGCCGCAACCTCGCCCTCCTCAACGAAGCGGGCCACCGGATCGGGAACTCCCTCGACCTGGAGACCACCGCCCGCGAACTCCTCGACGTCACCGTCCCCGGCTTCTGCGACCTGGCCGCCGTGGACCTCTACCAAGGGCTCCTGCTCGGCGACGACGACCGCGACCGCCCCGCCCGGCCGCACGGACCCGGGGTCCCCTCGCTCCCCGGGGGCGGTCCCGGGCGCGCGCCCTCCGCACCGCTGCGCCGGGTCGCCTTCGCCTCCGCCGTCTCCGACGCACCGCTGTCCGGGCCCGGCCCCGGCGCACTGGTCGCCGTGGGCGAGGTCCACCGCTACCCGCCCGGCTCGCCCGGCACCCTGGCGCTGCGCACCGCCCGGACGCGGCTGCTGGAGGGCGCCGCGGCCGAGGACCTGATCCAGTCCACCCTCGTCGTACCGCTCGTCGCGCACGACACGGTGGTCGGCCTGGCCCAGTTCTCCCGGACGAAGGGCAGCGAGCCCTTCGGCGAGCGGGACCGGGCCGTCGCCGTCGAGCTCGCCGCGCGGGCCGCCGTGTGCATCGACAACGCGCGGCTCTACCGGCGCGAACACGAACGCGCGCTGATACTCCAGCGCAGCCTGCTGCCCCCCGGCGATCCGGCCGCGGCGGGCCTCGACATCGCCTGCCGCTACCTGCCCGGCAACGCGGCGACCGAGGTCGGCGGCGACTGGTTCGACGTCATCGAGCTGCCCGGGCACCGCACCGCGCTCGTCGTCGGTGACGTGATGGGCCGCGGCCTGCGGGCCGCCGTGGCCATGGGCGAACTGCGCACGGCCGTACGGACCCTGGCCCTGCTCGACCTCGAACCGGCCGAAGTGCTCACGGCCCTGGACGAGGTGGCCCGGGGCCTCGGCACCCCCGGCGGTTCGCAGCAGGCCTCGCGGGCGGCCCTGCAGTCCCGCGACGCCGACCGGAACGACCTGTCGGAGGTCTACCTCGCGACCTGCGTCTACGCCGTCTACGACCCGGTGACCAGGCGCTGCACCATAGCCAACGCGGGCCACATGCCGCCCGTGCTGGTCGAACCCGCCGAACCCGGGGGCCCGCCCCGGCCCGCGCTGCTGCTGGAGGTGCCGCCCGGCATGCCGCTCGGGGTCGGCGGCGAACCCTTCGAGGAGGTCGAGGTGGACCTTCCCGAAGGCGCACTGCTCGCCCTGTACACCGACGGGCTCGTCGAATCCCGCGACCACCCGCTGGAGGAGGGCCTGCGCGGGCTGCGGGAGGCCCTGGCCGATCCGGTGCGGCCGCTGGAGGACGTCTGCGACCACGTCCTCTCCTCGCTGCACACCCGGCACGGCGAGGACGACATCGCCCTGCTGCTGGCCCGGGTCCAGGGGCTGCCGATCGACGCGGTCGGCGACTGGCAACTGCCGCGCGAGGCCCGATCGGTGGGCCGGGCGCGCGAGCTGGCCCGGGCGAAGCTGCCCGCGTGGGGCCTGGAGGGGCTGCTCGACACGACCGAACTGCTGGTCAGCGAGCTGGTGACGAACGCGCTGCGGTACGGGGAGGGCGAGATCAGGCTGCGGCTGCTGTTGGACCGGACCCTGGTGTGCGAGGTGTGGGACGGGAACCTGGTGCAGCCCCGGCGGCGGCGGGCCCGGGACACGGACGAGGGCGGGCGCGGGCTGCAACTGGTCGGGCTGCTGTCGGCCGGATGGGGCACGCGGCGCACGCACCGGGGGAAGACGGTGTGGTTCGAGCTGCCGTTGCCGGGGGTGGCGGGGGAGGCGGTCGCCGAGCTGTCGGCGGAGCAGCTGCTCAGCATGTACGGGTAGTTCCGGGGGCGGGCGGGGTGGTCCGGGGCGGAGGCGGGTGGGTCCGTGCGGACCGCTCCCGGGGCTCCGCCCCGGACCCCGCGCCTCAAACGCCGGCGGGGCTGGATTTGCCCCCGCCGGCCTTCAGGGCCGCGAGCCGGGCTTCGACCTCTGCGTTCTTGTCGAGGTCGTCCAGGGTTTCGAACTGGGCGTCCAGGGTGGAGGCGGCCAGTTCCTGTTTGCCGAGGGCCATCGCCTCCTCGCGGCGGACCTTGTCCTCGAAGCGGTTCAGATCGCTCGTCGGGTCCATCACGTCGATGTTCTTCACCGCGTCCATCATCGTGTTCTGCGCCTGCGCCGTCTTCGCGCGCGCCACCAGTTCGTCGCGCTTCGCCTGGAGCTCGGTCAGCTTCGTCTTCATCGAGTTCAGCCCGGACTTGAGCTTCTCGACGACCTCCGTCTGCGCCGCGATCGTCGGCTCCGCCGTCTTCGCCTCCTTCTCCGACTGGAGCTGGCGGCCCAGCGCGACCTTCGCCAGGTTGTCGAACTTGTCCGCGTCCGTCGGCGTGCCCGGAGTCCCCGCCGTCCGCAGCTCGTCGGCCTTGCGGCTGGCCGCCAGGGCCTTGGCGCCCCACTCGGCCGCCGCGTTCACGTCCTCCGTGTGGTCCGCCTCCAGCATCCGCAGGTTGCCGATCGTGGTGGCGACGGCCTGCTCCGCCTCGGAGATGTTGTTCGTGTAGTCCCGGATCAGCTGGTCCAGCATCTTCTGCGGGTCTTCCGCCTGGTCCAGCAGCGCGTTGATGTTGGCCTTCGCGAGCTGGGTGACGCGGCCGAGGATGGTCTGCTTGCTCATGGGTGCCTACTCCTAGTGGGAAGGGGTGTCGGTGACGTCAGAAGCGGCCGCCACCGCCCATCCGGCCGCGGGTGCCGCCGCCGCCGAAGGAGCCCGGACCGCGGCCGCCGCCCCCGAAGCCGCCACCGCCACCGCCGCCGAAGCCGCCGTACCCGCCCCCGCGGCCGCCGCGGCTGCCGCCGCCGAGGATCTCGCCGAGGATGATCCCGCCCAGCACCGCGCCGCCCATGCCGCCCTGCTGCGAGCGGCGGCCGCCGTACGGGTCCTGGTACGCCCGCACGTCCGCCTCCGCCAGCTGCTGCGCCTGCCGGGCGAGCGAGTCCGCCTGCTGCGCCTCCGCCAGCGCGGCCGCCGGGTCCGAGCCCGTCACCGCGAGCGAGCGCTCCAGGTGCCGCTGGGCCTCCGCCAGCCGGGTGCGGGCCTGGCTGCCGACGGCTCCGCGGCTGGTGGTGACGTAGTCCGCGGCCGCGCCGATCGCGCTGCGGGCCGACAGCAGGGCCTGGTCCAGCAGGGCCGCGGCCCGCCCGCGGCCCGACTCGCGCTCCCGGGCTCCGGCGAGCGCCTCGTCCAGGGCCGCGTCGGCCTCCTCGATCCGGCGCAGGGCGTCGATCGGGTCGTAGCGGCCCGCGCCCTGCTCCGCCCGTACGTCGGTCAGTACGGACTCCGCCCGGCCGATCCGGCCCCGCAGGTCCGCCGTGGAGACGCCCTCGGCGGTTCCCGTCAGCAGCCCGCGGGCGTCCGCGAGGTCGGTCTCGGTCTCGTTCAGGGCGCCGGTCAGCTTGCCCGCCGCCTCGGCCAGCTCCTGCGCGCGCCGCTCCACCGCGTCCACCAGGGTGGCCGCCTGGTCGACGGCGCCCTCGGCCGCCCGCACGTGCACGGCCGCCTTGCCGTTGTCCCCGCCGTCGACGGCGGCGCGCGCTTCGCCGAGGTTCGTGGTGGCGAACAGCAGTCGGTCCTTGGCCTGTTCGGCGTTGGAGGCCACGGGGGCGGACGCGGAATCGGCGTACCGCCGGGCCAGCGCGGTCAAGGTCGCCTCGGCCGTCGAGGTCCGGCCGGTCAGCGCGCGGAAGTGCGCCTGTACGGTCTCCAGCGCCTGCGGGGCGTTCTTCTCCAGGGCGCGCAGCCGGTCGAAGTCGGCCGATTCGGCGTCGAGGCGCCGGCCGGCCTCGGTGCAGCGCGCCACGATCTCGTCCAGCATCCGGCGCCGGGTCGCGTCGTCCTCGGGATAGGCGTCGTCGAGCTGCTGGCGCAGCCGGAAGGCGTGCGTCAGCTCGTCCTTGGCGTAGGCCACGGCCGCGGTGAAGGGCCCCACCGCCGCCTCGCCGAACTGGGCCGAGGCGAAACCGAGTTCCTCGGTGCTGGTGCGGACCGCGTCGTCGGCCTCCACCAGCAGCGACCTGGCCTCGGCGTCGAGTTCGGCGAGCGGGAGCCGGGGCGGGCCCTGCTCGCCCCAGCCCGAGCGGGTCGTCGTACCGCGGTCGGTCGGGCCCTTGCGCTTGCGGCGGCTGTAGGCGTAGGCGCCGAGCGCCCCCGCGGCGCCGACCGCGATCACGGGGAGGACGAAGTCACCGGCCCCGCTCTCGCCGCCCGCCCGGTCCCCACCGGGATCGGCCACGCCCGGGGTGATCGCGGGCACCGGTACCGGACGCCCCGCGAGCACGGCGTCGTAGCCGTTGGCGGCGCCGATCGCCGCGCCCGCCCAGTCGTTCTCCTTCAGGGCGGGCTCGATGGCGGTACGGGCGACGGACGCCAGCTGTTCCTTGGTGAAGCCGGAGTCGACATCGGCCGAGTAGGCGTACTGCCGGGCCCCGGTCGCGACGGCGAGCAGGACGTCGTTCTGCCCGAGGCCGCTGCGCTGCGCGGTGGCATCGGCCCAGCTCTGGGCGGAGCGTCCGGAGAAGTCGCGGACGTACGCCACGAACAGCTGGATGCGCTGGTCGGCGTACAGCTTGTCGAGGGCGGCGGCCACGGCGGGCTCGCGGTCGCCCAGGGCGCCCACCCGGTCGGTGATCTGCCCCTGCTGCGACAGGGTGACGGGATCGTCGGCCCGGGCCGACGGGGCCCCGGCCGCGCCCTGGCCGCCGAGCGCGAGCAGCGCGGCGGCCAGGGCGAGCGCGGCCCGCAGGGATATCCGGGAGGTGGCGCTCGGCTTCGTCCTGCTTCTCGGCGGGATCACATTTGGGAGGTTATGGGGGGTTTCACGCCCCCGCACCCCGAGCACCCCCCCCGGACCCCGAGCGCCCCCGCACCCCGAGCACCCGCCCCCGAGGTCAGTCCTTGCGGCGGCCGATCTTCGAGCCCAGCCAGACCAACGGGTCGTACTTGCGGTCGACCGCCCGCTCCTTCAGCGGGATCAGTGCGTTGTCGGTGATCTTGATGCCCTCGGGGCAGACCTCCGAACAGCACTTGGTGATGTTGCAGTAGCCCAGCCCGTGCTCCTCCTGGGCCGTCCGTTTGCGGTCCAGGCCCTGCTCGGCGGCCGCGTCCAGCGGGTGCATGTCCAGCTCCGCCACCCGCATCAGGAACCGCGGCCCCGCGAAGGCGGCCTTGTTCTCCTCGTGGTCGCGCACCACGTGACAGGTGTCCTGGCACAGGAAGCACTCGATGCACTTGCGGAACTCCTGCGAGCGCTCCACGTCCACCTGCTGCATCCGGTACTCGCCCGGCGCCACCCCCTCGGGCGGTACGAAGGCCGGGACCTCCCGCGCCTTCGCGTAGTTGAAGGACACGTCCGTCACCAGGTCCCGGACCACCGGGAACGCCCGCAGCGGGGTGACCGTGATCGTCTCCTCGGGGGAGAAGGTCGACATGCGGGTCATGCACATCAGCCGCGGCCGCCCGTTGACCTCCGCGCTGCACGATCCGCACTTGCCCGCCTTGCAGTTCCACCGGACCGCGAGGTCGCCGGCCTGGGTGGCCTGGAGCCGGTGGACGATGTCGAGGACCACCTCGCCCTCGTTCACCTCGACGGTGAAGTCCCGCAGTTCACCGCCCTCGGCGTCGCCCCGCCAGATCCGGAACGCGGCGTCGTAGCTACTCACTCGTAGAGCTCCTCTTCGGCGAGGTACTTGACCAGCTCTTCCTTCTCGAAGAGCGCGAGCAGGTCCGGGCGGACGGGCTCGGTCCGGGTGTGTTCCAGGGCGATCCGGTCGGCCGCCGGGCCGGCGGGGTCCGCCGGGTCCACTGGCACCGGTCGGCAGAGCAGGTTCACCGGGCGCCAGGCCCGTTCCATGGCCGGGTAGTCCTCCCGGGTGTGGCCGCCGCGGCTCTCGGTGCGCTCCAGGGCGGCCCGGGCCACGCACTCGCTGACCAGCAGCATGTTGCGCAGGTCCAGGGCCAGGTGCCAGCCCGGGTTGAACTGGCGGTGCCCCTCCACCCCGGCGCGGGCGGCCCGTGCGCGCAGTCCCGCCAGCCGCTCCAGCGCCTCGGCCATCTCGCCCGCGCGCCGGATGATGCCGACCAGGTCGTTCATCGCCTGCTGGAGCTCCTGGTGGAGGGTGTACGGGTTCTCCGCGCCGTCCTCGGCGTGGAAGGGGGCCAGCGCCTCCTCGGCCGCCGCGTCGACCTCCCGCTGCGGGGCGACCGGCGGGGCGGCGGCCAGACCCGCGGCGTGCTCGGCCGCGTGCAGTCCCGCCCTACGGCCGAAGACCAGCAGGTCGGACAGGGAGTTCCCGCCCAGCCGGTTCGAACCGTGCATCCCGCCCGCGACCTCGCCCGCCGCGAAGAGCCCGGGCACCCCGAGGGTCGCCGCCGTCTCCGAGTCGACCGCGATCCCGCCCATCACGTAGTGGCAGGTCGGGCCGACCTCCATCGGCTCCGCCGTGATGTCCACGTCCGCCAGCTCCTTGAACTGGTGGTACATCGACGGCAGTCGCCGCCGGATCCGCTCGGCGGGCATCCGGGTGGACACGTCCAGGAAGACCCCGCCGTGCGGGGAGCCGCGGCCCGCCTTCACCTCGGAGTTGATCGCGCGGGCGACCTCGTCGCGGGGGAGCAGCTCGGGCGGGCGCCGGTTGTGGTCCGGGTCCTCGTACCAGCGGTCGCCCTCCGCCTCCGACTCGGCGTACTTCTCCTTGAAGACGTCCGGGACGTAGTCGAACATGAACCGCTTGCCCTCGCTGTTGCGCAGCACCCCGCCGTCACCGCGCACCGATTCGGTGACGAGGATGCCCTTGACCGAGGGCGGCCAGACCATGCCGGTCGGGTGGAACTGCACGAACTCCATGTTCAGCAGCGGCGCCCCGGCCAGCAGGGCCAGCGCGTGGCCGTCGCCGGTGTACTCCCAGGAGTTCGAGGTGGTCTTGAAGGACTTCCCGATCCCGCCCGTGGCCAGCACCACCGCGGGTGCCTCCAGGACGAAGAAGCGGCCGGACTCGCGCTCGTAGCAGAAGACCCCGGCGACCCGCCCGCCGTCGCCCCGACCGTGGTCCTTCAGGACGCGGGTGACGGTGCACTCCTGGAAGACCTTGAGCCGGGCCTCGTGGTCCCCGTACTCCTTGAAGTCCTCCTGCTGGAGCTGGACGATCTTCTGCTGGAGGGTCCGGATGAGCTCCAGTCCGGTCCGGTCGCCCACGTGCGCGAGGCGCGGGTACTCGTGGCCGCCGAAGTTGCGCTGGGAGATCCGCCCGTCGGGCGTCCGGTCGAAGAGCGCCCCCCAGGTCTCCAGCTCCCAGACCCGGTCGGGGGCCTCCTTGGCGTGCAGCTCCGCCATCCGCCACTGGTTCAGGAACTTCCCGCCGCGCATCGTGTCGCGGAAGTGCACCTGCCAGTTGTCGCCCTCGTTGACGTTGCCCATGGAGGCGGCGATGCCGCCCTCGGCCATCACGGTGTGGGCCTTGCCGAAGAGGGACTTGCAGATCACGGCGGTACGGGCGCCCCGCTCGCGGGCCTCGATCGCGGCCCGCAGCCCGGCGCCGCCCGCGCCGACCACGACCACGTCCCACTGCTGCCGGTCGACTTGAGCCATGTCAGAAGATCCTCGGGTCGTCGAGCGCACCGCTGGCCAGCAGGTACACGTAGAAGTCGCAGAGCGCGACGCTGATCAGGGAGGCCCAGGCCAGCTGCATGTGACGGGAGTTGAGCCTGCTCACCCACCCCCACAGCCGGTAGCGCACCGGGTGCTTGGAGAAGTGCTTGAGCTTGCCGCCCATGATGTGCCGGCAGGAGTGGCAGGACAGCGTGTAGGCCCAGATCAGCGCGATGTTGACGAGGAACAGCAGCGAGCCGAGGCCCATGTGGCCCCAGGCGTAGTGCGCGTCGCGGAAGGTCAGCACGGTGTCGTAGGTCAGGATGCCCGCGACCGGCAGCGCCGCGTAGAAGAAGTAGCGGTGCATGTTCTGGAAGACCAGCGGGAAGCGGGTCTCCCCCGAGTACTTCGCGTGCGGCTCGGCGACCGCGCAGGCCGGGGGCGAGGCCCAAAAACCCCGGTAGTAGGCCTTGCGGTAGTAGTAGCAGGTGAGCCGGAAGCCGAGCGGGAAGACCAGCACCAGCAGCGCGGGGGACAGGCCCCACCAGCTGCCGAAGAGGTCCCAGTTGGGCCCGTCGCGCATCTCCCGGCAGTTCTCCGCGAGGCACGGGGAGTAGAAGGGCGAGACGTAGGGGGCCGCGTAGTAGTCGGCGTTGGAGAAGGCCCGCCAGGTCGAATAGACGATGAAGGCGAGCAACCCGGCCGCGGTGCCGGCGGGGGCCAGCCACCACCGGTCGGTGCGCAGGTGCCGGGCGGCGATCGCGGCGCGGGAGGCGCCGTGCACGCCGGTCAGGGGTCGGGGTGGTTCCGTGCCTGTGGCCAAAGGGGACTCCGGGAGGAGTGGAGGGGTGGCCCAGGAGACCCGGCCGTCGGGTGGCGGCGGGGCCTGATGGGGAGTGCCGGGCGAAACCGGCCGTCGCGTGCCGTGTGTCGTGCTCCGTGCTCCGTGTGCTGCGTGGCGTGCGGTGCGGGCCGTGCGCGTGCGGTGCCGTACGGCTCAGGGCGCCCGGCGGTCGCGGGCGCCGAGGCCCTCGTCGTCGGAATCCGTCCACAGCGTGCTGTCGTACGGGGTGTCCGGGACGAAGACCGTCTCCTCCCCGCCCGGGGGTCCCGCGGTCGCGGGCGCCTGGCGCGCGACGTCCCGCTCCAGTCGCTCGACCGAGCGGACCAGCTCGTTCAGATTGCGTCGTACGGCGGTCAAATCGTCCTGCAGGGACATGACTTGCCCTCACTTCCGCAGGTTGCGGTGGCAACGCTCATGTGCGCCTGCGAGTGTCGCGCCTGAGGGCGCCGGTTGTGAAGGGACGTGACGGTATTGCGGGCGCGCAGGCCGGAACCGTGCGCCCCCGGTCCGCCGCCCCGGATCCCCCGAACGGGCCAGTGCCCGCCCGCCGCGTGCCCGGGATTGGTCCGCACGGGTGGGGTTCGCGGCGTGGCGCGGGTCGGCTGCGGAGGGTGCGCGAGGCGGTCGATTTCAGTGGGTTCATCACCAGTGTGATCAGCTCCATATACCGCCAAACGTGATCAAGCCACCCCACCGAGTCCCGCCCCGCTCGGCCCCGCTCCGGAGGTACCACCCATGTCCCAGAGAAGGCGCAGGTCCTTGGCGCTGCTGACCTCGGGAGTCCTCGCACTGCCGCTGCTGACGGGCTGCGGCGGCGGCGAAGACGAGGGCGGCCCGGCCGCCGCCGGTCAGGACATCTCGTCCACCACCCGCGACCTGGTCGCGGACGGCGGGTCGGTGCGCTGGGCCGTCGACGCGCTGCCCGAGACCCTCAACGCCTTCCAGGCGGACGCCGACGCCACCACCGGGCGGATCGCCGGAGCCGTCCTGCCGCAGCTCTTCGTCATGGACGCCAAGGGACGGCCCGCCGCCAACCCCGATTTCCTGGAGAAGGCCGAGGTCATCGAGCGCGAGCCCAAGCAGGTCGTGCTCTACAAGCTCAACCAGCAGGCGGTGTGGAGCGACGGCCGCGAGGTCGGCGCACCCGACTTCGTCGCGCAGTGGCGGGCCCTGAACGGCAAGGACTCGGCGTACTGGACGGCCCGCAACGCGGGCTACGACCGGATCGAGAAGATCGAGCGCGGCGCCAACGACCTGGAAGTCAAGGTCACCTTCGCCAAGCCCTACACCGACTGGCGCTCCCTGTTCAGCCCGCTCTACCCCAAGCAGGTCACCGGCAGCCCCGAAGCCTTCAACGAGGGCGCGCGCGGCACCCTCAAGGTGACGGCGGGCCCCTTCAACCTCGGCGCCATCGACAAGAAGACCGGCACCGCGGCGCTCTCGCGCAACCCGCGCTGGTGGGGCCGCCCCGCCAAGCTCGACTCCCTCGTGCTGACCGCCGTCCCGCGCGCCGAGCGCGCCGCCGCGCTCGCCGCCGGGAAGCTGGACCTGGCCGAGATCGACCGCGGCGGCGCGGAGCGCATCGCGCTCGCCCACCGGGACGCAGCCCACCAGGGCGCCCCCGCCCACGGCCCCGGCGCCGCGGTGACCGCCGCCCAGGCCACGCTCTCCTGGGCGGTCGCCTTCGGCGCCGACGAGGGCAAGGCCAGGGACGAGCAGGAGAGCCGCAAGAAGAACGCCGAGGCCGCCGCCGCCTACGCCGCCCAGCAGAAGGCCCTGCGCTCCTTCACCGTGCGCAAGTCCCTGGAGCCCGCCTACACCCAGCTCGCGCTCAACGGTGCCTCCGGACCGCTGGCCGACGAGCGGGTGCGCCGGGCGGTGGCCCGGGCGCTGGACCGTCAGGGCCTCACCGACATCGTGCTGAAGCCCCTCGGCCTGCCCTCGAAGCCGGTCGGCAGCCACGTGGCCCTGGCCGGGCAGCGCGCGTACGCCGACAACAGCGACGCGCTCGGCGGCCAGGACACCCAGGCCGCCCAGGCCCTCCTCGCCGACGCGGGCTGGCGCAAGGGCGGGAAGCTCTCCGACCCCGCCGGCGCCAAGGCCGGCTCCGAGAGCGAGAAGAAGGACGACGGGAAGACCCTCGGCCGCCGCGCCCCCGGCGCCCCCGCTGACGGGGACGGCACCGGCAACGACGGCCTGTACATCGTGGGCCAGGACGACCGCAACGGCGCCCGCCCGCCCGCGGCCCTGAACCCGCCGCTGCGCCCGGCCCCCCTCCCGGGCCTGCGCCCCGGCGACCGACCGGCCCGCCAGGAGGACGAAGCCGTCCGCCGGCCCGAGGGCCCGGTCGAGCCGCAGGCCGGCGGGCTCCCCGAGGGCGACGGCCGCTACGCCCCCGACGGGGAGGTCGTCGACGCCGACCGCTTCGCCTCCGGAGCGCACCAGCCCTCCCCGGTGCTGGCGGCCGTACCGCTCGCCGAGCAGCAGGAGGCCGCGCTCCTCGCCCAGGCCGCCGCGGTCGACGACGGCAAGCGCAACCCGTCCCTGGACGCCGAGGCGGCCCCGGCCGAGGAGCAGGGCGCGGCCAAGGCCAGCCCGGCGCCCGCGCCCGCCAAGCACGCCGTCCGCACCTCCGGCGCGATGCTGGCCAAGGACGGCAAGCCGCTCGCGCTGCGCTTCGTGCTCCCCTCGGGTCCCGGTTCCGAGGCGCTGCGCACGGTCGGCGAGCGGATCTCCCAGATGCTCCAGAAGATCGGCGTCAGCACCGAGCTGATCAAGGTCGCCGACGACAGCTTCTTCAAGGACCACATCGCCTCGGGCCAGTACGACCTGGCCCTGTACTCGTGGCCCGCGACCGCCTTCCCGGCCACCGACGCCCGACCGATCTTCGCCAAGCCCGCGCCCGCCGCCGACGGCTCGCTGCTCGTGGAGCAGAACTACACCCGCGTCGGCACCGACCGGATCGACCAGCTCTTCGACCAGGCGCTCGGCGAGCTGGACGAGGAGCAGTCCCGCGACCTGGTGCGCAAGGCGGACGCCCGGATCTGGGCCGCGGCCGGCTCCATCCCGCTCTTCCAGCGCCCCGAGCTGGTGGCGGCCAAGCCCGGCCTGGTCAACGCGGGCGCCTTCGGCCTGGGGGTGCCCCGCTTCCAGGACATCGGCTGGGTCAAGCCCGCCGGCGCGGCGAGGTCCGCGAAGGAAAAGGCCGCGAAGAAGAGCTGACCTGACACCCAAGGACGGGTGAACAAGCTCAGAAGTGACTCAAGTCCCTTGCCCGCCGCTCACCTCGGCGGGCAAGGTCGTACGTAGCCATTGACCCGCAGGAACACCGGCCGGGACCCCCCACCCCAACCCCGGCCCAGCACCATCCGCGACCTCGTCGCGGTCAGCCCTCCGGCCTCTTGACAGACCCCCCGGCGTGCGGTTCCCGCCACGCAACGTACGATGGGGTAAGGCCGTGGCAGGTTTTTCCGCCCGGCGGGCGCGCGTGCCGGACCGTACGCGACGCCATCCACGATTCCGGGAGAAGCGCCGCCAGTATGACCACGCGCCACGACATTCGTAATGTAGCCATCGTCGCCCACGTCGACCATGGCAAGACGACCCTCGTCGACGCCATGCTGAAGCAGGCAGGTGCCTTCGCCGCCCACCAGCACCTCGACGACCGCATGATGGACTCGAACGACCTGGAGCGCGAGAAGGGCATCACCATTCTCGCGAAGAACACCGCGGTCAAGTACCACCCGAAGGAGGGTGGCGCGCCGATCACGATCAACATCATCGACACCCCGGGTCACGCCGACTTCGGTGGTGAGGTCGAGCGCGGCCTGTCCATGGTCGACGCCGTCGTCCTGCTCGTCGACGCCTCCGAGGGCCCGCTGCCGCAGACGCGCTTCGTGCTCCGCAAGGCGCTGCAGGCGAAGATGCCCGTCATCCTCTGCATCAACAAGACCGACCGCCCCGACTCGCGGATCGACGAGGTCGTCAACGAGACGTACGACCTCTTCCTCGACCTGGACGCGGACGAAGAGCAGATCGAATTCCCGATCGTCTACGCCTGCGCCCGTGACGGCGTCGCCTCGCTGACCAAGCCGGAGGACGGCACCGTCCCGGCCGACAGCGAGAACCTGGAGCCGTTCTTCTCGACGATCCTGGCCCACGTGCCGGCTCCCGAGTACGACGAGGCCGCTCCGCTCCAGGCCCACGTCACCAACCTGGACGCCGACAACTTCCTCGGCCGCATCGCGCTCGTCCGCGTCGAGCAGGGCGAGCTGCGCAAGGGCCAGACCGTCACCTGGATCAAGCGCGACGGTTCGCAGTCCAACGTCCGCATCACCGAGCTCCTCATGACCGAGGCGCTCACCCGCAAGCCCGCCGAGGTGGCGGGCCCGGGTGACATCTGCGCGGTGGCCGGTTTCCCCGACATCATGATCGGCGAGACCCTGGCCGACACGGAGAACCCGATCGCGCTCCCGCTGATCACGGTCGACGAGCCCGCGATCTCCATGACCATCGGTACGAACACCTCCCCGATGGTCGGCCGCGGCGGCAGCGGCAAGGGCGCGGACGCCAAGTCCGCGGTCAAGGACCGCAAGGTCACCGCCCGCCAGGTCAAGGACCGTCTGGACCGCGAGCTGATCGGTAACGTCTCGCTGCGCGTCCTGGACACCGAGCGCCCCGACGCCTGGGAGGTGCAGGGCCGCGGTGAGCTGGCGCTGGCCATCCTGGTCGAGCAGATGCGCCGCGAGGGCTTCGAGCTGACCATCGGCAAGCCGCAGGTCGTCACGCAGCTCGTCGACGGCAAGGTGCACGAGCCGGTCGAGCGCATGACCATCGACGTCCCCGAGGAGCACATGGGCGCGGTCACGCAGCTCATGGGCGTCCGCAAGGGCCGCATGGACAACATGTCGAACCACGGCTCCGGCTGGGTCCGCATGGAGTTCGTCGTCCCGTCCCGCGGCCTCATCGGCTTCCGTACGGAGTTCCTCACCAACACCCGCGGTACGGGCATCGCCCACTCGATCCACGAGGGCCTGGAGCCGTGGTTCGGCGAGCTGAAGACCCGTAACAACGGTTCGCTGGTCGCGGACCGCTCCGGGTCGGTCACGCCGTTCGCGATGATCAACCTGCAGGAGCGCGGCGTCCTGTTCACCGAGCCCGGCACCGAGGTGTACGAGGGCATGATCATCGGCGAGAACTCGCGCGCCGACGACATGGACGTGAACATCACCAAGGAGAAGAAGCTCACGAACATGCGTGCGGCTTCCGCGGACAACACGGAGAACGTGGTGCCCCCGCGCAGGCTGTCGCTGGAGCAGTCCCTGGAGTTCTGCCGCGACGACGAGTGCGTCGAGGTGACCCCGGAGGCCGTCCGCATCCGCAAGGTCGTTCTGGACCAGAAGGAGCGCGGCCGCTCGTCTTCGCGCGCCAAGCGGTAATTGCCGCGAACATCACGTTTCGTGACTCGACCCCTTCCCCACGGGCTCCGTGGTGGAGGGGTCGTTCGCTTTTGTCAAGCGGATTGTCTCGTTCATGTGTCCGTATATCGGGCGTCACACTCCGGAAGGTGTACTAACCGTCCGTTTCGCGTGTGTCTGTCTAGGCTCAGTTTGTCCGTATTTCGGGCTACTGACCTGTAGTGATGTTGTCAAAACGAGACCCTTTAAGTGTGGTTTACGGGTCGGCCGTACTTAATAGTTGGCACCAAGCTCGGGTCAATGGGTCACACACTGTGGGGAGTGTCGACTCACGAGCACACTGTGGGTAACTCATCGCGTCATCGCTGTCAGGGGTGTCAGCGTGCGATCGAGTACCCCGTCTTGTAGTGACAAGTGGACTCATGAGGAGGAAACCCATGCGTGGTGCTCAGAGCGCCAAGTGGGTCGCGGGCGCGGCAATCATTGCCCTGGCCGCGACTGCCTGTGGTGGCGGCGGGGAGAAGAAGTCGGCGGGTCCCGCTGGCGGTACCTTCCGCCTCGGTATCACCGAGCCGGTGGCGATCGACCCGTACAACACGCAGGAGTCTGAGGGCGCCCTGGTCGCGCACAACCTCTTCACCGGCCTGTACAGCGCGACGCCGGACGGCAAGCTGAAGCCGGCTCTGGCCGAGTCGTTCACCACGAGCGACGACGGCAAGACCTGGACCTTCAAGATCAAGGCCGGCACCAAGTTCTCCAACGGTGAAGTGGTCGACGCGGAGTCGTTCATCCGCGGCTGGACCCGCACCGTCTCGAAGGCCTCGGCCTCCGACGTCGCGTACCCGATGGACGGAATCGTCGGCTACAAGGAGCTGAACGGCGGCACGAGCGACAAGTTCGCCGGTCTGACCGCTCCGGACGCCAACACGCTGAAGGTCGAGCTGTCCGCGGCTGACTTCGAGTTCGACAAGAAGACCGTCCACACGGTCTTCAGCCCCGTTCCGAAGGTCGCCGGCGCCGCCAGCAACAAGGCGTACAACGACGCTCCCATCGGCAACGGCCCCTTCAAGATGGAGGGTTCGTGGCAGCACAACAAGTCCATCACCATGGTCCGTAACGACGACTACGGCCTGGAGAAGGCGAAGCTCGCCAAGGTTGAGATCTCGATCCTCAACTCGGCCAACGCCGCCACCCTCGAGTACCAGGGCTACCAGGCGGGTAGCTTCGACTGGGCCCGTATGCCCACGCCGCAGCTGCCGGTCGCCAAGGCCAAGTACTCGGCCAAGAAGCAGTGGATCGAAGCCGACACCTCGGGTATCAACTACCTGGTCGTCTTCAACCAGAACGCGCCGATGAACAACGTCGACGCGCGCAAGGCGATCTCCTACGCGATCGACCGCGAGGCCATCGCCAAGGGCGTCTTCCAGGGCATGCAGAAGCCCGCCACGTCCGTGCTCCCGCCCTCGTTCGCGGACACGTACACCAACAACCTCTGCACCTCCTGCATCAAGCAGGACCCGGCCAAGGCCAAGGAGCTCGCGGCCAAGGGCGGCCTGAAGCCGGGCACCGTCCTGGACTTCGGCTACAACACCGGTGGCGGCCACGAAGAGTGGGTCCAGGCCATCGCGCAGCAGCTGAAGGACGTCCTCGGCCTCGAGGTCAAGCTGAACGGCAAGCCGTTCAAGGAGGCCCTGGCGCAGCAGCAGGACAAGGCGACCGCCGGTATCTGGCGTTCGGCCTGGGGCGCGGACTACCCGACCCCGGACAACTTCCTGTTCCCGCTGCTCGACTCGGGTTCGATCAACGAGGACCCGGCCACCGGCAAGGCCCAGGGTGACAACCGCGGTCGTTACAACAACCCGAAGTTCGACGAGCTGATCACCAAGGCTCGCGCCACCAAGGACCCGGCCGCTCGCGCCGCGGTCTACAAGGAGGCCGAGAAGATCGCTGTCGAGGACGACCAGGCGCTGATCCCGACCTGGAAGCGCTCGCAGTACCGTCTCGCGAACACGGACAAGTTCAGCAACATGGCGATGGACTTCTTCGAGGACCCGAACCTCGCGGAAATCACCGCCAAGTAGTCGTACTTCTTCACCAGTAGGTAGGCGAAGGCTGTGGGGGCCGGAGTAACTTCTTCGGTCCCCACGGCCTTCGCTCAGTCCCGGGCGCACCCCTCATCTCTCCCGTTCCGCGCCCGGATGCGGCCAATCTCCCGATCGGATGATGCCGCCAACCCCCACGCTCAGTATGTGAAGGAGGCATCGTGGGCAGATATGTGATCCGGCGGCTCGGACAGATGGTGGTCGTCCTCTTCGGTGCGACGATTGTTCTCTTTGGCTGTCTCTTCGTACTTCCGTCCGACCCGGTGGGTTCGCTCGGTGGCGACAAGGCCCGTGACCCGGCGGTCATCGAAGCGCTCCGCGAGCGCTACGGACTCAATGACCCGCTGCCGGTCCAGTACGGCAACTTCGTCAAGAACCTCGTGCAGGGCGACCTCGGTGAGGACTTCACCCAGCGGCGCCCCGTCACCGAGGTGCTCCAGCCGAAGCTCGTGAACACCGCCGAGCTCGCGCTGCTGGCCATCGTCCTGGACATCGCGATCGGCCTGTTCGCCGGCCTGATCGCCGCGCTGTTCAGATACTCCTTCTGGGACGTACTGATCACGCTCTTGACGACCATGGCCGTCGGCTTCCCATCCTTCGTGATCGGCATGGTCTTCCAGAAGGTCTTCGTGATCCAGCTGGAATGGGTCCCGCTGATCTCGGACGGCACCTTCAAGTCGATGATCCTGCCGGCCTTCGTGCTCGCGATCCTCGACGCGGCGCTCGTGGCGAGGCTCATGCGCGGCACCATGCTGGAGGTCCTGCGGGCCGACTACGTCAAGACGGCCGTCGCCAAGGGCCTGCCCCGGCGCACGGTGCTCGTCAAGCACGTCATGCGGAACTCGATCATCCCGGTCGTCACGTACCTGGGTATCTCCTTCGGCTCGCTGCTCGGTGGCGCACTCATCACCGAGGCGATCTTCAACTGGGACGGCATCGGGCTCGCCCTGGTGCAGGCGGTTCAGCAGCAGAACAACCCGATCATCATCGGCGTGGTGACCTTCGGTGTCGCCGTGTTCGTCCTGCTCAACCTGATCGTCGACCTCTTGTACGCGGTCCTCGACCCCCGCATCCGTCTCGCCTGACCCCAGGCAGCCCGTTCTAGGAGTCATACCCATGACCGAGCTCACCAAGAGCACATCGGTGGCGGGGGACGCGACCGCCGTGGCAGGGGGCGCGAAGGCCTCGGAGGCCGAACCCGCCATCGCCCGCGTCACCCAGTGGGGCGAGATCCGCCACCGCTTCCTCGCCAACAAGCTGGCCGTCGTCGGCCTCGCGCTCGTCGTCGGGCTGTTCGCGGTCGCGCTGTTCGCACCGCTGATCGCGCCGCACGACCCGTACGCGCAGGATCTGACCAACACCCTGCAGGCCCCGGGTGGTGCGCACTTCCTCGGTACGGACGCGCTCGGCCGCGACCAGTTCTCGCGCATCATCTACGGCAGCCGCATCGCGGTCATCGTCGGTCTCGCGTCGATCTTCCTGGCCTGTGCGATCGGCATCGTCATCGGCGCCGTCGCCGGCTACTTCGGCCGCGCGACGGACTCCGTCCTGATGCGCATCGCCGACGTGTTCTTCGCCTTCCCGCTGCTCATCGGCGCGATCGTGATCATCATCGCGATGGGCCGTGGTGTCACCCCGGTGATCATCTCGCTGGCCATCTTCTCCTGGCCGACGGTCGCCCGTCTGCTGCGCAGCTCGATCCTGTCGGTCCGCGAGGCCGACTACGTGCTGGCCGCGCGCGCCCTCGGCGCGGACACCCGGCGGATCATCATCCGGCATATCCTGCCCAACTCCATCGCCGCCGTGATGGCCTACGCCGCCTTCAGCGTCGGCGGAGCCATCGTGGCCGAGGCCTCGCTGTCCTTCCTGGGCGTCGGCGTGAGCCCGGAGATTCCCGAGTGGGGCAACATGCTCGCCGGTGCCAAGGACTTCATGGGCGTCAAGGACTACCTGTGGACGTACCCCAGCATCGCGATCGTGCTGACGGTCCTCGGCTTCGTTTTCGTCGGCGACGGGCTCCGCGACGCCCTCGACCCGAAGCTGCGCTAGAAGGGCGGCACCACTTATGACTACTTCAAGCGTCACCGCAGAAGTGCCCCACCAGAGGGCAGCGGGTGCCGAGGCACCCGTGCTCGAAGTGCGCGACCTGCACGTCGAGTTCAAGACCCGCGAAGGCGTGGTCAAGGCCGTCAACGGCGTGAACTACAGCGTCTCCTCAGGTGAGACGCTGGCGGTTCTCGGCGAGTCCGGTTCCGGCAAGTCCGTGACCGCGCAGGCCATCATGGGCATCCTCGACTCGCCCCCCGGGCGGGTCTCCCAGGGCGAGATCCTCTTCAAGGGCCAGGACATCCTGAAGCTCCCGGAGAGCGAGCGGCGCAAGCTGCGCGGCCCGAAGATGGCGATGATCTTCCAGGACGCGCTCTCCGCGCTGAACCCGGTGTACTCCGTCGGCAACCAGCTGGGCGAGATGTTCCGCGTCCACCAGGGCATGTCGAAGAAGGACGCCAAGGCCAAGGCCATCGACCTGATGGAGCGGGTGAAGATCCCGGCTGCCCGCAGCCGTGTCAACGACTACCCGCACCAGTTCTCCGGCGGCATGCGCCAGCGCATCATGATCGCGATGGCGCTCGCCCTGGAGCCGGACCTGATCATCGCGGACGAGCCCACCACGGCTCTCGACGTGACGGTCCAGGCCCAGGTCATGGACCTGCTGGCGGACCTGCAGCGCGAGTACAACATGGGTCTGATCCTGATCACCCACGACCTCGGCGTCGTCGCCGACGTCGCGGACAAGATCGCCGTGATGTACGCGGGCCGCATCGTCGAGCAGGCTCCGGTCCACGAGCTGTACGGGCGCCCCGCGCACCCGTACACGCGCGGTCTGCTGGACTCGATCCCGCGTCTGGACCAAAAGGGCGAAGAGCTCTACGCGATCAAGGGGCTGCCGCCCAACCTGCTCAAGATCCCGACGGGCTGCGCCTTCAACCCGCGCTGCCCCAAGGCGCAGGACATCTGCCGCACCGAGGTCCCGGCCCTGCTGCCGGTGACCGAGCGCGACGGCGTCGAACTGGTCGGCCGCGGCAGCGCCTGCCACTTCTGGGAGGAGCAGATCCATGGCTGAGCTGAGCAAGAAGGACAACGCCGTGGACGATGCCACCCCGAGCCTGGCCGAGGTCGAGACCGTCGACGTCGCGTCCGAGGAAGCGGCCCTGGAGGCCATCGCGTCCCCCGTGGACCGTGGTGAGCCGATCCTGCAGGTGCGCAACCTGGTCAAGCACTTCCCGCTGACCCAGGGCATCCTCTTCAAGAAGCAGATCGGCGCGGTCCGCGCGGTCGACGGGATCTCCTTCGACCTGCACCAGGGCGAGACCCTCGGCATCGTCGGCGAGTCGGGCTGCGGCAAGTCGACCGTCGCCAAGCTGCTGATGCTGCTGGAGACGGCCACGTCCGGCGAGGTGTTCTACAAGGGCACGGACATCACCAAGCTGTCGGGGAAGGCCCTCAAGGTCGTCCGCCGCAACATCCAGATGGTGTTCCAGGACCCGTACACCTCGCTGAACCCGCGCATGACGGTCGGCGACATCATCGGCGAGCCGTACGAGATCCACCCCGAGGTGGCTCCCAAGGGCGACCGGCGCCGCAAGGTCCAGGAACTCCTGGACGTCGTGGGCCTGAACCCGGAGTACATCAACCGCTACCCGCACCAGTTCTCCGGCGGTCAGCGCCAGCGCATCGGCATCGCCCGCGGCCTCGCGCTCAACCCGGAGATCATCATCTGCGACGAGCCCGTCTCGGCGCTCGACGTGTCGGTGCAGGCGCAGGTCATCAACCTGATGGCGAAGCTGCAGGACGAGTTCAACCTCTCCTACATCTTCATCGCGCACGACCTCTCGATCGTCCGGCACATCTCGGACCGCGTGGGCGTGATGTACCTCGGCAAGATGGCGGAGATCGGCACCGACAAGCAGATCTACGACCACCCGACGCACCCGTACACGCAGGCACTGCTCTCCGCCGTGCCGGTGCCGGACCCGTCCGCCCGCGAGGGCCGGGACCGGATCATCCTGTCGGGCGAGATCCCCTCGCCGGCCAACCCGCCGTCGGGCTGCCGCTTCCGCACCCGCTGCTGGAAGGCCGAGGACAAGTGCTCCACGGAGGAGCCGCTCCTCGCGATCCCGGAGCGCTTCAAGGGGCAGGAGTCCCTGGCCGCGCACGAGTCCGCGTGCCACTTCGCCGAGGAGAAGGCCGTTCTGGCCGTCTGACCCCGGTGCGACGAGCGCCCGGTACCGGAAGATCCATTCCGGTGCCGGGCGCTCGCGCGTTCCCGCACGGATCCGATCCCGTTCCCCCTGATAGGGGAAAATCCCGTTGCGTCCGTGGCGCCGTCCCCTCGACAGTGGAGCGATGCTGACCGTACGCCCCGCAGGGCCCGGTGACGCCGGTGACATCTGCGCCCTCCTGAACGCCGTCGACCGGATCGAGATCGGCAGGCCGGAGACCGATCTGCACACGGTCGAGGCCGACCTCAACCACCCCGAGGTGAACCTGGCCACCGACTCCTGGCTCGCCTTCGACGAGGGGCGGCTCGTCGCCTACGCCCTCGTCTGGGCGGACTCCGGGCCGGGCCGGATCGACTGCGACCACTACGTCCTGCCCGACCGGCAGGCCGCGGGCGCGCAGCTGCTGGAGCTGATGGAGGCGCGGGCCCGGGAGATGGCCGCCGGAGCCCCCGGTGCCCGGCTGCGGCTCCAGCTCAACGTCCGGCCGACCCTGGACCTCGGCCTCATCGCCGGGTACGGCTGGAGCACCGTGCGCCACTACCAGGTGATGACCCTCGACCTCACCGCTGACCCGCGCCCGGCGCCGGCGCCGCCCACCGGCCTGGGCGGCCTGGTGCTGCGCGACTGCGCCGCCGACCCGGCCGACCCCCGGCGGGCCCACGCCCTGATCGAGGAGACCTTCGCGGCGCACTTCGGCCACGTGGAGCGCCCGTACGAGGCCTGGCTGGACTACCTCGACGCGCGCGAGCTGGACTGGTCCCTGGTGTGGATCGCGAGCCTGCCGGTGCGGGGGGACGTGGGCGTGGTGCTGACGCGGGACGACCGCACGGCCATGGGCTGGGTCAGCCACATCGGTGTACGGTCCGACCAGCGCGGCCGCGGGATCGGCGGCCACCTGCTGCGCCACGCCTTCGCCGTCTACGCGGCGCGCGGGCGCACCACGCTCGGCCTGGGCGTCGACACGCAGAACGAGACCGGGGCGCTGGGCCTGTACGAGCGCCACGGCATGGGCGTGCACTTCGCGGTGGACACCTGGGAGCTGCCCCTTCCCTGACCGTCCGTCCACTCGCAGGAGTGACAGAGGTCCCCCGGGCGTGCCCAATCGGGCGCGCTTGGAGTGCGCGGGCACATCGGTCGGGTGACATTGGGTCTCCAGCGAGTCTCGGTGAGTCTCGGGAGCCCAAGGAGGCACTCCATGCGCGGAGCCACCCACGCCAAGTGGGCCGCTTGTGCGGTCGCCGTCGCCCTCACGGCGACGGCCTGCGGCGGCGGAAGCGACAGCGGCGGCGGTGGCGCCGGCATCATCAGCTCCTCCTGGGGCGACCCGCAGAACCCGCTGGAGCCGGCCAACACCAATGAGGTGCAGGGCGGCAAGGTCCTCGACATGCTCTTCCGGGGGCTCAAGCGCTACGACCCGAAGACCGGCGAGGCCAAGAACATGGTCGCCGACAAGATCGAGACGACCGACAGCCAGAACTTCACGATCACGCTGAAGGACGGCTGGAAGTTCAGCAACGACGAGCCGGTCACCGCCCAGTCCTTCGTCGACGCCTGGAACTACGCGGCGGACGTGCGCAACAAGCAGAACAACTCGCCCTTCTTCGCGGACATCGTCGGCTACGCCGACCTGCACCCGGAATCCGGCGACCCCAAGGGCAAGACGATGTCGGGCCTGGTGGTCAAGGACGCCAAGACCTTCACGGTCGCCCTCAAGGAGAAGTTCTCCACCTGGCCCGACACCCTCGGCTACCAGGCGTTCTCCCCGCTGCCCAAGGGCTTCTTCACCGACCACGCGGGCTGGCTGAGCAAGCCCGTCGGCAACGGCCCCTACACGGTGGACTCCTACACCAAGGGCACGGCGATCAAGATGCGCACGTGGGACGGGTACACCGGCCCGGACAAGGCGCAGAACGGCGGCGTGGACCTCAAGGTCTACACCGACAACAACACCGCCTACACCGACCTGATCTCCGGCAACCTCGACCTCGTCGACGACGTGCCGGCGCAGCAGCTGAAGAACGTCAAGAAGGACCTGGGCGACCGGTACATCAACCAGCCCGCCCTGATCATCCAGACGCTGACCTTCCCGCTGTACGACGCCGCCTGGGGCAAGCCGGGCATGGAGAAGGTCCGCCGCGGCATCTCGATGGCGATCAACCGCGACGAGATCACCAAGCAGATCTTCCAGGGCACCCGCACCCCCGCCAAGGACTGGACCTCCGCGGCGCTCGGCGACAAGGGCGGCTACTCCGCCACCGCGTGCGGCGACGGCTGCAAGTTCGACCCCGCGCAGGCGAAGAAGCTGATCGAGGAGGGCGGCGGGCTGCCCGGCGGGAAGGTCACGCTGACCTCGAACGTGGACACCGGCTCGCACCGCGAGTGGATGGACGCCGTCTGCAACAGCATCAACAACGCCCTGGGCAAGGGCGCGGTCTGCACGGTCAACCCGATCGGCACCTTCGCGGACTTCCGCAACCAGCAGAGCGCCTTCAAGCTGACCGGCCCCTTCCGCTCCGGCTGGCAGGCCGACTACCCGCTGATCCAGAACTTCCTGGAGCCGCTGTACTACACGGGCGCCTCCTCCAACTACGGGAAGTTCAACAACAAGGACTTCGACAAGCTCGTCGACGAGGCGAACCAGGAGAGCGACACGGCCAAGGCGACGGCCAAGTTCCAGGACGCGGAGAAGATCCTCGCCGAGCAGATGCCGTCCATCCCGCTCTGGTACCAGAACGGCAGCGCGGGCTACTCGGAGCGCCTCTCGGGCGTCGCGCTCAACCAGTTCAGCGTGCCCGTGTACGACCAGATCAAGGTCAGCTGACCCGTCCCCACCAGAGACCGGGCCTGCCGCCACCACCGTCACCATCAGTGAACCGGTGGCGGCAGTCCCGCCGACACCCTGGAGGCCTCCATGGGACGGTACGTGATCCGGCGGCTGCTCCAGATGATCCCGGTGTTCATCGGCAGCACGTTCCTGATCTTCTTCATGGTCTACGCGCTCGGTGACCCCGTGGCGGCGCTCTTCGGCGACAAGGCCCCCGACCCGGCCACCGCCGCGCGCATCCGCAAGGACCTCTACCTCGACCAACCCCTGTGGAAGCAGTACCTCCACTACATGGGCCAGATCTTCAAGGGCGACTTCGGCACCGCCTTCAACGGGCAGAAGGTCACCTCCCTGATGTCCACGGCCTTCCCGGTCACCCTGCGCCTGACCATCGTGGCCATCGTCATCGAGGTCG
The DNA here is from genome assembly GCF_044759975.1 of Streptomyces sp. NPDC098789. Classification (NCBI taxonomy): domain Bacteria; kingdom Bacillati; phylum Actinomycetota; class Actinomycetes; order Kitasatosporales; family Streptomycetaceae; genus Streptomyces; species Streptomyces sp. NPDC098789. Next base: position 249,266 of record NZ_JBIWAJ010000001.1, read on the forward strand.
TGGTCGGCATCACCCTCGGCGTGGTCAGCGGGCTGCGCCGCGGCAAGGCCATCGACACCACGCTGCTGGTGCTCACCCTGGTCGTCATCTCGGTGCCGACCTTCGTGACCGGGTACCTGCTCCAGTTCCTGCTCGGCGTGAAGTGGGGCTGGGTCCGGCCCACCGTCTCCCCGGACGCGCCCTTCAACGAACTGATCCTGCCCGGCATCGTGCTCGCCCTGGTCTCCCTCGCCTACGTCACCCGGCTCTCGCGCACCTCCATCGCCGAGAACGTCAAGGCCGACTACGTCCGCACCGCGGTGGCCAAGGGCCTGCCGCGCGGCCGGGTGATCACCCGCCACCTGCTGCGCAACTCGCTCATCCCCGTGGTCACCTTCATCGGCACCGACATCGGCGCCCTGATGGGCGGCGCGATCGTCACCGAGCGCATCTTCAACATCCACGGCGTCGGCTACCAGCTCTACCAGGGCATCCTGCGCAACAACGCCCCCACGGTCGTCGGCTTCGTGACCATCCTCGTCATCGTCTTCCTGCTGGCGAACCTGCTCGTCGACCTGCTCTACGCGGTCCTGGACCCGAGGATCCGTTATGCCTGAGCCCGAGCGTTACGACCCGCTGCGACCCGGCAAGGGGGAGGCGATCGCCCCCACCGGACAGGGCGGGGCCATGGATCTGGCCCTGGAGGAGGCCGAGAGCCTGGAGAAGCCCCTGGGGCCCGGCGGCCCCGGAGCCACCGGGCCCCAGGAGAAGGCGCGTTCGCTGTGGTCCGACGCCTGGCAGCAGCTGCGCCGCAACCCGGTCTTCATCCTCTCCGCCCTCCTCATCGCCTTCCTCGTCGTCATCGCGATCTGGCCGCAGCTGATCGCCAGTGGGGACCCGCTGCGGTGCGACCTGTCCAAGTCCCAGCAGGGCCCGGCCTCCGGCCACCCCTTCGGCTTCGACACCCAGGGCTGCGACGTCTACACGCGGACGGTGTACGGCGCCCGCGCATCCATCACCGTGGGCGTCTGCGCCACCGTCGGCGCGGCCCTCCTCGGCTCCTTCCTCGGCGGCCTGGCCGGATTCTTCGGCGGCTGGGGCGACGCGCTGCTCTCCCGGGTCGCCGACATCTTCTTCGGCATCCCGGTCGTCCTCGGCGGCCTGGTCTTCCTCTCGGTGGTCACCAGCACCACGGTCTGGCCGGTGGTCGGCTTCATCGTGCTCCTGGGCTGGCCGCAGATCGCCCGCATCGCCCGCGGCTCCGTCATCACCGCCAAGCAGAACGACTACGTCCAGGCCGCCCGTGCGCTCGGCGCGAGCAACAGCCGGATGATGCTGCGCCACGTGGCGCCCAACGCCGTCGCGCCGGTCATCGTCGTCGCGACGATCGCGCTCGGCACCTACATCGCCCTGGAAGCGACCCTGTCCTTCCTCGGCGTCGGGCTGCGCCCGCCCACGGTCTCCTGGGGCATCGACATCTCCAACGCCGCCTCGCAGATCCGCAACGCCCCGCACATGCTGCTCTACCCGGCGGGCGCACTGAGCCTGACCGTGCTCGCCTTCATCATGCTCGGCGACGCGGTGCGCGACGCCCTCGACCCCAAGCTGCGCTGAGGAGTGGGCACCATGCTGCTCGAAGTCCGCGACCTCCACGTGGAGTTCCGTACCCGGGACGGGGTCGCCAAGGCGGTCAACGGCGTCACCTACTCGGTGGCCGAGGGCGAGACCCTCGCCGTGCTCGGCGAGTCCGGCTCCGGCAAGTCCGTCACCGCGCAGGCCGTCATGGGCATCCTGGACATGCCCCCGGGCCGGATCGCGGGCGGCGAGATCCTCTTCAAGGGCCAGGACCTGCTGACCATGAAGGAGGAGGCCCGCCGCAAGATCCGTGGCGCCGAGATGGCGATGATCTTCCAGGACGCGCTGTCCTCGCTGAACCCGGTGCTCAGCGTCGGCGCCCAACTGGGCGAGATGTACGAGGTGCACCGCGGGATGTCCCGCAGGGACGGCCGCGCCAAGGCGGTCGAGCTCATGGACCGGGTCAAGATCCCGGCCGCGAAGCAGCGGGTGGGGGACTACCCGCACCAGTTCTCCGGCGGCATGCGCCAACGCATCATGATCGCGATGGCCATGGCCCTGGAACCCTCGCTGATCATCGCGGACGAGCCGACCACCGCCCTGGACGTCACCGTCCAGGCCCAGGTCATGGACCTGCTCGCGGAGCTCCAGCGCGAGCTCAACATGGGCCTGATCCTGATCACCCACGACCTCGGAGTGGTCGCGGACGTCGCCGACAAGATCGCCGTGATGTACGCGGGCCGGATCGTCGAGGCCGCCCCGGTGCACGAGATCTACCGCAACCCGGCGCACCCCTACACCCGCGGCCTGCTCGACTCCATCCCGCGCCTGGACCAGAAGGGCCAGGAGCTGTACGCCATCAAGGGCCTGCCGCCCAACCTGCTGGCCATCCCGCCCGGCTGCGCCTTCAACCCGCGCTGCCCGATGGCACAGGCCGTCTGCCGGGGCGACGTACCGCCGTTGGCGCAGGTGGCCGAGGACCGCACCAGCGCGTGCTTCTTCTGGAAGGAGTGCCTCGGTGCCTGACGCGATCCTCGAAGTCACCGACCTGGTCAAGCACTACCCGCTGACCCAGGGCATCCTCTTCAGGAAGCAGGTCGGCGCGGTCAAGGCGGTCGACGGCGTGTCCTTCTCCCTGACCCAGGGCGAGACCCTCGGCATCGTCGGCGAGTCCGGCTGCGGCAAGTCCACGGTCGCCAGGATGCTGGTCAATCTGGAACGGCCCACGGCGGGCGCGATCTCCTACAAGGGCGAGGACCTCACGAAGTTGTCGGGGAAGGCCCTCAGGGCCGTCCGCCGCAACATCCAGATGGTCTTCCAGGACCCGTACACCTCGCTGAACCCGCGCATGACGGTCGGCGACATCATCGGCGAGCCGTACGAGATCCACCCCGAGGTGGCCCCCAAGGGCGACCGGCGCCGCAAGGTCCAGGACCTGCTCGACGTGGTCGGGCTGAATCCGGAGTACATCAACCGCTACCCGCACCAGTTCTCCGGCGGCCAGCGCCAGCGCATCGGCATCGCCCGCGGCCTGGCCCTGCGCCCCGAGATCATCGTCGCGGACGAACCGGTCTCCGCGCTGGACGTCTCGGTGCAGGCGCAGGTGGTCAACCTGCTGGAGCGGCTCCAGGACGAGTTCGACCTGTCGTACGTGTTCATCGCGCACGACCTCTCGATCGTCCGGCACATCTCGGACCGGGTGGGCGTGATGTACCTCGGCCGGGTGGTCGAGATCGGCACCGACACCCAGATCTACGACCACCCGACGCACCCGTACACGCAGGCCCTGCTCTCCGCCGTGCCCGTCCCGGACCCGGAGGCGCGCAAGCACCGCGAGCGGATCATCCTCTCCGGGGACGTGCCCTCCCCGGCCGATCCGCCGTCGGGCTGCCCCTTCCGCACCCGTTGCTGGAAGGCGGAGAACCGGTGCGCCCAGGAGGTGCCGCTGCTGGCGGTCCCGCTGGAGCTGCGCGCCGCGGGGGGACCCGCGGCCCATCCGTCGGCGTGTCACTTCGCGTCGGAGAAGCCGTCGACCCGGCCCGAGGCCCGGCCCGCGACACCATCGGAACCAGGGCCTCCGGATCCGCCCGAAGCGTAGTGCGCGACGCGCCGAAGAAGATCGCACGGGGCCGGCAACCGGCTTAACATGGAGGCAACTTGACCGTCTCGGCGACGAGATCCGGGCGGGGGAACCTGATCGCCGTACGGTCCGTGCGGGTGCCGTCAACCGTCCGGCGGGGTGAGAGCCCCGCCGGACGGTCGCGCGTGGTGCCCGTGCTCCTCCGTATGCGCGGTGTGCGCCCCTCGTGCTGCCGGTTCTCGATCGATGCGCTGGTACGGATAGTTATGATCCGTAGCGCACGGTGGGTATGTGTCCGCCGAGCACGCGAATCGATTCGATGTCCGCTCGACGTGGAGGTGAACCGCCGTGGCACTCTCGATCTCGGCCGTGGTGCTACTGGGGATCGTCGTCTTCCTGCTGGTCCGGAAGTCCGGACTGAAGGCGGGGCACGCGGTCGTGTGCGTGTTGCTGGGCTTCTACCTGTCCAGTTCCTCGATCGCTCCCACCCTGAGCCAGCTGACCACGAACGTCGCGGGCATGATCGGTGGCCTCAAGTTGTAGGGGCGCCTCGTAGGCTGACCCCATGAACGGTCTTCCCGCCCGTCGTCTCCTCCTCGTGCACGCGCACCCGGACGACGAGTCGATCAACAACGGCGTCACCATGGCCAAGTACGCGGCCGAGGGCGCCCACGTCGCGCTGGTGACCTGCACGCTGGGCGAGGAGGGCGAGGTCATCCCGCCCGGCCTCGCCCACCTGGCCGCCGACCGGGAGGACGCCCTGGGGGCGCACCGGATCGACGAGCTGGCCGCCGCCATGCGCGAGCTGGGCGTCACCGACCACGGATTCCTGGGCGGCCCCGGCCGGTTCCGGGACTCCGGGATGATGGGCGCCGAGCAGAACGACCGCCCCGGCGCCTTCTGGTCCGCCGACGTGGATGAGGCCGCCGGCTTCCTGGTCGAGGTGATCCGCCGCGTCCGGCCCCAGGTGCTCGTCACCTACGACCCCGACGGCGGCTACGGCCACCCCGACCACATCCAGGCCCACCGGGTCGCCACCCGCGCCGCCGAACTCGCCGCGGACCCGGCGTACGGGGACCACCTCGGCGCGCCCCACGCGATCGGGAAGGTCTACTGGAACCGGGTGCCGCGCTCGGTCGTCGAGGAGGGCTTCGCGCGGCTGCGCGCCGCGGACCGGGCGCCCTTCCCTGGCATCGCCGTGCCCGACGACGTACCCGGCGTGGTCGCCGACGAGCGCGTCACCGCCGAGATCGGCGCCGCGGACGGCGAACCGTACGCGGCGGCCAAGGCGGCCGCGATGCGCGCCCACGCCACCCAGGTCGCCGTCGACGGAGCCGTCTTCGCGCTCTCCAACGACCTCGCCCAGCCGCTGTTCGTGCGGGAGTACTACGAGTTGGTGGCCGGCCGCTCCGGCGCCCCGGCGGGGGAGCGCGAGAGCGACCTCTTCGCGGGCGTCACCGACGCGGCGGGAGCGGGCGCGTGAGCACCACCTGGACCCCGGCCCGGGTCGTCGCGCTGTTCGCCCTGCTGGTGCTCGGCGCGCTGGCCGGCGCGGCGGGCTGGCTCGTCGTCGACCTCTGGTTCCCCGGCGGCCTCGTACTGGCCCTGCTCGCCCTGCTGGGGCTCTTCCTGGCGGGCCGTCTGGTCATCGGCAACGGGATCGGCGTGGGCGTGCCCGTCATCGGCTGGTTCCTCGCCTACGTGTTGTTGGGCGCCCCGCGGCCCGAAGGGGACTTCCTGCTCAGTTCGACCGGAATCGGGATGTATGCCTACCTCCTCGGGGGCATCGTGATCGCTGTGATGTGCGCCACCCTGCGCGGCCCGGTCGAGCAACCGGTTTCGGCCGGGAGGCCCGGCAGGTGACGTGCCGTTGGGTGCTACACCGCGATCTGCGCCCGGGGTTGTGAAAGCGCCCGGCACGCCCCCTTTGCCCCATGCGCCGGTCCCCCCGGGGAATGCCATTGCCCCCGGTGGTCAGTTGCGCGCCGGCGGCGGCCAGTATGGTGGACGGGCCGCCGAGCTGCCCGCGCACGGCACGCGGGCGGCGGAGCCAACCGGGAGATCCTGCCTTGACTCGTGAAACCGACCGTTCGTCCTCCGGGCCCCAGGGCCTCGGTGGAGCCGCCTACCCGTCGGGTACACCGCCGTATGGAACCGGCCAGTACCCGTCCACGGACGCCGCGGGTAACGCCCCGGAGGAGAAGCCTGTGACCTCGAAGCCGTCCACGCCTGCCGCGGACTCCGACGGACCCAAGACCGAGACGACGCTGACGACGCGGATCCGGATCAACATCCCGGGTTCGCGGCCGATCCCGCCCGTGGTCGTCCGCAAGCCGGTCGGCGCCGGCGCCGGTGAGCCGGAGCAGCGCCCGCAGGCGCCCGCGGCCGCGCCCGCCGGTCCGTCCGCCGGTTCCGGTGCGCCCTTCGGCCACGGAGCCGGGGCGCCCGCGCCGTCGCCGCAGGGGCCGCCGCCGGTCCCCGCCGCGCCCGAACCCGGCGCGGAACCGCCGAGCAACTGGTTCGCGCCGCGCAAGGCCGGTCCGGGCGACGCCCCGGAGCCCGGTCAGGGTCCGGCCGCCGGTCAGGGTCCCGGCCCGGCCCAGGGGCCCGGCCAGGGCCGCCCCGGGCTGCCCGCACGGCCCGGCCCGGTGGCCCGTACCAGCGGCCCCGGCGCCGGCTTCCCGCCCGGCGCGCCCGGTGCGCAGGCGCCCGGCGGCTCCGGCGGCCCGTCCCTGGGCGCCGGCTACGGCGCCCAGTACCCGGCGAACCCGCCCGCCCCGCCGGTCGACGGCTTCGGCGGCGGCTACCAGGGCGGCGCGCCCGGCGGCGTCCCGGCCCCGCCCCCGGCGCCCGGCTACGGCACGGGTCCCGCCGCGCCCCCGGCCGGCCCGACCAGCGGTCCCGTCCACGGCACCGTGCCCGTCGGCGGCCCGCCGCGGCTCGACGACGACACGGCCAACTTCGCCGCGCCGCGCTGGCCCGGCCCCGAGCTGAACGGCACCGGTGGCGCGGCCACCAGCGCCTTCCCGGTGGCCGACCCGCCGCCCCCGGCCGGCTTCAACCCGCCGCCCCCGGCCGGTTTCACGCCGCCGCCCCCGGCGCCCGCTGCCGCGGAGCCCCAGGGCAAGAACGGCAAGAAGGGCAAGAAGGGCAAGGCCGCGGCCCGGCCCACCGGGTCCGCCGCCCCGGCGGCTTCCGCCAAGAAGGCCAAGAAGGGCCGCTCCAAGGTGGTCCTGCTCGGCGGCGCCCTCTTCGCCGTGGTCGGCATCGCCTACGGCGCCGGTCTGCTGCTCAACCACTCCGACGTGCCCAAGGGCACCACCGTCTTCGGCGTGGACATCACCGGTACCCGCGACGAGGCGGTGGCCAAGCTCCAGAGCACCTTCGGCCCCCGCAGCAACGCCCCGGTCAAGCTCACCGTCGGCGGCAAGCAGGTCGAGCTGAAGCCCGACAAGGCCGGGCTGACCCTCGACGCCCAGACCACCGTGCGCAACGCCGCCGGCAGCGACTACAACCCCGTCACCGTCATCGGCTCGCTGCTGGGACAGAAGCGGGTGGCCGAGCCGGTCATGCCGGTCGACGAGGAGAAGCTCCAGGTCGCCCTGGAGGAGCTGGCCGGCACCGCGGGGTCCGCCTCCGAGGGCACGATCAAGTTCGAGCCGAACAAGGTCGTGGCGGTCCCGGGCAAGGAGGGCACCTCTCTGGACGTGGACGCCTCCATCACCAAGGTGGTGGCGGCCTACCGCGGCCAGGTCGGCACCGGCAAGGCCGCTCCGGTCGAGCTGCCGACCGCCAAGCGGGCGCCCGTCGTCAACCAGGCGGAGCTGGACCGGGCGATGAAGGAGTTCGCCGAACCCGCGATGTCGGGCAACGTCACCGTCAAGGCGGGCGACAAGTCCGTCCCCTACGGCCCCGCCCGGTCGCTGCCCAAGATCCTGAGCATGACGGTGATCGACGGCAAGCTGGTCGACAAGTACGACCTCGAAGCGATCAAGGAACTGACCGGGACCCAGTTCGACGGGGTCCTGATCGCCCGCGGCAACGGCGAGAAGACCGCCGTCACCCCGCAGGACATCGTCGGCGCCCTGCGCAAGGGACTGCGCGGCAAGACCGCCGCCGAGCGGACCGTCACGATCGACACCAACCCCAGCTGATCGACACCAACCCCAGCTGATCGACACCGACCCCAGCTGATCGCCGCGCCCCGCGGCGGGGACAGCGGGTCGCAGGCCCTGCCCGGAGCTCCGGGCAGGGCCTGCGCCGTTCCCGCCCCGCGCCGCCCCTGACCTGCGCTGTCATGCCTTGTGCATGACATTTGTCAGTCCGGACGCACGACGGCGGACACTGCCGCCGGCGCCCCCGCCCGGGGGAGTCTTTCCCCATGACGACGACCACTGCGAAGACCACCGGGACCACCGTGGTGAGCTTCGAGAACGTGACCAAGAGCTACGGCGCGGTCCGCGCGGTCGACGGCCTCTCGCTGGAGCTGCACCCGGGCGAGACCGTCGCACTGCTGGGCCCGAACGGGGCGGGCAAGTCCTCCACCCTCGACCTCCTCCTGGGCCTGCGCCCGGCGGACACCGGCTCGGTCACGGTCTTCGGCGGCACCCCCGGGCAGGCCATCGCGGCCGGCCGGGTGGGCGCGATGCTCCAGAGCGGCGGCCTGATGGAGGAGGTCACCGTCCGCGAGCTGGTCACCCTCGGCTGCGCGCTGCACCCCCGGGCCCACCCGGTCGATGAGGTGCTGACCCGGGCCGGCATCACCGCGATCGCCGACCGCAAGGTCAACAAGCTCTCCGGCGGCCAGGAACAGCGGGTCCGCTTCGCCCTCGCCACGGCCGGTGCCAACGACCTGATCGTCCTGGACGAGCCGACGACCGGCATGGACGTCACCGCCCGCCAGTCCTTCTGGGCCACCATGCGCGAACAGGCCGACCAGGGACGTACGGTCCTCTTCGCCACGCACTACCTGGAAGAGGCCGACGCGATCGCCGACCGCGTCATCGTCCTGCACCGCGGCCGGATCCTCGCCGACGGCTCCGCCGCCGAGATCAAGGCCAAGGCGGGCGCGCGCAAGGTCTCCTTCGACCTCACCGAGCCCTTCGAGGAGGAGCGGCTGCGCGAGCTGCCGTTCCTGACCCGGCTCGACGTCCACGGCTCGACCGTCAAGCTCCAGTCGCGCGACGCCGACGCCACCGTGCACGCCGTCTACGGCCTGGGCCTCTACCCGCGCAACCTCGAAGTCGCCGGGCTGGGCCTGGAGCAGGCATTCATCGCCCTCACCGAGGCCGAGGAGGCCGCCGCATCATGAAGACCCTCGTCAAGCTCGAAATCACCCGGGCCCTGCGCAACAAGAAGTACCTGTTCTTCACCGTGATCTACCCCGCGGCGCTCTTCCTGATGATCGGCGGGACCCAGAGCGGCACCGTCAAGGTCTACGGCACCGACCTGACGATGGCCGCCTTCTACATGGTGGCGATGGCCTCCTTCGGCGCCCTGACGGCCGTCCTGGTGGGCCAGAGCGAGATGATCGCCAAGGAGCGCGAGAAGGGCTGGGTCCGCCAGCTGCGGCTGACCGCCCTCCCCGGGCACGGCTACGTCCTCGGCAAGATCTCCAGTGCCGCGATCCTCTCGCTGCCCGCGATCGTGGTCGTCTTCCTGGTCGCCGCGATCGTCAAGGGCGTGCGGTTCGACGCCTGGCAGTGGGCCGCGCTCACCGCGGCCATCTGGGCCGGCAGCCTGGTCTTCGCCGCGCTCGGCGTGGCCATCGGCTACCTGGTCAGCGGCGACAGCGCCCGCCCCATCGTGATGATCGTCTACTTCGGCCTGTCCATCCTGGGCGGCCTGTGGATGCCCACCACGGTCTACCCGCAGTGGCTCCAGAACATCACCCAGTGGCTCCCCACCCGCGCCTACGCCGGACTCGGCCAGGCCATCGAACTGGGCGGCGCGCCGCACCTCAAGGACGTGGCGATCCTCGCCGTGTACTTCGTACTCTTCGCGGGCGGTGCCGCCTGGCTCTACCGCAAGGACACACTGAAGGCGTGACCATGACACGCACGAAGACGGGACCGGCCGTCGCTCCACTGGAGAGCGACGGTCTCGACCGCATCGGGCAGCCCCCCGAGAACCGCCGCCAGACGGTCGTGAAGTCCCTCTGGGTCGGCATCTGGCTCTTCTACCTCAGCGCCCCGGTGACCGACCTGGTCAGCGGCGGCCACAGCTGGTACGCGGTGCTGCTCGGCTCCCTGGGCCTGGCCGCCTTCGTCGGCTGGTACCTGACCCTGGTCTTCCGCACGGTCCGACAGTTCGCCCAGCGCCGGGTGTTGATCTCGCTCGCGGTCATGTCCGCGCAGGCGGTCGTCCTGTCCGTGTGCCTGGGCCGGGAGTGGCTGGTCCTCTTCGTCTACGTCTCGGTCTCCTCCGGGGCCGCGCTGCCCGGCCGGCTCTCGCGCTGGGCCGTGCCCGCCGCGACCGTGCTCCTGACGCTGACCTCGCTGGCCGTGCCCGCGGGCCGGGACTTCCTGGCGGGGCTGCTCGTACCCGCCTTCCTGGGCGGCTTCGCGATGGTCGGCATCCGGCAGATGATCGCCACCACCGTCGAACTGCGCCAGGCGCGGGCCACGGTGGCGCAGCTCGCGGCCAACGAGGAGCGCCTGCGGATGGCGCGCGACCTGCACGACCTGCTCGGGCACTCGCTCTCCCTGATCACGCTCAAGAGCGAACTGGCCGGGCGGATGCTCCCGGAGCACCCCGACCGGGCCGCACAGCAGATCGCCGACATCGAGCAGGTCAGCCGGCAGGCGCTGACCGACGTGCGGGAAGCGGTCAGCGGCTACCGGCGGCCCACCCTGCCCGGCGAACTCGCCGGGGCCCGGACCGCGCTGACGGCGGCGGGCGTGGCCGCCGACCTGCCGGCCGCCGAACCCGAGGTGGAACTGCCCGAGGAGGCCGAGTCCGCGCTGGCCTACGCGCTGCGCGAAGCGGTCACCAACGTGGTCCGGCACAGCGGGGCCGCGCGGTGCACCATCAGGCTGACCGTGCGCCAGACGCTGGCCGGACCCGTGATGGAGCTGACGGTCACCGACGACGGCAAGTGCGAACCCGGCGCGCCCGGCAACGGCCTCACCGGCCTGACGGAACGGCTGGTGGCGGCGGGCGGCACGCTGACCGCGGGCCCGGTGTCCACGACCGCCCACCGCGGCTTCCGGCTGGCCGCGCAGGTCCCTCTAGGATCGCCGTCATGACCTCAGCGCCGATCCGCATCCTGCTCGCCGAAGACCAGTCGATGGTGCGCGAGGCGCTCGCGGCACTGCTCGGGCTGGAGCCGGACATCGAGGTCGTCGCCCAAGTCGCCCGCGGGGACCAGGTGCTGGCCGCGGCGAAGGCGCACGACGTGAACGTGGCCCTGCTGGACATCGAGATGCCGGGGCTGACCGGCATCGAGGCGGCGGCGCTGCTGCGGGACGGGGTGCCGGGGCTCAAGATCGTGATCCTGACGACCTTCGGTCGGCCGGGGTACCTGCGCGGGGCCATGGAGGCGGGGGCCTCGGCGTTCCTGGTCAAGGACGCGCCGGCCGCGCAACTGGCCGAAGCGGTACGGAAGGTGCTCGCGGGGGACCGGGTCATCGACCCCACGCTCGCGGCGGCGGCCCTGGCGGAGGGGGCGAACCCGCTGACGGACCGCGAGCGGGAGGTCCTGCGGGCGGCGGAGGACGGGGCGACGAACGCCGAACTGGCGGCCCGGTTGCACCTGTCCCAGGGCACGGTGCGCAACTACCTCTCGACCGCGATCCAGAAACTGGCGGCCCGCAACCGCCAGGAAGCGGTGAGCATCGCCCGCACGAAGGGCTGGCTGTAACCGGAGCCCGGGCGGGGCCGGGTTCTGCTCGGCGGGGTCGGCCTTCGCGGGGCTTCGCCCCACACCCCGCGCCTCAAACGCCGGCGGGGCTGTATTTGGCTCGGCGGGGCTGGACGTGCCTCGGCGGGATCGGCCCTCGCGGGGCCGGATGTGCCTCCGGCGGCGCCTCAAACGCCGGCGGGGCTGGGTTTTGCTAGGCGGGGTCGGCCCCTCGCGGGGCTCCGCCCCACACCCCGCGCCTCAAATGCCGGCGGGGCTGGGTTTTGCTAGGCGGGGTCGGCCTTCGTGGGGCTCCGCCACACACCCCGCGCCTCAAACGCCGGCGGGGCTGTATTTGGCTCGGCGGGGCTGGACGTGCCTCGGCGGGATCGGCCCTCGCGGGGCCGGATGTGCCTCCGGCGGCGCCTCAAACGCCGGCGGGGCTGGGTTTTGCTAGGCGGGGTCGGCCCCTCGCGGGGCTCCGCCCCGCACCCCGCGCCTCAATCGCCGGCGAGGCTGGATCCGTGGAGCCCGATCGGCTGGATCGGCCTCGGTGAAATCGAGTCCGCACGGGGCCTGCTGGCCCCCGGCTCAGCCAAAATCAGCCCCGCCGGCGTTTGAGGCGCCGCCGGAGGCACAGTGGGGCCGGGCAGATTCGGCCCCGCCGGCGTTTGAGGCGCGGGGTGTGGGGCGGAGCCCGCAAAGCGCCGACCCGGTCGAGCGGCGGCCGGCCCCACCCGGGGCCGGATTCAGTTCAGGCGGGCTCGCGCAGCCACCGCTTCGGCTCGGATGCGGGCCGCGGCCTCCTTGTCTATCGCGTCCACGACCACCGCGTACCCCTCCAACTCCACCGCACCCTCCGTGTAGGAGCCCCGCTCCACCAACAGCCGCGCCCGCTCGTACCGCAGCGCCGCCGGATGCGACGGCAGCAGCAGCGCCAGGTCCAGCGCCCACAGCGCCACCCCGGAGTGCTCGGGCCGGGTCGAGGCCCAGACCCGGATGTTGTTCAGGATCCGCAGCACGATGTCCAGCGTGCGGGCCGCCAGCCGAGGCCCCTGCGCCAGCTCCGCCGGCCCGGCCCCCAGCGCGGCCCCGCTCGCGAACGGATCCGCCGTGACGCCCTCCTCGGGATCCCCGAAGCCGACCACGAAGTGCCCCGGCAGGGCCAGCCCGTACACCGGCGCACCGGCCCGCCGGGCCACCTCCAGCCACACCACCGACAACAGGATCGGCAGCCCGCGCCGCCGCCGCAGCACCTCGTGCAACAGCGAGGACGACAGCCGGTCGTAATCGGCCGGGGTCCCGTGGAACGCCATCCGCCCGCCCAGCAGCTCCGTCACCGCCGAAGCCCAGGCCCGCGCCCCGCGCAGCCCGTAGGGCAGCAGCCCGGCCAGCCGGTCCAACTCGATCTGCGCCTCGTCGACGGCCCGCTGGTCCAGCGCGGGGTCCGCCTCGGCGGCCAGGTAGAGGCACAGCAGCGCGAGGTCGGGCCGCTCCGCCCGGGCCTCCGCAGCGAACTCCTCGCGGAACCCCATCACGCCGCCCGGAAGTGGTGGTAGGAGTGGTGCACCGCGAAGCCGAGGCGGTCGTACAGCGCGAGCGCCCCGGCGTTGTCGTCCTCCACCTGGAGCCACGCGGCCGACGCGCCCTCGTCCAGCGCGCGCCGGGCCAGCGCCGTCATCACGGCGGTGGCCAGCCCCTCCCGCCGGTGCGCGGGATCGACCTCCACCGCCGCGAAGGAGGCCCAGCGGCCGTCCACCACGCACCGCCCGATCGCGCGGCCCGCGACCTTCGCGAACCACACCGAGGGCCCCGCCGACAGCACCTGCCGCGCGACCGGCGCGAGGGCGCCCGTACGCCCGTACCGGCCCAGCCACTCCTCGTCGCACGCGCGGGTCAACTCCACGCCGGAGACGTCCGCGTCCAGGTCGCCGATCGGCGCGAGCGCGGCGATCCGCACCTGCGTCGTGACCTCGCGGACCCAGCCCAGCCGTTCCAGGTCCGCGCAGAGCAGCTCCTGGGTGCCGAGGGCGCCCGTCGCGGCCTGGACGTAGGCGGGAAGTCCGCGCCGCGCGTACCAGGCCGTCACCCGCGCGAGTGCTTCCTCGACCGGCATTCCCGGGTCGCCCAGCGGGAGAACCGAGTTGGCCCGCCGGGTGAACCCGGCGGCCGCCCGCAGCGTCCACCCGCCCAGGGCCTCGCTCTCCAGCGGCTGCCAGGCCCGCGCGGCGGAGCGGGACAGCTCCTCGTACGTGGCCGAAGGACCCTTGCGGCGGGCCGGGGCGGGAGGCACGACCTTGCCCGCGACCAGCAAGGATTCCGCGATGCGGACGCTCTTGCCGTTCTTTTGTGTGATCAGCAGCACACCACCGGTCCACGATGTGAGCACCCCCAGGGTGTCCGTGAACGTGACAGACCGGCCCGATGCGGTCTCCACCCGTCGTACAGAGACCCGTTTGCCCACGTCAGCCTGGGTGATACGGATTTCCATCAGTGCGCCGGCAGTGATTTCCACAGCTGTCTCCGCCCCTCCTGTTCGGATCGTGCCCGGGAACGGAGATACTAGATGCGGGCATCGACGACGCCGCGCTCCCGCGCGATATGGGAAGCCCTACCGAGGAGGAACGAGAGCGTGACCTACGTCATCGCGGAGCCTTGTGTCGACGTCAAGGACAAGGCATGCATCGAAGAGTGCCCCGTCGACTGCATCTACGAGGGCCAGCGGTCCTTGTACATCCACCCGGACGAATGCGTCGACTGTGGTGCGTGTGAGCCGGTCTGCCCGGTCGAGGCCATCTTCTACGAGGACGACACTCCGGAAGAGTGGAAGGACTACTACAAGGCGAACGTCGAGTTCTTCGACGAGCTCGGCTCGCCCGGTGGTGCCTCCAAGCTCGGCCTGATCGAGCGCGACCACTCCTTCATCGCCGCGCTGCCGCCCATGAACGGCGAGCACTGACCGTCTTAGGCGGGCGCGTCCCTCGGTCCCGTACGGCGAACGCGCCGCACGGGACCGAGGTGTTTTCCGAATCCGGTGCGCAGGGCGCGCCCGTGCACGCACCGGTACGCAGAGCACGCAGAGAGAGAGCAGAGACCACCGTGGCCGCAGTATCCGCTCGCCTTCCCGCTTTCCCCTGGGACAAGCTGGAGCCGTACAAGGCAACCGCCTCCGCGCACGCGGACGGCATCGTCGACCTGTCCGTCGGTACCCCCGTGGACCCGGTGCCGGACCTGGTCCAGCGCGCCCTGGTGGCGGCCGCCGACTCCCCGGGCTACCCGACCGTGTGGGGCACCGCCGCGTACCGCGACGCGATCACGGACTGGGTGCGGGGCCGCCTCGGCGCGAGCAACGCCGGGCACCGCAACGTGCTGCCGGTGGTCGGCTCCAAGGAGCTGGTGGCCTGGCTGCCGACCCAGCTGGGCCTGGGCGCGGGCGACAAGGTCGCCTACCCGCGGCTCGCGTACCCGACGTACGAGGTCGGCGCGCTGCTGTGCGGCGCCGAGCCGGTGGTCTACGACGACCCGACCGCGCTCGACCCGACCGGGCTGAAGCTGCTGTGGCTGAACTCGCCGTCCAACCCGACCGGGAAGGTCCTCGCCAAGGAGGAGCTGATCCGGATCGTGGCCTGGGCCCGCGAGCACGGGATCCTGGTCTTCAGCGACGAGTGCTACCTGGAGTTGGGCTGGGACGTCGAGCCCGTCTCCGTACTGGACGACGAGGTGAGCGGCGGCTCCTACGACGGCCTGGTGGCCGTCCACTCCCTCTCCAAGCGCTCCAACCTGGCCGGCTACCGGGCGGCCTTCATCGCCGGTGACGCCGCCGTCCTCGCCGAGCTGCTGGAGATCCGCAAGCACGGCGGGATGATGACGCCGACCCCGGTGCAGGCCGCGGCCGCGGCGGCGCTGGGCGACGACGCGCACGTGCGGGAGCAGCGCGAGCGCTACGCGGCCCGCCGCGAGGCGCTGCGCGCGGCCCTGGAGGGGCACGGCTTCCGGATCGAGCACAGCGAGGCCAGCCTCTACCTGTGGGCGACCCGCGACGAGCCCTGCTGGGAGACGGTCGCCTACCTCGCCGGACTCGGCGTGCTGGTCTGCCCCGGCGACTTCTACGGCGAGGCGGGCGCGAACTTCGTGCGCGTCGCGTTGACGGCGACGGACGAGCGGGTGGCGGCGGCGGTCAAGCGCCTCGGCTGAGGCCGCTGCCGGCGACCACTGCGGTCGGTACGGCCCGAAGGGGCCGGGAGTTCGTGCTCCCGGCCCCTTCGGCGTTCCCGCGTCCCGCGTACGGGCGTCAGCCGCCGAGCGGCAGACCACCCAGCGGAAGGCCGCCCAGCGGCAGCGACTGGACGGGGGCGAGGGCGGCCGCCCCGGGCAGCCCGTCGGTCGGCAGGGCGGGGACGGGCGCCGGCAGCGGCGCGGCGGGCGCGTCGGCGGCGGGTGCGGCGGGCGCGGGCGCGGCGGCCGGGGCGGCGTCGGTGGGCAGGCCGCCCATCAGCTTGCCGGTGACCGCGTCCGTCGGCAGGCCGCTCTTGCCGGCGACGCCGTCCACGGCGTGCCCGAGGCCCGCCGAGTCCGGGGCGGTCAGCGAACCCAGCTGGGGTGCGGACTCCAGGCCCACGGCGCTCGCCGAGCCGGCCGCGCCGACCACGGGCGCCGCTCCGGCTGCGAGCAGCAGTGCGGCACGGGCGATCCGGCGGGTCAGGGGGAGGGACATGGTGCTCCTAAGCGTCGTCGTGCGGGCTGAGTACGCCGTGCACAACTCCCTCGGGGGCGCCCTGAGTTGCGGAGCGGGTGGGTAAAGGCTTGGCAACGCGTCGTTTTATCGGCTTCGGTGACAAGCCCATCGGATGTGCGATGAGCTGGCCTTCTGCCCCCCGCGCGCACCGGCGTGCGCCGCTGCGTACCGGCCCCGTGCGGGTGACGTCCCGCACGGCTGACCGGGTGCGCGGATCGGCCGGTGAGGGCCCGGCCGGTGGCCGGTTCGCGCCGTCGGCGGGTCAGTGTTTCAGCGGGTCAGCGGGGCGACGAAGATCCGCACGTCGTCCGGGCCCGCGTTGCGCGGGTCGCCGTCACCGGACTTGCCCGGCGGCTTGTCGATCCACCGCCCCTTGTTCTTGCCCGCGATCCACGCCTTGGAGCCGTACGAGACCCGCTGGACGCCGAGTTCGGCGGCGTGCGCCACCGTCCAGTTCGCGAGCTCCCAGCCGCGCCGCTGGTCGGCCGGACCCTGGTAGTCCTTCCCCGAGACGGACATGGTGACCTCGGAGTCGTCGGTGGGCACCCGCTGCGCGGCGACCCGGGAGGCGGGCGGGCCCGCCTTCGGTGCCAGCGCGTCCCCGAACACCTTCACCAGCTCCGCCTTGACCCGCGTCGCGTCCCCCGTGTTCTGCGGGAGCGGCCCGGAGCAGCTCAGGGCCCCCGGGGCGCGTCCGGTGAAGGCCGCCGCGAGCAGGGCGGCGTCCGGCTCGTGCTTCGCGTACGCGTCCGGGAAGCCGCTGCGCTGCACCTTCTGCGCGGCCACCGTGAGCGGGAGGTCCGCGTAGTCGGGCACGTCCTCCTTGAGGCGGTCGTAGAAGATCCCGGCCGAATAGACCGGGTCCATGATCTGCGCCGGGGTGCCCCACCCCTGTGAGGGCCGCTGCTGGAAGAGGCCCAGCGAATCCCGGTCCCCGTGGTCGAGGTTGCGCAGCGCGGACTCCTGCATGGCCGTGGCCATCGCGATCGTCACCGCCCGCTCCGGCATCTTCCTGGCCGAGCCGACCGCCGCGATCGTCGCCGCGTACCGGGCCTGTTCGAGGTTCATGGAGTACGAACCGCCCGCCTCCCCGCCGCCCGGCCCGGCGGCCACCACGGTGCAGTGCGGGGCGCCGTCGCCGCCCGTCGACTCGTTCTGGACGAGGTAGTAACCGGCGAGCCCGAGCAGCACGAGCAGCGCCGCGGCCAGCCTGTACGGGCGGCGGCGGCGCGGTCGGGGAGCCATCTGATGAGTCTCGGACACGCGGCCCACCGTACTTGAGCCGTTCGACTCGTCCATCGGCCGGACGGTCCGGCCTTCCGGTCGAGGTGGGGCATTAGGGTCGGAGCCATGTCCGAATCCGAGCTGGACCTCACCCTGGACGCTGCCGAGCTGACCGCCCGGCTCGTCGACATCCCTTCCGTGAGCGGCGACGAGAAGGTCCTCGCGGACCTCGTGGAGCTGGCCCTGCGCCGCCTGCCGCACCTCACCGTCGACCGCTTCGGCAACAACGTCGTGGCCCGCACGCACCTCGACCGCGCGGAGCGCGTCGTGCTCGCCGGGCACCTCGACACCGTGCCGATCGCCGACAACGTCCCCTCCCGGCTGGACGAGGACGGCGTCCTGTGGGGCTGCGGCACGACCGACATGAAGTCCGGGGTCGCCGTCCAACTGCGGATCGCGGCCACCGTGCCCGAGCCGAACCGGGACCTCACCTTCGTCTTCTACGACCAGGAGGAGGTCGCCGCCCACCTCAACGGCCTGGGCAAGGTCGCCGAGGCCCACCCGGACTGGCTGACCGGCGACTTCGCGGTCCTCCTGGAGCCCTCCGACGCTGAGGTCGAGGGCGGCTGCCAGGGCACCCTGCGGGTGATCCTGCACACGGCCGGCGAGCGCGCCCACTCCGCGCGCAGTTGGATGGGGTCCAACGCGATCCACGCGGCCGGACCGATCCTCGCGAAGCTGGCCGCGTACGAGCCGCGCCGCCCGGTCATCGACGGCCTGGAGTTCCACGAGGGCCTCAACGCCGTACGGATCGAAGGCGGCGTCGCCAACAACGTGATCCCCGACGCGTGCAGGGTGACGGTCAACTTCCGCTACGCCCCCGACCGCAGCGAGGCCGAGGCGCTCGCGCACGTCCGCGAGGTCTTCGCCGACTGCGAGATCGCGGAGTTCGTGGTGGACGACAGCTCCGGCGGGGCGCTGCCCGGCCTGTCGCATCCGGCGGCGGCCGCGTTCATGGCGGCGGTCGGCGGCCGGGCCATGCCGAAGTTCGGTTGGACGGACGTGTCGCGCTTCAGCGCGCTGGGCGTCCCGGCCGTGAACTACGGCCCGGGGGACGCGCTGCTGGCCCACAAGGTCGACGAACGGGTCCGGACGAAGGCGATCCTGCACTGCGAGGAGCGACTCCGCGCCTGGCTGACCTCCTGAATTCCGCTTCTCGTCACCTTTGTGCGCCTACCCTGATCCGAACGATCAGCAGGAGGGAGCACATCATGGGCAACCCTGAGGGCGGCCGGGGCAAGCCGGCGGAGCAACAGCTGGGTCCCGTACTGCGACGGCGCGACCAGGTCCAGGCGGGGAGTACGACCGACCAGCGGCTGCTGGACTCCGCGGGACCCTCCGAGTGGGTGCACACCGACCCCTGGCGGGTCCTGCGCATCCAGTCGGAGTTCATCGAGGGCTTCGGCACCCTGGCGGAGCTGCCGCCGGCGATCAGCGTGTTCGGCTCGGCCCGCACCCCGGTGGACTCGCCGGACTACGAGGCGGGCGTGGCCATCGGCCGGGCCCTCGTCGACGCGGGCTTCGCGGTCATCACCGGCGGCGGCCCGGGCGCGATGGAAGCCGCGAACAAGGGCGCCCGCGAGGGCAACGGGATCTCCGTCGGGCTCGGCATCGAGCTGCCCTTCGAGCAGGGGCTCAACCAGCACGTCGACCTCGGCCTGAACTTCCGGTACTTCTTCGTCCGCAAGACGATGTTCGTCAAGTACAGCCAGGGCTTCGTGGTCCTGCCGGGCGGCCTGGGCACGCTCGACGAGCTGTTCGAGGCGCTGACGCTGGTCCAGACGCAGAAGATCACCCGCTTCCCGATCGTGCTCTTCGGCACGGCCTACTGGAGCGGGCTGGTCGACTGGCTGAAGAACACGGTGGTCGCGCAGGGCAAGGCCTCGGAGAAGGACCTCTACCTCTTCCACGTCACGGACGACGTGGACGAGGCGATCGCCCTGGTGACGAAGGAAGTCGGGAAGTAGCGACCGGCGCGCGGGGCCCGGCCACCGAGGTCGTCCGGGCCCCGCGGCGACCGGTCCTACGCGAGGCCCCGGCGGGCGACGGCGGGCGGGCGGTGGCCCTGGATCGACGCCACCATCTCCAGGACCTGCCGGGTCTCCGCGACCTCGTGGACCCGGTAGACCTGCGCGCCCAGCCAGGCCGAGACGGCCGTCGTGGCGAGGGTGCCCAGCAGCCGCTCCTTGACCGGCTTGTCCAGGGTCTCGCCCACGAAGTCCTTGTTGGACAGCGACACCAGCACCGGCCAACCGGTCGAGGCCATCTCCCCGAGGCGCCGCGTGGCCTCCAGCGAGTGGCGGGTGTTCTTGCCGAAGTCGTGGCCCGGGTCGATCATGATCGACTCGCGCGGCACGCCCAGCGCGACGGCCCGCTCCGCGAGCCCGACCGTCACGCGCAGGATGTCCGCCATCACGTCCTCGTAGGAGGTCCGGTGCGGCCGGGTCCGCGGCTCCACGCCGCCCGCGTGCGTGCAGACCAGCCCCGCGCCGTAGCGGGCCGCGACCTCCGCGAGCTTCGGGTCCACCCCGCCCCACGCGTCGTTCAGCAGGTCCGCGCCGGCCTCGCAGACGGCCTCGCCGACCTCGTGCCGCCAGGTGTCCACGCTGATCACCACGTCCGGGTGGCGGCGCCGGACCTCGGCCACGAAGCCCACCGTGCGGCGGGCCTCCTCGGCCGCGTCCACGTGCTCGCCGGGGCCCGCCTTGACCCCGCCGATGTCGATGATCGCCGCGCCCTCGGCCACGGCCCGCTCGACGCGGTCGAGCGCGGGCCGGTCCTGGAAGGTGGCGCCCTGGTCGTAGAACGAGTCCGGGGTCCGGTTCACGATCGCCATGATCACGGGCTCGTGGGTGTCGAACTCGCGCCTGCCCAGTCGCAGCATCCCGTGTTTCCTCCTTCGGCGGCCCTCGCCGCCCCGCCAGCGACCTTAACCGCCGCGCGCGCGTGGACGCGGCCGGCGCATGGCACGATCGACTCCGTGGCCGCAGTCTCTCAGGGGAGTTGCTCGTGTTCTGGTTCTTGCTGATCGCGCTGGTCGTGGTCGTCGCCGGAGTCACCCTCGCGGTGATCGGCGGCGGCAGCGAAGCGGTGCTGCCCGAGGTGGATCCGGAGATCGTCGCCGACGGCCTGCCGGAGACCCGACCGGTGGTGCGGGAGGATATCGACGCGCTGCGGCTGCCGGTGGCGCCGCGCGGGTACCGGATGGCCGAGGTGGACGACGTACTGACGCGCCTGGGCGCGGAACTGGCCGAGCGGGACGCGCGGATCGCGGAGCTGGAGGCGGCCCGGGTGGCCCCGGTGGCCGCGGCCGGGCCCGACCTGACCAAGGGCGACCGGTGACCCCGGCGCCGGGTGCCGCCGTCGCGGGGCCGGACGGGGGGCTGCGCTGCCCGTGGGCGCTGTCGACCGAGGACTACGTCGCCTACCACGACACGGAGTGGGGGCGGCCGGTCCACGGGGACGACGCGCTGTACGAGCGGCTCTGCCTGGAGGCCTTCCAGTCCGGGCTGTCCTGGCTGACGATCCTGCGGCGCCGGGAGGGGTTCCGGAAGGCCTTCGCGGACTTCGAGATCGCCAAGGTCGCGGAGTTCGGGGAGGCGGACGCGGAGCGGCTGCTGGCCGACCCGGGCATCATCCGGAACCGGGCGAAGATCGCGGCGACCCTGGCCAACGCGAAGGTCCTGGCCGGGTGGGGCGCGGGGGAGCTGGACGAGCTGATCTGGTCCCACGCCCCGGAGCGCCCCGCGGCGGCCCCCCGGAGCACCACCCAGGTCCCGGCGGTGACCCCGGAGTCCGTGGCCCTGGCGAAGGCCCTGAAGAAGGCCGGCATCCGCTTCGTCGGCCCGACCACGGCCTACGCCCTGATGCAGGCCTGCGGCCTGGTCAACGACCACCTGGCCACCTGCGTCTCCCGCAACCCCTGACGCCCCGGCGCTGCCCCGCCGGCCCCGCCGGACCCGATGGGGTTCCGGCCCGCCGAATCCAGCCTCGCCGGACCCGACGGGGGTTCCGGCCCGCCGTATCCAGCCTCGCCGGCGTTTGAGGCGCCCCCGGAGGGCCGACCACCGTAGGACGACGACGGGGCTGGCCGGGACTCTGCCTGGTCGTCGGCCTCGGGGGGTCCTGCCCTCCGGGGGCGCCTCAAACTCCCCCAGCTACCGCTGGGAGGTACCCCCGGGCGAGGCTGGAGTGGCGCGCCCGCCGGTCGGGGACGCCTCAAACGCTGGCGGGGCTGGAAGCGGGGCGTCCCCCCCCGGTCGGGCACGCCCCCGACGCCGGCGGGGCTGGAAGCGGGGCGCCCCCGACGCTGGCGGGGTCGGAATCTTGGGGGCCCGCTTCAGCGGCCCAGGTACTCCGGGGCCCGCTTCGCCAGGAACGCGGCGACGGCGATCCCGTGATCGGCGGACGCCCCGGCCCGGCTCTGGAGCTCGTCCTCCTTCTCCAGGGCCTCGGCCAGCCCGTGCGAGGCCCCGTACGCCAGGGACTCCTTCAGCGCCGCGTAGGCCACCGTCGGCCCCGAGGCCAGCGCCCGCGCCACCGCGGCGGCCTCCGCGGCCAGCGACTCTGCGGGCACGATCCGGTTCGCGATGCCGAGCTCGTACGCCTCCCGCGCCGGCACCGACCGGGGGAACAGCAGCAGGTCGGCGGCGCGCGACTGGCCGATCAGCCGCGGCAGGGTCCAGGAGACCCCGGAGTCGGCGGTCAGCGCGACCCCGGCGAAGGAGGTGTTGAAGGAGGCGGTGTCCGCCACCACCCGGAAGTCCGCGGCCAGCGCGAAGCCGAAGCCCGCCCCGGCGGCCACCCCGTTCACCCCGGCCACCACGGGCTTCGCCATGGTGGTGAGCGCCCGCACGATCGGGTTGTAGTGCTCCGAGACGGTGCTCATCGTGAGCGAGGAGCCCTTCTCGCGGTCCGCCGCCAGGAAGCCGACGTGCTCCTTGAGGTCCTGGCCGACGCAGAACGCCCGGCCGCCCGCCGCCGTCAGCAGGACGGCCCGTACCCCGGAGTCCTCCGCGGCGGCGAGGACGGAGTCCCGCAGCGCGACCTTGGCCTCGATGTTCATCGCGTTCATCGCGTCGGGCCGGTTGATCGTGATCGTCGCGAGTCCGTCGGTCACTTCGTAGAGCACGCTGTCGGACATGGTGGGGATCCCCCTTCGTCGCGGGCAGAAGTCCCAGCATGGCGGACCGTACGGGCCACCGGGTATGTGATGTAGGTCAAACAAACCGGGTGCTCCGTGGGCCGGGCGAGGGCGAAGTATCGCAGGCGGATCGCCGAAATGAGTGGTTTTGGTCAAGCGCGTTGCACAAGCGTTCCCGGCTGATGTTGGTCATCGGGTCCTGACATGCGGGATAATGGCGGGAAGCAATGTGTTCGATGCCGGGTATTAGGCGCCTGAATGGGGCCGTCGGCTGACGATCAGCTGGATTCAGGAAGGGGAACGAGCATGGCGGCCATGAAGCCGCGGACGGGCGACGGCCCGCTCGAGGTCACCAAGGAGGGGCGGGGCATTGTCATGCGCGTTCCGCTTGAAGGCGGCGGTCGGCTTGTCGTCGAGCTGACCCCGGACGAGGCCGGCGCCCTCGGTGACGCCCTGAAGAAGGTCGTCGGCTGACGCGCCCGCGTTATCTGAGATATCAGGGTTCCGTTTCCTGATCTTCACCGCTGCCCCGCCCGTGCTCGCCACGGGCGGGGCAGCGGCATGTCCGGACCCGCCCGCCCGCGACCGGTGCGTGCGCGGCCGGTGCGTCCGGGCCCGCCCGGCACCCCGGAACGGGGTCCGCTCAGCGGCGCACGGCGCACAGCAGGCCGTCGCCCACCGGCAGCAGCGCGGATTCCAGGGCGGGGCTCTCACGGACCGTGCGCAGCAGCTCGCGCACCCGCAGCACCTCCACCGGCTGGGCCGAGGAGTCGACCGTACGGCCGTCCGAGAAGACTCCCTCGAAGCACACCAGCCCACCCGGTCGCAGCAGCCGCAACGATTCAGCGAGGTAATCGAGGGACTCGGCCGGGTCGCCGTCGCAGAAGACCAGGTCGTAGCCGCCGTCGGCGAGCCGCGGCAGGACGTCCAGGGCCCGGCCGGGGATGAAGCGCGCGCGGTTGCCCGCGAAGCCCGCGGCGCGGAAGGCCTGGCGGGCGAAGGCCTGCCGGTCCGGCTCGGGGTCCACCGTCGTCAGCACCCCGTCGGGGCGCAGTCCGTGGAGCAGGTGGATGCCGGAGACGCCGGTGCCGGTACCGATCTCCGCGACCGCCTTGGCGTCCGCGGTGGCGGCCAGCAGGCGCAGCGCGGCCCCGGTGCCGGGGGAGACCGAGCGCAAGCCCGCTTCCCTCGCCCGGTCGCGGGCCCACCGCAGAGCGTCGTCCTCGGCGACAAACGCGTCGGCGAACGCCCAGCTCGTCTGCCGGTTGCCGCTAATGACCCTCTCCTGTCCCCATAGTTGGCGCAACGGTGACTGTATCCGCTGACGTCGGGAACCCGCAGATGGGACCGGGCGTTGTGAGGGGAAGAGGCGGGATAGAGGGGACGGCGCCGGGCAGATCGGCGGTCAAGGACCTCGGACCCGTGCAAAGTTACTGCAAAAATGCTTATCCAGAGCTGACGGGAGGGGTGGCTATGGTAGGGGCTCCACTGGACACCACCAGAGCCGACAGGGGAGGTGCGGCTGCGCCTGTGGATCGTGGCGGCGTCATCAGACGTCTCTTCTGGTCGGCGGGTGAGCCGAAATCCGTGATCAACACTGCTGACCGTATCCACACCGCTGCCACCGCAACCACCGCAACCTTTGCCGCCGATGCGGGCTCCCAGGCGTGGACCCCTCCCTCCTGGGAGGAGATCGTCAGCACGCACAGTGCGCGGGTCTACCGGCTGGCGTACCGCCTGACGGGCAACCAGCACGACGCCGAGGACCTCACCCAAGAGGTCTTCGTCCGCGTCTTCCGTTCGCTGTCGACGTACACGCCCGGCACCTTCGAGGGCTGGCTGCACCGGATCACCACGAACCTCTTCCTGGACATGGTGCGCCGCAAGCAGCGCATCCGCTTCGACGCGCTCGCCGACGACGCCGCCGAGCGACTGCCGAGCCGCGAGCCCAACCCGCAGCAGGTGCTCCACGACACGCACTTCGACGCGGACGTCCAGCAGGCGCTGGACACCCTCGCGCC
Organism: Streptomyces sp. NPDC098789; assembly: GCF_044759975.1. Lineage (NCBI taxonomy): Bacteria > Bacillati > Actinomycetota > Actinomycetes > Kitasatosporales > Streptomycetaceae > Streptomyces > Streptomyces sp. NPDC098789. Next base: position 273,923 of record NZ_JBIWAJ010000001.1, read on the forward strand.
GGAGTTCCGCGCCGCCGTGGTGCTGTGCGACATCGAAGGTCTGTCGTACGAGGAGATCGCCGCCACCCTCGGCGTGAAGCTCGGCACCGTCCGCAGCCGGATCCACCGTGGCCGCTCGCACCTGCGCAAGGCGCTCAAGCACCGTTCCCCCGAAGCCCGGGCGGAGCAGCGTGCGCTGGCGGGTGTGGCCGTGGGCGCCCCGTTCGTGGGGGGAGAGGGCGGAGTGGAGTGAGCGGAGTCAGTCCGTCCGCAGCGGAACACCACCTGGGCGACCGGCTCGCCGCCCTGGTGGACGGGGAGCTGAGCCACGACGTGCGCGAGCGCGTCCTCGCCCATCTGGCGACCTGTGCCAAGTGCAAGGCCGAGGCCGACGCCCACCGCCGGCTGAAGACCCTCTTCGTCGAGAGCGCGCCGCCGCCGCTCTCCGCCGGGCTGCTCGCCCGGCTCCAGGGCCTGCCGGGAGGTGGACCCGACGGTCCCGCCGCCCCGCCCGGTCCGCCCGCCCCGACCACCCGTGCCGGCGCCACCGATCCCTTCGCCACCTTCGGGTACGCCTTCCAGGCGCCCCGCCCGCAAGAGGGCTTCCGGATACACGAGGTGGGCCGCCCGCGCCGCCGGTTCGCCTTCGTCGCCGCGGGAGCCGTCTCGCTCGCCGCGCTCGCGCTCGGCGGCGCGCTGCCGCTGGACCAGTTCGAGCCCAACGCCCGTGGTGAGGGCGGTGCCAGTGTCACCCCGGCCACCCAGCCCGGTGCCACCGGCGGCGCCCTGTCCGTGGTCGACGCGGTCATCAGGGACCGCCCCCGGCCCCCGGGCGCGAGCGCGACCCTCGGCCCCCGGCTGACGTCGGTGCTGGACCCCCCGGCGCCGCGTGCGACGCCGTTGCCGCCCGTGGCACCCGCGGCACCCAGCCTGTCACCGCGCCCGGTGTCGCTCACCCGCTAGGGGGTGACACCCCCGCCCGCCTCTGCCGTCCCGCGGGGCGACCTGGTTGAATCCTCGCCAGGTGCGCCCGGCGGGGCGCGCGCGAGGCACGCGGGGAGCGCTCATGTCCGACACCCACCCTCCGACCGATCCGGCTCCCACGCGGCCGGCCCCTCGGTGGTGGAGCCGCCCCGACGGGACCGGCGCGCAGGAGCAGCGCGTACCGGGGCCCCGGACCGGCGGCGAGGAGCCGCAGGACACCGCGGCGGTGCCCCTCGCGGCAGCGGGGGCCGCCCCCGAGGACGGACCCGCCGCCGCGCCCGCGCCCCGCTACGACCCCTGGAGCACCGCCCCGTTCCAGCTGCCGGACGCGGGCCACGAGGGTCCGGGGATCCGGATGCGGCACCTGGTGGCCCTGGCCGTGTGCAGCGCGCTGCTCGCCGGAGGCGTCGGCGCCTGGCTCGGCGTCCTGGCCGAACGGCAGAGCAGCACCCGGTTGGAGCTGCCCCAGGCCGGGGTGGAGCCCAAGGGCCGGGCCCCCGAGAGCGTGGCCGGCATCGCCGCGACCGCCCTGCCCGGCGTGGTCACCCTGCACGTCGCGGGCGGCGCGGGCAACGGGACCGGCACCGGCTTCGTGCTGGACGGGCAGGGCCACATCCTCACCAACAACCACGTCGTCGCGGACGCCCAGCGGATAACGGTCACCTTCAGCACCGGCGAGAGCGTGGGCGCCGAGGTGGTCGGCCGGGACGGCGGCTACGACCTCGCCGTGGTCAAGGTCGACGGGGTCCGCGGCCTGCGGCCCCTGGCCCTCGGCAATTCGGAGAACGTCAAGGTCGGCGACCCGGTGGTGGCCATCGGCGCGCCCTTCGACCTGTCCAACACGGTCACCGCGGGCATCATCAGCGCCACCGGGCGGCCCATCACCGCGGGCGGGGACAAGGGGGACGGCAGCGACGTCAGCTACGTCGACGCCCTGCAGACCGACGCGCCCATCAACCCCGGCAACTCCGGCGGCCCGCTGCTCGACTCCCTGGGCCGGGTCATCGGCATCAACAGCGCGATCCGCGGCGCGGACCAGGACACGAGCGACAAGGACCCGGCGCGCCAGAGCGGCAGCATCGGTCTCGGCTTCGCCATCCCGGTCAACCAGGCGAAGCGGGTGGCCGAGGAGATCATCCGCACCGGCCGGGCGACCCACCCGGTCATCGGCGTCACGCTCGACATGAAGTACACCGGCGATGGTGCCCGGGTCGGGGACAAGGCGGCCGACGGCAAGCCGGCCGTCCCGGCGGGCAGCCCCGCCGCCCGCGCCGGGATCATGTCCGGTGACGTGATCATCAAGGTGGACGGCCAGCGCGTGCACGGCGGGGACGAGCTGATCATCAAGGTGCGGGCCCACCGGCCGGGTGATCCGCTCGGCCTCACCGTGCTGCGCGGTGGCAAGGAGCGCACGCTGGAACTCGTACTGGGTTCGGCGAACAGTGGATGACCGGCAGGGGAAACGGGGAGCGAGGTGTCGGCCCGTGGAGCCGGCCGGGTACCGTTGTCCAGGCCCGCAGGATGACAGCCGAGGAGCGGCAACGTGTTCAACGACATAGGCGCACTCGAACTGGTCACCATCGTGGTGCTGGCCATCCTCATCTTCGGTCCGGAGAAGCTCCCGAAGGTGATCCAGGACGTGTCCGGGGTGATCCGCAAGATCCGGGCGTTCTCGGACAGCGCCAAGCAGGACATCCGCTCCGAACTGGGCCCGGAATTCAAGGACTTCGAGTTCGAGGACCTGAATCCGAAGACCTTCATCCGCAAGCAGCTCAGCGAGAACGAGGACCTCAAGGAGATCCGGAGCAGCTTCGACCTGCGCAAGGAGCTCAACGACGTCACCGACGCCGTCAACAGCAAGGAAGCCGAGCCCGTCCCCGGTGAGGCCCCGGCCGCGCCGGCCGCCGGCGCCGCGCCCGCACCGGGCGGGCCCGACCTGGTGAAGCGCGTCGCGCCGCCCGCGCCGGAGCAGCGCGCCCCCTTCGACGCCGACGCCACCTGACCCGCCTGACACCTCGGCCTGCCGGGCGGCGCGGGGTCGGATGGCTATCCTCTCCATCTGTCCGGACGCCGACGCCCCAGGGAGGGGGTCCCCCCAGCGCAGCAGGGGGGAGGGTCGTTCCGGGTCCCACGGAACGAGAGGCCGCACCGATGGAGACGACGAGCAGTAGTCGGGTAGGGGCGCAGCCCGCCGAGGCGCACACCGCGCCCGCCCCGGCCGCCCCGGAAGCCGCCGCCGAGGCGGCCGCACAGGCTCCGCAGGACGAGACCGCCCCCGCACCCCCCACGCCCGTCCCCAGCGCCCGCCGGGCCGCCGAGGGCTACCTGCGGGCCTCCTTCCCCTGGTACGGGCTGGACGCGGCCTTCACCGGCCCCCGCTGGCTCATGCAGGTGGGCACGGCCGCCGACGGAACCGTCGAGCACGGCTCCACCGGCCACGGCGACGAGCCCTCGGCCCGCGGCGAGATCGCCACCGGCGAGAAGGAGCGCTTCGCGGTGGTCGTCACCGTCGCGAGCAACCCGCTGCGCCGCAGCGCCGACGGCACCGGCGTCCTGGAGGCCACCTCGGTCTCCTCCGCGGCCTGGCTGGCCGGCTCCGGGCTGCTGGCCTTCAGCTGGCCCGGCCAGATGGACCACACCCTGCGCAGCGACTGGCTCGACCAGCAGACCGAGGCCGCCTGGGAGCTGGCCGACGACCTCGGCGGCGAGGACTGGTCCACGCTCTCCCTGCCGGTCGACGGGGAGCCGACGCCCTTCCACTACCGCGAGTCGGAGTTCGGCTGGGTGCTGGCCGGCTCCACCCGCGACGGCGTCCACCTGGGCGCCTACGGCCGCGGGATGAGCGCCTACGGGCTCGGCTTCTCCGTCATCGGCGACCTGGGCACGTACGCGTAGCGACGCCTGCCCGTGGTGGGTCCTCAAACGCCGGACGGGCTGATGCGGCCCAGGTCTCGGAGTCCGCGGGTCCGACCCGCCTCGGGCGCGTCCTCAAACGCCGGACGGGCTGATTCGGTTCCGGTGTCGGAGTCGGTGGGGCCCGCATGCCCCGGGGTGTCCTCAAACGCCGGACGGGCTGATTCGGTTCCGGAGTCGGAGTCGGTGGGGCCCGCATGCCCCGGGGTGTCCTCAAACGCCGGACGGGCTGATTCGGTTCCGGAGTCGGTGGGGTCCGGCCGCCTCGGGCGTGTCGTCGAACGCCGGACGGGCTGAATCGGGTCCCCTCGTCGGAGACGATCCGCGCCGGCCCGGGGCAGATCCGGCCCGTCCGGCGTTCGAGGGCAGGCCCGGCCCCGGGTGGCCGGTGCCGGGCCCGTTCCGGCCCGTCCGGCGATTGAGGACACACCCGGGACGGGTACGCGAGAGGGGCGCCACCCAAGCGGTGGCGCCCCTCTCGCGTACCCGCGGCCCGAGGGCGCGGCCGTACTAGAACTTGTTGCGCGGGGTGATCCCCAGCGACATGCCCGACAGGCCGCGCGCGCGGCCGCCCAGCTTGCCCGCGATGGCCCGCAGCGCCGCACCGGCGGGCGAGTCGGGCGCGGCCAGCACCACCGGGCGGCCGTCGTCGCCGCCCTCGCGCAGCCGGACGTCGATCGGGATCTGGCCCAGCACCGGCACCGTGGAGCCGATGGTCCGCGTCAGGCCGTCGGCGACCGCCTGGCCACCGCCCGTGCCGAACACGTCGACCATCTCGTCGCAGTGCGGGCAGGGCAGCCCGGACATGTTCTCGACGACGCCGACGATCTTCTGGTGGGTCTGCACGGCGATCGAACCGGCCCGCTCGGCCACCTCGGCGGCGGCCTGCTGCGGGGTGGTGACCACCAGGATCTCCGCATTCGGCACCAGCTGCGCCACCGAGATCGCGATGTCACCGGTGCCCGGCGGCAGGTCGAGCAGCAGGACGTCCAGGTCGCCCCAGTACACGTCCGCCAGGAACTGCTGGAGCGCGCGGTGCAGCATCGGGCCGCGCCACACCACGGGCGCGTTGCCCGGGGTGAACATGCCGATGGAGATGACCTTCACGCCGTTCGCCGACGGCGGCATGATCATGTTCTCGACCTGGGTCGGCTTGCCCTCGACGCCCAGCATGCGCGGCACGCTGTGGCCGTAGATGTCCGCGTCCACGACGCCGACCTTCAGGCCGTCGGCCGCCATCGCCGCGGCGAGGTTGACCGTGACCGAGGACTTGCCCACGCCACCCTTGCCGGACGCGACGGCGTAGACGCGCGTCAGCGAGCCGGGCTGGGCGAAGGGCACCTCGCGCTCGGCGGTGCCGCCGCGCAGGCTGCTCGCCAGGTCCTTGCGCTGCTCGTCGCTCATCACGTCCAGCGTGACGGCGACCGAGGTGACGCCCGGGACCCGCTCGACGGCCTCGGTGACGTTCTTGGTGATGGTCTCGCGCATGGGGCAGCCCGACACCGTGAGGTAGACGGTGACGGCGACCGCTCCGCCGTCGCCGACGTCCACCGATTTGACCATGCCGAGGTCGGTGATCGGCCGGTGGATCTCGGGGTCGTTCACCGTCGCCAGCGCGTCGAGGATCGCGTCCTGATCGGGCCCGGCCTGGTCGGGCGCGGCGGCGGAGCTTGTGTCGGTAGCCATGCCCCGATGGTACGGCTCGGTAGCACGCCGTCGGTAAGCCCGTCAGCGGTCGCCTTCGTCACGTTCGGAGGGGAAGAGCCGGCGCTCGTCCATCTCCTTGATCAGGTCCTGGAACTCCGACCGGATCCAGTCGCGGGTCGCGACCTCGCCGAGGCCCATCCGCAGCGCCGCGATCTCCCGGGTGAGGTACTCCGTGTCGGCGATGGAGCGCTCGTTCTGCTTGCGGTCCTGCTCCAGGTTGACCCGGTCGCGGTCGTCCTGCCGGTTCTGCGCGAGCAGGATCAGCGGAGCGGCGTAGGACGCCTGGAGGGACAGCATCAGGGTCAGGAAGATGAAGGGGTACTCGTCGAACCGCCACGGGTCGGGCGCGAAGATGTTCCACAGCACCCAGGCGATGATGACGACCGTCATCCAGACGATGAACCGCCCCGTGCCGAGGAAGCGCGCCACCCGCTCCGACAGCCGGCCGAAGGCCTCCGGGTCGTACTCGGGGAGCAGCCGCCGGCGCGCCGGGCGCGGCAGGTCGAGGCGCACGCGCGAACGCGTCAGCGCGCTCGACCCGGTCGACTGGCCGGCCTTCATCCGCTCGGCCCGGCCCTCGCGCGCCTCGCGCTCGGCCCGGTCGTGCCGGTCCGCCCGCTCCGCGCGCACCCGGCCCGCGACCTCGTCCAGCCGGTCCGACAAACCGTGCTCCCGCCCGTGTTCACGCGCCTGCGCCCTGGCCTGCTCGCGGCGCTCCTTGATCTGCTCCCGGCGGCGCTCCCGCCCGGAATCGCGCCCCCGGTCAGTGCCCACGCCCGGCCTCCTCGGAGTGGAAGTCCGTCTCGCGCCAGTCGTCGGGCAGCAGGTGGTCCAGTACGTCGTCCACCGTCACGGCGCCGAGCAGCGAGCCGCTCTCGTCGACCACCGGCACCGCGACCATGTTGTAGGCGGCGAGGTAGCTGGTCACCACCGGCAGCGAGGCGTCCGGGCGCAGCGGCGGCAGGTCCGTGTCCACCAGCGAGCTCACCAGCGTGAACGGCGGGTCGCGCAGCAGCCGCTGGAAGTGCACGGTGCCCAGGTACTTGCCGGTCGGCGTCTCGTCCGGCGGTCGGCACACGTAGACCTGCGCGGCCAGTGCCGGGGACAGGTCCGACTGCCGTACGCGCGCCAGCGCGTCCGCGACCGTGGCGTCCGGCCGCAGCACGATCGGCTCGGTCGTCATCAGACCGCCCGCCGTGCGCTCCTCGTAGGACAGCAGGCGCCGCACGTCGGCCGCGTCGTCCGGCCGCATCAGGGTCAGCAGCCGCTCTTTGTCGACCTCGGGCAGCTCGGAGAGCAGGTCGGCCGCGTCGTCCGGGTCCATCGCCTCCAGCACGTCCGCGGCGCGCTCCTCCTTGAGCTTGCCGAGGATCTCCACCTGGTCGTCCTCGGGCAGCTCCTCCAGCACGTCCGCGAGCCGGTCGTCGTCGAGGGCGTTGGCCACCTCGGCGCGCCGCTTCGGCGTCAGGTGGTGCAGGACGTTCGCGAGGTCGGCGGGACGCATCGTCTCGAAGGTGGCGACCAGGTTCTCGGCGCCCTGCCCGTCCTCCTCCAGGGAGAAGCCGGTCACCCCCGACCAGTCCACGGTCAGCGTCTCGCCGCGGCGGCGCAGCGCGCCCGCCTTGCCCTTGCGGACGAAGATCCGGTTGATCTCCCAGTCGCGCCGGGCCGGGAGCTGCTGGATGGCCACGTCCAGGACGGTGACCTCCTCGTCGTCCGCGACGAGCCGCACCCGGCGGTCCAGCAGCTCGCCCAGGACGAGGCGCTCGGTGGGGCGCTGCTCGAAGCGCCGCATGTTGACCACGCCGGTCGTGATGACCTGTCCCGACTCCACGCCGGTCACCCGGGTCATGGGTACGAAGATGCGGCGCCGGCTCACCACCTCGACGACCAGGCCCAGCAGCCGGGGCGGCCGTCCGCCCACGCGCAGCATCGCCACCAGGTCGCGGACCCGGCCCACCTGGTCGCCGTTGGGGTCGAAGACGGGTACGCCCGACAGATGCGAGACAAAGATCCGCGGGGCGCCTGCCACCATCCGAGCGCCTCCTGAAGCGTCGATCAAGATTCCTGCCGCCCTCAGGCTAGCCCGTGCCGCCGCGAACCGCCCTGGTGGGGCGCCGCGCCCGGGCCCGGGTCGCGCACGACGTGCGGGTACGCTGCCTGCTGCTCGCTGACGACCGACGAGAGGCACCTGCCCGTGACCGCCACCTTCCCTGCCGCACGGCTGCGCCGGACCACCGCCATCGGGGTCCTCTGCGCGGGTCTGGCCATCGCCGCCACGGGCTGCGGGGAGGACCCCGACAAGGGCACCAACGGGGTCGGCAAGCTGTCCGCGGACAAGATCGAGTCCAAGGCGCGCGCGGCCGCCTCGGAGGCCAAGGCGGTGCACCTGTCGGGCACCCTGGTCAGCGGCGGCAAGTCCTTCACGCTGGACATGAAGCTGAAGTCGGACGGCGGCTCGGGCGAGGTCAGGTCCAAGGACAACACCTTCCGGCTGCTGCGGGTGGGGGAGCAGCTCTACCTGAAGGCCGACGCGGCGTTCTGGGGGCAGTCGGAGGCGGCCGGCAAGCTCGGCGACAAGTTCGTGAAGGTCCCCGCGGCCGACCCCTCCTACAAGCAGTTCCGCGGCTTCACCGACATGCAGGTCCTGCTGGACGGGCTGCTCGGCATCGGCGGGAAGATCGCCAAGGGCGCCGAGTACACGAAGGTCGGCCCCACCAGGGCGGTCCTGCTCACCTCGGACGGCGGGAAGGGCGGCAAGCTCGCCGTCTCCCTGGAGGGCACCCCGTACCCGCTGCGGATGGAACGCGCGGGCGGCGCCGGTCGGGTCGAGCTGACCGAGTGGGGCCAGCAGTTCCCGCTGGCCGCCCCGGCCCAGGACCAGACCGTGGACTACGGGTCCCAGCTGCCCACGACCAAGGGCACCGGCACCGGCAAGAGCCCGGGCCCCGGCGCGAGCAAGAGCGGCGCCGGGGACGACGACGCGAGCGGTGCGACCGGCGGATCCGGCGGCCAGGGCGCGGACCCGGGCAGCGGCGGCTGAGGAGTCTCCCGCTACCCGCGGGCCTTCTTGCGCTTCAGGAGCAGCTTCGGGAGGGCCGCCGGGGCGGGCAGCCGGGTGGTGGCCGGGGACGGCAGCGGCCGCGCGGCCAGCGATGCGGCGGGCAGCTCGGTCGTCGCCGCCACCGGCTCCAACCGCAGCAGCCGGCACTCGCGCGCCCAACGCTCGGTCATCCGCTCCGAGTCGGGCGCGTTCAGCCGCTTGCCCTTCAGCTCGGCCACCGCCGCCAGCCAGGGCTCGCCGTGCGGGGCCAGCTCGGTGACCGCGGCGGTCCAGGCGACCAGCCGACCGCCCTTGTCCTTGCTGCGCACGGTCACCTCGGCCGTCGCGCCGTCGGCGAGACCGGGGAAGGGCTGCTCGCCGGGCCCGTCGCCCAGGACGTGGGCCGCCCCGTCCACCCACGCGTGCCACAGGGCCCGGTCGGGCCCGCTGCCCCGGACCCAGATGAGGCCGGACTTCTTGGTGGCCTCCTCGACGAGGGCCAGGTCGAGCGTGCTGAGAGTCATGCGCACAGGGTAGCCAGCCGCGCGTGCGGCCCCTACAGCCAGCCGTGGCGGCGCAGGGACCGGTGGATGGCGAAGCAACTGGCGGCGATGGCGGCCATCACCATCGGGTAGCCGTAGCGCCAGTGCAGCTCCGGCATGTGCTCGAAGTTCATGCCGTAGACCCCGCAGATCATCGTCGGCACCGCGATGATCGCCGCCCACGAGGTGATCTTGCGCATGTCCTCGTTCTGCGCGACCGTGGCCTGCGCCAGATTGGCCTGGAGGATCGAGTTCAGCAGTTCGTCGAAGCCGATGACCTGCTCGTGCACCCGGGCCAAGTGGTCGGCGACGTCGCGGAAGTACTTCTGGATGTCCGGGTCCACCAGCCGCATCGGCCGCTCGCTGAGCAGCTCCATCGGCCGCAGCAGCGGGGACACCGCCCGCTTGAACTCCAGCACCTCGCGCTTGAGCTGGTAGATCCGGCCCGCGTCCGCACCGCGCGGACTGCCCTTGGCGGGGGCCGCGAAGACCGCGCTCTCCACCTCGTCGATGTCGTCCTGGACCGCCGAGGCCACCGCGATGTACCCGTCGACCACGTGGTCCGCGATCGAGTGCAGGACGGCAGAGGGCCCCTTGGCCAACAGCTCGGGGTCGTCCTGGAGCCGGTGGCGCAGGCCCTTGAGGGAGCCCTGGCCGCCGTGCCGCACGGTGATGACGAAGTCCGGGCCGGTGAAGCACATCACCTCGCCGGTCTCCACGACCTCGCTGGTTGCGGTGAGTTGGGCGTGCTCGACGTAGTGGATGGTCTTGAAGACGGTGAAGAGGGTGTCGTCGTAGCGCTCCAGCTTCGGCCGCTGGTGGGCGTGCACCGCGTCCTCCACGGCCAGCGGGTGCAGTCCGAAGGCGGCCGCGATCCCGGCGAACTCGGCCTCGGTCGGCTCGTGCAGGCCGATCCAGGCGAAGCCGCCGTCCTCGCGCACCCGGCGCATCGCCTCGCGCGGCGTCAGGCAGCCGGCACCCCGGTCGCGGCGGCCCGCGCGGTAGACGGCGCAGTCGACGACCGCGCTGCTCGCGGAGTGGTCGCGGGTGGTGTCGTAGCCGGACTGGGCCGGGGTGGACCTGCGCAGCGCGGGACGTACGGCCGCGCGGAGGTAGGGCAGCATCGACATGGCAGGCTCCTTCGCGCGGCTGCGGGCCACGCGGGTCGGAGACCTTCCGCCGCTGCGGGCAGACGGAAGGAAGCAGGACGGGAGGAAAGGTTCTGCCGTCGCTCTTCAGCTCAAAGGGAGCGTGATGCGCCCGTGGAAGAGCGGTTGGTACTGCACGATCGACTTCGACCCATTGCAGCCCCACCTCCTCCGGCCGGTCCCCCGTAGGGGAAGTCCTGTCGCCGGAGCATGCATCCACGCTTCTGCGTGTGGCCCCGGCCAGCGGTCCACAGTAACAGCCGACGGATGGTCAAGAGCCTGCCTTTACCCCAGCGATAGGAGTTCTATGCTCGCCCCATGGCAGAACTTCTGGCACTTGTCGAAGCCCGGCTGCGCACCGCGCTGGGTGAGCCCGACGCCCGCGCCGCCGTCACCTTCCTCGGCACCGACCGCATCGAGGTCCTCCGCTTCCTCGACGGCGACGTGGTGCGCTACGCGACCCTCGGGATGTCGGCGCAGCCGATGGGCGATCCCACCGTGGTGGTGTCCGATCCGGTCCGCGGGCCGCGCGCCGAGCTGGTCCTGACGGTGCGGGCGGGCGTGGTCCCGACCGACCCGGTGCTGCGGCCGCTCGCGGTCCTCGGGGCCTCCCCGCAGGTCGAGGGGCTCGTGGTGTCGCCCGGGGCCTCGCTGGACGTGGGTGAACCGCTGTGGCCCGGGGCGCCGTTCAGCTCCGTCCTGGTCGCCGAGCCGGGCGGGCTGGTGGAGGACCTGGAGCTGGACGCGCCGATGGACCCGGTGCGGTTCCTGCCGCTGCTGCCGATGACCGGGAACGAGGCCGCCTGGAAGCGGGTGCACGGCGCGGCGGCCCTGCAGGAACGCTGGCTCGCGCGCGGCACGGACCTGCGCGACCCCCGGCGCACCTCCGTGTCCCTGGACTGACGGCCGGGCGCCGACACGGCCGGGCGCCGACACGGCCGGGGCCGACCGGGCGGGGCCGACCGGCGCCCCGGACGGGCGGCTCCGGGCGACTGACGGGCGCCACCGGGGGTAGGTATCGACTCCGGACGGGTGATCGTCCCTTGACGCGGCGGCGGACGGGGAGGAGCGTGGCTCTGTATGAGGGGCGAACCGAGTTGCCCGAAGTGTGGTGGCCGGGTCAGGGCGCCCGGTCTTTTCGCTGACTCCTGGCAGTGCTCCGTGCACGGCACCGTCCACCCCCTGCAGCCCGTCATCCCGCCCAGCGTCGAGGGTCTCGGCGTCGTGGTGCACCGCGCGCAGGTGCCGGTGTGGATGCCGTGGCCGCTGCCGGTCGGCTGGCTGTTCACCGGGGTCGTGTCCGCCGGGGACGACCGCAGCGGCGGGCGGGCCACCGCGGTGGCGTGCTCCGGGCCCGGTCCGCTGGGCGGCATCGGCGAGCTGCTGCTGGTCGCCGAGGAGCTGGGCGTGGGCCTGGGCGCGCGGTACGCGGGCATCGACGGCCCCGACCCGGGCCCCTTCATGGACGTATCGGCCCCGCCGCACGCCAAGGTGGTGGCCGCCGGGCGGCCGACCCCGATGTGGCACGTCACGGGGACCCCGGAGGACCGCGCCGTCTTCGCGGGCGAGGCGCGCGGGCTGTGGCTGTGGGCCGTCGTGTGGCCCGAGCAGTCCGGGCTGCTGATGTACGACGAGCTGGTGCTGACCGATCTGCGGGACGCGGGCGCCGAGGTGGAGCTCCTGCCCTGCGGGGCGCTGAGCCCGCGGATCCTGGGCGGAGCCACGTGAGACGGGCCGGCTGAGCGGGTCCCGGTCGCGGCCCCCGCCCGCCGGTCCCCTTCGCCCGTACGCCCGTCAAGCCTTGGCCAGAGCAGGACCTTCTGCCCGGTTATCCTGAGGTGTCCCCGTCCGTCCGATCCCTGGAGCCGTGCCGTGCGCATCGACCTGCACGCCCACTCCACGGCTTCCGACGGTACGGACACCCCCGCAGAGCTGGTCCGCAACGCGGCCGCCGCCGGGCTGGACGTCGTCGCCCTGACCGACCACGACACCGTCGGCGGTTACGCCGAGGCGATCGCGGCGGCGCCGCGCGGACTCACCCTGGTCACCGGCGCCGAGCTGTCCTGCCGCCTCGACGGCATCGGGCTGCACATGCTGGCGTACCTCTTCGATCCGGCCGAGCCCGAGCTGTTCCGCGAGCGCGAGCTGGTCCGCGACGACCGGGTGCCGCGCGCGCGGGCGATGGTGGGCACGCTCCAGGAGCTCGGCGTCCCCATCACCTGGGAACAGGTGGCACGGATCGCCGGCGACGGTTCGGTCGGCCGCCCGCACATCGCCACGGCGATGGTGGAGGCGGGCGTCGTGGCCAGCGTCTCGGACGCCTTCACCCCGCAGTGGCTGGCCGACGGCGGCCGTGCCTACGCCCGCAAGCACGAGCTGGACCCCTTCGAGGCGATCCGGCTGGTCAAGGCGGCCGGCGGCGTCACCGTCTTCGCGCACCCGCTCGCCCTCAAACGGGGGCAGTGCGTGCCGGAGGCCGCGATAGCCGAGCTCGCGGCCGCGGGTCTGGACGGCGTCGAGGTGGACCACATGGACCACGATCCCGCCACGCGCGCGCGGCTGCGCGGCCTCGCGGGCGAGCTGGGCCTGCTGACGACGGGCTCCAGCGACTACCACGGCAGTCGCAAGACCTGCCGGCTCGGGGAGTTCACGACCGACCCCGAGATCTACGGCGAGATCACCCGCCGCGCGACCGGCGCCTTCCCGGTGCCCGGCGCGGGCGGACGCGACCGCACCGGCGCGTAAGCGCCCCCGTACGCCCGCCGCGCGCGCCATCCCCTTCAGGGCCCACGCGTCCCACGGGTTCTCCCCGGCTTCCGGGTCCCCTCCCGGAGCGGGTCCCGCACGCGCGCTCGCGTACGTCCCCACACCCTTCACCCACACCCCTCATCTCCTGCAAGGCGCAAGGCATCACTGTGTTCGATCTCGCCGTCTTCGGCTCCCTCTTCCTCACCCTCTTCGTCATCATGGATCCCCCCGGGATCACCCCGATCTTCCTCGCGCTGACCTCCGGCCGCCCGGCCAAGGTGCAGCGCCGGATGGCCTGGCAGGCGGTGTGCGTCGCCTTCGGCGTGATCGCCGTCTTCGGCATCTGCGGCCAGCAGATCCTCGACTACCTGCACGTCTCGGTGCCCGCGCTGATGATCGCGGGCGGTCTGCTGCTCCTGCTGATCGCGCTCGACCTGCTCACCGGCAAGACGGACGAGCCGAAGCAGACCAAGGACGTGAACGTCGCGCTGGTGCCGCTGGGCATGCCGCTGCTGGCCGGTCCCGGTGCGATCGTCTCGGTGATCCTCGCGGTGCAGAAGGCCGACGGCTTCACCGGACAGATCTCGGTCTGGTGCGCGATCATCGCGATGCACGTGGTGCTGTGGCTCACGATGCGCTACTCGCTGGTGATCATCCGGGTCATCAAGGACGGCGGCGTGGTGCTGGTGACCCGGCTGGCGGGCATGATGCTCTCCGCGATCGCGGTCCAGCAGATCATCAACGGCGTGCTCCAGGTCGTCCACAACGCCTGAGCGCCCCGAACGGGCCGCGGCGCCCGCCGCCGGTCATGCGAACGCCCCCGCACCGGGTCGGTGCGGGGGCGTCGTGCAATGGGTGCGGCGTGGGTTCGCCGTCAGGAGGACGCGGACTCGAACGGTCGGATGAGGATGCGCTGGCCGATAGACGCGGCCTGCTGCACGATCCGGTTGACGGAGGCCGCGTCCACGACGGTGCTGTCCACGGCGGTTCCGTCGACATCGTCCAGGCGCAGAATCTCGAAGCGCATCGGCTTCTCCCTTCGTCGGTGTTCTCCTTGCATGTGTTCCAACGAAGTGTAGGAGGCAAACATTCCCTACGCTAAGGAAATTTTTTCACTTGCTAAGGATTGACCCGTCGAAGTCTGCCCAGAAGGCCGTCAGGGCCCGGGCCGTCGCCGCCGGATCCTCCGCGTTGGGGGAGTGCTCGGTGCCCTCGATGACGGCCCGCCGGGCCCCGAGGCGGGCGGCCATCGCGTCCAGCCACGGCACCGGCCACGCCTGGTCCACGGCCCCCGACAGCACCAGCTTCGGCAGCTCCACCGCGGCCAGCTCGGCCACCCGGTCGGGCTCGGAGATCAGGATCCGCCCGGTCGCGATCAGCTGTTCCGGTACGGTCGCCAGCCAGCGCCCCCGCAGGAACTCCGCCAGCTCCTCGCCGTCCGGCGCCGCGTCCACGGGATCCTGGGCGCGCATGGCCGCCCACACGGCGGGCATGTCCTCCCGCAGCATCTCCAGCGCCGCCACGAGCAGCTTCGTACGGTCCTGCTGGCCGGCGTCGATGGCGGCGGGGCCGCTGCTCATCAAGGTGAGCGAGGCGAAGGGGGCCGGGTCGCGCAGGACGGCGGCGCGGGCGACCAGACCGCCCAGCGAGTGGCCGACCAGGTGCACCGGGCGGTCGCCGGCGTCCAGCGCGGCCGCCTGGGCCAGCAGGTCCCGCCCCAGCTCGGCCAGGGTGTAGGCGTCCTCGTCGCGCGGCCCGGCGCTCTCGTACTGCCCGCGCCCGTCCACCGCGACGACCCGGTACCCGGCCGTCGCCAGGGGCTCCAACAGGCCGATGAAGTCCTCCTTGCTCCCGGTGTACCCGGGGACCAGCAAGGCGGTGCCGCGCAGCGGCTCACCGGCCTCGTGTACGGCGAACGCGCCCCGGTCGGTGCTCAGGGACCGGGCGCGGGCGTGGGGCGGCAGGGTGAGGCGCGGCGGCTTGCTCATGGCCAGAGGTTACCGGCCCGTAGGCAGCGCCGCCCGGGCACTGCGCCGGGATGCGCGGACGGCCCCGCTCCCCCCTCGGAAGGGGGGAGCGGGGCCGTCCGGTGGAACGGGTGCCTACGCCTCGGGGGCGGCGGCGGCCTTGCGGGTCCGGGTCCGCTTCGGCTTGACCGGAGCGTCCTCGGTGGCGACCGCGGCGGCCTCGGCGACCGGGGCGGCCTCGGCGACCTTGCGGGTCCGGGTGCGCTTCGGCTTGACCGGAGCCTCCTCGACCACGGCGACCACGGCGACCGCGGGGGCCACGGCGACGGGCGCCTCGACCACGGCGGCCTTGGCGACCGTACGGGTCACCGGAGCCGGCGCCTTGCGGGGCGCGCGGGTGGCCCTGCGGACCGGGGCGGGCTCGACCAGCGGCGCCATCTGGAAGTCGACCTCGGCCACGGCCGGGACGAACGGCGCGAGCGGTTCGAGCTTGGCCGGGGTGCGCGTGGCCGAGGTGCGGGTGGCCGGTGCGCGGGTGATCGGGGTGCGCATGGCCGGGGTGCGGGTGACCGCGGGCGCCTCGGTCACCGCGGCGGCGGGCGCCTCGGTGACGGCGGCGGGCGCCGTGCCACGGGTGCGGCGGCGGCGCGGCTTGCGCGCCTCGTCGGCGACCGGGGCTTCGGCGACCGGGCTCACCGGAGCGGCCACGGCCACGGCCGAGCTCTCCACGGCCGGGCTCTCCACGGCCACGGCGCCCTCGGCCTCGGAACCGCCACGGGTGCGGCGGCGCTGACGCGGCGTGCGGGTGCGCTCGGGACGCTCCTCGGCGACCGGAGCGGCGGCGGCGGCCGGGCCGCGACCGCCACGGCCACCGCGGCCGCCGGTCTCGCCCAGGTCTTCCAGGTTCTCGGCCTTCAGGCCGGCCCGCGTGCGCTCGGCGCGCGGCAGGATGCCCTTGGTGCCGGCCGGGATGTTCATCTGCTCGTACAGGTGCGGGGACGTGGAGTACGTCTCCACCGGGTCGTGGAAGTCCAGCTCCAGCGCCTTGTTGATCAGCTGCCAGCGCGGGATGTCGTCCCAGTCGACCAGGGTGACGGCGATGCCCTTCTTGCCCGCGCGGCCGGTGCGGCCCACGCGGTGCAGGAAGGTCTTCTCGTCCTCGGGGGTCTGGTAGTTGATGACGTGGGTGACACCCTCGACATCGATACCGCGGGCGGCGACGTCGGTGCAGACCAGCACGTCGACCTTGCCGTTGCGGAAGGCGCGCAGCGCCTGCTCGCGGGCGCCCTGGCCCAGGTCGCCGTGGACGGCGCCGGACGCGAAGCCGCGCTTTTCGAGCTGCTCGGCGATGTCGGCCGCGGTGCGCTTGGTGCGGCAGAAGATCATGGCGAGCCCGCGGCCCTCGGCCTGCAGGATGCGGGAGACGAGCTCCGGCTTGTCCATGTTGTGCGCGCGGAAGACGTGCTGCGCGGTGTTGGCGACGGTCGCGCCCTCGCCGTCCTCGGAGACGGCGCGGATGTGCGTCGGCTGCGTCATGTACCGGCGGGCCAGGCCGATGACCGCGCCCGGCATGGTCGCCGAGAACAGCATGGTCTGACGCTTCGGCGGCAGGTAGCTCATGATCCGCTCGACGTCGGGCAGGAAGCCCAGGTCGAGCATCTCGTCGGCCTCGTCCAGGACGAGGGCCTTGATGTGCGACAGGTCGAGCTTCTTCTGCCCGGCCAGGTCGAGCAGGCGGCCCGGGGTGCCGACGATGATGTCGACGCCCTTCTTGAGCGCCTCGACCTGCGGCTCGTACGCGCGGCCGCCGTATATGGCGAGGACGCGGACGTTGCGGACCTTGCCCGCGGTCAGCAGGTCGTTGGTCACCTGGGTGCAGAGCTCGCGGGTCGGAACCACCACGAGGGCCTGCGGGGCGTCGGTCAGCTGGTCGGGGCGGGCCCGGCCTGCCTCGACGTCCGCGGGGACGACGACCCGCTCCAGCAGGGGAAGGCCGAAACCGAGCGTCTTGCCGGTACCGGTCTTGGCCTGGCCGATGACGTCCGTGCCGGTGAGGGCGACGGGGAGGGTCATCTCCTGGATCGGGAAGGGGGACACGATGCCGACGGCTTCAAGGGCTTCGGCGGTCTCGGGGAAGATCCCGAGGTCTCGGAACGTAGTCAGGGTGCTGCCTCTTCTGTGAGACGCGGCCCGAGGCGGCGAAGGGGGTCGTACCGTGCCAGGCTTGCAGTACTGCTGTGTACGGAAGCTGCGCGGGACCACGGGCCTTCGCTCAAGCGCTCATGCCGCTGAGGGGGCCCCTCGTGGGCGATGCGCATGAACGCACACACCACGCCGAGGGCGGTCGGGGTTGGAGCCGATCGGGCCACCGACCGGGCATCCTCATTGGGACGGCCCGCCGAGTATCCGGCAGGCGCATTACCACTGTACCCCGGAATCGCGCAGCTGTGTCGGGTGAATTCACCAGGTCGACACCGGCGTGCGGGTCGGACCACCGGTTTCGCGGCGGGCTCCCGTGTGGTGGGCACGTGGTTTCCACGGGGCCCGAGCGGGCTATTGTGCGGAGCATGTCGACCGTAGAAAACGCATCGCCCGCCGCAGCCGACGATCCCGGCGCGAACGCCGGCATCGCCGCCCAGAACTGGTCCGAGGCCTCCGCCTCGCCGCAGTACCGGGCCGCCGTCGTGGACCTGCTCGGCGCCCTCGCGTACGGAGAACTGGCCGCCTTCGAGCGACTCGCGGAGGACGCGAAGCTCGCGCCCACCCTCGATGACAAGGCCGAGCTGGCCAAGATGGCGTCCGCCGAGTTCCACCACTTCGAGCGGCTGCGGGACCGGCTCGCGGCCATCGACGCCGAGCCGACCGGCGCCATGGAGCCCTTCGCCAAGGGCGTGGACGACTTCCACCGCCAGACCGCGCCGTCGGACTGGCTGGAGGGCCTGGTCAAGGCCTACGTCGGCGACTCGATCGCCAGTGACTTCTACCGCGAGGTCGCCACCCACCTCGACATCGACACCCGCGCCCTCGTGCTCGCCGTGCTCGACGACACCGGTCACGGCGGCTTCGCCGTCGAGAAGGTGCGCGCCGCGATCGAGGCCGACCCGCGCTGCGGCGGCCGCCTCGCGCTGTGGGCCCGCCGCCTGATGGGCGAGGCGCTCTCGCAGGCGCAGCGCGTGGTCGCCGAGCGCGACGCGCTCTCCACCATGCTCGTCGGCGGGGTGGACGGGATGGCCGCGGGCTTCGACCTCGCGGCCGTCGGCGAGATGTTCACCCGCATCACCAAGGCGCACACCAAGCGGATGGCGGCCCTCGGCCTCGCGGCCTGACGACGCCCGCCCGCCGGCCGGATCCCGGCCGGTCATGACGGTGGCCCCGCAGCGGATGTCCGCTTCGGGGCCACCGCCATGACCGGTAGTGCTGTGACCGGAAAGGTTCGCCGTGTCGCGGCGCCCGGCACGGCACCTCGCGGCGTTGTCGGACCACGCAAGTACGTCCAGTACGAGCCGTGGCCCTCCGCCTTGCGATGTACCGCACCGGACACCGCGACCCGGCAAACCTTTCCGGCCACAGCACTAGGTGTTCGTCAGCTATTCATCAGCCCGCCGGGACCGAAAACGGAGTCCGGCCGGACGTCCTCCCGGGCCGCCGCGCGGGCCGCAGCAGGAGGGAGAGGACCACCGCCGACACGAGCGCCCCACCGAGGATGGTGGCGCTCGGCGTGGTGTGTCCCGGGCCCAGCGCGTAGTGCGTGAGGTACGACCCGAACAACGCCCCCAATGCCGCGCTGACCAGCACGGTTCTGGATGAGGGCAGGCGCGTCGGGAGCATTCTGAGGGCCGCGGCGGCCAAGGCGAGACCGAGCAGGGCTGAGCCGAGCGCTTCCAGCAGCATGATGAGGTCCCTCCCGCAGGTCAGGGCAAATCGGATCACAGGCGTCCTACCCGAAGCGGAAGAAAGAGAAACGGCCCGGTGGGGTCAACCACCGGGCCGTCGCGTTCGGTTCTCTTCGCTCCTCAGAGCGCGCCGAAGCCCACCTTGCGGATGCTGGGCTCGCCCAGGTCGACGTACGACAGGCGGTCGGCCGGCACCAGGACCTTGCGGCCCTTGATGTCGGTGAGGCTGAGCAGCTGCGTCTTGCCGGACAGTGCGTCGGCGACGATGCTCTCGAGCTCGTCGGCGCTCAGGCCGCTCTCCAGCACGATCTCCCGGGGTGCGTGCTGCACGCCGATCTTGACCTCCACGGCTTTGTCCCTCCGACGATCCGGTTCGCGCGATCACCGCGCCGTACTCGCCCCCACCCTAGCCCGCGGAGGCGACGCGAATGGCGTACAGCCGACACGCTGGCAGCGAACAGGTGCGCCGACGGGTGCGTCGTGCGCGGTCAGTGGCCGTCGGTGCCGTGCAGCGGGAAGCCCGCGATGCCGCGCCAGGCCAGCGAGGTCAGCAGGCCGACCGCGGTGTCCCGGGCGACCGGGCTGGAGCTGGACAGCCAGTACCGGGCCACGACCTGCGAGACCCCGCCCAGGCCCACGGCCAGCAGCATCGACTCGTCCGTCGACAGGCCGGTGTCCTCGGCGATGACCTCCGAGATCGCCTGGGCGCACTGGAGGGAGACCCGGTCGACCCGCTCGCGCACGGACGGCTCGTTGGTCAGGTCGGACTCGAAGACGAGCCGGAAGGCGCCGCCCTCGTCCTCGACGTACGCGAAGTACGCGTCCATCGTCGCGGCCACGCGCAGCTTGTTGTCGGTGGTCGACGCCAGCGCGGTGCGCACCGCCAGGAGCAGCGACTCGCAGTGCTGGTCCAGCAGGGCCAGGTACAGGTCCAGCTTGCCCGGGAAGTGCTGGTAGAGCACCGGCTTGCTGACGCCCGCGCGCTCGGCGATGTCGTCCATCGCCGCCGCGTGGTAGCCCTGGGCGACGAACACTTCCTGGGCCGCGCCCAGGAGCTGGTTGCGTCGGGCTCGGCGCGGCAGTCGGGTGCCCCGCGGGCGCGCCGCCTCGGTCTGCTCGATGGCTGTCACGCCGCCTCCCACTTTCTCTCGGAACCCTGCGGCGCAGTGCGCCGCGCCCGCCATCGTACTTTTCGGTAACCGAATCCGGGGGGTCCGGGCCGAGTTTTCTCGCGGTACGGACGCCGGCAAGCGCCGCTGGTCAGCCCGGGTCGGTCGCGGTCGGCCCGGTCAGCGGTAGTCGTCCTCGTCCAGGGCCACCACGCGCGCCTGCTCCGCCGCGTCCCCGTCCGCCGCTCGGCCGGGATCGGCCGCGATGACCGGATCGTCGTCGAGCGGGGTCAGCTCGGTGCGCTGCTCCGCCGCGTCCGCCTCGGGAGCCTCGGGTCCCGGTGCTTCCCGCACGAGGTCCCGGAAGGTCTCCGGTTCCGCAGGGTCGACCGTCATGTGGTTCCCCTCATTCCCCTCATTACCTTCGTCTCCTCTGGAATTCCCGCCTCCTCCTTCGAGCGTAGGAGCCTCCGGGGCCGGGCGCTATACGGCTCTGTGATGGCGAACACACGGTTCCGGACGTGATCCTCTCGTAACATTGCGCCCATGTCTTCGACCGAGCTGCCCGGTGTACGCTCCGCCGCCGAACCATCGGGCCTGGTGGGCGCCGTCCGCGTGGCCGACGGGGAGCGGCTGCGCAGCGCGTCGCTGCCCGGTCTGACGCTGACCGTCCGCTCGCGGCCGCCCGTGCGCGAAGGACTCGCGCCGGCCCTCTTCGTCCACGGACTCGGCGGCTCCTCGCAGAACTGGTCGGCGCTGATGGCGCTGCTGGAGGACACCGTCGACGGCGAGGCCGTCGACCTCCCCGGCTTCGGGACCTCCCCGCCGCCCGCCGACCGGGACTACTCGGTCACCGCCATGGCCCGCGCGGTCATCCGGCACCTGGACGCCGCGGGGCGGGGGCCCGTGCACCTCGTCGGGAACTCGCTCGGCGGGGCCGTCAGCACCCGCGTCGCCGCGGTGCGGCCCGACCTCGTCCGCACGCTGACGCTGATCTCGCCCGCCCTGCCCGAGCTGCGGGTGCAGCGTTCCGCCGTGCCCACCGCGCTGCTCGCGGTCCCGGGCGTCGCGCCGCTCTTCGCGCGCCTCAGCCGGGACCTGACCGCCGAACAGCGCACCCGCGGGGTGATGGGGCTCTGTTACGGCGACCCCTCACGGGTGACGTCCGAGGGCTTCCGGCACGCCGTGGAGGAGACCGAACGGCGGATGCGGCTCCCCTATTTCTGGGAGGCGCTCGCCCGCTCCTCGCGCGGAATCGTCGACGCCTACACGCTCGGCGGACAGCACGGGCTGTGGCGCCAGGCCGAGCGGGTCCTCGCGCCGACCCTGCTGGTCTACGGTGGCAGGGACCAACTGGTCTCGTACCGCATGGCGCACAAGGCGGCGGCCTCCTTCCGGGGCTCGCGGCTGCTGTGCCTGCCCGAGGCCGGGCACGTGGCGATGATGGAGCACCCCGAGGTCGTGGCATCGGCCTTCCGGGACCTGCTGGGCACCGCCGGGCAGAACGACGTACGAGACGAAGACGGCAGAGGCTGAGCACCGGTGGGACGACATAGTCGCAAGGACTCCGCTCCTCCCCGCCCGGTCCACGGTGACCAGGGCGGCCCCGACCCGGCTTCCGCGCACCCGGAAGCCGCGGCCGCCGCACCCCTTTCCGGGAGCGGGCACCGGCACCGGCCCGAGCCCACGGCCAGCCACCAGGGGTACGCGAACGAGCCCGCGCCCGCGGCGCGCGCCGGCCACCCCGAGATCCACGAGCCCGGCGGGGCGTACGGCGACTGGCGCGCCGTTCCCCGCAGCCACCCCGCGCCGTCCCCCGCCCCCGGTGTCCCCGCGCAGGCCCCGGCCCCGGCGGCGTACGGGAGCGGCGCGCCGTACGGGAGCCCCGCCGCGTACGGGAGCCCCGCGCCGGCCCCGGCCGCCGCGGCGTACCGGGCCGCCGTGGCCACCGCGGCCGCCGTCTTCCCCGAGGCCGAAGCGCCCGATACCGCCGTGTTCCCCGATACCGCCGTCTTCCCCGAGGCCGCGACGCCCCGGGCCGCGGTGCCGGGCGCCGGTTCCGCGCACCCCGCGGGCGGCGGCCCCTCGACCGGCTCGCACCGCCGGGTGCCCCCGCCCCGCCGCGGCTCGCGCTCGACGCCGGTCAAGCGGTCCCCGGCGACCCGGGGCCGCAAGGTCCGCACCTACACCGGCATGGCCGCCGCGGCCGTCACCACCGTCCTCGCGGTCGTCGTGGCCGGGCAGGTCGTGGGCGACGACGGCGGCAGCCACCTCGGCGTGCAGAGCGCCGGCGACACCGCCGCCGACCGGGCCGCCCCCGGCCAGTCCGCGGCCTCCCGTTCCGACGGCCGCGCGACGCCCGACGCGCCCGCGGTGGGCGGTGGTCAGCAGGCGGTCGTCAAGACGTACGAGCAGAAGATGGCCGACCCCTACCCGATCGCCGCGAACCTCGCCGGCCCGGGCACCTTCGACACGGTCTCCACCGGCGCACCGGCCCCCGGCAAGGGACGCCTCGTCCGCTACCGGGTCGACGTGGAACAGGGCCTCGGCCTGGACGCGGACCTCTTCGCCGAGGCCGTCCAGCGCACCCTGAACGATCCGCGCAGCTGGGCGCACGACGGCGACATGCGCTTCGAGCGGGTCGCCTCGGGGACGGCCGACTTCGCGATCACCCTGGCCAGCCCGGGCACCACCGGGGTGTGGTGCGCGAAGTCCAGCCTCGACACGACCGTCGACAACGTGTCCTGCGACTCCGCGTCCACCGAGCGCGTGATGATCAACGCCTTCCGCTGGGCACAGGGCTCGCCGACCTACGGCCAGGACCAGATGTACGCCTACCGCCAGATGCTCATCAACCACGAGGTCGGGCACCGGCTCGGACACGACCACGTGAGCTGCAGGACGCCGGGCGCGCTCGCGCCGATCATGCAGCAGCAGACGAAGTCGCTCGACATCGACGGAATCTCCTGCAAGCCCAACCCCTGGGTCTACCCGACCAGTTGACCAGGTCCGTGGTGGTGGGGGGTGCGGGGCCGGATTGACAAGGTGTTCGATGGTCGGCAATGGTTCTCCGCATGTCGCACCACCACACCATGACCGCGAGCGCCGCCATAGAGCTGGCGCTCCTCGGTGTGGCCGCGCACAGCGTGGCCGACATCCTCTGTCGCTGACGCCTGCCTGAGCGCGCGACGACCCCTCTTCACGTCATTCCGCCGCGCCCGGGCACTCCCTGCCCGCGGGTGCGGCTCCGCATGTCCCTGTTCCCCTTTCGGTCGGCCTGACGGCCGGGTGGCCGGACGGTCGGACGTCGCCCCTCGCGCGGCCCTTCCCGTTCGACCCATCACGCCGAGAGGTCCCTTTTCCGATGTTCCGTCACTCCCACATATCGCGCCGCCTGGCCGCGGTCACCGTCAGCCTCGTACTGGCCGGGGGCGCCGCGGCCTGCGGCCCCAAGGGCAGCGACGGGGAAAGCTCCGGCGGCGCCGCGTCCGGCGCCACCGGCTCGCAGCAGAAGGGCGGCACGCTGACCGTCCTCAACAACGAGCCGCAGAGCGACTTCGACCCGGCCCGTCTGTACACCTCCGGCGGCGGCAACGTCCCCTCGCTGGTCTTCCGCACGCTCACCACCCGCAACCGCGAGGACGGCGCCCCCGGCGCCAAGGTGGTGCCCGACCTCGCCACCGACACCGGCAAGGCCAATGCCGACGCCACCGAGTGGACGTACACGCTCAAGGACGGGCTGAAGTACGAGGACGGCACCCCGATCACCACCGCCGACGTCAAGTACGGCATCGAGCGCTCCTTCGCCGCCGAACTCTCCGGCGGGGCGCCCTACTTGAGGGACTGGCTGGTCGGCGGGGACACCTACCAGGGCCCGTACAAGGACGGCGGCAAGGGCCTCGACTCGATCGTCGTGCCCGACGCGAAGACCATCACCTTCAAGCTGCGCAAGCCCGAGGGCGAGTTCCCCTTCGTGGCCACCCAGACCCAGTTCGCGCCGGTCCCCAAGGCCAAGGACACCGGGGTCAAGTACGAGGAGCACCCGGTGTCCTCGGGCCCGTACAAGGTGGTCAAGAACGAGAACGACGGCGAACGCCTGACCCTGGAGCGCAACGAGAACTGGGACCCGAAGACCGACGAGGAGCGCAAGGCCTACCCGGACAGGATCGACGTCCGCTCCGGCCTGGACTCCGCGGTCATCAACCAGCGGCTCTCCACCAGCTCCGGCGCCGACGCGGCCGCCATCACCACCGACACCAACCTGGGACCGGCCGAACTCGCCCAGATCGGCGCCGACAAGAACCTCGCCGCCCGGGTCGGCACCGGCCACTTCGGCTACATCAACTACCTGGCCTTCAACCCGAAGGTGGCCCCCTTCGACAACCCGAAGGTGCGCCAGGCCATCTCGTACGCGATCAACCGCACCAGCGTGATCAACGCGGCGGGCGGCTCCGCGCTGGCCGAGCCCGCCACCACCTTCCTGCCCGAGCGCGAGGCCTTCGGCCACGCCGCCTACGACCACTTCCCCGCGGGGAAGACCGGCGACCCGACCAAGGCCAAGCAGCTGCTGGCCGAGGCCGGCTTCAAGGACGGGCTCACCATCACGCTGACCCACTCCACCGCGCAGAACCGGCAGACCAGCCCCGAGGTCGCCACCGCCGTGCAGCAGGCGCTGGCCGCCGCCGGGATCACGGTCAAGCTGGAGGGCCTGGAGAACAACGCCTTCAACGAGAAGCGCTGGGACGTCAAGAACACCCCCGGCTTCTTCCTCTCCCGCTGGGGCGCCGACTGGCCCTCCGGCGCCCCCTTCCTCGCCCCGATCTTCGACGGTCGCCAGATCGTCAAGGACGGCTCCAACTACAACCACGCCCAGCTCGACGACCCGGCCGTCAACACCGAGATCGACGAGATCGCGAAGCTGACCGACCTCGCCGCGGCGGGCAAGCGCTGGGGCGCCCTCGACAAGAAGATCGGTGAGCAGGCCCTGGACGTCCCGCTCTTCCACCCGGTCTACAAGCGGCTCGTCGGCAAGGACGTCAAGGGCGTCGTCATCAGCGACTGGACCGGCGTCCTCGACATCTCGCAGGTCTCGGTCAAGTGACGCTCATATCCGAACGATCGGCGTCCGCGGCCGGGGTCACCACCCCGGCCGCGGGCGCCGCGCGCCAGGTCTGGCGGCGGCTGCGCCGCCGTCCCGGCGCCCTCGCGGCGGCCGTCGTGCTGGCCGTGCTCGTCCTCGTCGCCCTCGCCGCGCCCCTGCTCGCCCACCTCGCGGGCCAGGACCCGAACGCCTACCACGACGACCTCGTGGACTCGGCCCGCGGCGGGGTCCCCCTCGGCTCCTTCGGCGGGGTCTCCGGCGACCACTGGCTCGGCGTCGAACCGGGCACCGGCCGCGACCTCTTCACCCGGCTCGCCCACGGCGCCCGGATCTCGCTGCTCGTCGCCATCGGGGCCACCACCGTCCAGGTGCTGACCGGGCTGGTGGCCGGACTCGCCGCCGCACTGGGCAGCCGGCCCGTGGGCCTCGTCATCGACTGGCTCACCAACGTGATGCTCGGCCTCCCGGCGATCGTCCTCGGGATCGCGCTCACCGCCGTGGTCCCCGCGGACTTCCCGCGCCCGCTGCTGCTCGTCCTGATCATCGGGCTGCTCGGCTGGGGCCAGACCGCCCGCATGGTCCGCGCCCAGGCGCTCGCCCTGCGCGGCCTCGACTTCGTCGCCGCCGCCCGGCTCGGCGGCAGCGGCCGGCTGCGCGTCGCCCGTCGCGAGCTGCTGCCCTCGCTGGCGGCGCCGCTGATCACCTTCGCCGCGATCCTGCTGCCCATCAGCATCGTCGCCGAGGCCTCGCTGTCCTTCCTCGGCGTCGGCGTCAAACCCCCGACCCCCTCCTGGGGGCAGATGCTCTCCTCGGCCCAGACCTGGTTCCGCGCCGACCCGATGTACGTCCTGCTGCCCGCCGGGCTGCTCTTCGTCACCACCCTCGCCTTCACCGTGCTCGGCGACGCCGTCCGCAGCGCCCTCGACCCGCGCGAGGAATCCCGCCTGCGGATCGGGTCGAGAAAGGAGCGACGGGCGTGATCGGCTTCGTCCTCAAACGGACCGGTGGCGCCCTGCTGGTGCTGCTCACCCTGTCCGTGGCCGTCTACCTCCTCTTCTACCTCGCCCCCGGCGACGCCGCCCGGCTCGCCTGCGGCGAACGCTGCAACCCGCAGCAGATCGCCCAGGTCCGCGAACAGCTCGGGCTGAACGACTCCGTGGTCGTCCAGTACCTGCACTTCCTCCAGGGCATCGTGGCCGGCCGGGACTACTCCGGCGGCGCCGCGCTCGTCCACTGCGACGCGCCCTGCCTCGGCTTCTCCTACCAGAACGACCAGCAGGTCACCGAGCTCCTCCTGGAGCGGCTGCCCGCCACCGCCTCGCTCGCGGTGGGCACCCTCGTGATCTGGCTCGCCGTCGGGGTGGGCACCGGACTCCTCTCCGCGCTGCGCCGCGGCGGGATCACCGAGCGGGTGCTGACCGTGCTCACCCTGGCCGGGACCGGCACCCCCGTCTTCATCCTCGGCCTGCTGGCCCTGATGGTCGTGTGCGCCTACCTCCAGTGGCTGCCGTTCCCCACCTACGTGCCCTTCGGCGAGGACCCCGAGCAGTGGGCCTGGAACATGCTGCTGCCCTGGCTCGTCCTCGGCTTCTTCGAGAGCGCCAAATACGCTCGGCTGACCCGCAGTTCCACCCTGGAGACGCTGGCCGAGGACCACATCCGCACCTTCCGCGCCTACGGCGTGGCGGAGCGGCGCGTGGTCACCCGGCACGCGCTGCGCGGAGCGGTGGCGCCGGTCGTCGCGCTCAGCGCGGTCGACTTCGGCACCCTCTTCGGCGGCGCGGTGCTCACCGAGTCGCTCTTCGGCATCCCGGGGCTCGGCAAGACCCTGATCGACGGGGTCCGGGTCGTGGACCTGCCCGTCGTGGTGGGGGTGGTGCTGGTCACCGGCGCCGCCGTCGTCATCGCGGGCGCCGTGGCCGACCTGTTGTACGCCGCCGCCGACCGCAGGGTGGTGCTCACATGACCGGAACGACGCCCACGCCCCCGACCTCGACCCCGACCCCGCCCCCGGCCGAGGCGCTCGTCGAGGTGGTCGACCTCGCCGTCGACTTCCCCGTCGGCGGGCCGGGGGAGTACGTACGGGCCGTGGACGGGATCTCCTTCAGGCTGGAACCCGGGCGCGCGCTCGCCGTCGTCGGCGAGTCCGGCAGCGGCAAGTCCACCGTCGCCGCCGCCCTGCTCGGCCTGCACCACGGGACCGGCGCCCGGCTCTCCGGCACGGTCCGGGTGGGCGGCACCGACGTCGGGTCCGCCCCGCCCGCCGCGCTGCGCGCGCTGCGCGGGGGCGTCGCCGCGATGGTCTTCCAGGACCCGCTCACCTCCCTCGACCCCTACTACGCCATCGGCGACCAGATCGCCGAGGTCTACCGGGTGCACGCCGACGTCTCCCGGCGCGCCGCGCGCGCCCGGGCGGTCGAGGTGCTGGACCGGGTGGGCATCGCGGACGCCGTGCGCCGCTCGCGCGCCCGACCGCACGAGTTCAGCGGCGGCATGCGCCAGCGCGCCCTCATCGCCATGGCGCTGGCCTGCGAACCCCGGCTGCTCGTCGCCGACGAGCCGACCACCGCGCTCGACGTCACCGTGCAGGCCCAGATCCTCGACCTGCTGCACGGGCTGCGGGCCGAGCGCGGCCTCGGTCTGCTGCTCGTCACCCACGACGTGGGAGTGGCCGCCGAGAGCGTGGACGAGCTGCTCGTGATGCGCCACGGGCGGGCCGTGGAGCACGGCCCGGTGGCGCGGGTGCTGGCCGCGCCCGGGAACCCGTACACGAAGGAGCTGCTCGCGGCCGTGCCCCGGCTGGACGCCCCGCGCACCGCCGGCGCGCCCGCGGGGGAGCGTACGCCCGTGGTCGAAGCGGTCGGCCTGCGGCGGGAGTTCGGGCGGCGCGGCAAGCGGGTCACCGCGGTCGACGGGGTCTCCCTCACCGTCGCCGCGGGCGAGACCCTCGGCATCGTCGGCGAGAGCGGCAGCGGCAAGTCCACCCTGGGGCGCATGCTCGTCGGGCTGCTGGAGCCCACCTCCGGCACCGTCCGCCACGAGGGCCGCGAGACCTCCGGCATCGCCCCCGGCGTCCAGATGGTCTTCCAGGACCCGGTCTCCTCCCTCAACCCGCGCCGCAGCATCGGCGAGTCCATCGCCGACCCGCTGCGCGCGGCCGGCGAGCGCGACGAGGCCGCCATCCGGGCCCGCGTCGGCGAACTCCTTCTCCGGGTCGGGCTGGAGGCGGCGCACCACGACCGCTACCCGCACGAGTTCAGCGGCGGCCAGCGCCAGCGGGTCGGGATCGCCCGGGCGCTCGCCCCCCGGCCGCGGCT
Source organism: Streptomyces sp. NPDC098789 (assembly GCF_044759975.1). Taxonomy (NCBI): domain Bacteria; kingdom Bacillati; phylum Actinomycetota; class Actinomycetes; order Kitasatosporales; family Streptomycetaceae; genus Streptomyces; species Streptomyces sp. NPDC098789. The sequence continues at coordinate 302,374 of NZ_JBIWAJ010000001.1, forward strand.
GATCGTCTGCGACGAGCCGGTCTCCGCGCTCGACGTCACCACGCAGGCCCAGGTCACCGCCCTGCTCGCGGAGATCCAGCGGGAGAGCGGCATCGCGCTCGTCTTCATCGCGCACGACCTCGCCGTGGTCCGGCAGGTCAGCGACCGGGTCGTGGTCATGCGCCGCGGCGAGGTCGTCGAGGAGGGCCCGGTGGACGAGGTCTACGACCGGCCGAGGCACGCCTACACCCGGCAACTGCTGGCGGCCGTGCCCTCCTTGGACCCGACCCTGGCCGCCGAACGGCGCGCCGCCCGGGCCCGGCAGAAGGAGGCCGCGCACCAGCCCGCGCAGTAGGCCGTGTACCAGGCAGCGCACCAGTCTTAGCGCGGTCGAACGCGAACCGTACGGGAAAGTTACGACTCTTCACCCCTTCCGGTGGCGCGACGGACAACCGTCCGTCGCGCCTTCGGCATATCCGCTTGAGTTCTCGCGGCGGGTCACCGGACCGACGGAGGCCGCCTGAACGGGAGATCGGGGGTGCCACTCGTGCGGATCGCACTGCTCACGGAAGGTGGTTATCCGTATGCGACGGGCGAAGCGAGGCTCTGGTGCGACCGGCTGGTGCGCGGGCTTCCGCAGCACGAGTTCGAGCTGTACGCGCTGAGCCGCAGCGCCGGGCAGGAGGAGCGCGGCCGGGTGCCGCTGCCCGCCCACGTCACACGGGTGCGGACGGCCTCCCTGTGGGCCCCCGACGACGACGGCCGCAGCTACTCGCGCCGCGAGCGGCGCCGTTTCCTGGCCTGCTTCACGGACCTGGTCCGCGGGATCGCCGCCGCCGACGCCGAGGCGTTCGCCGCCGGGCTGTACGGGCTCGCCGAACTCGCCCGGGACCAGGGCGGCCTGTACGCGGCCGTGCGCTCCGAGACCGCGGTGCGGGCCGTCGAGGCCGGCTGCCGGGCACCGGGCGCGAGCCGCGCCGTCCGGGCGGCGCAGGTGCCCGACCTGCTCGCCTTCGTCGACGAGCTGGAGCGCGCGCTGCGCCCGCTCAGCCTGGACTGGTACGAGGAACTCGGCGCCGTGGACGTCTGCCACGCGGCGGCGGGCGGGCTGGCCGCACTGCCCGGGCTGGTGGCCAAACGCTTCTTCGGAGTCCCGCTGCTGGTCACGGAGTACGGCGTCCAGCTCCGGGCGCACTACCTGGAGCACGCGGAGGAACGCCCGGCCCTGCGGGCCCTGCTCGGCGCCTTCCAGGTCCGCCTCGCCGCCGAGATCTACGCCCGGGCGGACCTGCTCACCCCCGGCAACGCGCACGCGCGGCGCTGGCAGGAGAAGTGCGGTGCCGGCCGGGAGCGGCTGCGGACGGTCTACCCGGGCATGGAGGCGGACCGATTCGCCACCGTCGGGGAGGCCGCCGACCACGGCGACCCGGCCACCCTGGTGTGGGTCGGCCGGATAGAACCGGCCAAGGACCTCATCGCGCTGCTGCACGCGTTCGCGGAGGTGCGGCGGGCCGAACCGGACACCCGCCTGCGGATCTTCGCGACCGCGGCGGCGCCGGGGTACTTGGCCGACTGCCGCTCGCTCGCGGCCCAGCTCTTCCCCGACGAGGCGGCGGACGCGGTGACCGTCGGCGAGAGCCCCGTCACCTTCGAGGAGATCGGCGGGCCGGAGACCCCGGCCCTGCCCGACGCCTACGGCTCCGCCCCGGTCACCGTGCTGTCCTCGGTGGTCGAGGGCTTCCCGATCCGGCTCGTCGAGGCCATGTTCTGCGGCCGCGCCACGGTCTCCACCGACGTGGGGGCGGTGCGCGAGGTCATCGGCGGTACGGGACTGGTGGTCCCGCCGCGCAATCCGCGCGCCCTCGCGGACGCCTGCCTGACCCTGCTGCGGGATCCGGAGCGCGCCCGGCGGCTGGGGGCGGCGGCCCGGGCGCGGGCGCTGGAGCTCTTCACCGTCGAGCAGAACGTGGCCGCCTTCCGGGAGATCTACCTCCAGTTGATCGCCGACGGCGCGGCCTGCCCGCCCGCGGACGCCCCCTTCACCCATCCGCCGGAGGCCCGCGTGCCGGGCCACTGGACCACCCCGACGTGGGCCGCGTCCCCGGAGGCGACGGTATGACGACCCACCCGGACACCACCCCGTCCCTCTTCGACCTGGCCCGGCGCCCGGTCCTGGTCCCGGCGCCCGACCCGGACCCGGAGCCCGGCGCGGACCCGGTGGAGACCACGCTCGTGCTGCGGCTCGCGCCCCCGCCGCCGGCCGACCCCGAGCCGTCGCCCGAACCGTCGCCCGAGCCCGCCCCGGCGGCGCCCGCCCCGGCCGCCGGGCCCGCGCCGGACGCCGACGCGCGCCCGGGCCGGGGCGTCACCGGACGGCGCCGCGCGAGCGGGGACCCGGTCAAGGCACTGATGCACCGGCACCGGGAGCTGTGCGAGCGGGCCGTCGACCCGTTGGAGATCGCCGCCGGACTGGAGGCGCACGGGATCACCGACCGGACCGCCGCCCGGTTCCGCCACCGGGACGTCTTCTCCCTCGCCGAGGAGCTCTACGCCCGCGTCCCGCGCGGGGAGGTCCCCGACGCCCCCCGGAGCGCCGCCCCGGCCGGCGCGGGCCCGGCGGAGCTGCGGGGGGCGGCGTACGCGCTGGTCCCCGGCGCCCTCGCGCTCGGCGCCGACCTGCTCGGCGGGCCCGCCCCCTGGGTGGCCGTCCTCGCCGTCGCGCTCGCCGTCGGCGTTCTGGCCCGGCCGCGCCCCCGCGGCCGCCGGCACCCTTGGCTCCCCCAACTGCTGGCCGCCGCGGCCACCGGGTACGCCGTGTACCGGCTCGGTACGCCGCTGGGCACGCCCCTCGGGGTGGGCCTGGCCCTCGCGGCCGCCCCCGCGCACTGGTGCGACGCCGCCTTCACGGCCCGCGCGCGCCGCCGCCTCGCCGGGAGCCGCGCGCTGGAGGACTTCGCGGCGGGCGCGCGGCCGCTGCTGGTGGGGGCGGCGCTCTGCTTCACCGCCCTCGCGGCCGTCCCGCTCGTCCTCCTCGGAGCCCCGCTCGCGGTCGCCGTGCCGCTCGCGTTGCTCCTCTTCCTGACCCGGCTGCTGGTCCGCCACACGCCGCACCGGGTCCCGGCCGCCATCGCCCTCGCGGTGGCGCTGATCCCGAACCCGGTCGCCGCCGCGGCGGCCGCCGCCGGATTGCTCGTCCACGCCACGGTCGCGCTCTCCCGCGCATCCGCACACGCACAGACCTGACCGCGCCAACAAGGAGAAGAAGACATGACCGGCCAGCCAAACGACCACGGGGCCGCGCGATGAGGGTGCTGCTGATCGGAGCCAACGGGTACCTCGGCCGCTACGTCGCGGACCGGCTGCTCGCCGACCCCGCCGTCCAACTCACGGCCCTCGGCCGGGGCGACGACGCCGACGTCCGGTTCGACCTCGCGACCGGCAGCCCCGGCGCGCTCACCCGCTTCCTCGACGCCGTCCACCCGGGCGTCGTGATCAACTGCGCGGGGGCCACCCGCGGCGGTGCGCGCGAGCTGACCCGGCACAACACCGTCGCCGTCGCGACGGTCTGCGAATCGCTGCGCCGCAGCGGCTGCGGGGCCCGGCTGGTGCAGCTCGGCTGCGCGGCCGAGTACGGGCCCAGCCAGCCCGGATCGTCCACGGCCGAGGACGCCGTGCCGAGACCCGGCGGGCCGTACGGCGTCAGCAAGCTCGCCGCCACCGAACTCGTCCTCGGGTCCGGCCTCGACGCGGTCGTGCTGCGGGTGTTCTCGCCCGTCGGCCCCGGCACCCCCGCCGGGTCCCCGCTCGGCCGGCTCGCCGAGGCGATGCGCCGGGCGATGCAGTCCGGGGACTCGGAGCTGAAGCTCAGCGGCCTCGGCGTGCAGCGCGACTTCGTCGACGTGCGCGACGTGGCGCGGGCCGTGCACGCGGCCTCGCTCTCCGCCGCGCAGGGCGTCGTCAACATCGGCACCGGACGCGCGGTCCGACTGCGCGACGCGGCCGCCGTACTGGCCCGGGTGGCGGGCTACGGCGGCGCCATCCACGAGCTCGACGGCCCGCAGCAGCCGCACGCGCACCCCGGCCGTCCGGCGGGGCTGGCCGCGATCGGCTCCCCGCGCGCCGAGGCGACCGCCGAGCAACTGGCCGCCACCCCGCCGCCGTACCCGTACCCGGACGGCTGCGGCACCTGGCAGCAGGCCGATGTCCGCACGGCCCGCGACCGGCTCGGCTGGCGGCCCCGGATCAATCTGGAGGAATCGCTCGCGGACATCTGGATGGAGGCGGCGTGCCGCATCTGACCACCCCGCCCGGGGCGCGGCAGGCGGCCACCGGGGCCGGCCGGCTGGGCCTCGGGGTCCCCGGGTACGGGCACCCGCTGGTCGCGCCCGCCGAGTGGGCCGAGCTGTCCCGGCCCGGCACCCCGCTGCACTGGGCCGTCCTGAACGTGGCGGACGGCCCCGGGCAGCGGCCCGACCCGCACTGTTCGCAGGCGGCCGTCCGGCTCCGGGAGACGGGCGCCGCCGTGCTCGGCCATCTCGCGATGCGGGACGGTGAGCGGTCCTTCGGCGAGCTGGTCTCGGACGCCCACCGCTTCGTCGACTGGTACCGGGTCGGCGGCTTCTACCTGGCCGGCGCCCCGGCCGACCGGGCCGGGCTGGACGCCGTGCGCAAGCTGACGGACACCCTGCGCACGCTGGGGACCGGCGGGCACCGCCCGCACCTGGTGCTGGGGCACGGCACGCACCCGTACGAGGGCTACACCGAGGCCGCGGACCAGCTGGTCACCTTCTCCGGGAGCTGGGCCGACTACCGCTGGTCGCAGGTGGCGGAGTGGACGGCGGACCATCCGCCGGAGCGGTTCTGCCACTTCGTGCACGGGGTTCCGCGCACGCACCTGGAGGAGGCCGTGCGGGTCGCCCGGTGGCAGGGGGCGGGCACGATCTGGTTCACGGACCGGCTCGGAACGCGTGCGGGCAGCGACCCGTGGGCCTCGATGCCCGGGTACTGGGACGAAATCGTCTCGCGGATCGGGACGAGTGTCTCGGAATGAAGTGGGCCGTGGCAGTGTTGCGGAACAGAACAACACTTTAATGCTCCCCGCTGGTGCGGGGATGACCCGCCTGGAGTGCCCGTGTCGCTGCCACCCCTGGTAGAGCCAGCTGCTGAGCTCACCGTTGACGAGGTCCGTCGGTACTCCCGCCACCTGATCATCCCGGACGTCGGGATGGACGGGCAGAAGCGCCTGAAGAACGCCAAGGTGCTCGCGGTGGGCGCCGGCGGCCTCGGTTCCCCCGCCCTGATGTACCTGGCCGCGGCCGGTGTGGGCACCCTCGGCATCGTGGAGTTCGACGAGGTCGACGAGTCGAACCTGCAGCGCCAGATCATCCACAGCCAGGCGGACATCGGCCGCTCGAAGGCGCAGTCGGCGCGCGACAGCGTGCTCGGCATCAACCCGTACGTGAACGTGATCCTCCACGAAGAGCGGCTCGAAGCCGAGAACGTGATGGAGATCTTCAGCCAGTACGACCTGATCGTCGACGGCACGGACAACTTCGCGACCCGTTACCTGGTCAACGACGCCTGCGTGCTGCTGAACAAGCCGTACGTCTGGGGCTCGATCTACCGCTTCGACGGCCAGGCCTCGGTCTTCTGGTCCGAGCACGGCCCGTGCTACCGCTGCCTCTACCCGGAGCCGCCCCCGCCGGGCATGGTTCCCTCCTGCGCCGAGGGCGGCGTGCTGGGCGTGCTCTGCGCGTCCATCGGTTCCATCCAGGTCACCGAGGCCATCAAGGTCCTGACCGGCGTCGGCGACCCGCTGGTCGGCCGCCTGATGATCTACGACGCCCTGGAGATGCAGTACCGCCAGGTCAAGGTCCGCAAGGACCCCGACTGCGCGGTCTGCGGTCCGAACGCGACCGTCACCGAGCTCATCGACTACGAGGCCTTCTGCGGCGTCGTGTCGGAGGAGGCCCAGGAGGCGGCCGCCGGCTCGACGATCACTCCCAAGCAGCTCAAGGAGTGGATCGACAACGACGAGCCGATCGAGATCATCGACGTCCGCGAGATCAACGAGTACGAGATCGTCTCGATCCCCGGCGCGAAGCTGATCCCCAAGGGCGAGTTCTTGATGGGCACCGCCCTCCAGGACCTGCCCCAGGACAAGCGGATCGTCTTGCACTGCAAGACGGGTGTCCGCAGTGCGGAAGTCCTCGCGGTCCTGAAGTCCGCGGGCTTCGCGGACGCGGTGCACGTCGGCGGCGGCGTCATCGGCTGGGTCCACCAGATCGAGCCGGAGAAGCCGATCTACTAGGCGACCCGCTCTCCGTACGGGAAGGGCCCCGCCGCGCGCGACGCGCGGCGGGGCCCTTCCGCGCGTCCGGGCTCAGACCGCGGTGCAGACGGCCTTGGCCGCCGGGACCTTGCCGTTCAGCAGGTAGGCGTCCACCGCCTTCTGCACACAGGCGTTGCCGCTGTTGTAGGCGCCGTGCCCCTCGCCCTTGTAGGTCAGCTCCACGCCCACCCCGGGGCCGAGCCGCTCCACCATCTTGCGCGCGCCCTCGTACGGGGTCGCCGGGTCGCCGGTGTTGCCGATCACCACGATCGGGGCGGCGCCCCGAGCGCTCACGTCCGGGGTGTCGAAGGCCCCCTTGACCGGCCAGTCGGTGCAGCCGAGCAGGCCCCAGCCGAGGAAGTCGCCGAAGACGGCGGAGGCGGCGCGGAAGGCCGGGAGCTTGGCCTTCGTCTGCTCCAGGGTGAAGCGCTCCTTGGAGTCCGCGCAGTTGATCGCGGTGTTGGCCGCGCCGATGTTGTTGTACGTGCCCTTGGCGTCGCGGCCGTTGAGCGCGTCCGACATGACGAGGAGCAACTGCCCCTGGCCGCCCTCGGCCTCGTCCAGCCCCTGCTCCAACAGCGGCCAACCCTCCTTGGAGTAGAGGGCGTAGGCGATGCCGTTGGTCGCGGCGGAAGCGGTGAGCCGGCGTTCGCCCACGCCCTCGACGGGCTTGGCGGCCAGGGCCTTTTGGAGCTTGACGATGTTCGCGTCGATCTCCTTGGCGGTGCTGCCCTGGAGGCGGCAGGCGTCCCCGCGGTCCACGCAGTCCTGCTCGAAGTTGCCGAGGGCCAGTTGGAAGCCCTTCGCCTGGCCCAGCGCGCCCTCCTCCGACGTCTTGGTCGGGTCGACGACCGCGTCGAAGACGGCCCGGCCGACGTTCTTCGGGAAGAGGTGGGCGTAGACCCCGCCCAGCTCGGTGCCGTAGGAGATGCCGAAGTAGTACAGCTTCTCGTCGCCCAGGGCCTGGCGCAGCCGGTCCAGGTCGCGGGCGGCGTTCTCGGTGCCGACGTGGGGGAGGAGCTTGCCGGAATTGCGGACGCAACCGTCCCGGTAGGTCTTGATCCCGGCCAGGTACGCCTGCTCCTCGGCCGGGGTGGCGGGGGTGTTGTCGGCGGCGTAGTACCGGTCGAGCTGGGCGTCGCTCTCGCAGAGCACCGGGGCGCTGCGGCCGACCCCGCGAGGATCGAAACTGACCAGGTCGTAGCGGGTGCGCAGGGCCGTGTACTCCTTGGCGGCGCCGGGCAGGGAGGCGACGCCGGAGCCGCCGGGGCCGCCGAAGTTGAAGACGAGCGAGCCGATGCGGGCGGACCCCGGGCCGGTGGCCTTGGCGCGGATCAGGGCGAGCGGGAGGGTGTCGCCGCCGGGCTCGGCGTAGTCGACGGGGACCTCCAGGGTGGCGCACTCCCAGTCCTTGCCGGGCGCTTGGCCGGCGCCCTGTGCCGCGGAGGGGGCGGGGCAGGGCTTCCAGGCGGGGGCGGCCGGGGCGCCCGGGGCGTTCTCCCTGCCCCTGGTGGTGTCCTTGCCGGCGTCGGAGCAGGCGCCGGTGGACAACAGGGCGGCGGCGAGGGCGGCGACGGCGGTGATCCGCGGGGCAGTGGGCATGCCCCCATCCTGCTTCCCCCCTCCCCCCCTCGCCCCCGCCATGGTCCGTTCGTGTACCCCCCACCGTCCTGGCCTGGCCGAACTCGGCCTCGCCGGCGTGTGAGCGCCCATGCCTGGGGGCCGGCCACCTCAGCCTCGCTGGCGGTGGAGCGCCCGATCCAGCCTCGCCGGCGTTTGAGGCGCCGCGCGGCCGGGGCCGGTCACCTTTTCCTCGCCGGCGGTGGAGTGCCCAGTTTCAGCCTCGCCGGCGTTTGAGGCGCCGCCGGAGGCAACCGCGGCCACAGCCGGGCGTCACCTCGGCGGGCCCAGCGGGCTGGATCCGGGCCAGGTCCGGTGGGGCCGGTGCGGCCCGTGGGGCCTCCGGCGGCGCCTCAAACGCCGGCGGGGCTGAACTGGCGGGCCGTTCCCGGCGGCGGGGCTGAACTGGGTGGGCCGGTGCGGGCCGTGGGGCCTCCGGGGGCGCCTCAAACGCCGGCGGGGCTGAAATGGCGGGGCCAGGGGCCCAGGGGTCAGGTGGGGAGGATGGTGTGGGCGGCGGCGCGGCCCGTGGCTACGCAGGCCGCCACGCCGACCCCCTCGTAGGCCGCCCCGCACAGCGCCAGCCCCGGCAGCTTCCCGGCGGCCTCGCGGATCCGCGCGACCCGCTCCCGGTGCCCCACCCCGTACTGCGGCAGCCCCCGGTCCCACCGGGTCACGCGCGTCGCGACGGGCTCGCCCATCGGCCCCACCGCGTGGTGGAGTTCGGCGATCGCGGTCCGCACCAGGTGCCGGTCGGGCCGGTCCAGCAGCTCCTCGTCGCCGATCCGCCCGATGGAGGCGCGCAACACGAAGGTGTCCGGCGCCGAGGCCCCCAGCCAGGACCACTTGTTGGAGAGGAAGGAGGCGGCCTTCAGGGTGTGCCCGTCCACGGGCGGCACCAGGAACCCGTTGCCCTGGGGCAGGAAGTGCGCCTGTGCCCGGGAGAAGGCCATCGTGATGACGGCCGTCGAGGCGTGCGCGATGCCCGACAGTTCGGCCTCGGCCAGCGGCGAGTGCGGCCGCAGGAGCTCGGCCGCCGCGAAGGCCGGCAGCGCGAGGATCACCGCGTCCGCCTCCATCGTCAGCGGCCCGTCGTCCGTCATGGCGAGCACCCGCCACCGCCCCGCCGGCGTCCGCTGGAGCGAGCGGGCCGTCGTACCGGTGAGGATCCGCGCACCGCACGCGTCGGCCACGGCCTGCGGGAAGCGCCCGGTGCCGCCGGTCACGCCCTGGACGGCGACGGCCGCCGAGCGCGGCGCGCCCGCCGCTTTCATCCGGCGCAGCGCCGGCAGCAGCGGCCCGCCCTGTTCGGCGAGGGCCGCGATCCGCGGCATCGCGGCGCGCAGCGAGAGCCGGTCGGCGCGCCCGGCGTAGATCCCGCCGAGCAGGGGCTCGATCAGCCGGTCCACGGCTTCCTGGCCGAACCGGGAGGCGAGGTAGGCGCTCACCGAACAGTCCCCGGTGAGCGCGGGCGCCTCCAGGGTCTCCTCGGCTGCGACCCGCGCGACGCCGGCGGGGGAGAGAAGTCCGGTGCCGGTCAGGGCGGCCGGGTCGGTGGGCACGCCCATGACGTGTCCGGGGGGCAGCGGCCGCAGGCCGCCGTTGGTCCAGATGGTGGTGGGGGCCTTCGCGGGATCGCACAGCGCGTCCCCGAGTCCGACCGCCGCCGCGAGCTCGACGGCCTCGGGCCGCAGGGCCATCAGGGACTCCGCGCCCTCGTCGACGGTGATGCCCGCGATGGTGCCGGTCCGCAGTTTGCCGCCGACCTTCGCGTGGCTCTCCAGGACGGTGACGTCCGCCCGCCCGCGCAGCTGCCAGGCGGCAGCCAGGCCGCTGATGCCGCCGCCGACGACGATCACTGAGCGCATTGTCTTCTCCTGTGGCCGATATGTTCCCATATGAAACATATGGGAATCCTGTGCGTCAGTGCCTCATGCTTTCGGTCAGGACACGCAGCTCGTCCTGATGGGGGAAGCTCCCCGGCCGGTAGGCGCAGTACGGATCGGCCTCCAGCACGTCACCGGTGAACCCGTAGGCCCGCGACCGCGAACCCCCGCACACCGTCTTGAACTCGCACGCACCGCACCTGCCGCGCAACAGCTCCGGATCCCGCAGCGTGGTGAAGAGCGCCGAGCCCCGGTAGATGTCGGCCAGCGCGTGGTTCTTCACGTTGCCCGCCGAGACCGGCAGGAACCCGCTGGGGTGCACCTCGCCGGTGTGCGAGATGAAGACGAAGCCCCGCCCCGAGGAGACGTCCATCGGCGGCCTGCGCACCGTGCGCCGCGCGCCGTCGAAGACGCCCAGCTCGTGCGCCCGCGCCATGAGCCGCTCGTACAGCGGCCCGAGCTCGGGCCGTTCGCCCTTCGCGTCGAGGATCGTGCGCTGGAGCGCGACCCGGCGGAAGTGGTGGCCCTCGGTGGTCTTGGTGGCCATCACGGCGCCGCAGTCGTAGAGGAAGTGCAGTACGTCCTCGATCTCGTCCGGGGTCAGGGACGCCAACCGCTCGCCGCGGCCCGTCGGCACCAGCACGAAGCCGGACCACAACATCGCGACCTCGCGGCGGACCACCGCCGCGATGTCGGCGAGGTCCTCCAGGCTCTCGCGGGTCACCGTGGTGTTGATCTGCACCTTGAGCCCGAGCTCCCGGGCCGTGCGCCACCCCTCCAGGGTCCAGTCGAAGACCCCGTCGACCCCGCGGAAGCTGTCGTGGCGCTCGGCCGTCGACCCGTCCAGCGACAGGGACAGCGCGATCGCCCCGGCCTCGCGGACGGCGACCAGGTTCTCCCGGGTGAGGGTCGGCGTGCCGGAGGGCGAGACCGCGACCCGCAGGCCGAGCCCGGTGCCGTACGCGACCAGCTCGGTGAGGTCGGGGCGCTGGAAGGGATCGCCGCCGGTGATCACGAACAGCGGACCGGGCCGGCCGAAGGCGGCGACCTGGTCCATGACCCGACGGGCGTCCCGTCCGTCCAGCTCCAGCGGGTCACGGGCGGTCTGCGCCTCGGCCCGGCAGTGCAGACAGGCCAGCGGGCAGGCCCGGGTGGCCTCCCAGATGACGATGAAGGGCCGTTCGGAGACCGCGTGCACGGGCTTGCGCACGACGGTGCGCGGGGTGCCGGTCACGACACGCGCTCCCAACCCCGCTTGCTCGGGCGGTTGGCCAGCTGCTTCGGGTCCCGCTTGCGGTAGACCACGTACGGCCGGAAGAGGTACTTCAGCGGCACCGAGAACATGTGCACCAGTCGCGAGTACGGGATCAGCGCGAAGAGCGTGAAGCCGAAGAGGATGTGCAGCTGGAAGGCGAGCGGGGCGCCCGCCATCAGGTGGTAGTCCGGTTGGAAGGTGAAGAGGCTGCGGAACCAGAGCGAGATGCCGGTGCGGTAGTTGTAGTCGTCGGTCATGCCGGTCGAGTTGAGGATCGTGGCCGTCAGGCCGAGGACCATCGCGCCGAGCAGGCACGTGTACATCACGTGGTCGCTGCGCAGCGTCGCCCTGCGGACCGCGGGGACCTTGAAGCGCCGGTAGACCAGCACCCCGATGCCGGCGGCGGCCGCGACGCCCGCCACCGTGCCGGTGGAGATCGCGAGCAGGTGGTAGGCGTGGTCGCTCAGGCCCACCGCGTCGGTCCAGCTCTTCGGGATCAGCAGGCCCACGACGTGACCCATGATCACGAACAGCATGCCGAAGTGGAAGAGCGGCGACCCGATCCGCAGCAGCCGCGACTCGTGCAGCTGCGAGGAGTGGGTGGTCCAGCCGAACTTGTCGTACCGGGCCCGCCAGAAGGTGCCCGCGATGAGCAGGGCGACCGAGACGTACGGCAGTACGCCCCACAGGAGGAGGTCCATCAGGCCACCGCGTCCTTCATCTCGATCGGCCGCTTCGGGGCCTGGGGCCAGGGCAGGTCGGTGGGCCGGCCCAGGGGGAGGCCGACGGGCAGGTCCGAGGGCATGTCGAGGCCCGGGCCGAACGGTTCGAGGGCCGAGCCCGCGCCCACCAGCTCCTGCGGCGGCCCGTTCCTCGCGAGCGCCTTCGCCTCGGCCCGGGTCTCCGGCGAGGGGCCGGGCAGCGTCGCGCAGACCGCCTCCAGCACCGGGGCGTACGGCGAGTCGGACTCGGTCAGGGCGAGGCGCAGCAGCTCCAGCCCGGCCCGGTGCTCCTGGAGCAGCCGGGTGCCGGCCTCCTCGGTGCGGGCGGCGAACTCCAGCGCCACGGGCAGGAAGTCGGGCAGTTCCTCGCCCGTGTACTCCAGCCCGAAGTCCCGGTAGATCCGCTTCAGCCGGACCAGCGACAGCCCGCGGCGCCGCGTGTCCCCGTCCACCCACCAGGTGAGGTAGAGGCAGCGGCGGTTGCGGGTGTCGAAGGTCGAGGTGTACCGGGCGCACAGCTCGATCGGCGTCAGCGCCTCCGTCTCGTCGAGGAAGGAGCCGAGCCCGGCGGCTTGTTCGGCGGGCGCCCCGGCCAGGGCCGCACGGAGCCGGGGGAGTTCGTCATGGAAGTAGTCTCCCGGATACTGCAACACACAGCTCGCGACCAGTCGTACGACGGCGTCCGGAGTCACGGGGTCCTCCTCGTGGGGCTGATGTTGAGCAGGACGCGAGCGGGCGCGGATCCCGCGGGCTCGCCCACGGGGCAGGTGGCGTCCAGCGGGTGGCTCTCGGCGAGCGCGTCCGCGTCGGCGCGGGCGGCGGTCGGGATGACGAAGCGGTCCTCCAGCTTGGCGATGGCCAGCAGCCGGAACATGTCCTCCATCTCCAGGCCGGTCAGGCCCACGGCCGCCGCGATCGACTCGTCGCGGTCCTCGCCGAGGTTGATCCGCCGCATGTACGAGCGCATCGCGGCCATCCGGCGCAGCACCGCCCGCACCGGGTAGGCGTCACCGGCGGTCATCAGTTCGGCGAGGTACTCCACGGGGATGCGCATCTCGTCGATGGCGCCGAAGAGGTTGCCCGCGTCCTCGCCGTCGCTGCCGGTGGCCGCGACCGCCTCGACGACGGGGGAGAGCGGGGGGACGTACCAGACCATCGGCATCGTCCGGTACTCCGGATGCAGCGGGAGGGCCACCTGGTAGGTGGCGATCAGGTCGTAGACGGGGGAGCGGCGGGCCGCGTCCAGCCACTCGTCGGTGATGCCCGAGGCCCGGGCGGCGGCGGCCACGGCCGGGTCGTGCGGGTCGAGGAAGCACTCCAGCTGCGCGGGGTAGAGGTCGTGCTCGTCGGCGACGGACGCGGCCTCGGCGACCTTGTCGGCGTCGTAGAGCATCACGCCGAGGTAGCGCATCCGCCCGACGCAGGTCTCCGAGCAGACGGTCGGCATGCCGACCTCGATGCGCGGGAAGCACAGCGTGCACTTCTCGGCCTTGCCGGTCTGGTGGTTGAAGTAGACCTTCTTGTACGGGCAGCCGGTGACGCACATCCGCCAGCCGCGGCACTGGTCCTGGTCCACCAGGACGATGCCGTCCTCCTCGCGCTTGTACATCGCGCCCGAGGGGCACGAGGAGACGCACGCGGGGTTCAGGCAGTGCTCGCAGACCCGCGGGAGGTAGAACATGAAGCTCTGCTCGAACTCGAAGCGGATCTTCTCGCCGACCTCGTCGCGGATCTTCTCGATGATCGGGTCCCGCGGGGCGTGGGTGGGCGCGCCGCCGAGGTTGTCGTCCCAGTTGGGACCCCACTCGATCTTGTCGATCGGCTCGCCGGTGACCTGCGAGACGGGGCGGGCGGTGGGCATGTCGTCGCCCGCCGGCGCCTCGGTGAGGTTCTTGTACTCGTACGTCCAGGGCTGGTAGTAGTCGGAGATCTCCGGCAGGTCCGGGTTGGCGAAGATCTTGCCGAGCTTGGCGAGCCGGCCGCCCGCCTTCAGTCGCAGCTTGCCGGAGCGGGTCCGCTCCCAGCCGCCCTTCCACTTCTCCTGGTCCTCCCAGCGGCGCGGGTAGCCCTGGCCGGGGAGGGTCTCGACGTTGTTGAACCAGACGTACTCGGTGCCCTGCCGGTTGGTCCACGCCTGCTTGCAGGTCACCGAACAGGTGTGGCAGCCGATGCACTTGTCGAGGTTCATGACCATCGCCACTTGAGCCATGACGCGCATCTGATCAGTACTCCACGTTCTGGTCGCGGCGGCGGATGACCGTCACCTCGTCGCGCTGGTTGCCGGTCGGGCCGAGGTAGTTGAAGGCCCAGGTCAGTTGGGCGTAGCCGCCGATGAGGTGGGTGGGCTTGAGCATCACCCGGGTCAGCGAGTTGTGGATGCCGCCGCGGCGGCCCGTCTTCTCGGTCTTGGGGACGCCGACCGTGCGCTCCTGGGCGTGGTTCATGTAGACCGTGCCCGGCGGCATCTTGTGGGAGACGATCGCGCGGGCGGTGACCACGCCGTTGCGGTTGACCGCCTCGATCCAGTCGTTGTCCGCGACCCCGATCGCCCCGGCGTCCTGCGGGGACATCCACACCGTCTGCCCGCCGCGGCCCAGGGTCATCATGTAGAGGTTGTCCTGGTACTGGCTGTGGATCGCCCACTTGTTGTGCGGGGTCAGGTACCGCACGGCGACCGTTTTGCCCTCGTCGACGACTCCGAGCTCGGGCTCCCCGTAGAGCTGGTGCATGTTCAGCGGTGGCTTGTAGACGGGCATCGACTCGCCCACCTCGTGCAGCCAGTCGTGGTCGATGAAGAAGTGCTGGCGGCCGGTGAGGGTGTGCCAGGGCTTGAGGTGCTCGGTGTTGATCGTGAAGGCGGTGTAGCGGCGACCGCCCGCCTCGCTGCCCGACCACTCGGGCGAGGTGATCACCGGCACCGGGCGGGCCTGGGTGTCGGCGAAGGTGATCCGCTTGCCCTCGGCCTCGGCGGCCAGGTGGGCCATGTGCGTCCCGACCTTCTTCTCCAGCGTCTCGAAGCCCTGTGTGGCCAGGCGGCCGTTGCTGGTGCCCGAGAGCGAGAGGATCGCCTCGCAGGCCTGCTGCGCGGTCTCCAGCCGCGGGCGGCCGTCGGCGACGCCACCGCGGACCGCGCCGTTCTTCGCGCGGAGGTAGTCGATCTCCTCGGCGACGTCGAAGGTGATGGCCTTCGTCGTCACGCCGAGCGCGTCGACCAGCGGGCCCAGCGCGGCGAACTTCTCGCCGACCGCGCCGTAGTCGCGCTCGACGACCTGGAGGTTGTACATGGTCCGGCCGGGTACGGGCTCGCACTCGCCCTTCGACCAGTCCAGCGCGACCCCGCCCGGCTGGGCCATCTCGCCGCCCGGGGTGTCGTGCTGGAGGGCGGTGGCGACCAGGTCCTTGCGCACGCCCAGGTGGATCCCGGCCAACTCGCCGAATCGTTCGGCCAGTCCCTTGAAGGCGTCGTAGTCCGAGCGGGCCTGCCAGGGCGGGTCGACCGCCGGGGTGAAGGCGTGCAGGAAGGGGTGCATGTCGGTGGAGGACAGGTCGTGCTTCTCGTACCAGGTCGCCGCCGGGAGGACCACGTCCGACAGGAGCGTCGTGGAGGTCATCCGGAAGTCCATCGTCATGAGCAGGTCGAGCTTGCCCTCGACGTCCTCGTCCCGGTAGGTGACGTCCTTCGGCGTGCAACGCGGCCCGTCCTCGGGCAGGTTGGAGTGCGTGCCCAGCAGGTGCTTGAGGAAGTACTCGTTGCCCTTGGAGCTGGAGCCCAGCAGGTTGGCGCGCCATACGTTCAGCACGCGCGGCCAGTTGCCGGGGGCGTCCGGGTCCTCGCCCGCGAAGCCCAGCTCGCCGCTCTTGAGCTGCTCGACCGCGCTGGCCACCGGGTCCGCGGCCTCGCCCAGCTCCAGCGGGTTGCGGTCGAAGGTCGGGTAGGAGGGCATCCAGCCCATCCGGGCGCTCGCGGCCAGGCAGTCGGAACCGGTCATGCCGGCGAAGGCGCCCTCGGCCAACGGCGAGGCCAGCGCCTCGGCGGGCAGGGTGTCGTAGCGCCACTGGTCGGTGTGCAGGTAGAACCAGGCGGCGCCGATCATCTGGCGCGGCGGGCGCGACCAGTCGGAGGCGGCCGCGAGGGTGGCCCAGCCGGTGACCGGGCGGCACTTCTCCTGGCCGACGTAGTGGCCCCAGCCGCCGCCGTTGCGGCCCTGGCAGCCGGTGAGGGTGAGCAGGGCGAGGAAGGCGCGGTAGATGGTCTCGGAGTGGAACCAGTGGTTCGTGCCCGCGCCCATCAGGATCATGCAGCGACCCCGCGACTGCTCGGCGGTCTCGGCGAACTCGCGGGCCACCCGGGCCGCCTGGGCCGCGGGCACCGAGGTCAGGGACTCCTGCCAGCCGGGGGTACCGGGCTGGCTCGCGTCCTCGTACGAGGCGGGCCACTCGCCGGGCAGCCCCTCGCGGGCCACCCCGTACTGCGCGAGCATCAGGTCGAAGACCGTGGTGACCAGTCGGTCCCCGAGCCGGCGCACGGGCACGCCGCGGCGGATGACCCCGCCGCGCTCGTCGTCCTCGAAGCGGGGCAGCGTGATCGAGACGCTCTCGACCGTGTCCGGGCCGTCGTCGAGGAGGGTCAGCCGGGGGACGGTGTCCCCGAGGTCCAGATTCCACTCGGGCTTCTCGTTCTTGCCCCAGCGGTGGCCGAGCGTGCCGTTCGGGACCACCGGCTCGCCGGTGACGTCGTCGATCAGCACCGTCTTCCACTGCGCGTTCTCGGTGTCGTGCCCGAGATCGGCGGCGGTGACGAACTTGCCGGGCACCAGGCCCTGTTCCGTTTCCCGCAGGGACACCAGGAAGGGGAGGTCGGTGTACTGGCGGACGTAATCCGCGAAGAACGGCGTCTGCTTGTCGACGAAGAATTCCTTCAGGATGACGTGGCCCATCGCGAGGGCCAGCGCACCGTCCGTACCGGGATGCGGGTGCATCCACTCGTCGGCGAACTTGGTGTTGTCCGCGTAATCGGGGGAGACCGTGACGACCTTCTGGCCGCGGTAGCGGGCCTCGGTCATCCAGTGGGCGTCCGGCGTCCGGGTGACCGGGACGTTGGAGCCCCACATCATCAGGTACGCGGCGTCCCACCAGTCACCGGACTCCGGCACGTCCGTCTGGTCGCCGAAGACCTGCGGCGAGGCCACCGGGAGGTCGGCGTACCAGTCGTAGAAGCTCAACATCGGCGCGCCGATGAGGGAGTGGAAGCGGGCGCCCGCCGCGTGCGAGGCCATCGACATCGCCGGGATCGGCGAGAAGCCCGCGACCCGGTCCGGGCCGTGCTCCTTGATGGTGTGCACGTGGGCGGCGGCGACCAGCTCGGTCGCCTCCTCCCAGGTCGCGCGCACCAGACCGCCCTTGCCGCGGGCCTTCTGGTACCGGCGCCGGCGCTCGGGGTCGGACTGGATGTCGGCCCAGGCCTCGACGGGATCGCCGAGGCGGCCCTTGGCCTCCCGGTACATCTCCAGCAGCGTGCCGCGGACGTACGGGTAGCGGACCCGGGTCGGCGAGTAGGAGTACCAGGAGAAGGAGGCCCCGCGGGGGCAGCCGCGCGGCTCGTACTCCGGGCGGTCCGGGCCCACCGACGGGTAGTCGGTGGCCTGGGTCTCCCAGGTGATGATCCCGTCCTTGACGTAGACCTTCCAGCGGCACGAACCGGTGCAGTTCACGCCGTGCGTCGAGTACACGACCTTGTCGTGGCTCCAACGGTCGCGGTAGAACGCCTCCGCGGCCCGGCCGCCGGTCCGGTGGACCGTGCGCAGGTCGTCCGAGACCTCGGCCCGGCTGAAGAAGCTGCCCGCCTTGATCAACTGCTCGGCGGCACCCTGATGCTCCTGCAACGCGACCTCCAGGCCATCGCAAATTCGAATCCCCGAACGACCGTACGCCCGCGCAATGGCCGCATCCGGTGACAAAGGTCCCGGAGGGGGGTGACCATCTGCCGGAGTTTCACGGGCCGATCGGGTGCATTCTGGAATGGCGTCAATTCCGCGACGGCGCAGGTTAATTACGCGCATTCATGCCAATTAGGTGGTGGGTCGACCCGTGCGACCGGAAACGGAAACCCGCGGCGGTGCGCGCCCCCGCCCCGCCGCGCCCCGACCCGCCGCGCCCCGGCGCTCGTGGGCGCGGCGCTGGCTGCCGGACCAGCACGGGGCGTGGGCGATGCTCGCCGTGCCGTTCCTCGTCGGCGTCCTGCTCGCACCGCGGCCCCGCCCGGCGCACGCGGCGCTCTTCGGCGCCTGGCTGCTCGGCTACGTCGCCGTCTTCCACGGCCAGCAGTGGCTGCGGCTGCGGCGGCACTCGCGCAACCCGCGCGCCGCCGGCCGCCACCTGCGCCCGGGGCTCGTCTTCGGCGCGGCCTGCGCGCTGCTCGCGCTGCCGCTCGCCGTCCTGCACCCCTGGCTGCTGTGGGCGGGGGCCGCGGCCGCCCCCTGCGTCGCCGTGAACACGTACGCGGCGCGGCAGAACCGCGAACGGGCCCTGTGGAACGGCCTGGCGGCGGTGGTCCCGGCCTGCGGGATGCTGCTGGTGGCCCTGCGCCTGGGCGGCGGCGACCTCGCCGACGGCTGGCGGGCGGCGCTGGCCTGCCTGCTCTACTTCGGCGGCACCGTCCCGTACGTGAAGACGATGATCCGGGAGCGCAACTCGCCCGCCTGGCGCCGGGCCTCGGTGGCCTACCACGCGGTGGCGCTGGTCGCGGCCGCCTGGCTGAGCCCCTGGCTGGCCCTCCCGTTCGCCCTCTACCTCGCCCGAGCCGCCCTGCTCCCGGGCCGAGGCCTGAAGCCCCCCTTGGTCGGCGCCGCAGAACTGACAGCCTCGGCCCTCCTCCTGACCACGCTCCTTCTGACCTTCTGACCCGACTCCGCCCGGCCCGCGCCTCAATCGCCGGCGGGGCTGGAGGAAGTGGAGCCCGCCCGGCGATTGAGGGCCCGCCGGAGGCACGACGGGCCGCACGGGCGGCCCCACTCGGGCGGAACCAGCAACCCGGCTCCGCCGGCCCCCGGGCTCCGCCCGGACCCGCGCCTCAAACGCCGGCGAGGCTGGATGTCGGGACCTGGAGGCCGGGACCTGGGGGTCGGGACCCGCGCCTCAGGCGCCGGCGGGGCTGGAGGAAGTGGAGCCCGCCCGGCGATTGAGGGCCCCACCGGGGGCGGGGCGGGCCGGGCCGGCCCGACCTCCGCCCCGTACCCCCGCCCGCCGCCGGAACTAGATGGCTTCCTTGCGGGTCAGATAGTTGAACGAGATCCACCCCGGCAGCACCGGCAACCAGAAGGTGCACAGCCGGAACAACAGCACCGCCGAGATCGCGATCTCCTTCTCCAGCCCGGCCGCGATCAGCCCGAGCGTCAGCGTGGTCTCCACCGCGCCCACACCACCCGGCGTCGGCGCCGCCGACCCCAGCGCGTTGCCCGCGAGGAAGACCACCGCGATGCTCGCCAGGCTCAGCGCCTCGCCCCCGCCGAAGGCGCGGACCGAGGCGTCCAGGCACATCACGAAGCAGGCGGTCAGCAGCAGCATCCCGCCGATGCCGGTGATCAGCTTCTGCGGCCGCTGGAGGATGTCCAGCATGCGCGGCACCACCCCGGCGAACAACGCCCGTACCCGGGTCGCCACGAACTTCCGCAGGAACGGGATCGCCGTCACCACGAGCACCAGCACGGCGACCGTGAGCAGCCCCGCGATGACCGCCCGGGACGGGGTCATCTGCGTGGTGTTCTCGGTCCCGGTCAGATAGCCGAAGGACAGCAGCAGCAGGATGTGGCTCGCCAGACCGAACAGCTGCGAAGCGCCGACGCTCGCCACCGCCAGCCCCGGCCGCACGCCCGAGCGCTGGAGGAAGCGCGTGTTCAGCGCGACCCCGCCCACCGCCGCCGGAGCGACCAGCTTCACGAAGGACCCGGCCAGCTGCGCGCACACGGTCCGCAAGAAGGGCACCCGCTCCGGCACGAAGCCCAAGAGGCTCATGGCCGCCGCGAAGTAGGTCAGCGCGGAGAAGGCCAGCACCACCCCGACCCAGCCCCAGCGCGCCTGCCCGAAGGTGGTCGCGAAGTCGACCTGGGTCAGCTGGGAGAGCAGGAAGTACGCCGCCACCGCGCCCGCGATGAAGGACACCAGCGTGCGCGGCTTGATCCGCTCCAGCCGGGCCGGTTCCACCGGCGCCTGCGGACGGATCAGCAGGACCTGCTGGCGGATCTGGCTGAGCAGGTCCTCCTCGCGCGCCTCGTCGAGGGCCTCGTCCAGCGCCCGCTTCTCGGCCTTGCGCTCGGCCTTCGTCTCCGCCTTGGAGACGGCCTTGGAGGAGCGGCGCGCGGCCGCGTCGGCCTCGCGTTCCGCCTCGCGCTGCGCCTTGGCCAGCCGCGAGCTCTCCAACACGGCCTCCCGCTCGCGGGTCGAGCGCTCGCGCGCCAGCCTGCGCAGGGTGGCCCGGGTGGAGCGGCTCAGCGCGATCGGCTGGAGCAGCGGCAGACAGTCCGCGACCGCGTCCGGACCCAGCACCTGGAGCGCCGAGGCCACCGAGCGCTCGGCCCCGACCCGCAGGCCGATGGTGGTCAGCAGCTGGGCGATGTCCATCCGCAGCACCAGGTCGCCGGCCGCGATCTCGCCGCCGCGCAGGTCGGTGAGGATGACGTTGCCAAAACGATCCACCACGAGGGCGTCCGCGGTGAGCCGCCGGTGCGCGATCCGCCGCGACTGCAGGGCCCGGACCTGCTCCCAGGCGTTGCGGCTCAGCTCGTCGGTGATCTCCTCGTCGGCGAGCGAGTCCATGGTCCGGCCGCCCAGGTGCTCGTAGACGAGCATCACGGCGTCCGGCCCCAGTTCGGAGGTGGCGATCAGCCGGGGCGCGTTCGCCCCGGCGGCGATCGCCGCGTACGCGAGCAGCGCCTCCTGCTCCAGCGCCTGGCGCAGCGACTGGAGGCTGCGCCGGGTGGTGATCCCGCGCAGGGTGAGCCGCCGCCAGACCCGGTAGAAGAACCCCTGGGCCTGCTGCTCGCGGTCCACGACCGTGACGTCCAGCGGCGGTCCGTCCGCCAGCGTGACGTGGTAGCGGCGGCCCCGGTCGTTCTGCTCCGAGACCTCCTTGCCCTCCGGGCTCTCCGGCACCTCGGCACGCGTCGCGCTGACCGGTTGGAAGCCGACCCGGCGCAGACCCGCGAGGAGGTTCTGGCCGGTGGGCCGGACGTTGGGGGAGCCGACGGCGTACAGCGTGCCGTAGGCGACGGTCCAGCCGATGAGCACGGTGAGGATGATCGAGAAGGGGGTGGTGTAGCCGCCCACGAGCATCGCGAAGGCGTCGAGGAGGAGCACGGCCCACAGGGCCACGCGCCAGCGGGGTCTGCGCGTCATCCCGACGGCGGTCATGTAGGCGATGACGGGCGCGAGGTAGCCGTGGACCGGATCGGTGAGGTCCTCGCCGATGCCGGTGGGGCGGGTCAGGGCCTCGCGGATGGTGCCCGGCGCGGCGCGCGAGACCCAGAGGTCGATGGCGAGGGTCACGCCGTGCGCGAGCACGGCGGCGAGCACGCCGTCGGCGATGCGCAGGCCGTCGCGCTTGATCAACCGCTCGATGGCGAAGGCGACCGGCACGAGCAGGATCGCGATGCTCGACACCAGCCCGGCGACCTTGATGAGCACGTCGGGCGCCTGCCCGGTGCCCTTGTTGATGTCCGCTTCCAGGCCGACGGTCGTGCCGTGGGCGAAGGCGGCGATGCCGAGGACGACGGCGATGCCGAGGATGCCGACGAGCAGCCGGACCAGGTCGGAGGGCCGGTGCACGCGGGCGGCCAGCAGGGGCTCGTCGACCTCGACCCGGTCGGCGGTGATGGCTGTGACGTCGGTGATGGCTGTGACGTCGGTGATATCGGTGGCTTCGGTGACGGCGTCCGGGCGCGCGGAAGCGGCGGCGCCGTCGGCTCGCGCCGCACCGTCCGCCTTCGCCCGCCGTGCTCCTGCCCCGGGACCGGGATCGGCTCCGGGGAAGTCCGGGGAGCCGGGGGTTCCCGAAGGGCCTGGAGGGCCGTCCGGACTGCTCGCGGGAGGGCTCACACCCTGCTCCTTCGCCGTCACATCCGTCTCTTCTTGATCACGTATCACCTGTCACCGCCCGGAAGATGGTGGCACGGCGGAGCCGGGGCGCGAGGCAGCAGGGTGCGCGTCCCACCGGAGGGAACCGTTTCGGTGGTCCGGGTGCGGGGTGCGGCACCATGTGCCGCATGAGCGATGAACCGGAGCTGCCGGAGTACGCGGAACGAGTCCTCGCCGTCGCCGAGGAGATTCCGCCCGGCCGGGTGATGACCTACGGGGACGTCGCGGAATGGCTCGGCGACGGCGGCCCGCGCCAGGTCGGGCGCGTCATGGCGCTCTACGGCGGCCCGGTCCCGTGGTGGCGCGTGGTCCGCTCGGACGGGGTCCTGCTGCCCGGCAGCGAACCGCGCGCGCTGGCGCACTACCGGGACGAGGGCACACCGCTGCGCGCGGCCTCCACAGCGGCCACGGGACACGTGCCGCGCCTCGACATGAAACGCGCGCGCTGGGACGGACACCGGGCGGCGGACGGTTGACGTCCGGTTCGCTCCGGGCCCCGGCGCGGGCGTGTGCAGTGTCACACCTGCCAGCTTCGGCCATCGGACGTGCGGGTGTGCTCCCACAGGCCCGTACGGGGGACGCGGGGCCCCCGGGGAGACTGCGCGGGGTCGCCCGCTTGCCGTAGCGTTGAGCCTTCGCCCGCGCCGCGCAGGCCGCCCCGCGCACCCACGAACCCAGACCCACCAGGACCGGCACCCCACGTGATCAGCTCTCCTTCGGACCGTCGTACGCGGGCCCCGCACGCGTACCGGCTGGTCCGCGGCGGACCGGCGCAGGTGGATCCCCCTGTCCTGGACGCAGCGCAGCAGGCCGTGGTTGACCACGCCGCCGGACCGCTGCTGGTCCTCGCGGGACCGGGCACCGGAAAGACGACGACCCTGGTCGAGGCGGTCGCGGCCCGGGTCGAGGCCGGCGCCGATCCCGCCCGCATCCTCGTCCTCACCTTCAGCCGCAAGGCGGCGGTGGAACTGCGCGACCGGACCGCGCTGCGGCTCGGCGGGGCCCGCGCCCCGCAGGCCACCACCTTCCACTCCTTCTGCTACGGCCTGGTCCGCGCCCACCAGGACAGCGAGCTCTTCACGGAACCGCTGCGGCTGCTGTCCGGCCCCGAGCAGGACGTGACCGTACGGGCCCTGCTCGAAGGCCAGCGCGCCCTGAAGTCGATCCGCTGGCCCGACGACCTGCGGGCCGCGCTCACCACGCGCGGATTCGCGGACGAGGTGCGGGCGGTCCTCGCCCGCAGCCGCGAGCTGGGGCTGGGGCCGGCCGCGCTGGACGCCTTCGCCTCCCGGACCGGCCGCCCCGACTGGCGGGCCGCCGCCGCCTTCCTCGCCGAGTACCTCGACGTCCTGGACATGCAGGGGACGCTCGACTACGCCGAGCTCCTGCACCGCGCGGTGCTGCTCGCGGAGCGCACCCCGCAGGTGTCCGCGGCCTACGACGCGATCTACGTCGACGAGTACCAGGACACCGACGCGTCCCAGGTCCGGCTGCTGCGCGCGCTGAACGGTCCCGCCGGCACGCTGGTCGCCTTCGGTGACCCGGACCAGTCGATCTACGCGTTCCGCGGCGGTGACGTCAACGGCATCCTGGACTTCGCCTCGGTCTTCCCCGGCGCCGGGATCCGCTCCCTGACCGTGTCCCGCCGATCCGGCGCGGGCCTCCTCGCGGCCACCCGGCTGCTCACCACCCGGATGCCGATGACCCGGCTCCCGGCCGCCGCGGTCCGCGCCCACCGCGAGCTGCGGGCCGTGCGGGAGGGCGGGCGGGTGGAGGTCCACACCTACCCGACGTCCGCCACCGAGCTGGAGAACATCGCCGACATCCTGCGCCGGGCCCACCTGGAGGACGGGGTGCCCTGGCAGGACATGGCCGTCCTGGTCCGCTCCGGCGGCCGCACCCTGCCCGCGATGCGCCGCGCCCTGGTCGCCGCGGGCGTCCCGGCCGAAACGGACGGCAACGACGCCCCCCTACGCCACGAACCAGCCGTAACCCCCCTCCTCACCGCCCTCCGCACCGCAGCCACCCCCACCCCACCCCCGGCCGAGCCAAACCCCGTCCCGGCCGAGCACAACCCCGCTCTCGCCGAGCCCAATGCAGCCCCGGCCGAGCCAAACCCCGCTCTGGCCGAGCTCAATCCCGCTCTGGCCGAGCCAAATTCAGCCCCGCCGGCGTTTGAGGCGCCGCCGGAGGCAGAAGAGCACCCGCAGGACCCGACGCACCGGCACCACCCGGCGGAGCCCGAGCCCCCCGCGGCGGAAGCCACCCCCACGGCGGAAGCCACCCCCACGGCGGAAGCCACCCCCACGGCGGAAGCCGAACCCACCCCCGGCCCGGAATCCTGGCTCCCGGTGGAGGCCGCCCTCACCCTCCTCACCTCCCCCCTCGGCGGCATGGACGCCACCGACCTCCGCCGCCTGGGAAGGGCCCTGCGCGACGAGGAACGGGCCGCCGGCACGATCGTCCCCGCCCCCTCCGACGTCCTCCTGGCCCGCGCCCTCGCCGAACCCGAACGCCTCACCGCGCACGACCCCGCCTACGCCCGCGGAGCGCAGCGCCTCGGCACGCTCCTGCGCAAGGCCCGCGAGCTGCTCCAGGGCGGCGGCACCGCCGAAGAGGCCCTGTGGGTCCTGTGGGACGGCACCCCCTGGCCGCAGCGCCTGGAGCGCAACGCCCGCCGCGGCGGCGCCGCCGGCCGCAACGCCGACCGCGACCTCGACGCGGTCTGCGCCCTCTTCGACACCGCCGCCCGCGCGGAGGACCGTACCGGCGGCCGCGGCGCCCTCAACTTCCTCGAACAGCTGGAGGCCGAGGACATCGCGGCCGACACCCTCAGCCACCGCGCCACCCGCCCCGAGGCGGTCCGCCTCATGACCGTGCACCGCTCCAAGGGCCTGGAGTGGGGCCTGGTCGTCGTCGCCGGCGTGCAGGAGGGCCTCTGGCCGGACCTGCGCCGCCGCGGCTCGCTCCTGGAGGCCGACCGGATCGGCCGCGACGGCCTCGCGGAGCCGATGCCCCCCGGCGCCCTCCTCGCCGAGGAGCGCCGCCTCTTCTACGTCGCCGCCACCCGCGCCCGCGAGCGCCTCGTCGTGACCGCCGTCAAGGCCCCCGCCGAGGACGGCGACCAGCCCTCCCGTTTCCTCACCGAACTCGGCGTCACGCCCAAGGACGTCACCGGCCGCCCGCGGCGCCCCCTCGCCGTCCCGGCCCTGGTCGCCGAGCTGCGCGCCACGACCGTCGACCCGGACGCCTCCGAGGCGCTGCGCGACGCCGCCGCCCGGCGGCTGGCCCGGCTCGCCGCGCTCACCGACGACGAGGACCGTCCGCTCGTACCGGCCGCGCACCCGCAGCGCTGGTGGGGCCTGTACGAGCCCACCCGGGCCACGGTCCCGCTGCGCGACCGGGACAGGCCCGTGGCGCTGTCCGGCAGCGCCCTGGACCAGCTGGCGAACACCTGCTCCCTCCAGTGGTTCCTGGGCCGCGAGGTCAAGGCCGACGCCCCGTCGTCGGCCGCCCAGGGCTTCGGCAACGTCGTCCACGTCCTCGCCGACGAGGTCGCCTCCGGTCGTACCCCCGCCGACCTCGCCGTCCTCATGGAGCGCCTGGACTCGGTGTGGGACGCCCTCGCCTTCGACGCGCCCTGGAAGTCCCGCCAGGAGAAGGAGAACGCCCGGTCCGCCCTGGAGCGCTTCATCCGCTGGCACAACTCCGACCGCGGCGGGCGCACCTCCGTGGCCACCGAGCACGGCTTCGACGTGACCCTGGGCGCGGGCGAGTACGAGGTCCGCATCCGCGGCTCCATGGACCGGGTCGAGACGGACGCGGCGGGCCGGGCGTACGTCGTCGACTTCAAGACCGGCAAGGCCGCCCCCACCCGCGAACAGGTGGAACGGCACCCGCAGCTCGCCGTCTACCAGCTCGCCGTGCGCGAGGGCGCGGTCGACGGGGTCTTCGACGGCCGCCGGCCCGAGCCCGGCGGCGCCGAACTGGTCCAGCTGCGCCAGGGCGCGGCGAAGAAGGACGGCGGCGACGAGGTCCCCAAGGTGCAGGCCCAGCAGCCGCTCGACGGCGGCCCGGCGGGGGACTGGGTCGGCGACCTGCTGGCCACCGCGGCGGGCCGGGTCCTGGACGAGCGCTTCGCGCCCGCCACCGGCGACCACTGCTCCCGCTGCTCCTTCCGGGCGGCCTGCAGCGCCCGCCCCGAGGGCCGCCAGACCGTCGATTAGCGCGTGGCACACGGACGACGGCGGCCGGTCGCAGTGCTCGGTCCCGGCACCCGGTCGGGGCTGTAGGTAGGGGCTGTCGGTGGGGGCCGCTAGCCTTTTTACGTGTCCGCGCGCCAGCCCGTCCTCACCGACCCCGAGCAGCTCAAGCAGCTCCTCGGGATCCCCTTCACGCCCGAACAACTGGCCTGCGTCACCGCCCCGCCCGCCCCCCAGGTGATCGTCGCGGGCGCGGGCTCCGGCAAGACGACCGTCATGGCCGCCCGCGTGGTCTGGCTGGTCGGTACGGGCACGGTCGCGCCCGAGCAGGTCCTCGGCCTGACCTTCACCAACAAGGCCGCCGGCGAGTTGGCCGAGCGGGTACGGACGGCCCTGGCGCGGGCCGGGATCAGCGACCCCGACCCCTCCCCGGCCGACGACACCGCCGGGGGCGAGCCCCGGATCTCCACCTACCACTCCTTCGCCGGGCAGCTCCTGAAGGACCACGGGATGCGCATCGGGCTGGAGCCCAGCTCCCGGCTGCTCGCCGACGCCACCCGCTTCCAGCTCGCCGCCCGCGTGCTGCGCGAGGCCCCCGGCCCCTACCCCTCGCTCACCAAGTCCCTCCCCGACCTGGTCAGCGACCTGCTCGCGCTGGACAGCGAGCTTTCCGAGCACCTGGTCGACCCGGCGGGGCTGCGCGCCCACGACACCGCCCTCCTCGACGCCCTCGCGGACGTCAAGCTCGGCAACGAAGACCTCCGCAAGGTCCCCGAGGCCGCCCGCGGCCGGCTCGAACTGCTGGAGCTGGTCGGCCGCTACCGCGCCGCCAAGGCCTCCCGCGACCTGCTCGACTTCAGCGACCAGATAGCCCGCTCCGCACAGCTGGCCACCACCCGCCCCGAGGTCGGCGCGCTGCTGCGCGAGGAGTTCCGCGTGGTCTTGCTCGACGAGTACCAGGACACCTCGGTCGCCCAGCGGCTGCTGCTGTCCGGGCTCTTCGGCAAGGCGTCCCCCCGGGACGGAGTCCCGGGGGAGGGCACCGGCCACGCCGTGACCGCCGTCGGCGACCCCTGCCAGGCGATCTACGGCTGGCGCGGCGCCTCCGTCGCCAACCTCGACGACTTCCCCGAGCACTTCCCGCACGCCGACGGCACCCCCGCCACCCGGCTCTCCCTCAGCGAGAACCGGCGCAGCGGCGGCCGCCTCCTCGACCTGGCCAACGACCTGGCCGCGCCGCTGCGGTCCCTGCACGAAGGCGTGGAGGCGCTGCGTCCGGCGCCCGGCGCCGAGCGCGACGGCTTCGTCCGCTGCGCCCTGCTGGAGACGCACGCCCAGGAGCTGGAGTGGCTCGCCGACTCCATCGCCCACCTGGTGCGCACCGGCAAGGAACCGGGCGAGATCGCCGTCCTGTGCCGCTCGGCCGGCGACTTCGCCGCGATCCAGGGCGCCCTGGTGGCCCGTGACGTCCCCGTCGAGGTCGTGGGCCTGTCCGGGCTGCTGCACCTGCCCGAGGTCGCCGACCTGGTCGCCGTCTGCGAGGTGCTCCAGGACCCCGGAGCCAACGCCGCCCTCGTGCGGCTGCTGATCGGCCCGCGCTGGCGGATCGGCGCGCGCGACCTGGCCCTGCTCGGCCAGCGGGCCCGGCTGCTGGTCGCCCGGGCCCCGGCCGCGGGCGACGACGCGGACCAGCGGCTGGCCGCGGCCGTCGAGGGGGTCGATCCGGCCGAGGTCGTCTCGCTGGCCGACGCCCTGGAGACCTTCCTCGGCGACGCCCCGCAGCAGGACGCGCTGCCCTTCTCCGCCGAGGCCCGGGTCCGCTTCGCGCACCTCGCGCAGGAGCTGCGCGACCTGCGCCGGGCCCTGTCCGACCCGCTCATGGACGTCCTGCACCGGGTGCTGGCCGCCACCGGGCTCGACGTCGAGCTGTCCGCGTCCCCCCACGCGCTCGCGGCCCGCCGCCGTGAGACCCTGTCCGGATTCATGGACGTGGCCGCCGGCTTCGCCGCCCTCGACGGCGAGGCCACGCTGCTCGCGTTCCTCGCCTACCTGCGCACCGCCGCCCAGTACGAGAAGGGCCTCGACCAGGCCCTCCCCGGTGGGGAGAACACGGTCAAGGTGCTGACCGCCCACAAGTCCAAGGGCCTGGAATGGGACGTCGTGGCCGTTCCCGGGCTGTATGCGGGCGCCTTCCCGAGCGAACGCTCCCGCGAGGCCTGGACCTCGTACGCGAAGGTCCTCCCGCACTCCCTGCGCGGCGACGCCGAGACCCTGCCCGCCGACCCGGAGTGGACCGCGGCCGGTCTGAAGGACTTCAAGGCGCAGCTGCGCGCCCACCAGTCCACCGAAGAGCTCCGCCTCGGCTACGTGACCTTCACCCGCCCCAGGTCCCTGCTGCTGGGCTCCGGCCACTGGTGGGGCCCGACCCAGAAGCGCCGCCGCGGCCCCTCCTCCTTCCTGACCGCCCTGTACGACCACTGCGCGGCCGGGTTCGGCGAGATCGAGGCCTGGGCCGAGGAGCCCGAGCCGGACGCCGTGAACCCGGCCCTGGACACCGCCGACGCCCCCGACCGCTCCTGGCCGCTCCCGCTGGACCCGGACTCCCTGGCCCTGCGCCGCCGCGCGGCGGCCCTGGTCGCCTCCTACCTGGCCGCCCCGCCCGCCCCCGAGCCCGCCCCGGCCCCCCAGGACGACTACCTCTGGCCCCCGGACTGCGAAGAGCCCTGGGACGAAGAAGAACCCCCCTGGGACGACGACGCCCCCGATCCAGCCCCTCCGGCGTTTGAGGAGCGGGGTCCGGGGCGGAGCCCCGAGACCTCCGGGCCGATCTCCGCCCCGCTCGGGCACCCCGACGCCCCCGATCCAGCCCCTCCGGCGTTTGAGGAGCAGGGTCCGGGGCGGAGCCCCGAAGCCCCGCAGGGCCCCCGACCCGCACCCACACCCGCCCCGGAACCCGCGGCCCCGCAGGGCCCCCGCCCCACTCCGGAGGAGACCCGTACCCTCGCCTCCTGGGACCGCGACCTGGACGCCCTGGAGGGCGAACTGCGCCGCTCCCGCGCCGCCGTCCGCGACGTCCAACTGCCCGCCACCCTCTCCGCGAGCCAGCTCCTGCGCCTGGCCGCCGACGAGGAGGGCTTCGTCCGCGACCTCGCCCGCCCGCTGCCCAAGCCCCCGCAGCCCGCCGCCCGCCAGGGCACCCGCTTCCACGCCTGGGTGGAGTCCCGCTTCGACGACCTGCCGCTGCCGCTGCTCGACGTACTGGACCCGGTCACCGAGCTGCCCGGCTCCGACCAGGAGGTGGCCGACGAGCGCGACCTGGACGCGCTGAAGGCCGCCTTCGAGCGCAGCCCGTACGCCGAGCGCACCCCGTACCGGATGGAGGTGCCCGTCCAGTTCACCCTCGCGGGCCGGGTCGTCCGGGGCCGGATCGACGCGGTCTACCGCAATGACGACGGCAGCTTCGAGATCGTCGACTGGAAGACCGGCCGGTCCGCCGAAGCCGATCCGCTCCAGCTCGCCGTCTACCGCCTGGCCTGGTCGGAAGCGACCGGAACCCCGCTCGACCGGATCACCGTCGCCTTCCTGCACGTCCGCAGCGGCCGGGTGATACGGCCCGCGAACCTGCCGACCAGGGCCCGCCTTGAGCGGATCCTCCAAGGCGAAACGGACACGGACGGCGCCCCACAGGCGGACGGTTAGGCTCGTGGGTATGAGCCAGACCCCGGACAGCGCCGTCCGCGCCTACATCGACACGCACCGCGCCGCCTTCCTCGACGACCTCGCCGAGTGGCTGCGCATCCCCTCCGTCTCGGCCCAGCCCGAGCACGCGGACGATGTGGAGCGCAGCGCGCGGTGGCTCGCCTCGGCGCTCGCGGAGACCGGCTTCCCGGTCACCGAGGTCTGGCCCACCCCCGGCGCCCCGGCCGTCTTCGCCGAGTGGCCGAGCGAGGACCCGGACGCGCCCGTCGTCCTGGTCTACGGCCACCACGACGTACAGCCCGCCGCGCTCGCCGACGGCTGGCACACCGAGCCGTTCGAGCCGGTGGTCAAGGACGACCGGATGTACGGGCGGGGCGCGGCCGACGACAAGGGCCAGGTCTTCTTCCACACCCTCGGCGTACGGGCGCACCTGGCCGCGACCGGCGCCGCCGCCCCCGCCGTGCACCTCAAGCTGCTGATCGAGGGCGAGGAGGAGTCCGGCTCCACGAACTTCCGCGCCCTCGTCGAGGCCGAGGCCGCCCGCCTCGCCGCCGACGTCGTGATCGTCTCCGACACCGGCATGTGGTCCGAGAACACCCCGACCGTCTGCACCGGCATGCGCGGCATCGCCGACTGCGAGATCGAGCTGAACGGGCCGGACCAGGACATCCACTCCGGTGCCTTCGGCGGCGCCGTGCCCAACCCGGCGACCGTGGCCGCCCGCCTCGTCGCGGCGCTGCACGACGCCGACGAGCGGGTCACCGTCCCCGGCTTCTACGACAACATCGCCGTCCTGACGGACGCCGAGCGCGCGCTGATCGCCGAGCTGCCCTTCGACGAGGCCGAGTGGCTGCGCACCGCCAAGTCCCACGCGGCCTCGGGGGAGGCCGGCTACTCCACCCTGGAGCGGGTCTGGGCCCGCCCGACGGCCGAGGTCAACGGCATCGGCGGCGGCTACCAGGGGCCCGGCGGGAAGACCATCGTCCCGGCCTCCGCCCAGCTGAAGCTGTCGTTCCGGCTGGTCTCCGGCCAGGACCCGTACGAGGTCCAGAAGGCCGTGACGGACTGGGTCGCGGCCCGGGTGCCCGACGGGATCCGCCACTCCATCGTCTGGGGCGCCCCCACCCGGCCCTGCCTGACCCCGCTGGACCACCCGGCGCTGCGGTCGGTCGTACGGGCCATGGGGCGCGCCTTCGGGGAGAAGATCCGCTTCACCCGCGAGGGCGGCTCGGGTCCCGCGGCGGACCTCCAGGACGTGCTGGGCGCGCCCGTGCTCTTCCTCGGGATCTCCGTACCCTCCGACGGCTGGCACTCGCCGAACGAGAAGGTCGAGCTGGACCTGCTGCTCAAGGGCGTCGAAACGACCGCGTACCTGTGGTCCGACCTCGCCGAGAACTGGAAGCCCGCGTCCGCGTCCGCGCCCACCGCCGGCTGATCGCGCCCGCACCCGCGCCCGCGCCCGTACCCGTCCCACCACTCCGGGGGAGTTGGAAGTACTAGTGAGCATCTCGACCGAGCACGCCGCCGCCGACGGCCTGGCCGCCGACCGGCCCGTCTCGCTGACCGCGCCCAGCGGCATCGACCGCGCCGCGCACCACCGCCTCGACGAGGCCTGGCTGGCCGCGGCCTGGAGCCACCCGACGACCCGCGTCTTCGTGGTCTCCGGCGGCCAGGTGCTGATCGACGACACCCCGGACGGGGGCACGGAGATCGTCATGACCCCGGCCTTCGAGGCCCCGGCCACCGAGACCCACCGCTACTTCCTCGGCACCGGCGAGGACGGCGTGCGGTACTTCGCGCTCCAGAAGGACTCGCTGCCCGGCCGCATGGACCAGTCGGCCCGCCCGGCCGGCCTGCGCGAGGCGGGCCTGCTGCTCTCCCCGCGGGACGCCGGGCTGATGGTGCACGCCGTGGCCCTGGAGAACTGGCAGCGCATGCACCGCTTCTGCTCCCGCTGCGGCGAGCGCACGGTGGTCGCGGCCGCGGGCCACATCCGGCGCTGCCCGGGCTGCGGCGCGGAGCACTACCCGCGCACCGACCCGGCCGTGATCATGCTGGTCACCGACGACCAGGACCGCGCGCTGCTCGGTCGCCAGGTGCACTGGCCGGAGGGGCGCTTCTCGACCCTGGCGGGCTTCGTGGAGCCGGGCGAGGCCATCGAGCAGTCGGTGATCCGCGAGGTGTGGGAGGAGGCGGGCGTCCGGGTCGGCGCGGTCGAGTACGTCGCCAGCCAGCCCTGGCCCTTCCCGTACAGCCTGATGCTCGGCTTCAACGCCCGCGCGATCTCCTCGGAGATCACCGTGGACGGCGAGGAGATCGAGGAGGCCCGCTGGTTCTCCCGCGAGGACCTGCGGCGCGCGATCGAGGCCGGCGAGGTGCTCCCCCCGGCGGGCATCTCCATCGCGGCCCGCCTGGTCGAACTCTGGTACGGCGCCCCCCTCCCCAAGCCCACCGCCTGACGCCCGTACCCGGCCGCCCGCACCCCGCCGCCCGGCACGGGGGCCGGGCGGCCGGAAACAAATCATTTGTCGACTTCTGTCGGCCTGCGGATGATGGTCCGTCGTGAGTACCCCCCGACGCCTCGCCGCGCTCCTGCCCGATCTGACGCCCTGGCGTTCCAGCCGTGACTTCCGGCTGCTCTTCTGGCAGGGCACGGTCACCTTCTTCGGTTCCTTCATGGCGATGATCGCCCTGCCGCTCCAGATCAAGCACCTCACGGACTCACCGCTGGCGGTGGGCGCGATGGGCGCGGTGGAGCTCGTACCGATGGTGGTCTGCGGCCTCTACGGCGGGGCGCTCGCGGACGCGGTGGACCGGCGGCGGCTGATCCTGCTGACCGAGGCCGGTCTCGGCGTCCTGGCCCTGCTCCTGCTGGTCAACGCGGTACTCCCGGACCCCCTCCTGTGGCCGCTGTACGTGGTCGCCGCGGGCGTCTCCGGTCTCGCGGGCCTCCAGCGGCCCGCCCTCGACTCGCTGATGGCCCGGATCGTCCCGCACGACCAGATGACGGCCGCGGCCGCCCTGAACTCGCTGCGCTACAACATCGGCGCCATCGCCGCACCGTCCCTGGCGGGCCTGGTCGTGGCGTGGGCGGGGTACGCCTGCGCCTACGCGATCACGGTGATCGGCTTCGTCGCCTCCGTGGTGCTGTGCACCCGGCTGGCACCCGCGCCGCCCGTCCACGGCGGCGAGCGGCCCTCGCTGCGCTCGATAGCCGAAGGCGCCCGGTACGCGTGGAGCAGGCCGGTGCTGCTCGGCACGTACGCGGTGGACCTCGCGGCGATGTTCCTCGCCTTCCCCAACACGATCTTCCCCTTCCTCGCGGACGAGCTGGACGCCGTGTGGGCCCTGGGCCTGATGTACGGGGCGGGCGCGGTCGGCTCGCTCCTGCTGGGCCTCACCAGCGGCTGGACCTCGCGCGTCCACCGGCACGGCCTCCTGGTGATCGGCGGCGCGACCGTGTGGGGCCTGGCGGTGGCGGCGGCGGGCTGGACCGGCAGCATCTGGGTGGTGCTGGCCTGCCTGGCCGTGGCGGGCGCGGGGGACATGCTCAGCGGCCTCGGCCGCGCCACGATCTGGAACCAGACCATCCCCGAGGAACTGCGCGGCCGGCTCGCCGGCATCGAGGTCCTCTCCTACAGCGTCGGCCCGCAGCTCGGCCAGGTCCGGGCGGGCACGATGGCGGGCTGGACCGGCACCCGCTCCGCGTTCTGGAGCGGCGGCGTGGCCTGCGTGGCCTCGGTGGCCGTCCTGTCCGCGCTGCTCCCCAAGCTGTTCACGTACGACGCCCGCACCGACGAGGACGCGCTCCGCCGCAGGGCCGACCGCGAGGCCGTCGCCGCCGGTGCGGCCGGCGCCGCCGACACGACCCACGACACCGTCGCGGGCAGCGCCGGCGACCGCGCCCCGGCCGCCTGACCACACGCAGAGGGCCCCCGCCGGAGCGGGGGCCCTTCTGTGTGCCGGGGAGGCGGATCAGACGGCGAGCGCCTGCTTGACCTGGGCCAGGCTCGGGTTCGTCATCACGGACTCGGTGCCCGTGGGCGCCACGACGAGCAGGGTGGGAACGGTCTGGTTGCCACCGTTGGCCTTCTCGACGAAGGCGGCCGACTCGGGGTCCTGCTCGATGTTGATCTCGGTGTAGGCGATGCCTTCCCGGTCCAGCTGGCTCTTCAGCCGGCGGCAGTAGCCGCACCACGTGGTGCTGTACATCGTCACGGAACCCTTGTCCTGCATGGCGGGAGCTCTCCTCTGGGGGGTCTGGATACGTCCGAGTAGTCGAACGTACGAAGGGGCCCGCCCATTCCCGGGACCCCGGGGCGGGGCTCGGCGGTGCATTCGTATGACCGGTTCGGACCGCCTGTGGACAGGTTTCTCGCCCGACCCACCGGACCTGGCAGCATGGCGGGGTGACAGCAGCAACGCACTCCTCATCCTTCCCGGCCGCCGCCGAATCGGCCGACGCGGTGCTCCTGGGCCTGGACCCGGAGCAGCGCGAGGTCGCCACGACCCTGCAGGGGCCCGTGTGCGTGCTGGCGGGCGCCGGCACGGGCAAGACGCGGGCCCTCACCCACCGCATCGCCTACGGGGTGCGTTCCGGCCAGCTGATGCCGGCGAGCGTGCTGGCGGTCACCTTCACCAACCGCGCCGCGGGCGAGATGCGCGGGCGGCTGCGCACCCTGGGCGCCGGCGGCGTCCAGGCGCGCACCTTCCACTCCGCCGCGCTGCGCCAGCTCCAGTACTTCTGGCCCAAGGCGATCGGCGGCGACGTCCCGCGGCTGGTCGAGCGCAAGATCCAGCTGGTGGCCGAGGCCGGTGCGCGCTGCCGGATCCGCCTCGACCGCAATGAGCTGCGCGACGTCACCGGCGAGATCGAGTGGGCCAAGGTCACCCAGACCGTCCCCGCCGACTATCCGGCGGCCGCCCTCAAGGCGGGGCGCGAGGCCCCCCGGGACATGGCCGAGATCGCCCAGATCTACGGCACCTACGAGCAGCTCAAGCGCGACCGGTCGATGATCGACTTCGAGGACGTGCTGCTGCTCACCGTCGGCATCCTCCAGGACCGGCACGACATCGCCGAACAGATCCGCACCCAGTACCAGCACTTCGTCGTCGACGAGTACCAGGACGTCAGCCCCCTCCAGCAGCGCCTGCTGGAGCTGTGGCTCGGCGACCGGGACAGCCTGTGCGTCGTCGGCGACGCCAGCCAGACGATCTACTCCTTCACCGGCGCCACCCCGGACCACCTGCTCGGCTTCCGCAGCCGGTACCCGCAGGCCACCGTGGTCAAGCTGGTCCGGGACTACCGCTCCACCCCGCAGGTGGTCCACCTCGCCAACGGGCTGCTCGGCCAGGCCAGCGGCCGGGCCGCCGAGCACCGCCTGGAGCTGGTCTCCCAGCGCGAGGCGGGCCCCGACCCGGCGTACGCCGAGTACCCCGACGAGCCCGCCGAGGCGGAGGGGGTCGCCGGCCGGATCCGGGACCTGATCGCCGCGGGCGTCCCCGCGGGCGAGATCGCCGTGCTGTACCGCATCAACGCCCAGTCCGAGGTGTACGAGCAGGCCCTCGCCGATGCCGGCGTGCCCTACCAGCTGCGCGGCGCGGAGCGGTTCTTCGAGCGCCCCGAGGTCAAGAAGGCCATGCTCACCCTCAGGGGCGCCGCGCGCTCCGGGGGGAACGACCCGCTGGTCGACGAGGTCGTCGGGCTGGCCTCCCAGGTCCGGGCCGTGCTCAGCTCCAACGGCTGGACCACCGAGCCGCCGGCCGGGTCCGGGGCCGTGCGCGACCAGTGGGAATCGCTGGCCGCGCTGGTCCGGCTCGCGGAGGACTTCGCCCGCAGCAGACCCCGGGCCACCCTGGCCGACCTCGCGGTCGAGCTGGAGGAGCGGATGGCCGCCCAGCACGCCCCGACCGTCCAGGGCGTCACCCTCGCCTCGCTGCACGCGGCCAAGGGCCTGGAGTGGGACGCGGTCTTCCTCGTCGGCCTCACCGACGGCATGATGCCGATCACCTACGCCAAGACCGACGAGCAGGTCGAGGAGGAGCGCCGGCTGCTCTACGTCGGCGTCACCCGGGCGAGGGTGCACCTGACGCTCTCCTGGTCCCTGTCGCGGGCTCCGGGCGGTCGGGCGGCCCGCAGGCCCAGCCGCTTCCTGAACGGGCTGCGACCGGGCTCCACGGCCGCGGGGAGCCGCTCTGCGGTGGCGATCGCCGAGCGCGGGGCCCGCAAGCGGGTCCGGCGCGGGCCCGCGCTGTGCCGGGTCTGCGGCAAGACCCTGACCGAGGCGGGCGAGCTGAAGCTGATGCGGTGCGAGGACTGCCCGTCCGACATGGACGAAGGCCTCTACGAGCGGCTGCGGGACTGGCGCGCGGGCCAGGCGAAGGAGCTGGGCCAGCCCGCCTACTGCGTCTTCACGGACAAGACCTTGATGGCGATCGCGGAGGCCGCGCCGTCCGAGGCGGGAGAGCTGTCGATGATCTCGGGTGTGGGTGGACGCAAGCTCGACCGGTTCGGGGCGGACGTCCTGGCCATCTGTGCAGGTGAGGACCCCGGGAGCGGTGCCGGGGACGACGCGTAGAAACTCGTCGGAAAAATAGTTTGCACATGCCCTGTGAAGCCCCATAGGTTCTTAGCAACGGAAACGGTGGCTTCTCCGAAGCCCCGGATTCGTGCTGTACTTATCCGAATACGCATGGGACAGGCCCTCGGGCCCGCTCCCCGAGACGCCGAGAGGAGGCGAGACCAGTGACCAGCTTGATGACCACCACCAAACTGACCGATCGCTCGGTTGCCGCTTCCTCCTGCCTGCTTCTCGCTACCTCTGCGCCCTCCGTCCTGGGCACCGGTCTGTCCGCCATTTCCGCGGTCAGCCCCGTCGCCCTGGTCACCCGCCGGGTGAGCGAGCGCAATGAACGACCGTTCCAGGCACCGGTGGCAGTAGCAGCTGGCCAGGCCAAGGCGCATGCCTATGGCGGCTTCGCGGCGGCAGCCGGTGCCGGAAACCAGACGAAGCAGACGACGCAGCACCACCTGATGTGGGCCTTCCGCGGGCTCGAACCCTGGAGTGATCCAGTCTGATCGCACGATCAGGCCGGCGCCTTCAGGGCCGCGGAACCCCACCCGGGATCCGCGGCCCTTTTGTTTGTCCCCGACCGGGGACGACAACGCGAAGGGGCCACGGGACTGGCAAGAACAGGTACCAGCCGAACCCGGCCGACCGGCCGGAACGACTTGACGAACCAGACGAGGAAAAAACCACCGTGCAACTCGAAGCGCACGCCCCGTCCGTACCGCAGACCCAGACGATCTCCCCGCCCGCAGTCCCGGAGGACTCCACCTTGATTCCCCTCACCGCGCTCACCGCGCTCGACGACGCCATCGAGAACCTCGGCGTACCCGTCGCCTGCCGCACCTACGACCCGGAGGTCTTCTTCGCCGAGTCCCCGGCCGATGTCGAGTACGCCAAGTCGCTCTGCCGCACGTGCCCGCTGGTCGAGGCCTGCCTCGCCGGTGCGGTCGAGCGCCGCGAGCCCTGGGGCGTCTGGGGTGGCGAGCTCTTCGTCCAGGGCGTCGTCGTCGCCCGCAAGCGTCCGCGTGGCCGTCCGCGCAAGAACCCGGTCGTTGCGGCATGAACTTCACCGGAACCATCGACCGCCCCCTGACGCGCGATCCCCTGAAGCAGGCCCTCATGACCCCGCAGAACACGAGCGAGCAGCCGTCCGGCTCCGCCACCGAAGACTTCATCACCATGGGCGCGATCACCTCGCGTCAGAACAGGACCCGCGAGATGCAACTCATTCCAGAAGCCCTGGCCCGTGCCCATATGGCGGACCGCATGCGTGAGGCGGACGGCGAACGCCGTGCCCTGCGCGTGGTCGCCGCCCGCCGCATGCAGCGGCGAGCCGAGCGCGTTTCGCTGCGCGCCCGTCGTGCACTGGCCATGGCCGTCATGAACTGATCCAGGCCCCGCCTGGAGTGACACCAGCAGACCCCCGGGGGGCCGCTCCGTTCGGAGCGGCCCCCCGGTGCGTTGCGGACCGCCGCGCACCGGGCGGCGGTATCGTCGGGAGGTGGACCAGCCGACTCCCCGCCCCGCGCCCCAGGGACCCGAGGCCCCTCCCGTCACCTGCGCACGCTGTGGCGCGCGCTCCCCCGAGGGCGCACCGCCCACCTGGACCTGCTCCGTCGAGAACGGCAGCAGACAGTACTTCTGCCACGACTGCGCGCGGGCCAACCTCCGCGCGATCGAGGGCAGGCTCGACTCCTCCTGGTGGTGAGCCGGGACGTGGCGCGACGGATCAGGACTCCGGCAGGAACCCCGGGAGCCAGGCCTCCAGTTCCTCCCGCAGTCGCACCGTCGCACCCAACTGGCACAGCACCCCGATCGTGCTCAGCGTCACGCGGTGGATCAGCAGGTAGGCCGGCGGGAGGTTGATCTGCCGGCCCAACTGGTGCGCGGGGGAGCGCGGGTCGGCGATCCGGGCCGCCTGGCTGCGCATCCACGCCCGGGTGAAGGTGAACTCGTCGACCTTCGCCGGTTCGATGATCGGGCGGAGGTAGTCCAGCACCGCGTCCGGGTCCAGATCGATGGACTCCTTCACGAAGCCCTCGGCGCACAGGTGCCCGTAGACCCCCTCGGCGTCGTCGTCCAGGGTCATCCGCAAGGAGCGGCCCACCGGCTTGGGCAGCCCGCCCGGGAGGCGGTCGACCGTACCGAAGTCCAGCACCCCTAGCCGGAGTCGACCGTCCGGGCCCTCCATCAGCCGGAAGTTGCCCGGATGCGGATCGGCGTGCAGCAGCCCGGTGCGCGCGGGGCCGGAGAAGAGGAACCGGGCCAGCAGCTGTCCGGCGCGGTCGCGCTCCTCCTGGGTGCCGTCGGCGATGATCTCCGACAGGGGCGTCCCCTCGATCCACTCGGTCACCAGCACCTGGTCGCTCTGGTGCACGACATCCGGCACGACCACGTCGGGATCGCCCTCGAAGGCCTCCGCGTGGATCCGCTGGGCCTCCGCCTCCAGCTCGTAGTCCAGCTCCTCCGACACCCGGTCGCGCAGCTCGGTGATCAGCGGCTTGATCTCCATGCCCGGGATCAGCGGTCCCAGCAGACCCGCGAACCGGCCGAGCTGCTTGAGGTCCGACAGCAGCGCCTCCCCGGCCCCCGGGTACTGCACCTTGACCGCGACCTGTCGCCCGTCGTGCCACACGGCCCGGTGGACCTGGCCGATGGACGCGGCCGCCGCGGGCTTGTCCTCGAACTCCGAGAACAACTTCCGCCAGTCCTCGCCGAGCCGCTCCGCCAGCACCTGGTGCACCCGCGCGGCGGGCAGCGGCGGGGCGGCTTCCTGGAGCTTGGTCAGCGCGGCCCGGTAGGGCCCGGCGACCTCCTCGGGCAGCGCCGCTTCGAAGACCGACATGGCCTGCCCGAACTTCATCGCACCGCCCTTCAGCTCACCCAGGGTGCGGAAGAGCTGCTCGGCGGTGCGCTGTTGCAGTTCGCGCGCGACGATCTCCGCCGACTTGCCCCCGATCCGCTTCCCCAACCCCCAGGTGGCCCGGCCCGCTATGCCGAGCGGCAGCGCGGCCAGCTTGACGGTACGAGTGACCGCCTTCCGGGGAAGATCAGACATGCGCCCCTCCAGTTCCCAGACAGCCGCGCCGCACGCGGCGCTTACCCGGCCATTGTGTCCTGTCCCTCTCGGGCGACGGAGGAGTCCCCCTCCCCGGACCCCGCCGCCCCGCACGCGCACTCCGGATGAGCGCGCACCCGGGCCCGCTCCCAGTGCAGCGCGGGCAGCGCGGCCTCCCAGCGGGCCCCCGTCGACGCGGGCAACTCCCCGTCCAGGAAGGCCAGCGCATGGGCCGCCGCCAACCCCGCCACCGCGGTGGCCAACCCCAGGTCACAGGCGACCGAGCCACGGCGCCGGTGCGCCCCGCGCCACTGCACCAGCATCCGCGCCCAGCCCCGGTCCCGTGCCACCCGCGCCCGCTCCATGCACCCCGCGCACCCCGTCGTCCCCGGCAGCACCAGCGGCCCCACCAGCCCGGTACCCTCCAGCACCCCGGCATACAGATGCGGGATCCCCGCGGCCACCCAATCCGCGGCGGTGTCCGGATCCGGGGCCCACGCCTGGAGCCCGTCCCGGGGCGCGACCACCACCAGGGCGAGCCCCGGCTCGGGCCCCTCCCTCTCCTGGGCCCGCGGCGCCCGCCCGGGAGCCGACGCCCGCACCAGCGCCCCCGCCGCCTCCGCCCGCGGCCGGCCCACGCTCTCCGGCCCGAGCCCGCCGGGCGCCACGTCCCCCGGCTCCACCCGGCCGCCGTCCAGCACCTCGACCCGGCCCACCCCGGCCCCCGCCAGCACCGCCGCGATCAGCGCGCCCACCCGACCGCTGCCCCGCACCTGCACCCGCACGGTCCGGCGCGCCGCGATCCCCCGCAGATCGCCGCCGGGCTCCCGGCGCACCAAGGACAGCGAACCCCGGTCGGGCCCCAGCCGCTCCAGCACCTCCGGGCGCCGCAGCAACGACTGGGCCCGCGGCCCGCCCGCAGTGGCGTCATCGAGCACCCCGGCCGCCGCGAGCCGTCGCACCAGCTCGTCCACCTGCCCGTCCGGCAACCCCAGTGCGGCCCCCTCCTTGCGCAGCAGGTCCATGCCGCGGGTCCCGTCGAGCCGTTCGAGCAGGGTCCCCGTCGCCGTGTCCACCGGCCCGAACACCACCGCGTGCGCGGGCGTCACCCCGAACTGCACGGTCTGCAGATCCCGCCAGGCCCGTGCCAGCGCGGGCTTCACCTTCGGATACATCGCCCTTCCCCCTTCGCCTGTCGACCTTCGCCTGTCGAACCTCACCCGTCGGCTTTCGCCTTCGGCCTTCGCCCTTCGGCCTTCGTCCACCGAGCGGCCCCGACGCCGCTCTCGCAGCATGACCGCACCCCGCCCGCGGCGCGGAAAGTTATCCACAGGTGGACCCGATTCGGCATATGAGACGACCGCCCGGGGGTGTCCGGAGGCGCCGAAAGGAGCGAACCGCGAATCGATCATGTTCGAACCGCCGCGGGGCGGGACTTCCGCCCTGGCCACCCGGTACGGTCGTGCCGTGTCCGCCGATCCACCGCACCGCGCCGTCGAAGTCCGCCGGAGTGCGCGCCGCCGAAGGACCGTCTCCGCCTACCGCGAGGGTGACCGGACGGTCGTGCTCATCCCTGCCCGGATGTCCGAGGCGGAGGAGCAGCGCTGGGTGGGCGTGATGCTCGACAAGCTCGCCGCGCAGGAGAGCAAGCGGACCCTGGGGGACGCGGAACTCACCGAGCGCGCCGCGCGTCTGTCCGAGCAGTACTTCGGCGGCCGCGCGCGCCCCAGCTCGGTCCGCTGGGTCACCAACCAGAACACCCGCTGGGGCTCCTGCACCCCCGCCGAGGCCAGCATCCGGCTGTCCCACCGCCTCCAGGGCATGCCGGAGTACGTGCTGGACTACGTCCTGCTGCACGAGTTGGCCCACCTGCTGGTCCCGGGGCACGGCCCGAGCTTCTGGCAGCTCCTGGAGGCGTACCCCCGTACGGAGCGGGCGCGCGGCTATCTCGAAGGCGTGGTCGCGGCGGAGCGCCTGCCCAAGGTCCCGGCCGCGCGCGAGGAATGAGCCCGCGCCGCCGTGCCCCGCGACGTGACCCGTCCGTGATGTGTACCGGGTCGGTACCGGCTTGGTTCGATGTCGGCGGGAGCCGTTAGCCTGACGGGCACGCATTCATCGTCGGGATGGGGGACGGTCGTTACGTATGGCCAGGGAATTCCAGCGCGGCCACAAGGCCAAGATCAGTGATCTCACCGCGGGCACCGATCTGTACGTGGGTGTGCAGATCGCCGGGCCGGGGCTGACCTTCGACATCAGCTGCTTCGGCCTCGACGCGGAAGAGCGGCTGTCGGACGACCGCTACTTCATCTTCTTCAACCAGCCCAAGTCGCCCGAGGAGTCCGTCCAGCTCCTCGGCCAGCAGTCCGGTGACAGCGAATCCTTCCGGGTGACCCTGGACCGCATCCCGGCGGGCATCCGCAAGCTCTCCTTCACGGCGACGATCGACGGCGCCGGCCAGATGTCCCAGATCGGTCCGGGTTACATCCGGGTCGTCGCCGGCGGCGAGGAAGTGGTCCGCTACTCCTTCACCGGCGCGGAGTTCAGCACCGAGCGCGCCGTGATGCTGGGCGACTTCTACTTCAAGGACGCGTGGCGCTTCGCCGCCGTCGGCCAGGGCTTCGACGGCGGCCTGGAAGCGCTGCTGAAGAACTTCGGCGGCGAGGTCGCCGAGGAGGAGGCCCCCGCCCCGCAGCAGCAGGCCCCGCAGCAGAGCGCCGCCGCGCCCTCCTTCGCGCCCCCGGCCTTCGCCGCCCCGCCCGGAGCCCCCGCACAGGCCGCACCGCCGCAGCAGCCGCAGTACCAGCAGCCGCCGCAGCACGCCCAGCCGCCGCAGCACACGCCGCCCCCGGCCCCCGCGCCGTACGCCGCGCCGCCGCAGCCCGCCCCCGCGATGCACGCCGCGCCCACGATGGTGGGCCCGCTCGCACCGGCCCCGGCGGCCCCCGGCCCGTACGGCCAGCCCGTGCACCCGCCGCAGCCGCCGCCGAGCCCGTCGTACGGGCGCCAGGTCCCCGGCCAGGCTCCCGGCGGCTACCCGCCGCCCGCCCCGGCCGGTCCCTACGGCCAGCCGCCGCAGCCCTCGTACGGACACCAGGTCCCCGGCCAGGTCCCCGGCGGCTACCCGCCGCCCGGCGCGCCCGGGGCCCCGTACGGTCAGCAGCCCGGCATGCCGGCGCAGACCCCCGCCGCCCCCGGCCTCACCTCCGCCCTCCAGCTCTACAAGGAGTCCCCCACCGGCGCCCGCTGGACCGCGCAGAACCACCAGCTCATGCGCGTCGACCTGGGCATCGGCGGCCAGCCCGTCCTCGCCCGCCAGGGCAGCATGGTGCTGTACCAGGGCAAGGTGGACTTCAGCTACAAGGGCGCGGGCTTCGCCGGCCGCATCGTCGGCAACGCCACCGGCCAGGAGATGCAGCTCATGCGCTGCACCGGCCGCGGCCAGGTCTTCCTCGCCGAGAACGGCACCCACCTGCACGCCATCGAGCTCCAGGGCGACGGGATCTGCGTCTCCGCCGAGAGCGTGCTCGCCTTCGACGAGTCGCTCCAGCACGAGGTGCGCCGCATCGAGGGCCACGGCATTCCGGGCGGCGCCCTGTTCACCATGCAGTTCCAGGGCTCCGGCACGGTCATCGTCAAGACGCACGGCACCCCCGTGGTCCTGCCGGTCACCCCGACGACCTTCGCCGACAGCAATGCGATCGTCGCGTGGTCCGCGGGCGCCCAGGTGGTCATTTCCAGCCAGGTCCGGCTGCGCCGCAACGCCTACCCCGGGCACAGCGGGGAGACCGTGAACCTCCAGTTCCGGGCAGCCCCCGGAAACTTCATCATCGTCCAGCCCTACGAGGTCTGAGGGAGCCCGCCATGAACGCAATGAACGCCATGAACCCGCAGCTCGCCGGCTATGCCCCGACCCCCGTCGCGGCCCGCATGGAGAACCACGGGCGCGCCATGCTCAAGGTCGCCATGCAGAGCGGCCACGACCTCTTCGCGCGCACCGGCTCGATGGTCGCCTACGAGGGCTTCGTGCAGTACGAGCCCAACCCGCCCGCCGTGCGCCAGATGGCCTCGCAGTGGCTGACGGGCGAGGGCGCACCGCTGATGAAGTGCACCGGCGACGGCCTCCTCTACCTCGCCGACTACGGCGCGGACGTCGTCGTCATCAACCTCAACAACGACGCCCTCTCCGTCAACGGCACCAACCTGCTCGCCTTCGACGCCCACCTCACCTGGGGCGTCGAGCGGGTCAAGGGGCTGGCGAAGTTCGCGGGCCAGGGGCTGTTCAACGTCCAGGTCTCCGGCACCGGCTGGGTCGCCCTGACCTCGCGCGGCACGCCGATCGTGGTCGACTGCGGCCGCGGCGAGGACGAGACGTACGTCGACCCGGACGCGCTCGTCGCCTGGTCGCCGAACCTCAAGGTCAAGGGCAAGCGCAGCTTCAAGGCCTCGTCGATGATCGGCCGCGGCAGCGGGGAGGCCTTCCAGATGGCCTTCTCCGGCCAGGGCATCGTCGTCGTACAGCCGAGCGAGGACAGCACCGACCGGCTCCGGGCCCGGGGCTGAGGGGGAGCGGACACATCATGCAAAGTGCACTTTTCGGCCACTCCGAGGCGCAGTCC
Source organism: Streptomyces sp. NPDC098789 (assembly GCF_044759975.1). Classification (NCBI taxonomy): domain Bacteria; kingdom Bacillati; phylum Actinomycetota; class Actinomycetes; order Kitasatosporales; family Streptomycetaceae; genus Streptomyces; species Streptomyces sp. NPDC098789. The sequence goes on from NZ_JBIWAJ010000001.1 coordinate 346,439, forward strand.
CAGGAGCGGTACGTCGTCCAGAACCCGCAGATGCTGCGGGTCTCCCTCACCGGCCAGGACGACGTCCTCGCCCGCAAGGGATCGATGGTCGCCTACCAGGGCCTGATCGACTTCGACGGCGAGTACCAGAGCACCAATCAGCGCAACGCCCGCGCCCGCACCGGCGAGGGCCTCGACCTCATGCGCTGCTCGGGGCAGGGGACGGTGTACTTCGCCAACCTCGCCCAGGACGTGCACGTGGTGGACGTCGACCAGGACGGTCTGACCGTGGACAGCAGCTACGTCCTCGCCCTCGACTCCACCCTGCACACCGAGGCGATCGCGGTCGACAGCCAGTACGGCATCTCCGGCTCGGGGAAGTACCAGCTGAACATCACCGGCCGCGGCAAGGTCGCCCTGATGACCTCGGGGCAGCCGCTGATGCTCCAGATCACGCCCGACAAGTACGTCAACGTCGACGCGGACGCCATCGTCGCCTGGTCCACCTCGCTGCGCGTGCAGATGCAGGCCCAGACGCACTCCACCGGCGTGTGGCGGCGCCGCGGGAACACCGGCGAGGGCTGGGAGCTCAGCTTCCTCGGCCAGGGCTTCGCCCTGGTGCAGCCCAGCGAGCTGCTCCCGCCGCAGAACGCGCAGCTCGGCCAGGGCCTCGCCGCGCAGTACGGCATGGGCCAGCAGGGCGCCCAGGCGCAGAACCAGAACAACGCCTGGAACTGACGCCCGGCACCAAGCCCGGCACTGCGCCCGACGCCCGCCGGCAATGCCGCGGGGGCGGACCCGGACCCTTCAGGATCCGGGTCCGCCCCCGCGCGCCGGGCCGCCGGGCGTCAGAGCCGCGCCCGGGTCGCCTCCAGCAGCCTGACCACCGAGTCGTCCGCGACGGCGGCCACCTCGTCGTAGGCGAACCAGCGCAGGTCCAGGGACTCGTCGCTGATCGCCGCCTGCGCGCCCGCCGGGGCCAGCGCGGCGTACTGCACGTCCAGGTGCCAGTTGCAGGGCGCCGGAATGGGGTGCCGGTCCAGCCGCACCGGACCCCCGGGCAGCAGCGTCAGCCCGGTCTCGATCCCGGACTCCTCGCGGGCCTCGCGCAGCGCGGCGTCCACGAGCGTGCGGTCATCGCTCTCGCAGTGCCCGCCCATCTGCAACCACATGCCGAGCTTCTTGTGCAGCGTCAGCAGCACGCGGCCGCGCACGGGGTCGATCACCAGCGCGCTGGCGGTGACGTGCCCGGCCTCGCACGGCTTCCACATCCCGTCCGGGTGGGCGGCCAGGTGCTCCAGGTACACCTCGCGGAGCGCGGCCTGCTCGCCCTGGCCGTCGTACTCCTTCAGGACGCGGACCGCGTCGTCGTACAGACTCACTTGGTGTCGTCACCGTCCTGCTCGCGCTTCTCGGCGGCCTCGCCGAGCATCTTGTCGAGCTCCGAGAAGTCCAGCTGCTCGCGGTGCACGAAACCGTCCGGGTCGTCCAGGTCGGAGGCCGTCGGCAGCATGTCCGGGTGCTCCCACAGCCCGTCGCGGCCGTCCACGCCGCGCGCGTCGGTGAGCGAGGCCCACAGCCGCGAGGCGTCCCGCAGCCGGCGCGGACGCAGCTCCAGACCGATCAGGGTCGCGAAGGTCTGCTCGGCCGGACCGCCCGAGGCGCGGCGCCTGCGCAGCGTCTCGCGCAGCGCGTCGGCCGAGGTCAGACGGGGCTTGGCGGCCTCGTGCACCACGGCGTCCACCCAGCCCTCGACCAGCGCGAGCGCGGTCTCCAGACGGGCCAGGGCCGCCTTCTGCTCGGGGGTGTCCTGGGGCTGGAACATGCCGCCCTGGAGCGCTTCCTGCAGCTGCTCCGGATTCGACGGGTCGAGCTGGCCGACCACGTCCTCCAGCTTTGAGGTGTCGACCTTGATGCCGCGCGCGTATCCCTCGACGGCGCCGAACAGGTGCGAGCGCAACCACGGCACGTGGGCGAAGAGCCGCTGGTGGGCGGCCTCGCGCAGGGCCAGGTAGAGGCGCACCTCGTCCGAGGGGACGCCCAGGTCCTTGCCGAACGCCGTCACGTTCAGCGGCAGCAGGGCCGCCCGGCCCGCCGGGCCCAGCGGCAGCCCGATGTCGGTGGAGCCGACGACCTCGCCCGCGAGCGTGCCCACCGCCTGGCCGATCTGCTGGCCGAACATCGCGCCGCCCATGGAGCGCATCATGCCGAGCAGCGGGCCCGCCATGGCCTGCATCTCCTCGGGCAGTACGTCGCCCATGGCCGCGCCCACCCGCTCGGCGACCGGGTCGACCAGTTCCTTCCACACCGGCAGGGTCGCCTCGACCCACTCGGCGCGGCTCCAGGCCACGGCCGTACCGGCGCCCGACGGCAGGGAGGTGACGGAGTCCAGCCAGAGGTCCGCCAGCCGCACGGCCTCCTCGACGGCCGACTTCTCGGCCGGGCCGATGCTCGCGTCCTTCACGCCGTCCGCGGTGCCCTGCGCGACGGTCTGGCGGGCGATGTCCTTGGCCATGTCCCAGTTCACGGGACCGCCCTCGTAGCTGAGCATCTGGCCCAGCTGCTGGAAGGCCGCGCCCAGGTCGTTCGGGTTCATCGAACCGAACATCGCGGCGAACGGATTGTCCGCGCCGCCGGGGCCGCCGGCGCCCGGCAGTCCGGCCCCGGGGAACCCGAACGGATTCGCCGGGCCGCCCTGACCGCCCTGATCGCCCTTCTTCTTGCCCTCGTCGCCGTTGTCCGGCTCCTCCGGCGGAAGGCCGAATCCGAATGGGGTGTCGCTCACGGGTTTCCTCGGCTCGTAGGGCCGTCGGCGGGAGCCGACGGGCAATGGTCCGACAACACCACCCAGCGTAGACACCACAGCCGCATCCGGGCTCGGTGCTCCGCCGACTCCTGGGCTGCGGCAGGATGGACATCACCTGGTAGGTACGCGTCAGGACGCTCACCTACTGAAGACAACCGCTGGAGACGCCCGGTGAGTTCCCCAGATCCGCAGGTTCGAGAGCCGCACGGCGACGAGAACCACCCTGACCACGACGAGCGCCCCGAGGGCGTTCGCCAGTCGCGAAACCCGTCGTCGCGGGGCCCCGTCGTCGCCGTGACCGGCGCCGCGGCGGGGGTCGGCGCCGCCCTGGTCGCCCGGCTCGCGGCCTCCGACGAGGTCAAGCAGGTCATCGCGATCGACGAGCGGCGCGGTGAGTGCGCGAGCGCGCAGTGGCACGTCCTGGACGTACGGGACCCCGCGATCGCCGAGAAGCTGCGCGGCGCCGACGTGGTCGTCCACCTCGCGCTCGACCTCGACCTGGAGACCGACCCGGCGGCCCGCACCGCCTACAACGTGCGCGGCACCCAGACCGTGCTCACGGCCGCCGCGGCGGCCGGGGTGCACCGGGTCGTGCTCTGCACCTCCGCGATGGTCTACGGCGCCCTGCCGGACAACGACATCCCGCTCACCGAGGACTCCGAGCTGCGGGCCACCGCCGAGGCCACCGGCGTCGGCGACCTGCTGGAGATCGAACGCCTCGGCCGGCGGGCCCCGCGCGCGCACCCGGGGCTCAACGTCACGGTGGTGCGCCCGGCCGTGCTGGTCGGGGGTACGGACACGGCCCTGACCCGCTACTTCGAGTCGCCGCGCCTGCTCGTGGTCGCCGGGTCCCGGCCGACCTGGCAGTTCTGCCACGTCGAGGACCTGGTCAGCGCCCTGGAGTACGCGGCGCTGGAGAAGGTGGAGGGCGAGCTGGCCGTCGGTTGCGAGGGCTGGCTGGAGCAGGAGGAGGTCGAGGAGCTGAGCGGGATCCGCCGGATGGAGCTGCCGTCCGCCGTCGCGCTCGGCGCCGCGGCCCGGCTGCACCGGATCGGGCTCACGCCGTCGCCGGCCGGTGACCTCGCGTACACGATGCACCCGTGGGTGGTCAGCGTCAGTCGGCTGCACGCGGCGGGGTGGCGGCCGCGCTGGACCAACGAGGAGGTGCTGGCCGAGCTGCTCCAGGAGGTGGCCGGACGGCACACGGTCGCCGGGCGGCGGCTGGGCCGCAAGGACGCGACGGCCGCGGGGGCCGCGGGGGCGACGGTGGCGCTGCTGGGTGCGGCCGCCGTGGTCCGCGCCGCCCGCCGCCGCCGGGGCCTCTGACCCACCCGAGCCCTCAATCGCCGGGCGGGCTCGATGTGCCCCGCCTCAGCCCCCGGCGGGCTCGATGTGGCCCCGGTCCAGCCCCGCCGGCGTTTGAGGCGCCGCCGGAGGCCCCACGGACGGTTCGCCGACGGTCGACCTGTGGCTCCCCGCCGCCCTCGGCCGGCGCTGCCTCCGGCGGGCCCTCAATCGCCGGGCGGGCTCGATGTGCCCCGCCTCAGCCCCCGGCGGGCTTGGATGTGGCCCCCGTCAGCCTCCGGCGGGCTTGATGTGGCCCCAGCCTTGTCGGCGGGCTCGATGTGGCCCCCTTCAGCCTCGCCGGCGTTTGAGGCGCTGCCGGAGCCGGAGGCTACGAGGGCGGCCCGCCTACGGGGCCGCCATGGGCACAGCCCCGCCGGGGCTTGAGGCGTTCGGGCCGGGTTCTGTAGGAGGCTCCATACGCGGGGTGCGCGACCGGTCGAATCGGCTATTCCGCGATGTGAGAACCGTGGTGCACGATGAGTGCATGGCTCCGCACTTCGACCACCCCGGCGAGCAGGCCGCCCCGGACCCGATCCGACTGCTCGCGATCCGCGACGCCCCGCTCTCGCTCGACGAGGTCTTCCGGGCCGTCGGCGACGACGCGACGGGAGGCACCGCGCTCTTCGTCGGCACCGTGCGCGACCACGACGGCGGGGCGGACGTCGACGCCCTCGGCTACTCCTGCCACCCGACGGCCGAAGCCGAGATGCGCCGCGTCGCCGAGCGCGTCGTGGCCAAGTACCCGGTCCGCGCCCTGGCCGCCGTCCACCGCGTCGGTGACCTCGGGGTCGGCGACCTCGCCGTGGTGGTCGCCGTGTCGTGCCCGCACCGGGGCGAGGCCTTCGAGGCCTGCCGGATGCTGATCGACGACCTCAAGCACGAGGTGCCGATCTGGAAGCACCAGACCTTCTCGGACGGCACCGAGGAGTGGGTCGGCGCCTGCTGAGGCGCCCCCGTCCGCGCCCCCGCACCCCCGCGTCCGCACCCGAACGGACGCGCAACACGCCCTCGATTTGCGTAACCCCGCCCCGGGCACGAGCGTTGGATCAACAAACCGCTCGTTCTCGGGGTAGGGAGCACGCACATGGGTTCTTTGGCGTGGTTGCTGATTCCGCTTTTCGCCGCCATCGGCGCAGCGATATGGGGAAGCTGGGCGGCCCGCGACCGCACTTCCGGCGACATATCCGAACTCGCCGGCTACGCACGATTCCGCGAGGTCATGGGTACGGGCCAGGCCGACAAGGCCAAGGCGCATTCCGGTTCCGACGCCGTCTGACGCGTCCCGTGAATGGCCCGCCAGGCGTCCGACCCACCTCCCCACCGGGAACCCCCGGGCGCATCCCGTGCACCACCCCGTACGGACCGGCCCCACGGGCCGCCCCACAGGGCCGTCACGTACTGTCGATCCATGCCACGCCGCACTGCGACGATGCTCGCGTCCACCCTCATGCTGTTCGCGCTGCTCTGCGCCGGAGTGTTCATCAAGGTTCCGTACTCCGAGATGAGCCCCGGCCCGACCGTGAACACCCTCGGTGACTCGCGCGGCGAGCCGGTCCTGAACATCTCGGGCCGCAAGACCTACCCGACCAGCGGTCACCTCAACATGACCACGGTCCGGGTGACCGGCGCGGACTACGACATGAACCTGCTGGAAGCGGTCTACGGCTGGGCGGCCCACGACAACATCGTGGTGCCGCACGAGAACCTGTATCCGCACGGCAAGACGGACAAGCAGTCCACGCAGGAGAACGCGGAGGAGTTCAGCCAGTCGCAGGAGAGCGCCAAGGTGGCCGCCCTCAAGCAGCTGGGCATCCCCTTCACCTCCCGCGTGAACGTCGCCACCGTGGTCAAGGGCAGCCCCGCCGAGGGTCTGCTGCACGCCGGTGACGTGATCGTCGCCGTGGACGGCGCCCCGGTGAACGAACCGGCGGACGTCGCCAAGCTGGTCACCAAGCACAAGGCGGGCGAGAAGGTCGAGTTCACCGTCATCGGCGCGGACGAGGCGGCCGCCGCGAAGAAGGCCGGGCGCGACCCCTCGGGCACCAAGAAGGTGGAGATCACCACTGGGAAGTCGCCGGAGGACGCTCACGCGGTCGTCGGCATCCGGGCCGGGACCGACCACACCTTCCCGTTCCGCATCGACATCAACCTGGCCGACGTCGGCGGCCCCAGCGCCGGCCTGATGTTCTCCCTCGGCATCGTCGACAAGCTGACGCCCCAGGACATGACCGGCGGGAAGTTCGTCGCCGGCACCGGCACCATCGACGACGCCGGTACGGTCGGCCCGATCGGCGGCATCGAGATGAAGACCATCGGCGCCCGCCAGGCCGGCGCCCAGTACTTCCTGACCCCCGCCGAGAACTGTGCGGCGGCCGCCAAGGACGTACCGGACGGCCTCACCCTCGTGAAGGTCTCGACCATCGGCGACGCCGTCAAGGCACTGGAGAAGATCAGCAAGGGGGACAAGGCCGGACTGCCGCAGTGCGGCGCGTCCTGACCCCGTCCCCCCGCCGGCCGCCCCCGGGCGTCAGGAGAAGGTGGAGGCCAGCGCCTCGGCGAGGCCCGGCACCAGAGTGGCCCCGGTGAGCACCTCGCTCGCCGCGTCCTTCTCGCGCAGCCGGACGGCCGACTCGCGCGACCCGTCACGCAGGACGCCCACGGTCAGGCGCACCTCCTGGCGCTCCGGGTGCCCGGCGACCCACTTGGCGAGCTGCTTGTCGTTCAGGTCGGAGGGCACGGCGGCCTCCGCGGACGGCGGCAGCATCAGCCGCTCCACCGTCAGCGCGCAGCCGACGACCGACGCGGGCCAGGCGACCGTGCCCAGGAACTTGTCCAGGGCCATGCCCTTCGGGAGTTCGTCCTGCTCGATCGGGGTCAGCTGGATCTTGCCGGCGTCGTCCTGGTCGAGGCCGAGCTGCTGGGCGAGGCGGGGCTCCTGCTTGCGCAGTCGGGCCGTGTCGACGAGGGCGAAGAGCCGGGCGGGCCGGTCCCAGCCCAGGCCGGCGGCGTATTCGTCGATCTCTAGCACGGCGCGGGTCAGCGGGCTGGCCGCCATCGGAGTGCCGGGGGAGGGGGAAAGGTTGGACATGGACAACATCCTGCCTCCTTTCGACGCGATACCGGGAACTGACTAAAGCCTCAGTAAGTTGCATGAGTGGGCTCTACCATCGGGGGCCCTGCTCTTGAAAATTTTCCAGTAACACACGACACACAGCGACTTTCGAGGTGCGCACCTTGGCTTTCCAGATGCCGGACCGCGGCGGAGGCCCCTCCGGGCCACGGATGAGAGTCGGCCGCCCCTCCCGGCGCGCCCGGACTCTCCTGATGACCCTGGGAGTCCTGGCCGTCCTGGCCATGGCCTTCATCATGTTCGCGGGCTTCTGGACCGACTGGCTCTGGTTCCGCTCCGTCCACTACTCCACCGTCTTCACCACCACGCTCTGGACGAAGGTCGGCCTCTTCGCCGTCTTCGGCCTGGTCATGGCCGGCGCGGTCGGGTTCAACATCTGGCTGGCGCACCGGCTCCGGCCGCCGCTCAGCGCGATGTCGATGGAGCAGCAGAGCCTCGACCGCTACCGGATGAGCGTCGCGCCGTTCAAGAAGTGGCTGCTCCTGGGCATCGCGGTGCTCGTCGGGCTGATCGCGGGCGCCTCGGCGGCCGGACAGTGGAAGACCTGGCTCATGTACGTGAACGGGGTGCCCTTCGGGCAGAAGGACCCCCAGTTCCACATGGACGTGTCGTTCTACACCTTCGACCTGCCCTGGTACCGCTTCCTGCTCGGCTTCGGCTTCGCCGCCGCCGTGCTGTCGCTGATCGCCGCGGCCATCGTGCACTACCTGTACGGCGGCCTGCGCGTCACCAGCCCGGGCGCCCGCGCGACCGCCGCGGCCACCGGACACCTGTCGGTGCTGCTCGGCATCTTCGTCTCGCTCAAGGCCGTGGCCTACTGGCTCGACCGGTACGGCCTCGCCGTGAAGTCCAGTGACTTCAAGGCCGCCGACAACTGGACCGGCCTGCGCTACGTCGACGCCAACGCCTACCTGCCGGCCAAGACCATCCTCTTCTGCATCGCCGCGATCTGCGCCGCGCTGTTCTTCGCGACGCTGTGGCGCCGCACCTGGCAGCTGCCCGTGATCGGCTTCGGCCTGATGGTGCTCTCGGCCATCCTGATCGGCGGGCTCTACCCGGCGATCGTGCAGAAGTTCCAGGTCCAGCCGAACGAGCAGGCCAAGGAGTCGCCGTACGTCGAGAAGAACATCAAGGCGACGCGCGACGCCTACGGGATCGCCGGTTCCGACGTGAAGGACTACGCGGGCGTGCCCGCCGAGGGCACGGACAAGGCGAAGCTGCGGCAGGCCGCCGACACCACGGCCAGCGTCCGCCTCCTCGACCCCAACATCGTCTCCCCGGCCTTCCAGCAGCTCCAGCAGGTCAAGGGCTACTACGCCTTCCCGTCCACGCTCGCCGTGGACCGGTACAACGGCCAGGACACGGTCATCGGTCTGCGCGAGCTGAACATCGGCGGCATTCCGAAGAACAACTGGATCAACGACCACTTCAAGTACACGCACGGCTACGGCGTGGTCGCGGCCAAGGGCACCACCGTCAAGGACGGCGCTCCCGACTTCACCCAGTCCGACCTCCCCTCCAAGGGGATGTTCGGCACGGACTTCGAGCAGCGCATCTACTACGGCGAGCAGACGAAGCAGTACTCGATCGTCGGCGGACCGCAGAAGGAGCTCGACTACTCGGACGACAAGGGCGAGAAGGAGACCAGCTACACCGGGGACAGCGGGGTCAACCTCGACAACCCGATCAACCGGGCCGCCTACGCACTCGCCTTCAGCGAGCCGCAGATCATGTACTCCGGCGCCATCGGCAAGGGCTCGCGGATCCTCTACAACCGCACGCCCAAGGAGCGCGTCGAGGCGGTCGCCCCCTGGCTGACCATCGACGGCGCGCCCTACCCGGCGGTCGTCAAGGGCCGGGTCGTCTGGATCGTCGACGCCTACACGACGACCAACGGCTACCCCTACGCCTCGCGCACCACGCTGGGCGACAGCACCGCGGACTCGCTGACCAACAGCCAGCGCGCGGTGGTGGCCCAGGAGAACCAGGTCAACTACATCCGCAACTCGGTGAAGGCCACCGTCGACGCCTACGACGGCAAGGTCAACCTGTTCCAGTGGGACACCGAGGACCCGGTCCTCAAGACCTGGATGAAGGCGTTCCCGGGCACGGTCAAGGAGAAGAGCGAGATCTCCAAGGACCTGATGGCGCACCTGCGCTACCCGCAGGACCTCTTCAAGGTCCAGCGCGAGCTGCTGACCCGCTATCACGTCACCGACCCGCAGACCTTCCTCAGCGGCAGTGAGGCGTGGGCCGTCCCGGACGACCCGACGACCAAGGGCACGGCGGTCCCGCCGTACTACCTGTCGATGAAGATGCCGGGCCAGACCGAGAAGGACCAGGTCTTCTCGCTCACGACGACCTTCACGCCGAACGAGCGGGACAACCTGAGCGCCTTCATGGCGGTCAACGCCGATCCGGGCACCCCGGACTACGGCAAGATCCGCATCCTGAAGATGCCGACCAGCAAGCCGGTCGACGGTCCCAAGCAGGTCCAGAGCAAGTTCAACTCCGAACCCAAGATCGCCGAGTCCATCCGCCTGCTGCGCGGTGGCGACTCCGAGGTCGAGTACGGAAACCTGCTCGCGGTCCCGCTGGACGGCGGCATGCTCTACGTCGAGCCGGTGTACGTGCGCAGTTCCGGGCTGAAGTACCCGCTGCTGCGCAAGGTCCTCGTGACCTACGGCAACCAGACGGCCTTCGAGGACACCCTGGACAAGGCGCTCGGCGTGGTCTTCGGCGCGGACACGGCGACGCCGCCGACGACGCCGAACCAGCCGCCGCCGGGCGACGGCACCACCAAGCCGCCCGCCAACCAGGACCCGACGGTCAAGGCGGCCCTCGCGGACGCCTCGAAGGCCTTCGACGACGCCGACAAGGCCATGAAGGCCGGTGACTGGGCGGCGTACGGCAAGGCGCAGGCCGACCTCTCGGCGGCACTGAAGCGTGCGGTCGAGGCCGAGGGCAAGCTGACGACCCAGCCGAAGCCGGGGGGCTAGCCGCCCGGCGATCAAGGATGAGGGGTTCCGTTCCGCGTCGTGGTACTGTGGTTTTACCGACGCGGGGTGGAGCAGCTCGGTAGCTCGCTGGGCTCATAACCCAGAGGTCGCAGGTTCAAATCCTGTCCCCGCTACTGAAGATGAAGGCCCGGATCCATGGGATCCGGGCCTTCGTCGTGCCCGATCCTGGGCCGCGCGGCGGTGACCCGTGCCCACGGCACATGCGGGACACGCCACGCGGTAGCTGAGGTGGGTGAGTTGGGGCGGGAGCGTGTTTGACTTGTCCCATCGGGGGCAAGTCGACAAAGCGCTGTAGTGACCTCACTAGTGACCTCACTGGCTGCGACATACCAGGTGTACGCGGGTAGCAGGTGATGCGACGATGGGATTTATGGGGGACAGGTCAACTCTGCTGGAGACAGGGCGGTTTGTGAGGGCGGAGGCCGAAACGGGCACGGGAGCCGGTGAACCGGCCGCGGCCGTGAGCGCGGAGCCCGTACGGACCGGCGCCGACCAGCGGAACACGTACCGCACCGACGAGGTCTTCGACGGAGCCGAGGCCGACGCGGCGAGCGACGCCGAGTTGGAGGCCCGCCACCGCGGAGCCGCCGACAAGGGCGACCCCGGCGCCATGAGCGTGCTCGGGGCGCTGCTGCTGCGCCGCGGCGACCTGGCCGGGGCCGAGCCGTACCTGCGCGGAGCCACCGCCGCGGGAGACCGGGCGGCCGCCAACAACCTGGGCGTCCTGCTGCACCAGCGCGGCTACCCCGAGGACGCGGCCGGCTGGTGGCGGGTCGCCGCCGTGGCCGGATCCGCACCCGCCGCCCACGCGCTGGGCCGGCACTACCGCGAGCGGGGGGACGAGCCCGCCGCCGAGTACTGGCTGCGCCAGGCAGCGGAATCCGGCCACGCCCTCGGCGCCTTCGGGCTCGCCGACCTGCTGGCCCACCGCGGGGACGGCGGGGCCGAGCGGTGGCTGCGCGCCGCCGCCGAACAGGGCCACCGCGAGGCCGCCTACCGGCTCGCCCGGCACCTGCGCCGCCGCGAGCCCGCCGAGGCCGAGCAGTGGTACCGCCAGTCCGCCGCGCGCGGCCACCGGCGCGCCGCGCTGCACCTGGGCGCCCTGCTGGAGGCGCGCGGGGAGCTCAAGGAGGCCGGCCGCTGGTACCTCAGCTCCGCCAAGCAGGGCGAGGCGCGGGCCGCCTGCGCCCTGGGCTTCCTGCTGCGCGACGCGGGGGACGAGGACAACGCCGTCACCTGGTGGCTGCGGGCCGCCCAGGACGGCGACGGCAACGCGGCCAACGCGCTGGGCGCGCTGCACGCCGCGCGCGGGGAGACGCAGACCGCCGAGCGCTGGTACCGCAGCGCCATGGACGCGGGCGACCAGAACGGGGCGTACAACCTCGCCCTGCTGTGCGCGGCGCAGGACCGGACCGCGCAGGCCGAGCAGTGGTACCGCCGCGCCGCCTACGCCGGGCACCGCGAGGCGGCCAACGCGCTCGCCATCCTGCTGCTCCAGGGCGGCGACGCGGCCGGGGCCGAGCCGTGGTTCTCCAAGGCGGCGGAGGCGGGCAGCGTGGACGCCGCCTTCAACCTGGGCATCCTCTTCGCCAGCCGCGACGAGGACCGTACGGCGCTCAAGTGGTACGAGCGGGCGGCCTCGGCCGGGCACACGGACGCGGCCCTCCAGGTCGGCATCGCGCTGGTCCGCGACGGCGAGGAGCGGGCGGCCGAGCGGCACCTGCGCTGCGCGGCGGGCGGCGGCAGCGCGGAGGCCGCGTTCCGGCTGGCCGCGCTGCTGGAGTCGCTGGCCCCGCCGCCGGAGCCGGTGGCGCTGGGCGAGCCGATCGGCGGCGCGCCCAAGTCCGAGAGCGAGGAGTGGTACGAGCGGGCCGCCGAGGAGGGTCACCGCCGGGCCCAGGTCCGGGTGGGCATGATGGCCGCCGGGCGCGGTGACATGGTCGCGGCGGCGCGCTGGTACCGGGAGGCGGCGGAAGCCGGCTCCCGCAACGGCGCCTTCAACCTCGGGGTGCTGCTGGCCCGCGAGGGCAGCGAGCCCGAGGCCGCCCTGTGGTGGACCCGGGCCGCGGTGGCGGGGCACGGCCGCGCCGCGCTGCGGCTGGGGCTCTTCGCCGCGCGGCACGGGGACCTGGCCGAGGGGCAGAAGTGGTGCGCGCGGGCCATGGAGCTGGGGCCGGCGGAGGTCTCGGAGCGGGCCGCGCGGCTGCGCGAGGCGCTGGCCGAGGAACTGTCGGCCTGAGCCGGCGGCCCCGCGGGGCCGCCGTTCAATGGATTTGCTCCCGCAGGCGACCTTCGCGTAGAGTCATGTTTACCGACGCGGGGTGGAGCAGCTCGGTAGCTCGCTGGGCTCATAACCCAGAGGTCGCAGGTTCAAATCCTGTCCCCGCTACTGAAATACCGAAGGCCCGGATCCCCTGGATCCGGGCCTTCGGTCGTTCCCATGTGCGCAGACCCTACGACGAAGGGCCGGGGTGGAGACCCCGGCCCTTCGTCGTTTTCGTCTTCGTCTTCGTTTCCGTCTTCGTTGTGCTCGCGCTCTTCGCCGTACGGCTACGCGCCCGCGCAGTTCGGGCAGATGCCCCGGTAGGTCACCTCGACCGCGGAGACGGCGAAGCCGAAGCGCTCGCTGTCCGGCAGGTCGGCCAGCGGGTTGCCCGCCGGGAAGACGTCGCGGATCGCCCCGCACTGGGCGCAGACCAGGTGCTGGTGCGGGCGGTGCGCGTTGGGGTCGTAGCGCTTGGCGCGCCGGTGGTCCGTCGACACTTCGAGGATCTCACCCAGAGTGACGAGTTCGCCCAAGGTGTTGTAGACCGTCGCCCGGGAAATCTCCGGGAGCCTGGTCACGGCGCGCGCGTGCACCTCGTCCGCCGTCAGGTGAACGTGGTCACCGTCGAGCACCTCGGCCACGACTCGCCGCTGGGCAGTCATGCGCCAGCCGCGTCCGCGAAGTCTCTCCAGCAGGTCACTCATAGACGCCAGCCTAACAGCGAGGTGACTCGGTGTAGATCCCGAATCAGTGTGGACTTGGATGCTTACTTGACTTAGACAAAGTCCATCGTAGGATCGGTTACGGCAAACGCCAAGGACAGGACTTGCAGGAATGACGCAGGAGGCGCACGTGACGCAGGGACCGCTCACCACGGAGGCCGGGGCTCCGGTCGCCGACAACCAGAACAGCGAGACCGCGGGCGTCGGCGGCCCCGTCCTGGTCCAGGACCAGCTGCTGCTGGAGAAGCTCGCGCACTTCAACCGCGAGCGCATCCCGGAGCGCGTCGTGCACGCCCGTGGCGCGGGTGCCTACGGCACCTTCACCCTCACCCGTGACGTCTCCGAGTGGACCCGGGCGAAGTTCCTCTCCGAGGTCGGCAAGCAGACCGAGACCTTCCTGCGCTTCTCCACCGTCGCCGGCAACCTCGGTAGCGCGGACGCGGTGCGTGACCCCCGCGGCTGGGCGCTGAAGTTCTACACCGAAGAGGGCAACTACGACCTCGTCGGCAACAACACCCCGGTGTTCTTCATCAAGGACGCCATCAAGTTCCCGGACTTCATCCACACCCAGAAGCGCGACCCGTACACGGGCTCGCAGGAGGCCGACAACGTCTGGGACTTCTGGGGCCTGTCGCCCGAGTCGACCCACCAGGTGACCTGGCTCTTCGGTGACCGCGGCATCCCGGCGTCCTACCGCCACATGAACGGCTACGGCTCGCACACGTTCCAGTGGAACAACGAGGCCGGCGAGGTCTTCTGGGTCAAGTACCACTTCAAGACCGACCAGGGCATCAAGAACCTCACCCAGGCCGAGGCCAACGTCCTCGCGGGCGAGGACGCCGACTCGCACCAGCGCGACCTGCGCGAGTCGATCGAGCGCGGCGACTTCCCGACCTGGACCGTGCAGGTCCAGATCATGCCCGCGGCCGAGGCGGCCCAGTACCGCTTCAACCCGTTCGACCTCACGAAGGTGTGGCCGCACGAGGACTACCCGCCGATCGAGATCGGCAAGCTGGAGCTCAACCGCAACCCGGAGAACGTCTTCGCCGAGGTCGAGCAGTCGATCTTCTCCCCGGCGCACTTCGTCCCCGGCATCGGTCCGTCCCCGGACAAGATGCTCCAGGGTCGCCTCTTCGGCTACGGCGACGCCCACCGCTACCGCGTCGGCATCAACGCCGACCACCTGCCGGTGAACCGTCCGCACGCCACCGAGGCGCGCACCAACTCCCGTGACGGCTACCTCTACGACGGTCGCCACGCGGGTGCGAAGAACTACGAGCCGAACAGCTTCGGCGGCCCGAACCAGACGGACCGTCCGCTGTGGGAGCCGCTCCCCGTCACCGGGGGCACCGGCAACCACCCGGCCGCGGTGCACAGCGAGGACACCGACTTCGTCCAGGCCGGCAACCTCTACCGCCTGTACTCGGAGGACGAGAAGTCCCGCCTGATCGAGAACCTGTCGGGCTTCATCGCCAAGGTCTCGCGCGACGACATCGTCGAGCGCGCGATCAACAACTTCCGCCAGGCGGACGGCGACTTCGGCAAGCGGCTCGACGCCGCGGTCCAGGCCCTTCGCGGCTGATCGGATCTCTTGTCGTAGGCGACGGGCCGGTACCCCCACGGGGGTGCCGGCCCGTCGGCCTTCCCGCCCGCTTCCCGGGCGGGCGCGCGGGACGGCGGGTCGGGCTCAGCGCAAGGGGGACGGGGAGGGCAGGATCGTACGCCGCTGCGGCAGCCAGCACCGGATGATGTCGCGCACGGAGACGATGCCCACCGGCCCGCCGTCCTCCAGCACGATCAGATGCCGGAAGCCGCCGCGGACCATGGCCTCGGCGGCTTCGTTCAGCGTGGCGTCGGGAGTGCAGAACACCACGTCGGTAGTGGCGTGCGCGCTCAGGATCTCGCGGTCGGGATCGTGCCCCGCGCCGATCGAATTGAGGATGTCACGTTCGGTCAGGATGCCGATGCCGCTGTGTTCCGGATCGAGCACGACGGCCGCGCCGACGTGCCGGCCGGACATCAGGCACGCGGCCTGCCGGAGGGTATGGGTGGGACCGAGGGTGAGGATCAGGGTGCTCATGGCGTCACGGACAAGCATCATGAAGACAGCCACCTCCTAGGGGTGAGACCCTCCGCCCGGTTCACAAACCCACAAGCGGAGGAGCCCCAGATTCCCACGGACACGGAGTGTCATCAAGAGGGCGCACTCAGTCGCTCGGGCGCAAGTACCCGAGCAGCTCATCGTGCAGCACGCCGTTGGACGCCGCCGCGTTGCCGCCGTGCACGCCGTCGATCCCGTCCAGGCCGGTGAAACGCCCCCCGGCCTCCTGTACGACGATCGCGTTCGCCGCCATGTCCCACAGGGACAGCTCCGGCTCCGCGCAGATGTCCACCGCACCCTCGGCGACGAGCATGTACGGCCAGAAGTCCCCGTACGCCCGGGTCCGCCACACCGCGCGGGTCAGGTCCAGGAAGCCGGGCAGCAGCCCGCGCTCCTCCCAGCCGCCCAGCGAGGCGTACGAGAAGGAGGCGTCGGTCAGCGAGGCGACCTTGGAGACCCCGATCCGGGTCCCGTCCGCCGGTCCGCGCCCCGTGTACGCCCCGCCGCCCTCGGCGGCCCACCAGCGACGGCCGAGCGCGGGCGCGGACACCACGCCGACCACCGGCCGCCAGGTGCCGTCGGCGCCCTCCACCATCAGGGAGATCAGCGTGGCCCACACCGGGACCCCGCGCACGTAGTTCTTCGTACCGTCGATGGGGTCGACGACCCAGCGCCGCGGGCCCGTGCCCTCGACCCCGTACTCCTCGCCGAGGATCGCGTCCTGCGGCCGCGCGGCCAGGATGCCCGCGCGGATCAGCTCCTCCGCGGCCTTGTCGGCCTCGCTCACCGGAGTCATGTCGGGCTTGGTCTCGACCTTGAGGTCGAGGGCCTGGAAGCGGGCCATCGTGGCCACGTCGGCGGCGTCGGCGAGCTCGTGGGCAAGGCGAAGGTCATCGTCATACTCGGGCATGGCCGAACAGTATCGACATCGGATCGGCCGGACCAACGGTGTCCACGATCAAGCCGCACACCGGCCGACGGCCGCTCTTGACAGGCTCCGCGCACGCGTCAACCCTGACGGACAGACGAGCGGAGGCGAAGATGCCGGCAGCGCGGGAGTCCTTGCTTGAGGCGGCGGTGGCGGCGCTCGCGGCGCGCCCGTGGCCCGTGGTGCGGATGGTGGAAGTGGCCGCCGCGGCCGGGGTGTCCCGGCAGACCCTCTACAACGAGTTCGGTGGCAAGGACGGCCTGGGCCGGGCGCTGGTCCGCCGCGAGACCGAGCGCTACCTCGCCGGAGTGGACCGGGTGCTCGGCGCCGAGGAGGGCGCCCACGAGCGGATGGCCGAGCTGGCGAGCTGGACCGTACGCACCGCCCGCGCGCACCCCTTGTTACGGGCCCTGCTCACCGGATGCTGGGACGCGCGGCTCCCGCTGCTCGTGCCCGGACCGCGCCCGGAGGAGCTCACCCGGGCGGTCCGGGACCGGGCCGCCGCCGCGCTGGCGCCGGGGGAGTGGACCGCGTACCGCTGCGAGCTGGTCGTGCGCCTGGCCCTGTCCTACGTGGTCGCGCCCGGCGGGGACGCCCCGCTGGGGGACCTCGCCCTCTTCGGAGCGGGCCGCGGGCTCAGTGCGCCGACCCGGACAGCTGGAGACCGATGACCCCGAGGATGACCAGCGAGATCGAGACCAGCTTGAGGGTGGAGACCAGGTCGCCGAGGAAGATCATGCCGTAGATGGCGGTACCGGCCGCGCCGATGCCCGTCCAGACCGCGTAGGCCGGACCGACGTCGAGCTTCTTCAGCGCCATCGTGAGCAGGCCGAAGCTGCCCAGGGCGAAGCACGCGAAGGCGATGGTCGGCCACAGCCGGGTGAAACCGTGGGACAGCTTGAGGCAGACCGCGAAACCGGTCTCCAGGATTCCCGCGACCACGACGAGCAGCCACGCCATGTCGAATGCCTCCCCGCGCTCGTGCGGCCCGGCTCGCGCCGGCGCCGCTTGGTGCGATTATGCATTTACCAGACATGGCGTCCGGCAAACCCCGCCGGACGATCGACCACCGTCCGGCGAAGGCCGATCAGTCGCCCTCGCGGCGCTCACGCGTCTGGAGCAGCCGTCGCAGCGAGTACAGCCGCGCCGGATCCGCGTGACCGTCCTCCACCCACTGGTCCAACGCGCAGTCCGCCTCGTCGTGACTGCACGCGCGCGGGCAGCCCTCGGTCCCCGGCACCAGCTCCGGGAAGGCCAGGATCACCCGGGACGGGTCCACGTGGTGCAGGCCGAAGGAGCGCACGCCCGGGGTGTCGATGACCCAGCCGTCCCCGCCCGGCAGCGGCAGCGCGAGCGCCGAGGTGGTGGTGTGCCGGCCGCGGCCGGTCACCGCGTTGACGACGCCGGTCGCGCGCTGGCGGCCCTCGGCGACCAGCGAGTTCACCAGCGTGGTCTTGCCGACGCCCGAGTGGCCGACGAAGGCGGTGATCCGGCCGTTCAGGCGCTCGCGCACCCGTTCGGCCGCGTCGCCCGTCGCCAGCTCCTCACGGTTGGTGACCACGTAGTTCAGGCCGAAGGTCGAGTAGATCTCCAGGATCTTGTCCGCGGAGGTCAGGTCGGACTTCGTGAGCACCAGCAGCGGTTCGAGCCCCGCGTCGTACGCCGCCACCAGACAGCGGTCGATCATCCGGGGCCGCGGCTCCGGATCCGCCAGTGCCGTCACGATGGCCAGCTGGTCGGCGTTGGCGACGACCACGCGCTCGTACGGATCGTCGTCGTCGGCGGTGCGGCGCAGCACCGACTTGCGCTCCTCGATCCGCACGATCCGCGCCAGCGTGTCCTTCTTGCCCGACAGGTCGCCGACGATCCAGACCAGGTCGCCGACCACCGCCGCCTTGCGCCCCAGCTCGCGGGACTTCATCGCGTGGATCGTGCGGCCGTCGACCAGGCAGGTCAGCCGCCCCCGGTCCACCGTCAGGACGAAGCCCTCGGCGGCGTCCTCGTGCTTGGGGCGGATGCTGGTCCGCGGCCGGTTGCCCTTGGGGTTGGGCCGCTGGCGGATGTCGTCCTCGTCGGTGTGCTTGCCGTACCTGCGCATGACGGTCCCTACGCTCCCGCTCCGGTTCCGGTTCCGGTTTCGGCGAGCATGTCCGCCCACATCCGCGGGAAGTCCGGCAGGGTCTTCGCGGTCGTGGCCACGTTCTCGATCAGCACGCCCGGCACCGCCAGGCCGATCACCGCGCCCGCGGTGGCCATCCGGTGGTCGTCGTAGGTGTGGAAGGTCCCGCCGTGCAGCGGGCGCGGGCGGATGCGCAGGCCGTCCGCGGTCTCGGTGACGTCGCCGCCGAGCGCGTTGATCTCCGCGGTCAGGGCCGCCAGCCGGTCCGTCTCGTGCATCCGCAGGTGCTGCACCCCGCGCAGGACCGACTCGGAGTCGGCCAGCGCGGCCACCGCCGCGACGCCCGGGGTCAGCTCGCCGACGTCACCGAGGTCCACGTCGATGCCGTGGATCTTGCCGGACCCGGTGAACACCAGGCCCGCGTCGGTCAGCTCGCACGAGCCGCCCATCTCGGTGAAGATCGCCCGCAGCGCGTCGCCGGGCTGCGTGGTGCGCCGCGGCCAGTCGGGGACGGTCACCGTGCCGCCGGTGATCAGCGCGGCCGCCATGAAGGGCTGCGCGTTCGACAGGTCGGGCTCGACGACCATGTCGCGGCCCAGCAGCGCGCCGGGCGTCACCCGCCACACGTTCTTCTCGCCGCCCGCCTCGGGGGTGTCCACCTGGGCGCCGGCCGCGCGCAGCATCTCCACCGTCATCCGGATGTGCGGCATCGACGGCAGGTTGCTGCCCACGTGCCGGACCTCGACGCCCTGGTTGAAGCGCGGGGCGGAGAGCAGCAGCGCGGAGACGAACTGCGAGGAGTTGGTCGCGTCGATCTCGACCGTGCCGCCCTCCAGGGCGCCGCCGCCGTGGACGGTCAGGGGCAGCGCGCCCCGGCCGTCGTCGTCGATGCGGGCGCCCAGGGCGCGCAGTGCGTTGATGACCTCGCCGAGCGGGCGCTCGTAGGAGCGCGGGTCGCCGTCGAAGCGGATGTCGCCGGCGGCCAGGGTGGCCACGGGCGGCAGGAAGCGCATGACCGTGCCCGCGTTGCCGACGTCCACCGTCGCGGGGCCGTGCAGGGCCGCCGGGATGATCCGCCAGGCCTCGCCCGTCTCGCCGTCGCCCGCGGAGCTGGAGGAGACCGTTTCCTCGATGCCCACGCCCATCGCCCGCAGCGAGTCCGCCATCAGCTGGGAGTCCCGCGAGCGCAGCGGCCGGCGCACCCATCCGGGCTCGGCGGAGAGGGCGGCCAGCACCAGGGCCCGGTTGGTGACCGATTTGGACCCGGGGACGGTGACGGAGGCGCGCACGGGCCCGTCGGCTAGGGGGGCGGGCCAGAGGGCGGACGGCGCGGGGGTGTCGGTCATGGCCCTCACTTTAGTTGGTCGGGCGCGACCCAGATCTTGATCGGCTCACAGGTCCACGAGCCAGCGCCCGCCGCCGATCAGCGAACACAGCGAGACGGCGTGGAAGAGGAACAGCCACATCACCGGGTGCACGTGCGTGAGCCGCCCGAGCTGGTCCGCGTCGGAGTCCGGGGCCCCGCCGCCGCGCCGCTTGTGCTGGAGCTCGAAGACCGGACGCACGCCGCCCAGCAGCAGGAACCACACCACGCCGTAGGCGAACGCCGCCTGTACCTCGGCCGGGGCCAGCCAGGACACGAGCAGGAACGCCCCGCCGGACAGGAAGACGGTCAGCACGCCGTACGCGTTGCGGATCATGAGCAGCATCGCCAGCAGCAGTGCGGTGGCCACCCACAGCAGCAGGGTGATCCGGTGCGCGGCCAGCAGCCAGGCCCCGCCCAGTCCCAGCAGGGAGGGCGCGGTGTAGCCGGCGGCGGCCGTCAGGATCATGCCGATCCCGGTCGGCCGGCCCCGGCTCACCGTGAGCCCGCTCGTGTCCGAGTGCAGCCGGATCCCGTCGAGCCTGCGCCCGGTGAGCACCGCGATCAGCCCGTGCCCGCCCTCGTGCGCGATGGTCACGGCGTTGCGGGAGAGCAGCCAGAGCGGCCGGGGCACCACCACGGCCAGCGCGACGACGGCCGTGGCGATCACCAGCCAGAGTTCTGGCGCGGTCTGTATACCGGTGAGCCGGTCCCACAGGCCGGCGGCGGAGAGGGTGTGCGTGTCGTCCACGGGTGTGCCGGCTCCTTGCGGTGGTGATCGGGTGTCGTGGCAGTCTGGCAGCCCTGTGCGGAAGGCGTGCCCGTGTGATGAGGACGCACGGGGCACCGGCTGAGGTTCCGGCCTCGGGGCAGCGGGAGAATTTTCCACGCTGGTATTAGGCCTACTATCCCGGTTTCCTGTTCTCTCAACTGTGATCGCTTGACCCCCTGGCCACGTGGTCGAGAGCATCGGACAGGACAACCGAAGGCCTCACAGCAGGGGCGGCGCCGCCGCTACCAAGGGGGACTGCATGGCAGTGACACGGCTGGTCGGGGAGTGCGAGAAGGGGTCGTGCGCGACGCTGTACCGCCTCGACGGCACAGGGGACCTCCTGGTGCAGGGCTATGACGTGGAGGACGCGGGGGCGCTGGTCGGCATCGAGATCCCTGTCGGTGAGACAGTCGTCCGCATCCCCGCCGAGATCATCGAGAGGTACGTTCGTGAACATCTCACCCGATGAATTCGAGAATCTGTTCGCCACTTTTCACCGCGAGGCGTTCCGGCTGGAAACCCTGGACGACTACAGCGGCTCGTCGAACCCGGAGATGATCCGTGCGTTCCTCGCCGGTGAGCCTCAACCTGAGAGCTACAATCAGCAATGGGCCGATGAAGTGCGCGGAAACATCGATGCGGGAAAGCGCATGTACCGCGTCCACATCATCTCCCGCCCCATGACGGACTACCTTCGCTTCGAACTCGGGTGGGGATACCGGAAGAACGCGAAAGCCGGGGAAGAGTTCTTCATTCTTGACACCACGCATGAACCGAACCCCCTCGAAGGCGTCCCGGACTTCTGGATGTTCGATGAATCATCCGTGGTGTCCATGAAGTATGCGGAAGGCGGAAAATTCCTCGGCGCGGAGTCACATCCCCATCCGGCTGATTGGCTGGAGTGGCGGGACGTCGCTCTGGGGCGGGCTGTTCCCTTCGCTGCATGGTGGGAGCAGTACGGAGACGCGTGAACGGAACAGACCTGGGGCGAGCGCTGCGGGAATTGCGAGTAGCCAGCGGAAAGCAGGCGAAAGTAGTCGCCCGCAGCGCCGTCATGTCCCCGAGCAAGCTGAGCAAGATCGAGAACGGGGTTCTGCCCCCGAGCGTTCTCGACGTGGAACGTGTCTTGGAGGCCCTGGGGGTCTCGCCTGAGGTCCGGGCCGAGCTGGCGGAGGCCGCGCGGCATGTAGCCACTGAAGCCACAGCGTGGCGCATCTATCGGCGTACGGGACTGCACAAGCATCAGGAAGAGATCCAGGCGATGGAGGCGCAGACGGATCTGCTCAGGGTTTTCCAGTGCTCCTGCATTCCCGGCCTGCTTCAGACTCCCGAGTATGTGCGCGGAGTGCAAAGAGGGTCGGAGCTGACCGATGATGCTCTTGAGGAGATGATCGGTGCGCGTCTGCGTCGTCAGGAAGTCCTGTACGACCGATCCCGCACATTCGACTTTCTCGTCACGGAGTCGGTGCTCAGGTGGAAGCTGGTGCCGGCCCCTATGATGGCTGCGCAACTGGACAGGCTCATCACCATGTCCAGGATGCCGAACGTTCGGATCGGGATCGTTCCTCTCTCGGCTTCGATGCCCGGGCTTCCCACGTCCTCCTTCGTCCTGTTCGACAGCCGGCTCGTCATTGTGGAAATCCCTCACGCTGAGATCACCACCAGCGAAGTCAGGGACATCGCCCTGTACGAGAACAAATATCGGATGTTCGACCGCGTGGCCCTTTCAGGTGAAGGCATGCGGGATCTCGTCACAGGAATTCGCGACGACTTCTTGAGGGAACAGGAAATTTCCTAGATCTCACCTCCCGATCCGGACACCATGAGCTGCCGATGCACGGAGACGGCAGCGAAGGGTGCGACATGGCAAAGGCTCAGCAGGCGGAGGCCCTGGCGTTCGACCGGGGCGAGTGGGAGTACCTGACCTACGCGCCCGGGCAGGTGTGCGCGGCCTGCAAGTGCGAGGTCGGGCCGCTGGAGCCCGTTCGGCGGGGGAGTGTCGGCCGTGCGCCGGGTGCGTCCGCGGTGGTCTACCGGCACCCCACGTGCCCCGGCGCCGGGGGCGCGGCCGCGTGATGGACATGCGGACGTGGCGGGACGGTCACGCACGGGCCGCTGACGCCTTGGAATCCCTGCGCGCCGCCTTGGTCGGGCTCGGGGTGCCGGAGGCCGCGTGGACCGGCATGTGGCCCACGGTCACCTCCGACGGCCTGCCCCACGTCCACCTGGGGATGCTCCCGGCCGACGCGGTGGAGCGGATGGCCGAGGCCCTGAGGGGCGCGGAGGCCGCCGCGCGTTGAGGTCGCGCGAGTGGTCCCGCGCTTGCGGAAGATCGCCCGCCCCCGGCTCCGGCGGACAGCCGTCTGCCACTCTTGAACGTGTCGGCGGAGAGGTGAGGGGGAGCGCCATGTGCGGAAGGTTCGCGGCGAGTCGTGGGCCGGAGGAACTGGCGGGCGCGTTCGGGGTGGAGCGGTGGGAGCCCGCCGAGGCCCTGGCGCCGGACTGGAACGTCGCGCCGACGAAGGAGGTCCTCGTCGTCCTCGACCGGCCGCTGAAGGACGCGGCCGAGCGGCGTCCGGTTCGCCAGCTGCGCCGCCTGAAGTGGGGGCTGGTCCCCTCCTGGGCCAAGGACCCCGAGGGCGCCGCCCGGATGATCAACGCCCGGTCCGAGACCCTGCACGAGAAGCCGTCCTTCCGTCGCCCCTTCGCCCGGCAGCGCTGCATCGTCCCGGCCGACGGCTACTACGAGTGGGTCACCGCCCACGACGAGCGGCAGCTGGAGGTCGAGGGCAAGAAGAAGCGGGCCCGCAAGCAGCCCTACTTCGTGCTCCCCGACGACGGCGCGGTCTTCGCGATGGCCGGGATATACGAGTTCTGGCGCGACCGGACCCTGCCCGACGAGCACCCGCTCGCCTGGTGGGCCACCTGCTCGGTGATCACCGCCGAGGCCGAGACCGGCCCGCTCGGGGTGGCGCCCGCCGAGGGGCCGCGCTCGCTCTCCGACATCCACCCCCGGATGCCGCTCATGCTGACCCCGGACCGCTGGGACGCCTGGCTCGACCCGGCGCGCACCGACGAGGCCGAGCTGCGGGCCCTGCTGGCGCCGCCGCCGGGCGGGCGGATGCGGGCCTATCCGGTCTCCACCTCGGTCAGCAACGTCCGCAACAACGGGCCCGAGCTGCTGACGGAGCTGGAGGCGCCCGAGGAGGCCACGCTCTTCTAGCTTCCACCGCCCCGACGCCGGTGTCCCGCAGGATGGGGGCATGAGCACGCCTACGCAGCACGTCCAGAGCGTCGACACCCCGGCGGGCGAGGCCCGGATCACCTGGCACCCGGCGGCGCGGCCGCGGCTGGTACTGGCCGTCAGCCACGGCGCCGGCGGCGGGATCGAGGCCCGGGACCTGGTCGCGCTGGCGGCCGCCCTGCCGGCCCGGGGGATCACCGTCGCCCTCGTGGAGCAGCCCTGGCGGGTGGCCGGGAAGAAGGTGGCGGCCGCGCCGAAGGTGCTGGACACGGGCTGGCGGGCGCTGTGGCCCGCACTGGGCGGCCCCGGCCTGCCGGTGGTCGCCGGCGGGCGCAGCGCGGGGGCCCGGGTGGCCTGCCGGACCGCCGCCGAGCTGGGAGCGGCCGGGGTGCTGGCGCTGGCCTTCCCGCTGCATCCGCCGGGCCGGCCCGAGAAGACCCGGCTGGCCGAGCTGCTGGGCGCCGGGCGGCCGACGCTGGTGGTACAGGGCGGCCGGGACCCCTTCGGAGGCCCCGCGGAGTTCCCGGCTCCGGGCGCGGGGGACACGTACCGGCTCGTGGAGGTGGCGTACGGCGATCACGGCTTCGCGGTGCCGAAGCGGGCGGCGACCACCCAGGAGGAGGCCCTCGCGGTGATCACGGACGCGGTGGCGGACTGGCTCGTGGACCTGCCCGTTTGAGATTTTCCGAGGCGCCTCCGAGGCCCCTCTCGGACCCCGGTTCCGGGCGGTGTCCGGAGTCGACCTGACACATTCCCGGAGCGCGTGGGGGCATGTGAGCGACCTCGCATTCCAGCCTTTCCGGAACTCCGGGGAAACTCGCCGGGCGGCGGGGAATGCCGTGCCCCGGCCCCGCTGTTGTGCGGGATGTCGGAACGTACGGAATCTCGCCGGAGGAGAGGGAGCGCATGACCCAGGTCATCAGTCAGAACCGTCCGCAGGCCGCCAGCGGCCTGGAGTGGACGGTGCTGCCCGGGTCCAAGCACGGTGCCCCTCGGGCGGCGGATGGCCGGGAAGGTCGACTATTCTCCGATTCGAGCGGGTCCGCTTTCGGAGCCGCCACGCTGTCGGAGGAGGTGGGTCCTGTCGCTGGGACCGACGAAGGCCACGCGGAGGAGACGACCCCGGAGCGCAATGCGCGCTTCGAGCGGGACGCCCTCGGCTACCTCGACCAGATGTACTCGGCCGCGCTGCGCATGACGCGCAATCCGGCCGACGCCGAGGACCTGGTCCAGGAGACGTATGCGAAGGCGTACGCGTCCTTCCACCAGTTCCGCGAGGGCACCAACCTCAAGGCGTGGCTCTACCGCATTCTGACGAACACCTTCATCAACTCCTACCGCAAGAAGCAGCGCGAACCCCAGCGCAGTGCGGCGGAGGAGATCGAGGACTGGCAGCTGGCGCGCGCCGAGTCGCACATGTCGACCGGTTTGCGTTCCGCCGAATCGCAGGCGCTCGATCACCTGCCCGATTCGGATGTGAAGGAAGCACTCCAGGCCATTCCGGAAGAGTTCCGCATCGCCGTCTATCTCGCGGACGTAGAGGGCTTTGCCTACAAGGAGATCGCGGACATCATGGGTACACCCATCGGTACGGTCATGTCGCGACTGCATCGTGGGCGCCGCCAACTCCGCGGAATGCTGGAGGACTACGCCCGTGAGCGCGGGCTGGTCCCCGCCGGCGCGGGAGAGTCGAACGACGGGAAAGGCTCGGGCTCATGAGCTGCGGAGATCCGCACGAGACGGAGTGCTCTGAGGTCTTGGACCACTTGTATGAGTTCCTGGACCGCGAGATGCCGGACAGCGACTGCACGAAGTTCGAAACGCACTTCGGCGAGTGCAATCCCTGCTTGGAGAAGTACGGCCTGGAACAGGCCGTGAAGAAGCTGGTCAAGCGCTGCTGCGGGTCGGACGACGTACCGCAGGACCTGCGCTCGAAGGTGATGGGCCGGATCGAGCTGATCCGCTCGGGACAAGCCGTACCCGATCACGACGTGACGGCGGCGCCGCCGAGTCCCGCCGCTCCCGCCGCTCCCGCCGCTCCGGCGACGGGCTGATCCCTTTCCGAGGGAACGGGTGCCCCCGGAAAGCGACTTCGTTCACCCGAAGGTGCTAATCCAGGGGCCTCCGGACGGCCCAACACGCGAATGTGGCCCGCTCGCCGCGGGCCACACCTATTCTCCCCTTCCGGTACCGGTTGTTTTTCCGTACCTGGCTCGAAGGTTCCGGGGGAGGAGAGCGCCATGCGGGGACTTCCGCCGGCGGCGCGCGCCTACGTCCTCTGTGCCGTCCTCGGCACCCTCGCCTGCGTCCTGCCCGCGCTGCTCGGCTCCGGCACGCCCCGGGCCGCCGTCGCCATGCTCGCCGTCCTCTACCTCGCCTGCGAGCTGGCCAAGGTCTGCCCGCGGCTCGGCGGGCGGGCGCCCGCGGGCATCGGGGCCTTCTTCCCCGTCGTCCTCGCCGCCGTCTTCCTGCTGCCGCCCTCCGCCGCCGCGCTGGTCGCCCTCCCCGGCGCGCTCGCCGGGGCCGCGGCCGAGCCCCCCGCCGCGGTGCGCCGGGCCTGGCACGGGGCGCAGCAGGCGCTTGCAGCCTGGGCCGCGGGGGTCACCTTCGCCCTGCTCGGCGGTCCCGCCGCGCTCGGCGGCGCCGCCCACCCCGGGGGAGCGGTCGCGGACTTCCCCTACGTGATGCTCCCGGCGGCCCTCGCGGCCGTCGTCTTCTGCCTGGTGCTCACCGCCCTCGAAGCGGGCGTGCTGGCCACCGCCGAGCGGCGGCCGGCGGCGACCGCCTGGCGCGCGCCGCTCGCCCTCTCCCTCGCCCCGCACTGCGTGCACGGCCTGGCGGGGCTCATGATGGCCGTCATGTGGCGCAGCCCCTACGGGCCGCCCGCGGCGCTGCTGGTGCTGCTGCCGATGTACATCTCCTGCTGGGTCTTCGCCCAGTACCACCACGAACGGGCGGCCCACCGGTCCACCATCCGCGCCCTCGTGCAGGCCGTCGACCTCAAGGACCGCTACACGCGCGGCCACAGCGAGCGGGTCGGCCAGGCGTCCGCGATGATCGCCCGCGAACTGGGCATGGCCGAGGACCGCCTGGAGGTGGTCCGGATCGCCGGGATCCTGCACGACGTCGGCAAGATCGGCGTGCCCACCCGGCTGCTGCGCAAGGACGGTCCGCTGACCCCGGAGGAGCGCCGGATCATCGAACTCCACCCCGAGTACGGGCACGAGATGGTCCGCGGCATCGGCTTCCTCGGCGAGGCGCGGTCCGCGATCCTGCACCACCACGAGCGGGTGGACGGCTCCGGCTACCCGTACGGCCTGGCCGGCGGTCAGATCCCCGTCCTCGCCCGGGTGGTGGCGGTGGCCGACGCCTTCGACGCGATGACCTCGACCCGCTCCTACAGCCGGGCCCGGCCGGTACCGACGGCGCTGGGCGAGCTGGAGCGCTGCGCGGGGGCCCAGTTCGACCCCGACATGGTGGGCGCGCTGGTACGGGCGATCGGCCGGCACGGCTGGCACCCGGTGGTCACCTCGGACGAGGAGCTCCAGGTGATCCCCCAGTCCGCACCGGCGGCGGCCCCCGCCGCCGCGCCCGTACGGGCCCCCGCGCCGCCGCCGGGTCTGCCGGGGCTGCCCGCCCAGAACGGCGACTCCCGGGCGCACACGGCCGCCGGCGGAGCCACCGCCGGCCCGGGAGCCACCACCGGCCCCGGAGCGACCGGATGAGGGACCGGGGCGCCAAGGCCGTCCGCGCGGCCGCCGCCCTGCTCACCGCGGCGGCCCTCGCGCACACCCTGTGGTTCGGCGTGAGCGGCCCCGGCACCGCCCTCGCCTTCGGCCTGCTCATCACCCTCGGCGAACTCGCCCGCCGGGACCCGCCCGGTCCGAGCGGGCGCCCGGGGGCCGGTCCGCCGCAGGCCGGTCCGCCGCGGATCGGACCCTTGCGGGCCGAGGACCGCCAGCCCGCGCCCCTGGGGTCCGCCGCGGCCCTCGCCTACGCCCTGCTCGGGGCGGACGCGGGGCAGCCCACCCACCACGGCGCGCTCCAGGTCGTCGCCGTCGTCGTCGCGGCCGCCCTCGTCGGGATCGCCGCGCAGGTGGCCCGCGGCCGCGGGCCCGCGGTCGACCACGTGGCCCGCCGGGTCCTCACCGTCGGCTTCGCCGCCGCCTGCTTCCAGCCGCTGCACAACTCCGGCCGGCTGGAGGAGCAGGTCGGCCGGGGCCCGTACCTGGTGCTCTTCCTGCTCCTCCTGCTCGGCCTCACCGCCCTGTGCGACGCGGTGCTCGCCGCCGCGCTGGCCGGACTGCGCACCGGGTGGCCGTACGGACCGCTGCTGCGGGACGAGCTGCGCGCCCTGCTCGGCATCGGCTCGGCGATCTGCGCCACCGGCGTGGTGATGGCCCTGGGGGTGGCGGTCGCCGGGCTCTGGGCGCTGCCCGTCCTCAGCGTGCCCCTGCTGCTCACTCAGATGTCCTTCCGCCGGATCGACGCCGTCCGCACCACCTACCGGCAGACGATCACCTCGCTGGCCCGGGCCACCGAGATCGCCGGCTACACCCGGCCCGGGCACGCCCGCCGGGTCGCCGCCCTCAGCTGCGCCGTGGGCCGGGAGCTGGGCCTCTCGCAGCGGGAGCTGATCGTCCTGGAGTACGCCGCCCTGATGCACGACATCGGACAGCTCTCCCTCGTCGACCCGGTCCCCGCCGGGGCCACCGCCCCGCTGCCCGCCGCCGAGGCCCGCCGGATCGCCGTGCTGGGCGGTGAGGTGGCCCGCCAGACCGGGGTGTCCGCCGAGGTCGCCGTGGTCGTCGAGAGACAGGCCGACCCCTACCGCGACCAGCCGGTCCTGGCCCGCATCGTGCGGACCGCCAACGCCTACGACGACCTGGTGGGCGGCTCCCGTCACCCGGGCGGCTCACTGGCCGCGCTGGAGCAGCTGCGCCTCGGCACGGCCCACGACCACCATCCCGACGTCGTCGAGTGCCTCGCGTACGTTTTGCGGCGGAACAGTTCGAGGCGGGATGGTGCCCGCCTGGAGCGGCCGAAACGGGATGCGCGGGGGCGCGGCGGACGTGCCAGAGTTGTACCTGGCCGACCTGGGTAACCCATGGGTAATGAGCGGCCGTATCCGTGGGCATGGTTGGATGCGAAGTGAGAGTGTCCGCAAGGCTGCACTGTTGCATCGTTGGACCGGCAGGCGGGAATCGTGAGGATCTTCGGGAAGGTACGGCATCGGCCCTCCGCCTCGTGGCGGCAGGCCACCGACCGCGCGTTCACGCTGATCGGCGACGGGCGGTACGAGGACGCGGGTGCGCTGCTGACCAGGGCGGCGGACCTGGAACCCTGGCTGTCCGAGTCCTGGTTCAACCTGGCCCTGCTGCACAAGTTCCGGCACGACTGGGAGCAGGCGCGGGCCGCGGGGCTGCGCGCCGTGGCGCTGCTGGACCGCGAGTCGGGCGCCCCCGACTGGTGGAACGTGGGCATCGCCGCCACCGCCCTGCAGGACTGGCCGCTGGCCCGCCGCGCCTGGCAGGCGTACGGGCTGAAGGTGCCCGGCGAGGCCAACGGATCCGGTGAGCCCGTCGGCATGGAGCTCGGCAGCGCGGCGGTCCGGCTCTCGCCCGAGGGCGAGGCCGAGGTGGTCTGGGGCCGCAGGCTGGACCCGGCCCGGATGGAGGTCCTCTCGATCCCGCTGCCCTCCTCCGGGCGGCGCTGGGGCGAGGTCGTCCTGCACGACGGGGTCCCGCACGGCGAGCGGGTGACCGCCGCCGGTCCCTCCTACCCGGTGTTCGACGAGATCGAGCTGTGGGCGCCCTCGCCGGTGCCGACCTGGGTGGTGCTGCTGGAGGCGGCCACCGAGGCCGACCGCGACGCCCTGGAGCAGCTGGCCTCGGACGCGGGCTTCGCCGCCGAGGACTGGTCCTCCTCGGTCCGGCTGCTGTGCCGGACCTGCTCGGAGAGCGAGATGCCGAGCGGCGAGGGCGACGGCGACCAGCTGGATCCGCACGATCACAGCGAGCCCGGTCACCCCGGACCGCTCGGCCACCGCACGACCGGATCCGGCTCCCTGTGGGTGCCCGAGCGCGAATGCGGGATCGCGGCCCCGCCCGGACTGGTGCGCGGACTGCTCGACGGGTGGGTCGCCGACAGCCCCGACAGCCGGGAGTGGCGGGATCTCGAAGAAGTCTGCTGACCGGGGGCCGTAGGCTGTACGGGCACATCGGTGACCTAGGGAAGGCGTACGGCGGACATGGCGCAGCAGGAGAACGAGGTCGTCGAGACCGTGAACGACGGATACGTCGTGGACACCGAGAACGGTGCGGAGCGTGAGCTGGCCCACCGCGAGCGCGGCACCGCCCGCCCGATCACGGTGGTCGGCAACCCCGTCCTGCACCGCGAGTGCAAGGACGTCACCGAGTTCGGCGACGAGCTGGCGCAGCTGATCGACGACATGTTCGCCAGCCAGAAGGCCGCCGAGGGCGTGGGCCTGGCCGCGAACCAGATCGGCGTGGACGCCAAGGTCTTCGTCTACGACTGCCCGGACGACGACGGCAACCGGCACACCGGTGTGGTGGTCAACCCGAAGCTGGTCGAGCTGCCCGCCGCCGCGCGCGTGCTGGACGACTCGAACGAGGGCTGCCTCTCGGTCCCGACCGCCTACGCCGCCCTGGCCCGCCCGGACTACGCCGAGGTCGAGGGCCAGGACGCCCAGGGCAACCCGATCAAGGTGCGGGGCACCGGCTACTTCGCGCGCTGCCTCCAGCACGAGACGGACCACCTGTACGGGTACCTGTACATCGACCGGCTGTCCAAGCGCGACCGCAAGGACGCGCTGCGCCAGATGGAAGAGGGCACCCCGCGCTACGAGACGGTCCCGAACGCCTGAGCCCTCCGACATACCCCGCGGCAGGCACGTGCTCACTGAGCCCGTGCCTGTCGTGCGCGGCGCCGGGCCTGGTGCCGGTCCTCCTCGCTGAGCAGGTCGCGGATCGCGGCCGCGAGGGCCACGGCCTTCGGCCAGCCGTCGGCCAGGCGGATCGCGGTGTCCCACGCGGCGATCGCTTGCTCGGCGGCCGGTGTGCGGCGGCCCCGGGCCTGGAAGTGGAAGCACTTCACCCCGTGGGCGGCGAGGTCGCCCTCGTCGGCCAGGTACGCCGCCCAATCGGCGGCGACCGCCCCGTCGGGCTGCTGCTCGGCGTGGGCGAGGACGTACGCGATGCCCTGGACGAGGCGGGCCTCGCGGTTCATCGCCATTGCGCGCGGGCGGGCCTGCACGAGGGGTCGCGGAGGTCGTGCGCCCATTCGTTCGGCCGGGCCCCGGACGCCGAGAAGCGGATGACCTCCACCCCGCCGGCCCGGATGGGGTGGTCGCAGCGGACACAGACCCGCCCGGCGGCGGCCGCCGCGGCGTGCGGCTGCTCCAGGGTGTCCGGGGCCGCGGTGAACTCCAGGCCGTCGTCGCCGCGGACGTACGCGGTCCGCGTGTACCGCGGGATACCGCCCACCGTGCCGAGGGACTCCTCGACCACGGCCATCAACTCGCCCTCGCGAAGCGACTTCGGGTCGCGGACCCGCTGGCGCAGCAGCGGGTGGTCCACGTGCCCGAACGTCTCGTCCGGCCTGCCCTCGCGTACGTCCATGCTGGTCTCCCTAGCGTCATGAGTGGGCTGGCAACTCCCGATGGACGGGTGAGAGTTGCTCCTGGGAGTAGCCTGTCGCGTACGGAACGTAAGGAACCATGTTGATGTGTCCGCATCCGTCCGCACCGTTGCGGACACTGCGGACGCTGCGGATCCCGGAGGTGGAACCGTGCCCGAATCCTTCGGTGAAGCCCTGCGCCGCCTTCGGGGCAGCCGCTCCGTGCGGGACGTCGCCCAGCTTGCGGCCTGTGGGAAGACACAGGTCAGCGACCTGGAACTCGGCAAGCGGCAGCCAACACGGACGATCGCCAGAGCCTTGGACCAAGCGTTGGGCGCCAAGGGGGAGCTGATCGCACTCGCTGATACCCGGCCCGACTCGTCCCCGCTCGACCAGGCGGACGCACTCCAGCGGGGCCTCCGTCAGGCCCTGGCCGCCGGTCCGCTCACCGACGCGTCACTGGACGAATGGGAGTACACCGTCGATCGGCACGGCCGGGCGACACGGTACCGGCCGGAGGGCGAGCTGCTGCCGGAGCTATTGGCGGACTTCACGGACTTACGTCTCGTCCTGACGCACCGGCAGTCGGCGATGGCGCGGAAGCGGCTGACGATTGCCGTGGCACGGATGTCGGGGCTGATGGCACTGACCTTGTTGAAGCTGGGGGATGAGCGTTCACGGGCCTGGTGGCGCACTGGCAGGGCGGCCGCCACGGCGGCTGAAGACCGGTCGGCGCTGTCCTGGATGTACGCCCAGGAGGCCTACCAGCTCTACTACGGCGGCGACTTGGAGGGGGCGGTAGAGCTGGCGACGCGGGCTCAGCAACTGGCCGGTGGTCTGCCGTGTGTAGGGCCAGCGCTGGCCGCTCCGCTGGAGGCCCGAGCGCGGGCCATCATGCAACAGCGCGATGATGCGGGGGAAGCGCTGACCCGCGCCGAGGTCGCGCTGGAACGGCTCCCGGAGACGGAGCGCACCGCCTCGGCCTTCGGGTACTCGGAGTCGCAGCTCCGGTTTCACGCGGGCAATGCCTGGACCCACTTGGGAGAGACGGACCGGGCCGCTGAGGAGCAGGCCCGCGCATTGGAGCTGTACCCGCGACGGGAGCACACCGACCGGGCTCTCGTCGCTCTCGACCAGGCCATATGCGCCGAGATCAATGGGGATACCGCCGGTGCCGCGGCCAGCGCTACAGCGACGATCTTGGCCCTGCCGGAGGAGCATCGCTCCGCGCTGATCGTCTACCGGGCGCGCGAGGTGGCGGCTAGGGTGCCCGGGGCACGGACGGTGCCGGAGGTGCGGGTGCTGCGTGAAGTGCTTGCGCTGCCCCCTGGGGAGAGGGACAGCGATGCGGATCGAACGGGCCACTGAAGCGGACGTTGACGTCATCTCCGCGATCCTCGGGGAGATCGAGGACTACTACGGCGGGAGCGCAACACCAGGTGACGTCCACCAGATTCGGGCGGCGCTCTTCGGTGTCCGACCTGCGGCGACGGTACTCCTGGCCCATGACGGCGAGCAGGTGCTGGGGCTGGCCTCGTACTCGCTGCTGTGGCCGGCGGCAGGTGCTGACAGCTCGTTGTACCTGAAGGAGCTGTATGTGCGCGAGGCAGCCCGCCGCCGTGGTGTGGCCGGGGCCCTCATGGAGGCACTCAAGGTGGAGGCGGCCGTCGCAGGGTGCTCGCGCGTCGAGTGGACGGCGGATCAGGACAACCCGGCAGCGCTCGCCTTCTACCGGGCTCTGGGCGCCGAGCGGCATCACGGGAAGGTCTTCTACCGGGTGGAGAGCTCTTAGCTCAGGCGTATGAAGTCGCCGCACGACGAGAGGCCCCGCTCCGGGATGGGGAGCGGGGCCTCTCGGGTGGGCGCACGGTCACGGGCGGGCGTGGCCGATGATCGTCCAGCCGGTGTCCGTGGCGGAGGCGGTGGCCGCCGTACCGCCGAGCATCAGGGCGGCGAACGCGAGGGCCGTGAGCGTGCGGAGCGTACGAGACATGGGAACCCCTGTGGGTCGGCTGTGGGACCCGGGGGCCGGGCGCTGTGCGGCGGGACCGGGCCGGGTGGGCCCCACCGTACGTCAGCCCTTGTTGACGGGTGGTGGCGGATCCGGCCAAAGGAAGGTCTGGTTCCGGTCAGCGGGCCGCGTGTGGGGGACACGTACCGGCCCCGCACGCGCGAAGGGGCCGGGACACGACGGTGCGTCGCGTCCCGGCCCCTTCGCGCGCCGGCCCGGGGGGCCGGCGGGCCGTGCTAGAAGTCCTCGTCCAGGTCGACGGTGCCCTCGACCGCGACCTGGTAGGCCGACGGGCGGCGCTCGAAGAAGTTGGTCAGCTCCTGCACACCCTGGAGCTCCATGAAGGAGAACGGGTTCTGCGAGCCGTAGACCGGCGCGAAGCCGAGCCGGACCAGGCGCTGGTCCGCGACGCACTCCAGGTACTCGCGCATCGACTCGGTGTTCATGCCTGGCAGGCCGTCACCGCACAGGTCGCGGCCGAACTGCAGCTCCGCCTCGACGGCTTCCTTCAGCATGTCGACGACCTGCTGCTGGAGCTCGTCGTCGAAGAGCTCGGGCTCCTCCTTGCGGACCGTGTCCACGACCTCGAAGGCGAAGTTCATGTGCATGGTCTCGTCGCGGAACACCCAGTTGGTGCCGGTCGCCAGGCCGTGCAGCAGGCCGCGCGAGCGGAACCAGTAGACGTAGGCGAAGGCGCCGTAGAAGAACAGGCCCTCGATGCACGCCGCGAAGCAGATCAGGTTCAGCAGGAAGCGACGGCGGTCGGCCTGCGTCTCCAGCCGATCCAGCTTCTCGACCTCGTTGATCCACTTGAAGCAGAACTGCGCCTTCTCGCGGATCGAGGGGATCTCCTCGACCGCGTCGAAGGCCGCCGCGCGGTCGTCCGGGTTCGGCAGGTAGGTGTCGAGCAGCGTCAAGTAGAACTGGACGTGCACGGCCTCCTCGAACAGCTGGCGCGAGAGGTACAGGCGCGCCTCGGGCGAGTTGATGTGCTTGTACAGCGTCAGCACGAGGTTGTTCGAGACGATCGAGTCACCCGTCGCGAAGAACGCGACGAGGCGGCCGATCATGTGCTGCTCACCCGGGGTCAGCTTCGCCAGGTCGGCGACGTCCGAGTGGAGGTCGACCTCCTCGACGGTCCAGGTGTTCTTGATCGCGTCCCGGTAGCGCTCGTAGAAGTCCGGGTAGCGCATGGGACGCAGGGTCAGTTCGAAGCCCGGGTCGAGCAGGTTCTTGTCGGCCGCGGCCTTGGTGGGGGAGCTCATTACTGGCAGGCCTCGCAGGACTCGGGGTTCTCAAGGGAGCAGGCGAGCGCCTCGGCCTCGGCGTCGGCGTCGACCTGCGGGAGCGCCACCGGGGTGGCGGCCTGCGCGGCCCGGGCGATCTTCGTCGCCGGGCGCGAGCGCAGGTAGTACGTGGTCTTCAGGCCCTGCTTCCAGGCGTACGCGTACATCGAGGAGAGCTTCCCGATGGTCGGCGTCTCCAGGAAGAGGTTCAGCGACTGCGACTGGTCGAGGTACGGCGTACGGGCCGCCGCCATGTCGATCAGACCGCGCTGCGGGATCTCCCACGCCGTGCGGTACAGCGCGCGCACGTCGGCCGGGATCCAGCCGAAGCCCTGGACCGAGCCGCTGGACTCGCGCAGCGCCTCGCGGGTCTGCGCGTCCCAGACGCCGAGCTGCTTCAGCTCGTCCACCAGGTAGGCGTTGACCTGGAGGAACTCACCGCTGAGGGTCTCGCGCTTGAAGAGGTTCGAGACCTGCGGCTCGATGCACTCGTACACGCCGGCGATCGAGGCGATGGTCGCCGTCGGGGCGATGGCGAGGAGCAGCGAGTTGCGCATGCCGGTCTCGGCGATCCGGGCGCGCAGCGCGTTCCAGCGCTCCGGCCAGTACTGCGTGGCGTCCGCGTAGTGGTCCGGGTGCAGCACGCCGCGCGCGGTACGGGTCTGCGACCAGGCCGGCACCGGGCCGTGGCGCTCGGCCAGGTCCGCGGAGGCCTCGTAGGCGGCGAGCATGATGCGCTCGGCGATCTTCGTCGACAGGGCCTTGGCCTCGGCGGAGTCGAAGGGCAGGCGCAGCTGGAAGAAGACGTCCTGCAGGCCCATCGCGCCCAGACCCACCGGGCGCCAGCGGGCGTTGGAGTTGCCCGCCTGCTCGGTCGGGTAGAAGTTGATGTCGACCACGCGGTCGAGGAAGGTCACGGCGGTACGGACGGTCTCGTCCAGCCGCTCCCAGTCCATCTCGCCCGCCTCGGCGAGCACGAACGCCCCGAGGTTGACCGAGCCCAGGTTGCAGACCGCGGTCTCGCCGTCGTTGGTGACTTCGAGGATCTCGGTGCACAGGTTCGAGGAGTGGACGACCTGGCCCGGCTCCGCGGTCTGGTTCGCCGTGCGGTTGGAGGCGTCCTTGAAGGTCATCCAGCCCTGGCCGGTCTGCGCGAGGGTGCGCATCATCCGGCCGTACAGGTCACGGGCGGGCATGGTCTTGCGGGCCAGGCCCGCCGCCTCGGCCTTGTGGTAGGCGGCGTCGAACTCGTCGCCCCACAGGTCGACCAGCTCGGGCACGTCGGCCGGGGAGAAGAGCGACCAATCGGCGTCCGCGTTCACGCGGCGCATGAACTCGTCCGGCACCCAGTGGGCGAGGTTCAGGTTGTGCGTGCGGCGCTGGTCCTCGCCGGTGTTGTCGCGCAGCTCCAGGAACTCCTCGATGTCCGCGTGCCAGGTCTCCAGGTAGACGGCGGCGGCGCCCTTGCGGCGGCCGCCCTGGTTCACGGCGGCGACGGAGGCGTCGAGGGTCTTGAGGAACGGCACGATGCCGTTGGAGTGCCCGTTGGTGCCGCGGATCAGGGAGCCGCGGGCGCGGATGCGGGAGTACGACAGACCGATGCCGCCCGCGTGCTTGGAGAGGCGCGCGACCTGGTGGTAGCGGTCGTAGATCGAGTCCAGCTCGTCGAGCGGGGAGTCCAGCAGGTAGCACGAGGACATCTGCGGGTGCCGGGTGCCGGAGTTGAAGAGCGTGGGGGAGGACGGCAGGTAGTCGAGGCGGCTCATCAGCCGGTAGAGCGAGGCCACTTCCTCGACGGCCTGGACCGTCTCGTTCTCCGCGAGGCCGCAGGCCACGCGCAGCATGAAGTGCTGCGGGGTCTCGACGACCTGACGGGTGATCGGGTGGCGCAGCAGGTAACGGCTGTGCAGGGTGCGCAGGCCGAAGAAGCCGAAGCGGTCGTCGGCGCCCTCGGCGCTCGCGTGCTCGACCAGCGCGTTCAGGCGGGCGGCGTGCGCCTGGACGAACTCGGCGGTGCGGTCGGCGATCAGGCCCTCGCGGTGACCGACGGCGACGGACGCCGAGAAGGAGGTGGCCCCCTGGCCCGCGGCCTCTTCGGCGATCGCCAGCGTCAACAGACGGGCGGCCAGCCGGGAGTACTGCGGGTCCTCCGAGATCAGGCCCGCGGCAGCCTCGGTCGCCAGCCCGCGCAGCTCGGCATCGTCGGCCACGGCGCTGCGGCCCCGCAGCGCGGCGGCGGCGACCCGGCCGGGGTCGGTGTCGACCAGGTCGACGGTGAGGTCGGTGAGGGTGCGCAGCAGCGCGGCGCCAGGACCCTCGGTGGCCTCGGGCTGGGCGGACTCGGCGCGCGGTGCGGCAGGCGCGATGGTCACGTGGGGGGCTCTCCCTCGCTCGGCTCCGGAAGGCTCGGAGGCGGGAAGCGGAGGGTGGCCATGAGCGCGTTCGGACGCGCGGATCCGGGCAGGCCGGTCGCGCGTCAGCACATGGCGTCCACCGGCCCAACCACGAGGCCCGGACGTGTCGGCGTCCGGACCGGTCGGTCCGGGCGCGCTGTCGGCAGGTCCTCGGACTTGCGGCAGCCCCAATGGGTGATTGGGTGCGTTTCATACCGTTGCGGGACAGTTCCGGATTCGCACCGGATTCCCCTGCGGCGACAGCGAGCACGAGCATACATGTGGGGGCCGCCCCGTGCGCGACCCCCCACATGTTGTGTCGGCGTGGCTACAGCTCCACGCGGTACGTGAGAAGGGGGACGCTCGGGACCGGTGCCCAGTCCCGCTCCGGGGTCCGGGTGAATCCCAGTCTCCCGTAGATCCTGTGGGCCCCCAGCATGGTCGATTTCGTGGACAGGACCAGGTGGGTGACGCCCTCCAGGTCCCGCGCGCGGTCCATGCAGGCCCGCACCAGGGCCTCGCCCGCGCCGCGCCCGCGGGCCTCCGGGGCGACCGCCAGCATCCGGAATTCCGCCTCGTGGGGACCGGCGATCTCGGCAAGTGGACTGCCGGGTGCGGCGAAGGTCACTCCGCCGAGCAACAGACCGTCGTGCACGGCGACGAGCACCTCGGCCTCGGCGGCCCGGGCCGCGACGTCGCGCAGCACGGCGAGGTAGAACGCGCCGCTCTCGGGACCCAGCAGACCGTCGTCCAGGTAGGCCCGTGCGGTGATCCCGCCCAGCTCTTCGTATTCGGCGGGCAGCGCCGCCCGGATGGTGATGTCCATGGCGTCGAGTGTGCGGGACGGTGTCGGCGGGCGGGGGCTCCCGTCGGCATCACCCTGGACACCGAACCCCTCAAGGACTGGGTGCGCTGACCCCGCACATGCCGCAGGGCCCCGCCGCACTCGCGGCAGGGCCCTACGGTCGCGCGTCAGCAGCAGCGGAAGCCCTCGCGGGGGTCCGCCTCGCGGGAGTCGGTGCGGGCCCGCTCGAAGTCCCGGCGGGTGGGGACCTCGGCGTGCGGGTCGTGGCCGCGCGCGTGGGCGACGTAGCGCTCGTAGGCGGACTCGCCCGAGAACTCGCGGACGTAGAACCGGATCCGGCCCAGCGCCGCCCGGAGCGCGCTCACGTCACCGGTTCCTTCTCCTTGACCCGGCCACCGCCCGTGTCCAGGCCCGCGGCGGCCAGCTCCGCCTTCTCGGCGGCCGTCGGGATCAGACCGGCCGGCGCGATGATCTTCGACTCGGTCCACGGGACCTCCGAGAGCGTGGTGCTCTGCGGGTCGCGGACGGCCTTCAGGCAGGTCCGGGCCGCGTCCAGCAGGACGATGACGATCAGGACCGCGAAGACGGCGGAGAGGACCCCGTCGACCGTGGCGTTGGTGACCACGGTGTGCATCTGGTCCATGTTCTTGGCGGGCTTGAGGACCTTGCCCGCGTCGATGCCGGCCAGGTACTTGTCGCGCTGGGCGAAGAAGCCGATGGCCGCGTCGTCCGAGAAGATCTTCTGGTAGCTGGCGGTGAGCGTCACGGCCACGTCCCAGGCCAGCGGCACGGCCGTCACCCAGGCCCACTTGAGCCGCCCCGACTTCACGAGCAGCGTGGTGCAGACGGCGAGCGCGACGGCGGCCAGCAGCTGGTTGGCGATGCCGAAGAGCGGGAAGAGCTGGTTGATGCCGCCCAGCGGGTCGCTCACGCCGACCCACAGGAAGTAGCCCCAGCCGCCGACGACGATCGCGCTCGCGAACCAGACGCCCGGCTTCCAGCTGACGTCCTTGAAGGACTTGTGCACATTGCCCAGGGTGTCCTGGAGCATGAACCGGCCGACCCGGGTGCCGGCGTCGACCGTGGTCAGGATGAACAGGGCCTCGAACATGATGGCGAAGTGGTACCAGAACGCCTTCATCGCGGTGCCGCCGACGACGGACGAGAAGATCTCCGACATCCCGAGTGCGAAGGTCGGCGCGCCACCCGTGCGGGAGAGCAGGCTGGTCTCGCCGATGTCCTTGGCCGCCTGGGTCAGGGCGTCCGGCGTGATCGAGAAGCCGAGGCCGCCGATGGCCTGGGAGGCCTCCAGGGCGGTGGTGCCGATCCGGCCGCTGGGGGCGTTCACCGCGAAGAAGAGGCCCGGCTCGATGATGCAGGCCGCGATGACCGCCATGATCGCGACGAAGGACTCGGTCAGCATGGCGCCGTACCCGATGACCCGGACCTGGGTCTCCTTCTGGATCATCTTCGGGGTGGTGCCCGAGGACACCAGCGCGTGGAAGCCGGACAGGGCCCCGCACGCGATGGTGATGAAGACGAAGGGGAACATCGAGCCGGCGAAGACCGGTCCGTCGCCGCGGGAGGCGAAGTCGGTCACGGCGGGCATCTTGAGCGTCGGCATGGCGATGACCACGCCCACGGCCAGCAGCCCGATGGTGCCGACCTTCATGAAGGTGGAGAGGTAGTCGCGCGGGGCGAGCAGCATCCACACCGGCAGCACCGAGGCCAGGAAGCCGTAGCCGACCATCCAGATGACCAGCGTCTCCTTGTCGAGCGTGAAGACGTCGGCGAAGGAGGACTCGGCGACCCAACCGCCCGCGATGATGGCGAGCAGCAGCAGGGCGACGCCGATGAGCGAGACCTCGGTGATCCGACCCGGGCGCAGCACCCGCAGGTAGAAGCCCATGAAGAGGGCGATCGGGATGGTCATGCCGATGGAGAAGACGCCCCAGGGGGAGTCCGCCAGCGCGTTGACGATGACCAGGGCGAGGACCGCCAGCAGGATGATCATGATCATGAAGACGGCGACCAGGGCGGCCGCGCCGCCGACGGGGCCGATCTCGTCCCGGGCCATCTGGCCGAGCGAACGGCCGTTGCGCCGGGTGGAGAAGAACAGGGTCACCATGTCCTGGACCGCACCCGCGAAGATCACTCCCGCGACGATCCAGATGGTGCCCGGCAGGTAGCCCATCTGCGAGGCGAGCACCGGGCCGACCAGCGGGCCCGCGCCGGCGACGGCCGCGAAGTGGTGGCCGAAGAGCACCCGACGGTCGGTCGGGTGGAAGTCGACACCGTTGTCGAGGCGTTCGGCCGGGGTGGCCCGGGTCTTGTCCACCTTCAGCACGCGCTCCGCGATGAAACGCGCGTAGAAGCGGTAGCCGATGGCGTACGAGCCCAGGGCGGCGGCGAGCAGCCAGGCGGCGGAGATCTCCTCGCCGCGGGAGAGGGCGAGCACGCCCCAGCCGACGGCGCCGACGAGGGCGACCGCGCCCCAGATGGCGATGGACTTGGGGGTGAGCCCCCCGCCCCCCGACCGCCCGGTTGTTTCTTGGGGTCCAGCTTCCGGCATGATCCTCGTCCCCTCGTTGATCATCTGCGTGAGCGCAGGGAATCTACGGGGACCGCCCGGTGAACGAAAGCCCCCGTCCGCATAGCGGTACGTGAGTCAACTACGGTTCGCGGGGCGGGTCGACGCCGCGGGGCCTCGAACGTATAACGATGGCGCGGGTGCGGCCAGGGGGTGCGGACCGGGAACGCGGGGGGCGTGCGCGTCCCCGGCCGAAACACGCCCTGGAGCCCGGGCGGTGGGTGGGCTCAGACCGCCGGGCGCTTCAGGCGTGCCACGAACTTGTAGCGGTCGCCGCGGTACACCGAGCGCACCCACTCCACGGGTTCACCGTCGGCGTCCAGGGAGTGCCGGGACAGCATCAGCATCGGCAGGCCGACGTCGGTGCCCAGGAGTCCCGCCTCGCGCGGGGTGGCCAGCGAGGTCTCGATGGTCTCCTCGGCCTCGGCGAGCCGCACGTCGTACACCTCCGCCAGCGCGGTGTAGAGCGAGGTGTACTTGACCAGCGAGCGGCGCAGCGCGGGGAAGCGCTTGGCCGAAAGGTGCGTGGTCTCGATGGCCATCGGCTCGCCGCTCGCCAGGCGCAGCCGCTCGATGCGCAGCACCCGTCCACCGGTGGTGATCTTGAGCAGTCCGGCGAGGGTGTCGTCGGCCGTCACGTACCCGATGTCGAGCAGCTG
Organism: Streptomyces sp. NPDC098789; assembly: GCF_044759975.1. NCBI lineage: Bacteria > Bacillati > Actinomycetota > Actinomycetes > Kitasatosporales > Streptomycetaceae > Streptomyces > Streptomyces sp. NPDC098789. The sequence goes on from NZ_JBIWAJ010000001.1 coordinate 387,618, forward strand.
GGACGTGGGCTCCAGGCCCTGCGCCCGCATGTCCTCCGTATAGGAGGACAGTTGGAGCGGCTGGGAGACCTTGGGCTTGGCCACGAAGGTGCCCTTGCCCTGGATGCGCTCCAGTCGTCCCTCGACCACCAGCTCCTGGAGGGCCTGGCGGACGGTGGTCCTGGAGGTGTCGAACTCGGCCGCCAGGGTGCGCTCCGGAGGTACCGGTGTGCCGGGCGGCAGGGTCTCGGTCATGTCGAGCAAGTGCCGCTTGAGTCGGTAGTACTTGGGCACACGTGCGGTGCGAGTGGGTGCCCCGCCTTCCGGCTCCGTGGTCGCCCCTTCGGTGGCCATCGCCGCCCGCCTTCCCGACTCCAGTTTCGCTGCCGTCACCGGCTCCTCCGATATGTGCGGTCACATCGTGACACGGGCCGCGGGGCGGGCCTCGCCCGCACCTCAGGTGTCGGTCCGGTAACGGACCGATCACCCGCTCATTAGACCCTTGACACCCCTAAAGGTCTAGGCCAAGCTCCGACTACTGGTCTAAACCAATATGGATCAGATCCCGGCCCCACGTCAGGTACTTCGCGTATGTCACCGCGGCGGGCAAGGGAAGTGCAGGCAGGCATCCCTGAGGAGGGTGGCGTGAAGCGCAAGCTCATCGCGGCGGTTGGAGTCGCGGGCATGGTTATCGGCCTGGCGGCGTGCGGTGGCTCCGACAGCAAGGGGGGCTCCGAGACCGACAAGGCTTCGGGTGCCAAGGAGCTGACCGTCTGGTTGACGGTTGACGCCCAGAACAACTGGCCGGACCTGGTGAAGGCGGCCGACGACGCGATTGTCGCGAAGCACCCGGGTCTCACGATCAAGCACGAGTACTACGGCTGGCCGGACAAGAACGCCAAGCTGGACGCCGTGCTCGCCACGGACAAGGCCCCGGACGTTGTCGAAATGGGCAACTCCGAGATGATCGGCTACATGTCGACCGGCGCCTTCGCCGATCTCGACGCGTCGAAGTTCGAGAACTCCGGCACCTGGCTCGACGCCCTGAAGGAATCCGTCACTTACGACGGCAAGACCTACGGCGTCCCCTACTACGCCGGTGGCCGCGTGGGCACCTGGCGCAAGGACCTGGCCACCGAGGCCGGCGTCACCGCCGCCCCGAAGAGCTGGGCCGACCTGACCGGCGCGCTGGACAAGATCCAGACCGCGAAGGGCGACAAGTTCAGCGCCCTCTACCAGCCCTCCCCGGACTGGTACGCCGCGATGTCCTTCGTCTACGACGCCAACGGCAGCATCGCCAAGAAGGACGGCGACAAGTGGAAGGCGAACCTGTCTTCCGCCGAGTCGCTGAAGGGGCTCAAGCAGTACAAGGAGCTCCTCGACAAGTACATGCACGCGGACAAGACCAAGGACGAGTCGGACCGTCCGGTCGTCTTCGGCCAGGGCAACGCCGCGGCGATCTTCTCCGCCGGCTGGGAGGGCGCTGACGCCGCCACCCCGAAGAACGACAAGGTCGGTGGCCTGAAGGACAAGGTCGAGACCTTCGTGATGCCCGGCCCGAACGGCAAGGCCCTGCCGGTCTTCCTCGGCGGCTCGGACCTCGCGGTCCCGTCCAAGTCCAAGGCCAAGGACGTCGCGGCCGAGTGGATCAACGTCTTCACCGGCGCGCAGGGCCAGAAGGGCCTGATCGCCAAGGGCAACCTGCCCAACAACAAGACGGACCTCGCTCCGCTGAAGGCCGACCCGAAGACCCAGGTCTCGGCCACCGCGGCCGAGTCCTCCTGGTTCGTCCCGACCGCGCCCGGCTGGGGCCAGGTCGAGAAGGGCAAGCTCCTCCAGACCATGCTCGTGGAGATCGGCACCGGCAAGAAGACGGTCGAGGCCGCGGCGAAGGACGCCGACGCCGCGATCGACAAGGTCATCAACACCAAGTGACCTGAGTGAGCAGGGCCCCGCCGGAGCGGCGGGGCCCTGCTGCCCGTCAAGAGAGGGACCCCCGAGGAGCACGCGATGAGTGCCGCACAGACAACCACCGCCGATCTGCCGCCGGCGGACCAGAAGCCTTCCAGCGCAGCGAAGACAGGGAACGTGGGCAAGCCGGGAGGAACGGGTCCCCGCAAGGGTTCCGGCTCCACCCCCTGGCTGCTGCTCGCGCCGTGCCTGCTGGTCATCGCGCTCGTCATGGGATACCCGCTCTTCAGACTGGTGTCCCTCTCCTTCCAGAGCTTCGGCAAGTCCGAACTCTGGGGTTTCAAGGAAGCCAAGTACGTCGGCTTCGACAACTTCTCCAAGGTCCTCGGCGACGAGGTCTTCTGGGCCGTGGTGCTGCGCACGGTGATCTTCGCGGTCGGTGCGGTCGTCCTGACCATGGTCATCGGCATGCTGATCGCGCTGCTGCTGCAGAAGGTCTCCGGCTGGGTCAAGGCCCTCATCAACATCGCGTTGGTGGCGAGCTGGGGCATGCCGATCATCGTCGCCACGGCCGTCTTCAAGTGGCTCTTCGACACCAACTACGGCGTCCTCAACTACATGCTGAGCAAGCTGCCCGGCGTGGACATGATCGGCCACAACTGGTTCGCCAACGGCCCCCAGGGCCTCGCGGTGATCATGCTCCTCGTGGTCTGGGGCGCGGTGCCCTTCGTGGTCATCACCCTGAGCGCGGGTCTGACGCAGGTGCCCAAGGAGCTGGAGGAGGCCGCGCGCCTCGACGGCGCCGGCGCCTGGGGCGTCTTCCGGCACGTCACCCTCCCCATCCTGAAGCCGATCATCGTCATGCTGACGACCCTCTCGGTGATCTGGGACATGGGCGTCTTCCCGCAGGTCTTCGTGATGCGCAACGGCAACCCCGAGGCCGAGTTCCAGCTGCTGACGACCTACTCGTACCAGCAGGCCTTCGTGGTCAACGACTACTCGGGCGGCTCCGCCATCGCCCTGGTGACCGTCCTGCTGCTGCTCGGTGTGGTCGCCGTCTACATGCGCCAGATGCTCAAGATCGGAGACGTGGAATGACCGCCACCACCGCGACCCCGCCCACCGCGACCTCTTCCGCCGCGCGCCCCGCGCCGAAGGCGAGCCGGAAGAAGTCCAAGCTCGGCTGGAACCTGGGCGGCCTGCTCGTCTTCGCCGTCGTCGGCTTCCCGGTCTACTGGATGCTCAACACGGCCTTCAAGCCGGAGAAGGACGCGATCGACCCGCATCCGAAGTTCTTCCCCACCACGTTCACGCTGGGGAACTTCAAGCGCGCGCTGGAGATCGCCGACTTCTGGGGCCCGGTCGGCCGCAGCCTGATCGTCTCCTCCGTCGTGGTCGTCATCGGCATCGCGGTCGGCATGCTGGCGGCCCTCGCCATCTCCCGGTTCGCCTTCCGGGGCCGCAAGGTGGTCATCGTCGGCATCCTCGCCGTCCAGATGATCCCCCTGGTCGCGATGATCATCCCGGTCTTCCTGCTGCTGAACGACCTCGGTCAGTACGACAAGCTCACCGGTCTGATCATCACCTACCTGACCTTCATCCTCCCCTTCACCGTCTGGACGTTGCGCGGCTTCATCGTCAACATCCCGAAGGAACTGGAGGAAGCGGCCATGGTCGACGGCTGCACGCCGACCGGCGCCTTCATCCGGGTGGTCTTCCCGCTGCTGGCCCCCGGCATGGTCGCCACCTCCGTCTACGCCTTCATCCAGGCGTGGAACGAGTACCTCTACGCCCTGATGCTGATGAGCCAGCAGAACCAGACCGCGACCGTCTGGCTCGGCAACTTCACCACCAAGCACGGCACCGAGTTCGCCCCGATGATGGCCGGCTCCACCATGATGGCGCTGCCGATCGTCGTGCTGTTCCTCCTCGTCCAGCGGAAGATGGCCGCGGGTCTCACCGCCGGCGCTGTGAAGGGATAACGGACCCATGACTGTCCTCGCAGAACGCACCGACACGATCACCCGCGACGCCCTCGCGGTCCTCCAGCCCGGCTTCGAAGGCACCACCGCCCCCGCCTGGGTGCTGCGCCTGGTCGGCGAGGGCCTCGCCTCCGTGGGCCTGTTCGGCCGCAACATCGTCTCCGCCGAGCAGCTCAGCGCGCTCACCGCCCAGTTGCGGTCCGTGCGGGACGACGTACTCGTCGCGATCGACGAAGAGGGCGGTGACGTCACGCGCCTGGAGGTGCGGGGCGGTTCCTCCTTCCCCGGCAACCTGGCCCTCGGCGCCGTCGACGACACCGGGCTCACCCGCGACGTCGCCCGCGAGCTGGGCCGGCGGCTGGCCGAGTGCGGGGTCAACCTCAACTGGGCGCCGTCCGCGGACGTCAACTCCAACCCGGACAACCCGGTCATCGGCGTACGGTCCTTCGGCGCCGAGACCGACCTCGCGGCCCGGCACACCGCCGCCTACGTCGAGGGGCTCCAGGCCGCCGGAGTCGCCGCCTGCACCAAGCACTTCCCGGGGCACGGCGACACCAACGTGGACTCCCACCACGCGATGCCCCGCATCGACGCGGACCTCGACACCCTCTACGCCCGCGAACTGGTGCCCTTCAAGGCCGCCATCGCCGCCGGGACCAAGGCCGTGATGAGCGCGCACATCCTGGTGCCCGCGCTCGACCCGACCCGGCCCGCCACCCTGAGCCCGCAGATCCTCACCGGCCTGCTGCGCAAGGAACTCGGCTACGAGGGCCTGATCATCACCGACGGCATGGAGATGCAGGCCATCGCCGCCACCTACGGCATCGAGCGGGGCACCGTCCTCGCCATCGCGGCGGGCGCCGACGCGATCTGCGTCGGCGGCGGCCTCTGCGACGAGGCCACCGTGCTCGGCCTGCGCGACGCGCTCGTCGAGGCCGTCCGCGAGGGCGCCCTCCCGCAGGAGCGGCTCGCCGACGCCGCCGCCCGGGTGCGCGCCCTCGCCGCCTGGACCCGACAGGTCCGCGAAGCCGGAGCGCCGGGCGCGCAGCAGGAGGGGAGTGCGCCCGGCATCGGTCTCGAAGCGGCCCGCCGCGCCCTGCGCGTGAGCGGCACCCGGGTGCCCGTGACCGCGCCGTACGTCGCCACGCTCGCCCCCGCGCCGAACATGGCGGTGGGCGACGAGACCCCCTGGGGCGTGGCGGCGGCTCTGGCCGAGCTGCTCCCCGACACCGCCTCGGGCGAGTTCGGGGAGGACTCCCCGGTGGAGGAGATCCTGGCGGCGGCGGGTGCCCGTACGGTCGTCGCCGTGGTCCGCGACGCGCACCGGCACGGTTGGATGGCGACGGCCCTGGACGCGCTCGTCGCGGCCCGGCCCGACACGGTCGTCGTCGAGATGGGCCTGCCGCGGGAGCGTTCGCGCGGCGCGCTGTACATCGAGACGCACGGGGCCTCGCGGGTCTGCGGACAGGCAGCGGCGGAGGTCATCGCGGGGGCCTGACCACCCCCCGCGTACGCGGAAGGCCGGGCACCCGTCACGGGGGCGCCCGGCCTTTCGTGCGTTCAGCTGCCCACGGGCTACAGGCCCTGCCAGGCGGGCTTGTTGGCGAAGGTGTGGCGGAAGTAGTCGGCCAGCTTCAGCTTCGAGGCGGCGGCCTCGTCGACGATGACGGTCGCGTGCCGGTGCAGCTGCAGCGCGGAGGCCGGGACCAGTGCGGACAGAGGGCCCTCGACGGTCTGCGCGATCGCTTCGGCCTTGCCCTCGCCGGTGGCCAGCAGGACCAGGTGGCGGGCGTCCAGGATGGTGCCGATGCCCTGGGTGATGACGTGGTGGGGGACCTGGTCTATGTCGTTGTCGAAGAAGCGCGCGTTGTCGACGCGGGTCTGCTCCGTCAGCGTCTTGATCCGGGTGCGGGAGGCGAGGGAGGAGCAGGGCTCGTTGAAGCCGATGTGCCCGTCCGTGCCGATGCCGAGCAGCTGGAGGTCCACGCCGCCGGCCGCGGCGAGGGCGCGGTCGTACGCCTCGCAGGCGCCCACGATGTCCTCGGCGGAGCCGTCGGGGCCCATGAAGGAGGCCTCGGACAGGCCGAGCGGCTCGACGACCTCGCGCAGCACGACGGCGCGGTAGGACTCGGGGTGCCCGGCGGGGAGGCCGACGTACTCGTCGAGCTGGCAGATCCGGGCGCGGGAGGCGTCGACCTCGCCGGCCTTGACCTTGGTCGCCAGGGCCTCGTAGATGGGCAGCGGGGTAGAGCCGGTCGCCACGCCGAGCAGTGCGTCGGCCTTGCGGCGGACGAGGGCCGCCATGGCCTCCGCGATGAGCTCTCCGCCTGCCCTGGCGTTCGGGACGATGACAACTTCCACGCTTTGCCTGCCGATCTGAGAAGGTACGTGTGGTATAGACCAATCTAGCAGAGCCGTGCCTTCCTGCCGCCTCCCATGGTGAGCCGTTTCTCCCCACCCGTCCTGCGCAACCGGGCCGGCGCCCGGGTCGCCGCCACCGCTGGCCCACTCCAGCCCCGCCGGCGTTTGAGGCGCCGCGACCACTCCAGCCCCGCCGGCATCCGAGGGGCCGCGCCCACTCCAGCCTCGCCGGCGTTTGAGGCGCCGCCGGAGGCACCCACCGGCCGGGACGTGCCCCATCCGCCCGCACTCGATCGCCGCGCGGCTCCCGTTGCCTCCGGCGGCGCCTCAAACGCCGGCGAGGCTGGATATGGCGGCGTTGGCCGGCGCGGCGGGCTGAAATGGCGGCGCCTCGCACGCCAGCGAGGCTGATATGGGGGCGTTGGCCAGCGCGGCAGGCGATATGGCGGCGGGGCCTCACGCGTCGGCGGGCCCGGCCGGGGCGGGAGGGGGAGACTGGGGGGATGGAACGACCCGGGACGATGATGGCCGCCGAGATCGGCCAGCAGCCCGCGACCTGGCAACGCATCCTCACCCACGCCGCCACCCCGATCCGCGAAACCGCCCGGGCCATCGCCGCGCAGCGCCCCCGCTTCGTGCTGCTCGCCGCCCGCGGCAGCTCCGACCACGCCGCGCTCTACGCGAAGTACCTCCTGGAGGTCGACCACGGCCTGCCCTGCGGGCTGAGCTCGATGTCCACGGTCACCGCCTACGGCTCCCGCCCCCGCCTCGACGGGGTGCTGGTCATCGCCATCAGCCAGTCCGGCAGCTCGCCCGACCTGATCGCCTCCGCCCGCGCCGCCCGCGCCGCCGGCGCCGTGACCCTGGCCGTCACCAACAACCCCGACTCCGGGCTCGCCGCCGTCTGCGAGCACCGCATCGACGTACTGGCCGGCCCGGAGAAGGCGCTGCCCGCGACCAAGTCGTACACCGCCTCCCTCCTCGCCCTGTACCTCTTCAGCGAGGCCCTGCGGGAGGCGGACGGCGTCCCGGCGGCCCGCGGGCTGCCCGCGCTCGCCGAGGAGGTGTTGGCCCGGCGCGACGAGGTGCGCACCCTGGCCGCCCGGTACCGCTTCGCCGAGCGGATGGTCGTCACCTCGCGCGGATTCGGTTACCCGACGGCCCGGGAGGCCGCCTTCAAGCTGATGGAGACGACGTACATCGCCGCCCTCGCCTACTCCGGCGCCGACCTGCTGCACGGCCCGCTCGCCATGGTCGACAACATCTTCCCGGTGATCGCGGTGGTCCCCGACGGGCGCGGCGGCGAGGCCCTGCAACCGGTCCTGGACCGGCTGCGCGGGCGCGGCGCCGACCTCTGCGTGATCGGTTCACCGGCCCGCGTCGCCGCCGCCACCAGCGGATTCGCACTGCCCGGCGACGGCGTCCCGGAGGCCCTCCAGCCGCTGCTGGAGATCCTGCCGCTCCAACTGCTGGCCCACGAGGTGACCATCGCCCGGGGTCAGGACCCGGACGCCCCGCGCGCCCTGGCGAAGGTCACCGAGACCCACTAGTGCTGCGTCGCTACAGCAGGGCCAGCTGGAGACCGCCCGTCGCGTTCAGGTGCTGGCCGGTCACCCAGCGGGAATCCGCCGAGGCCAGGAAGGCCACCACGTCGGCGATCTCCGCCGCCGTGCCCACCCGGTCGAAGACGGAGCGGGAGGCCGCGTGCGCCCGGGCCGCCGGATCGGCGAGCCAGGCCGCGTTCAGGTCGGTCGCGGTGATCCCCGGACCCACCGAGTTCACGGTGATGCCGCGCGGCGCGAGGTGCGCGGCCAGCGAGCGGGTCAGCGCGTTCACGGCGCCCTTGGCGGTGATCGTGGCCAAGATGGCCGGCAGCGCGATGTCCGGGGTGCCCGTCACGTTCACGATCCGACCGCCGTCGCGCAGCCGCGACAGCCCGTGCTTGATGACGAAGAACGGCGCCTTCGCGTTGACCGCCTGGACCCGGTCCCAGGTCTCCTCGTCGGTGTCCTCGATCCCCGCGAAGGTGGCGGCCCCCGCGTTGTTGACCAGGATGTCGACGCCCTCGGTGTGCTCCGGATGCGCGTCGTACGCCGCCCAGAGCGCCTGTGCGTCGCCCGGCACCCCGAATTCCGCGCGGATGGCGAAGGCCCGACCGCCCGTCGCCGTGATCGCGGCGACCGTCTCCGCGGCCGCGTCCCCGTCGTGTCCGTAGTGCACGGCCACGAGCGCCCCGTCCCTGGCCAGCCGCTGCGCCACCGCCCGTCCGATCCCCCGACTACCGCCCGTGACCAGCGCCGTCCTGCCTTCGAGCACGCCCATGGGTGTCCCCCTCCATAATTGCTAGCGGTCGCTACAGAAAGGACCGTATCAGATTTCATAGCGCCCGCTATAGAATCGACCCATGGTGACCGGACAGCGCGGCAGGCCCCGCTCCTTCGACCGTGGCGAAGCCCTCGACAAGGCGATGTTCGCCTTCTGGGAGCGCGGCTACGAGGCGACCTCCATCGCGGACCTGACCCGCGCCCTCGGGATCGGCGCGCCCAGTCTCTACGCGGCCTTCGGCGACAAGCGCAAGCTCTTCGACGAGGTCGTGGTGGTCTACGGAAGCCGGTACGGGGACTTCGCGGCGGTGGCCCTGAGCGAGGAGCCCACGGCCCGCGCGGCCGTGGCGCGGATCCTGCACGAGGCGGCCGAGGTCTACACCGACCCGGCCCACCCGCCGGGCTGCCTGGTGATCAGCGCGGCCGTCAACACCACCGCCGACGAGGTGGCCGAAGCGCTACGGGTGAGGCGCGAGGCCAACCTGACGTTGTTCGAGAGCCGGATCCGGGCGGACGTCGCCACCGGGACGCTGGCCGCGGACACCGACGCGAGGGCGCTGGCGCGGTACAGCGGGGCGGTGCTCCAGGGGATGTCGCAGCAGTCGCGCGACGGGGCGACCCGGGCGGAGCTGGAAGCGGTGGCGGCGCTCGCGATGGCGGCCTGGCCGGAGGAATCCTCGACGACCGTGCGACCCTGACGCATTCCTCTGGGCCACGGTGCCGGGACGGGACCCTCAGCCCGTCCGGCACCGCAGCCCGGAGTACTTACGGCCGGTCGGGTGTGCGGTGCCCGGCGGCCGGTGGGAGGTGCCGACGCGGTCAGGGCAGAACGCGCGGCTTACCTCGATCCGTCCTCCTGTGCGGGGAGGGCGGAAGCTCTTCGGCAATTGTGGACTAGACCATTCTGTTCTGTCCATCCAATGGCGGGTCCTTGGTTCCCGTCACTTCCTCCAACATTACGCGGAGTCGACCGCTCCTGGGTACTCCTGGGTAATCCCGGTGGGGAAAGTCATGGCCCGAGCCCGGGGTACCCTCGCAGCGTGCCCTCCATGAACGACCTCGTACGCCAGCACACCGCTCTCAGTGAAACCGACCTGGAGTGGCTCCATCTGCTGGTCTCGGAGTGGCAGCTGCTCTCCGACCTCTCCTTCGCGGACCTGGTCCTGTGGGTCCCCACCCTGGACGGCGCCCGCTACGTCTCGGTCGCCCAGATGCGCCCGAACACCGGTCCCACCTCCTACCAGGACGACATGGTCGGCCACCTGGTGCCGCGCGGCCGCCGCCCGCTGCTGGACGCGGCCCTCGACGAGGGCCGGATCGTGCGCGAGGGCGACCCGGAGTGGCGCGAGGAGGTGCCGGTCCGCGTCGAGTCGATCCCCGTCCGGCGCGAGGGTCGCGTCCTCGGCGTGATCGCCCGCAACACCAACCTGCTCACTGTGCGTACACCGAGCCGGCTGGAGCTGACCTACCTCCAGTCCGCCTCCGACCTCGCGCAGATGATCGCGGCGGGCTCCTTCCCCTTCCCGGGGCAGCAGGTCGACATGGACGCCTCGCCCCGGGTCGGCGACGGCCTGATCCGGCTCGACGCGGAGGGCGTGGTGACGTACGCGTCCCCCAACGCCCTCTCGGCCTACCACCGGCTCGGTCTCGCCTCCGACCTGGTGGGCCAGCACCTGGGCAACACCACGGCCGAACTCGCCCCCTCCCGGGGCCCGGTGGACGAGGCCCTGGTCAAGCTGGCCAGCGGCTGGGCCCCGCGCGAGACCGAGGTCGAGGGCAGCACCGGGGTCATCCAGCTGCGCGCCATCCCGCTCAAGCCCAAGGGCACCCGGATCGGCTCGCTGGTCCTGTGCCGCGACGTCACCGAACTGCGCCGTCGCGAACGGGAATTGATCACGAAGGACGCGACCATCCGGGAGATCCACCACCGGGTGAAGAACAACCTCCAGACGGTGGCCGCGCTGCTGCGGTTGCAGGCCCGCCGGATGGATTCCGCGCAGGGGCGCGAGGCGCTCAACGAGGCGGTGCGCCGGGTCGGTTCGATCGCGATCGTCCATGAGACGCTGTCTCAGAACCTGGACGAGCGGGTCGAGTTCGACGAGATCGCCGACCGTGTCATCGCGATGGTCGCCGAGATCTCCCCGGGCAACGTGGCCTGCCGCCGCACGGGCCGCTTCGGCATCCTGGACGCCGAAGTGGCGACGCCGCTGTCGATGGTGCTGACGGAAATCCTCCAGAACGCACTGGAACACGCCTTCGTCCAGGGCGAGGGCGGCACCGTCGAGGTGACCGCGCTACGCAGCGGCAGCCGTCGCGACGACGCGCGCCTACTGATCACCGTGCTCGACGACGGGTGCGGTCTGCCCGAGGGCTTCGACCCCCAGCGGGCCGGCAATCTCGGACTGCAGATCGTACGGACCCTGGTCGAGGGCGAGCTCGGCGGCACCTTCGACATGGTGGCGGGGGAGACGCGCGGCACCAAGGTCGTCCTGGACATACCGGCCAGCCCGCAGAAGTGACCCGTCACACCGCGTGACCAGATCCCTCATGTGACCGTGCGTGACCAGGGTGCCCACGGCCCGTCCGACCGTCCGGTCGATCGCGCGGGGCACAGCACTGAGCCCCGGACCGATTGGTTATCGGTCCGGGGCTCAAGAGCATGGTGCTGAGCGCTGATGCGGGGTACTACGCGCTGCGGCTCGAGGCTCGAAAGTCGAAATCAGGCGGTTGCGTTGCGCGCCCGGTTGCGAGCGGCGCGGCGCTTCATCGCGCGGCGCTCGTCCTCGCTGAGACCGCCCCAGACGCCGGAGTCCTGACCGGACTCGAGCGCCCACTGCAGGCACTGCTCCATGACGGGGCAACGGCGGCAGACGGCCTTGGCTTCCTCGATCTGCAGCAGCGCAGGACCGGTGTTGCCGATGGGGAAGAAGAGCTCGGGGTCTTCTTCGCGGCAAACGGCGTTGTGACGCCAGTCCATGGCTGCTCCATCTCCTTGTATTGCGGGCAGGTTGCTTGTGAATGTGAACGCTTTCACGAATCCCCTGATGGGGGAAGGGCCGACGCCCAGTTTCCTGGTGCGGTCCGTGTTTCGTGGAGGGGTTCTGGCGATCTGTGTGGGTGCCGGGTTCTGCGGGCTGTCCCGATCGCCATGTAGAGATTCGCAAACCTCGGACGGGGATACAACCCCTTCCGGAAAGTTTTTTTGGATTCGTCGGTGTCTAGTAGGTCACAGCCGTACTTCCTAGGGGTGGACCGACGTTAAAACGTTCGAGTGGAAGGACTTTCGGCCCTTCTACTCACACAATCACACGCAGTGCACGGCGTACGCCTGTGAACCGAACGCTGGTGCGCAGACCGAGGTGGTCTCCGTCCATCTGGAAGGGGAGCGGGACCTTCGAATGCAAGGTGAAGTCGGTCAGATCGTGCAGGGACACCGCGTGCTTCCCGTGCGGACCCCGCTCAGGAGTCGAGGTCAGGAGCTGTGTCGCGTAGCGAGCGACCGACGGAGTTGACAAACGGTCGAGCGCGAGTACGTCAAGCGCAGTATCGAAAGACGCCTCGGGGGAGGCGTAGAGGGGCCGATTACCCAGGTACGTCCAGGGTGACGTGTTGCACACTATCGACAGCACCAGGTCCGTCACGGGATCCGCGCCGGGGCGTTCCAGCGTGACCGTGCCGTGCCGCCGGTTCGGTTCCTCGAAGAATTGGCGCAGGAGCTGTCGTACATACAGGGCATGCGTCGAACGCTTGCCGCGCTCCCGCTGCTGTTCCACCCGGCCGACGACGCCCGCGTCGAAGCCGAATCCGGCACAGAACGTGAACCAGCGGGCCGGCACCGATTCGTCCTCCGTGCCCGGCGCGCCCTCCGCCAGACCCAGGCCGACCGTCCGCTCCCGGCGCTCGCGCAGCGCGTCCAGCAACGCGCCGGTCGCCTCGACCGCGTCGTTGGGCAGGCCCAGGGCGCGGGCGAAGACGTTCGTGGAGCCGCCCGGCACCACGGCCAGTCGGGGCAGGGAGTCCGGATCCGGCCCGTTGTGCAGCAGTCCGTTGACCACCTCGTTGACCGTGCCGTCGCCGCCCAGGGCCACCACGAGGTCGATGTCGTCGCTCTCGGCGGCCTGCCGTCCCAGGTCCCGGGCGTGCCCGCGGTACTCGGTGGTGATCGCTTCCAGCTTCATCTCGCTGGCGAGGGCGTGGGTCAAGACGTCACGCGTGCGCGCACTGGTGGTCGTCGCTGCTGGGTTGGCCACGAGAAGTGCACGCATGAGCAGCAGACTACCCACCCCCAGTAATGCTCACCGCACTGCCCGGTCGGGACCGTCAGGTCAGGGGCCCGCGGCGCGCGGCTACCCTGCTGGGGTGAGTACGAAGCAGACCCCCGCCCCCGGACCGTCCGCCGCCGCCACCCCGGGCGGCCGGCTGACCGCCGCCGCCGCGCTCACCGCGCTGGAGGGCCTGGCCCTGGCCGGGCTCGGCGTCTACATGCTGTTCGTGGGCATCGCCGGGAACCCGGACTCCCCGCAGCAGGCCGAGACCGGCGGGATCACCCTGTTGGCGCTCGCCGCGCTGCCGCTGATCGCGGCGCGGGGGCTGCGCCTGGGCCGCCGCTGGAGCCGCGGCCCGGCGCTGATCACCCAACTGATGGCGCTGCCGGTGGCGTGGACGCTGTTCAACACCGGGGGCGCGATGATGGCCGCCGGGATCGCGCTGGTGCTGACGGCGGTGGCCGTCGTCGCCCTGCTGGTCCACCCGGCGACGACGCAGGCCCTGGGCATCGGGCCGCGCGACGCCGCCTGAGCGTCCTACTCCTCGACGAGGAGCTTCTCCCGGAGCTGGGCCAGGGTGCGGGCCAACAGCCGGGACACGTGCATCTGCGAGATGCCGACCTCCTGCGCGATCTGCGACTGGGTCATGTTGCCGAAGAACCGCAGCAGCAGGATCCGCTTCTCCCGCGGCGGCAGCCCCTCCAGGAGCGGCTTGAGGGACTCGCGGTACTCGACGCCCTCCAGCGCCTCGTCCTCCGAGCCCAGCGTGTCCGCGACCGCCGGGGACTCGTCGTCCGTGTCCGGGACGTCGAGCGAGAGGGTGCTGTAGGCGTTGGCCGACTCCAGGCCCTCCAGCACGTCCTCCTCGGAGATCCCGAGGCGCTCCGCCAGTTCGTGCACGGTGGGCGAGCGCTGGTGCTGCTGCGAGAGCTCCGCGGTGGCCGTGGTCAGGGCCAGGCGCAGCTCCTGGAGGCGCCGGGGGACCCGTACCGCCCAGCCCTTGTCGCGGAAGTGCCGCTTGATCTCGCCGACCACCGTCGGGGTGGCGTACGTCGAGAACTCGACCCCGCGCTCGGGGTCGAAGCGGTCCACCGACTTGATCAGGCCGATCGTCGCCACCTGGGTCAGGTCGTCCAGCGGCTCCCCGCGGTTGCGGAAGCGCCGCGCCAGGTGCTCGACCAGGGGCAGGTGCATCCGGACCAGCCGGTTGCGCAGCTCCGCCCGCTCCGGGGAACCCTCCGGGAGGGTGCGGAGTTGAACGAAGAGGGCCCGGGCGGCACTGCGGTCGCGCGGGTCGCGCGTGTCGCGGACCTCCCGCACCTCCTCGGGCTCCGTCACGATGTCGGAGGCCAGGACGGCGGCGGCCACGGCCGCCGCCGCGGCGTCCGCGCCCGTGTCCGCCGCCGCGTCCGGATCCGTCCGTGCCGCCACGTCGTCCGTGACACCGTCCGTGACGCCGTCCGCGGCGGCCTCCAGCGGCCGGTCGTCCCGTGGCCCGTCGTGCTGTGGCTCGTCCTGCTGGGTCTCGCTCATGGGGCCCGCCCGTCGCTCCGCCGAGTCCGAAAAGCCGTCTTCCGCATCCGCCTCGGCCGGGTGCGGCCGGGCGTTGTGCTGCTCCGGGATGCCGCCGTCGACCTCATGTCGTACTCGGGGCCGTTCCCCGCCCCGTACCGGGGTCTCCCCGCCGCTCACGCCGGGCCTGGTCCCGCGCCGCGCTGTTTGTAGAGACTGATGCTGACCGTGCGGTCCTCCTCGACCGTGGCCTCGACCTTGCCGGCCAAGGCCGACAGCACCGTCCAGGCGAACGTGTCGCGCTCCGGCGCACGTCCGTCCGTGGTCGGCGCCGAGACGGTCACCTCCAGCGAGCCTTCCACCAAGCGGAAGACGCAGCTGAGGACGGATCCTGGCACGGCCTGCTGGAGCAGGATCGCGCAGGCTTCGTCCACCGCGATGCGGAGGTCCTCGATCTCGTCGAGGGTGAAGTCCAAACGTGCTGCGAGTCCGGCCGTGGCCGTACGCAGCACCGACAGGTAGGCACCCGCAGCCGGCAGCCGGACTTCCACGAAGTCCTGGGTCCCGGGCTCGCCTGCGATCTGGGACACCCTCACCTCCAAGGTGGTACGAGCTGTGTTCGCCGGTGACGCTATCGCGATCCGGGCGATCGTGTCGCGGCACCCCTCACGGACCGACGGCAGAGCACCCTCGGAACACCCCCGCCTACGACCGGTGACTGATGGTAGGCCAATAGGTACGCACAGTGGCTAGGGGTCTGCGGGCCCAAATCGGGGGAACCGGCAGAGGGTTGACCTACCCCTCCTCAGACGATCGAACCGTCGACGAAACACCAGCGCCAGCTCTCGCCCGGTTCGAAGCTGCGCATCACCGGATGCCCGGTCTTCTCGTGGTGCGCCGTCGCGTGCCGGTGCGGCGAGGAGTCGCAGCAGGCCACGTTGCCGCACTCCAGGCACAGCCGCAGCTGGACCGGATGACTGCCCAGTGCCTCGCATTCGGGACAGGTGGGGGCAAGCGGGACGGGCTCGGGGCGCGGCAGTTCGGGAACGTGGGTGCACTCGCTCATGATGGCCAGCGTACGACGACGGTGCGGGCGCGCGACGACTCAGAATGGATCTTCGATGGAGGTATTGCCGCTGGTGGCACTGGTGGCGGGGAGTGCCGCCGTTGCAGGGCTGGCCCGCCGGACCCCGATCCCGGCGCCGCTGCTGCTCGTCGCCGCGGGGCTGATCGCCGCGTACGTCCCGGGCGTGCCGTCCTACGCCCTCGATCCGCACATCGTGCTGCCGCTGCTGCTCCCGCCGCTGCTGCACACCGCGGCCGTGGACAGCTCGTACCTGGACCTGCGGGCCAATCTGCGGCCGGTCGCGCTGCTCTCGGTGGGCTACGTGCTCTTCGCGACGGTGGCGGTGGGGTACGCCGCCTACCTGGTCGTACCGGACCTCTCGCTGCCGGTGGCGCTGGTGCTGGGCGCGGTGATCGCGCCGCCGGACGCGGTGGCGGCCACGGCGATCGCGCGCCGGCTCGGTCTGCCCAACCGGATGACGACCATCCTCCAGGGGGAGTCCCTGGTCAACGACGCCACCGCGATCACCGCCTACAAGGTGGCGCTGGCCGCGGTGGTCGGCGTCGGCGCGGGCTGGTCGGAGGGCATCACGGAATTCCTGCTGGCCTCGGTCGGCGGGGTCGGCGTCGGCCTGGTGCTGATGGTGCCGATCCATCACCTGCGCACCCGGCTGCGGGAACCGCTGCTGCAGAACACGCTGTCGCTGCTGATCCCCTTCGTGGCGTACGCGGCGGCCGAGCGGGTGCACGCCTCCGGAGTGCTGGCCGTGGTGGTCGTCGGCCTGTACCTGGGGCACCGGAACTGGCAGGTCGACTTCGCCACCCGGCTCCAGGAGGAGGCGGTGTGGCGGGTGGTCGCCTTCGTGCTGGAGTCGGTGGTCTTCGCGCTGATCGGGCTCCAGCTGCCGGTGGTCCTGAAGGGGCTGGCGCAGTACGAGGGCGCGGCGGCGGCCTGGTACGCGGTGTTCGTCTTCCTGGTGGTGGTCCTCGCGCGGTTCGCCTGGGTGTTCCCCGCCACCTTCCTGCCGCGGATGCTCTCGGGGCGGATCCGGGGCCGGGAAACGGACACGAACTGGAAGGCGCCGGTGGTCGTGGGGTGGGCCGGGATGCGGGGGGTGGTGTCGCTGGCCATCGCCTTCTCCGTGCCGATCTCGGTGCCGCACCGGAACCTGATCCTGTTCCTGACCTTCACGACGGTGATCGCCACCCTGGTGGTCCAGGGGCTGACGCTGCCGCCGCTGATCCGGCTGCTGCGGCTGCCGCCGCGGGACGCGCACGCGGAGACCCTGGCCGAGGCGCAGGCCCAGAGCGAGGCCTCGCGGGCGGCGGAGGAGCGGCTCGCCGAGCTGCTGGCCGAGCCGTCGAACGCGTTGCCGCCGCCGCTGGCCGAACGGCTGCGGACGGTGCTGGAGCGGCGGCGCAACGCGGTGTGGGAGCGGTTGGGCGAGGTCAACGCGGTGACGGGGGAGTCGGCGGACGACGTCTACCGGCGGTTGGCGCGGGAGATGATCGCGGCCGAGCGGGAGGTCTTCGTGTCCCTGCGCGACCGGCGGCGTATCGACGACGAGATGCTCCGTGCGTTGCTGCGGCGGCTGGACCTGGAGGAAGCGGCGGCCTACCGCGAGGAGGCCTAGCCGGGCCCCGCGTCCTCAATCGCCGGACGGGCTGGATCGGCCCCGAGCGGCCGGGCTGCCCCCCCCGTGCCGGCTCTGCCTCCGGCGTGTCCTCAAACGCCGGACGGGCTGATTCGGCCACCGGGTCGGCGCGGCCGGGTCGCTGCCTCGGGTGTGTCCTCAAACGCCGGACGGGCTGATGTGGGCACCCTCGTCGGAGACGTCCGGCGCCGGGCCCATTCAGCCCGTCCGGCGTTTGAGGACACACCCGAGGCGCCGACCGCCGGGCCAGAGTCAGCCCGTCCGGCGATTGAGGACCCGCCGGAGGCGGTTCGGGCCGGGCCCGAATCGGCTCGCCTGGGGGCCCGGGCGCGATCCAGCCCGTCCGGCGATTGAGGACACACCCGGGGCGGCGGGTGCCGGGCCAGAGTCAGCCCGTCCGGCGATTGAGGACACACCCCGGGCGGGTCAGGGGTGGCCGGTGATGACGGCCGTCAGGCGGGTGGTCGGGGGGAAGGTGCCGCCGGGGAGGAGGTGGGTCAGGGCCCACAGGAGCTTCGCCACGTACACCCGCTCGACCGGCACCCCGTGCCGCCCCTCGAAGTCGGCCGCGAAGTCCGCCAGCTCGGCCGGCACCTTCGCGTACCCCCCGTGGTGGTAGTCCTCGGCCAGGCTCCACACCCCCCGCGGCCCCCCGTACGCCGCCGCCTGCAAGGAACGTATCTCCGCCGCCAGGAACCCGCCCCGCAACACCGGCACACCCAGCGCCCGCTGCCCGGCGCCGAGCCCGGCCGCCAGCCCCGCCAGGGTCCCGCCCGTGCCGCACGCCACGGCCGCCACGTCCGTCAGCCCCCGCAGCTCGCCGCCCAGCTCGGCGCAGCCCGCCAGGGCGAGGGCGTTGCTGCCGCCCTCGGGGACGACGTACGCCCCCGCCGCACCGGCATCGGCCAGCAGCCCGGCCAGCACCCGCGGCTCCGCCTTGCGCCGGTACGCCGACCGGGCCACGAAGTGCAGCCGCATGCCGTCCGCCGCGCACCGGGCCAGGGAGGGGTTCAGGGGGCGGTCGGCCAGTTCGTCACCGCGGACCACCCCGACCGTCGACATCCCGACGAGCCGCCCCGCCGCGGCGGTGGCCCGCAGGTGGTTCGAGTAGGCCCCGCCGAAGGTCACGAGGGACCCGTACCCCCCGGCCAGCGCGGCCCGCAGGTTCGGCGCGAGCTTGCGCCACTTGTTGCCGGGGAGCTCCGGATGGACCAGGTCGTCCCGCTTCAGCAGCAGCCGTACGCCGTACCGCTCGAACCGGTCGTCGCACACCTCGACCAGCGGTGACGGCGGTCGGGCCCGGAGGAGGTCGGCGGGGTCGGGGTCGACTGGGTGGCTCACCCACCCATTGTGTGCGCAGTGGCCGGGGCGCGGGCCGGCGGCCCGCGCCCCGGGGGGTCATTTCAGGAGCTCGGTGACGCGGTCCCGCATCGACCGCATCGTGAACCCCTTCGGGTCGATCTTGCCCGGCTGCCATTCGAGGTGGCCGATGACCGAGCGGGCGGTCCACCCGTGCACCCGGCAGAGGGCCGCCGCCGCGCGGGCGATGGCGTCGAGCTGGACCTCGGGCCAGGGGTCCTCGCCATCGCCGAGGTTCTCGCACTCGAACCCGTAGAAGCGGGAGTTGCCGTCGGTGTCGGCCCGGTCGTCCGGCGGCAGCGCCTTCTCGGCGATCACCGCGGCCAGGACGTCCCGGTCGCCGGCCCCCGCGTGGTTGGCGCGGCCGTAGCCCACGAGGTGGACCGTGCCGTCCTTGGTGATGACCCCGTGGCACAGCGGGCCGGGAAGCTCGTCGTAGCCGTCGCGACAGATCTCGACGGTGTGCTCGGCCCCGTGGGTGACGGTGTGGTGGATCATCACGCCGTTGACGGGGCCCCAGGGGCCCTTGTGGTTGCGGTTGTGCGTGCGCCAGGAGCCGACTTCGACGACGGTCAGTTCCTCGCCGCGTAGTGCCCTGATGAACCGGTCCGCGGACATGGGTGCGGCCACGGCCACCTCCTTTGCGGTGCGCGACGGTCACCTTGAGTGTCCGTCTCGTTACGCAACGGGTGTAGCGGAGGCGATCCTCGCGGAGCCAGGTCGTTCGTACGGCGTACGAGTCGTGTGCGAGCCGATCCGGACAGTCGGACTCTGTCCCCGGCTGCCCCGCACACCCCTCGCATCCCGCACACCCCTCGCGCCCCTTGTGGCCCCGGCGGCGTCAGGCCGCGGCGAGCCACAGGTCGGGCCCGAACACCTCGTAGTGGACGTCGGCCGCCGCCACGCCCTTGGCCAGCAGCTGCTCCCGCACCGCCCGCATGAAGGGCAGCGGTCCGCAGAGGTACGCCTGCGTGCCGGGGGCGACGGGGACGTCCGTCAGGTCGACCCGGCCCGCGCGGTCGCCGGCCTCGGGCTCCGCCTCGTACCAGAACAGGGCCTCGGGGCCGGCGAGCTTGCCCGCGACCGCCCGGTGGTCGGTGCGCAGCGCGTGGTCGGCGGGGGAGCGGTCGGCGTGCACGACGGTGACGGGGGCCGCGTGGCCGGTGTCGGCGAGGTGCGCCAGCATCGACAGCATCGGGGTGCAGCCGATCCCCGCCGAGGCGAGCAGCAACGGCGCCCCGGGGTCGCGCAGGACCAGGTCGCCGTAGGGCGCCGAGACGCGCAGCCGGTCACCGGGGCGGACGTGGGCGTGTAGGTGTCCGGAGACCTCGCCGTCGGGGCCCGCGGCCGCCGGGCCGTGCACCCGCTTGACGGTGAGGGAGCGGGTGGGTGCGCCGGGGGCGCTGGAGAGGCTGTACTGGCGGATCTGGCGCGCGCCGTCGGCGAGGGCGACCTGGACGGAGACGTACTGGCCGGGCTTGAAGTCCGGCGCCGGGGCGCCGTCGGCGGGGACGAGGTGGAAGGTGGCGCAGTCCGCGGTCTCCTCGGTCCGGTCGGCGACGGTCCACTCGCGCCAGACGTCGCCGGCGATGACCCGCTGCTCGGCGTACAGGCGCTCCTCGATGGCGATGAGGGCGTTCGCCATCAGCCAGTAGACCTCGTCCCAGGCCGCGGCCACCTCGGGGGTGACGGCCTCGCCCAGGACCTCGACGATGGCGGCGAAGAGGTGGGTGTGGACGACCGGGTACTGCTCGCGGGTGACGCCGAGCGAGGCGTGCTTGTGGGCGATGCGGTGCAGCATCACGTCGGGGCGCACGTCCGGGTGCTCCACCAGGTGGGTGGCGAAGGCGGCTATGGAGCCGGCCAGCGCTTGCTTCTGCAGGCCGGCGGCCTGGTTGCCGCGGTTGAAGAGGTCGCGCAGCAGCTCCGGGTGGGCGGCGAACAGCTTCGTGTAGAAGAGCTCCGTGATGTCGCCGATCGCCGCCCCGACGGCGGGCAGGGTGGCTCGGACGGTGGTGGTCGACTTCTCGGACAGCACTGGTGCACCTCGCGTAGTGGATACCGTAAGTGGTATATGAAACTCATATTTAAGGGTGAAGGGAACTCCACCGCGGTGCGGAATTCCGTTCGAACGACCCCTCGGGATCAGGCTAGGCAGCCGGACGGCCGTCCCGTATCGGCCAACCGGCCCTCATCGCCCGGGACTTTGGGCCCCCGGGATGGCTGCGACCGTGGCGCCGCTGCCCAGGCCCAGGAGGAGCGGCCCGGTCGGGGCCGCCACCAGGCTGTTCACCGTCAGCGGGTCCAGTGCGGCGAAGAAGGCCTCCTGGGCCCGGCGCAGCGCGCCGCGCAGGATGCACGCGGAGCGCAGCGGGCACGGGACCGTGCCGTCGCAGTCGACGACGTCCCCCGCCCCCTCCAGCTCGCGGACGATCCCGCCGACCGATGCCGAGCGCCCGGCGGCCGTCAGCGTCAGCCCGCCGCCGCGCCCGCGCCGCGCCTCGACCAGCCCCAGGTGCTGCAGTTTCGCGACCACCTTGGCGGTGTGCGTGTAGGGCACCTCCATCGCGGCCGCCACCTCGCGGGTGGTGGGGAGGTCCGTCTCCTCGACGGCCAGGCGCATCAGGACGCGCAGTGCCAGGTCGGTGAATCGGGTGAGGCGCATGCCGCCCACTCTAGAAAACTTGCATCTGCCAGGCAAATTAAAGGCGGTGGGTGGCGGCGGCTCGGGGCGGGAGGGGGAGGTGGCTGGAACCGATGGGGTCCCAGAGGGGCGTGGGGCGTGTGGGGACCCATCACCATGCCCATCCCCCGGACGGAGTAGTCCCACCCTTTTGTGTAATGGTCCCACCACACTCCGTGCTGCAAGGCTTCACTCGCAGACCCATGGAGTGATCGAAAGGGAAACACATGTCGGTCCAGGCAGGTTCCGAGTCCGAGGCCCAGCCTCAGCAGCCGCAGCGCAGTCTCGCGACAGCAGCCGCGCGGAACTTGGCAACCACCACCAAGTCCAAGCCGCAGATGCAGGAGATCACCTCGCGGTGGCTGCTGAAGATGCTGCCGTGGGTTTCGGTGCAGGGTGGCACCTACCGGGTGAACCGCCGCCTCACCTACACCGTCGGCGACGGCCGCGTGGAGTTCATCAAGACCGGTACCCAGGTCCAGGTGATCCCGGCCGAGCTCGGTGAACTGCCCCTGCTGCGCGAGTACGAGGACCTCGACGTCCTCACCGAGCTCGCCCAGCGCTGCCAGCAGATCGACTTCGAGGTCGGCCAGGAGCTGACCTCCTTCGGCAACAGCGCGGACCGGGTGTTCCTGCTCGCCCACGGCCGGATCGACCAGATCGGCCCGGGTCCCTACGGCGAGGACGCCGTCCTGCGCACGGTCGCCGACGGCGCGTACTTCGGGGAGGGCGCGCTCACCGACGACGAGGCGATCTGGGAGTACACCGCCCGCGCCGCCACCTCCGGCACCGCGCTCGTCCTGTCCCGCCAGGACTTCCAGCTGCTCGCCGACCGGGTGGACTCGCTCCGGGCCCACGTCGAGCAGGTGCGCTCCCAGCCGGCCCACGACACCAACAAGCACGGCGAGGCCGCCATCGACCTCTCCGCCGGTCACCGCGGCGAGGCCGTCCTGCCCGGCACCTTCGTGGACTACGAGGCCAGGCCCCGCGAGTACGAGCTCAGCATCGCCCAGACCGTCCTGCGGGTGCACACCCGCGTCGCGGACCTCTACAACCAGCCGATGAACCAGACCGAGGAGCAGTTGCGGCTCACGGTCGAGGCGCTGCGCGAGCGCCAGGAATTCGAAATGATCAACAATCGCGAGTTCGGCCTGCTCCACAACGCCGAGTACGACCAGCGGATCCAGCCGCACGACGGCGCCCCCAGCCCCGACGACATGGACCAGCTGCTCAGCATGCGCCGCGGGTCCAAGATGTTCCTCGCCCACCCCAAGGCCATCGCCGCCTTCGGCCGCGAGTGCAACAAGCGCGGCCTGTACCCGGAGTCGATCGACATCGGTGGCCACCGGGTGCCGTCCTGGCGCGGCGTGCCGATCTTCCCGAGCAGCAAGATCCCGGTCAGTGACGCCCGTACGACCTCCATCCTCTGCATGCGCACCGGCGAGGACGACGGCGGTGTGATCGGCCTGCACCAGCCCGGGATCCCCGACGAGATCGAGCCGAGCATGTCGGTCCGGTTCATGGGGATCAGCGAGCAGGCGATCATCTCCTACCTGGTCACCGCCTACTTCTCGGCCGCGGTCCTGGTGCCGGACGCCCTCGGCGTGCTGGAGAACGTCGAGATCGGGCGCTGGCGCTGAGCCGGCGGCCCGGGGAGACGACGGCATGACGGCCACCGAGGAACGGCCGGTCGGCGAGGGGGCGGCGACCGGCCCGGAGGCGCCGCCCGGCGACGGGCAGGAAGCCGCGCTCCTGCTGGCCAGAACAAGAGAAACGGTCAACCCGCGGCTGCGCCGTACGGTCGAGGGCCTGCCCGGGTCGATGCGCAGCGTGGCCATGTACCACTTCGGCTGGGAGCAGGCCGACGGGACCCCGGCCGCGGGCCAGGCGGGCAAGGCCATCCGGCCCGCCCTGGTCCTCGCGTCCGCCCAGGCGCTGGGCGGGCACGCGGAGGACGCCGTACCGGCGGCCATCGCGGTGGAACTGGCGCACAACTTCACCCTGTTGCACGACGACGTGATCGACGAGGACGTGCGCAGGCGCGGCCGGGCCACCGCCTGGAGCGTCTTCGGGGTGCCGGAGGCCATCATCTCCGGTGACGCGATGATGGCGCTGGCGCTCCAGCAGCTCGCGGAAGATCCCCACCCGGCCTCGGGGCGGGCCTCGGCCCGGCTCTCGGCCTGCGTCATCGAACTGTGCGGCGGTCAGCAGGCGGACATCGGCTTCGAGCGCCGCGAGCGCGTCTCGCTCGACGAGTGCCTGTCCATGGCGATGGCCAAGACCGGGGCGCTGCTGGGGTGCGCCTGCGCCCTCGGGGCGCTCTACGCCGGGGCCGGCCCCGAGGAGGTCGACGCGATGGACGCCTTCGGCCGGGAGGCCGGCCTGGCCTTCCAGCTGATCGACGACCTGATCGGCATCTGGGGGGACCCGGAGCACACCGGCAAGCCCGCGGGCGCCGATCTGAAGGCGCGCAAGAAGTCCCTGCCCGTCGTGGCCGCCCTCACCTCGGGCACCGCGGCGGGAGCCGAACTGGCCGCCCTGTACGCCGGCCCGATGGAGGCGGCCGACGTGCGCCGGGCGGCGGACGCGGTGGAGCGGGCCGGCGGGCGGGACTGGGCGCAGGCCCATGCCGCCGACCGGATGGGACGGGCCGTGCAGCAGCTCGCCCGGGCCGTGCCGGATCCCGGGGCGGCGGACGGGCTGCTGGCCCTGGCCGAGTTCGTGACCCGCCGGACGCGCTGAGCCGCGCCGGCGGGCGGCAGGAGGCCGGTTCCGGTACCGCAAGGTGCCGGAACCGGCCTTTCCGCTGCCCCGGCCCAACTCTAGGATCACGCAAGGTTGTTACGCGTGGCGAAAGGTGAGGCTGATGGGTGCGGAGACGGTCATGGAGATACGCGCCGGCGGGCCGGGCGACCGGGACGCGGTGGCGCGACTGCTCGACGCGGCCTTCTTCGACGATCCGGTCAGCACCTGGGTCTTCCCGGAACCGGAGCACCGGCGCGCCGTGCACGCCGCGTTCCTCGGCGTCTTCGTCGACGTGGCGCTGGCCGAGGGGCGGATCGACATCGCGACCGACGGCTCGGCCGCGGCGCTGTGGCTGCGGATCCCGGCCGGCGAACCGGAGGGCGAGGACGAGGTGCCGGCGCGCATGCGCGAGGCCGCGGACCCGGACAACGAGCGGTGCGAGCTGGTGGGCCGGCTCATGGGCGAGGTGCACCCCACGTCCGAGGAGCACGAGTACCTGCTCATGATCGCGGTCGACCCGGACCGGCAGGGCGAGGGGCTGGGCACCGAGTTGATCCGTCCCGTGCTGGAGCGCTGCGACCGGGACGGCGTGGCGGCGTACCTGGAGGCCAGCAGCGAGCGGAGCATGCGGCTCTACGAGCGGCTCGGGTGGGAGTTCACGGGCACCCCGGTGCGGCTGCCCGACGGCCCGCCGATGTGGCCGATGTGGCGCAAGTCGCGCTGATCCGCGACCCGTTCGCGGAGGGGGCGCGAGGGTGCTCCTGAGCGGCGCCCTGGTGGGGCAGGAGCGCTCGCTCAAGGAGCCGGACGGTCCGATCCGGCGGCCGCGGACGGCCCGGGTCCCTGGCGGGAACCCGGGCCGCCCCCCGTGCGGCCGGCCCGATCAGCCCTTGGTGCCGAGGCCCGAAGCGACGAGTCCGTTGGCCCACAGCTGGTTCACGCGGGAGCGCTCGGCGGAGTTCGGGTTGGTGTTCTGACACGACGTGCCGGGCCCGCCGCCCGACATCAACTCGCTGCACGGGCCCGAGTAGTGGTCCGGCAGCCCGAGGACGTGCCCGGTCTCGTGGGCGGTCACGCGGGTGGAGTTGTACTGCTGGTTCTGCGCGTAGTCGAGGAAGATGTAGCCCCGGCCGTGCCCGTCCGTGCTGGCGTACGAGCCGCGCTGGTCGTTGCCCTCGTAGTACGAGAAGTTCCCGCCCGAGGACACCTCCTGCAACTTGACGTTGGAGACGGAGGAGTTCCAGATCTGCGTGGAGCGGGATATCTGGCTGCGGAAGCTGGGCGCGTTACGGGTGTTGTAGGTGACCGTGACGGCCATCAGGCCCGGGCTCGCGGCGCGCTGCTCGGCGACCGAGCGCTGCACGGCCTCGAAGAAGGCGCGGTTGGCGTTCGCGTTCTCCGTGGAACGCTCGTAGGCCGCGTACGACGCCGGGCTGCCGGTGGGGGCGGCGGCCGGGGCGGCGCTCGCGCTGGTGGCGGGGAGGACGCCGAGGGCCGCGGCGAGGCCGAGTCCTGCGGCGGAGGCGAGCACGGTTCGTCGGGAGTGGCGCATGTGGGGGCTCCTGCTCATCCGGTGCGGTGGGGGGTGGAGGGTCGTTCGGTACCGGAGTCTGCGGGAGCCGGACCGGGCGGCGGATGATGTCAGCGGCCGATAGCCCGGAACTATCGGCGAGATTTCGGCAGGGCAACTTCCGTGAGAATGGCGGGATTCGGGGGGCTATCAGTGGCTGGTGCGGTCCACGGGGGCCGCCCTACTCTCGGGACATGGAGCTCGAGGTGAGGCACTTGCGCGCGCTGTGCGCCATCGCCGACGCCGGCAGCCTGCACAAGGCGGCGCGGCAGCTCGGGGTGAGCCAGCCCTCCCTGACGACCCAACTGCGCCGGATCGAGAGGGCCCTGGACGGCGAGCTGTTCCTGCGCGAGCGCACGGGGTGCCGGCCCACTCCCTTCGGACGGACCGTACTCGGCCGCGCGAGACCCCTGTTGGAGGACATGGCGGCCCTGGTGGCCGAGGCGCGGGCGCTCGCCCACGGGCCGCGGCTGCGGATCGGTTCGACCGCCAGCAGCGCGCTGCCGGGCTGGCTGCGCAGGCTGCACCGGCGGCTGCCGGACACCGACACCTCGCTCGTGGTGGACGTCTCGGCCAACGCGCTGCTGCGGATGGTGGCTTCGGGACAGCTTGACGTGGCCTTCGTGCACGAGGTGGAGGGCTTCCCGCTGCGGGTGCCGCAGGGGCTGGAGGTGCACGTGCTGATGGAGCGCGAGCCGCAGTTCGTCTCGATGGCGCGGGACCATCCGGCGGCCAGCCGGCCGGTGGTGGAACTACGGGAGTTCGCCACCGACCGGTGGACGGTGGACCCCTCCGTCGACGGCGAGTGGGACGGGCTGCGGCGGGTCCTCGCGGGCGCCGGACTGCACCCCCCGGTGCTCCACGCCGACTACCACACCGCCGCGTCGCTGATCGTCTCCGGCGAGGCGGTCGCCCCCTGCCAGCCGACCTCCGGGCCGCGCGAGGACATGGCGATCCGCCCGCTGTACGGGGACCCGCTCGCGGTGCGCCTGCTGCTGGCCACCAGTCCCGGGGCGCACGCGGAGGTCTACGAGGACCTGCGCGCGGCCTACCGCGAGGCGGCGCTGGGCACCCCGCCGTACCGCGCCTGGCTCCACCACCACGAGAGCCCGTTGCTGGAGGCGGACGTGGAGGTGGGGGCGGGCGTCGGGACCGGCGCCGGCGCGGAGGCGGAAGCCGAAGCGGCGTAACGATTCTTCACCGGCGGCGACGCCGGCGCGGCGGCCCGGGGGCTCAGCGGCGGCGGGCGTGGTCGTAGGCGAGGCCCAGGGCGCCGTGTGCGACCAGGAGCGTGCCGGCGGTCAGCCAGCCGGAGTTGCGGCGGCGGGCCGCCCACAGCATCAGGGGGGCTCCGGCCGCGACCTGGGCCGCGCCCACGAAGCGGGCCCGGGGGCCGCGGAGCCAGGGGCCCAGCGGGCCGTCCTCCACGACGTCGAGCTCCGCCCGTACCGCGTCGCGCCAGCCGGACCACTCCAGGGCCTCGGCCCCCGGGGCGACGCGGGCCGCCTCCCGCAGCCGGTCGGCGCGCTCGCCGGGGGCCAGCCCGGCGGGCAGGGCCAGCCCGGCCCGGGCCAGCAGTGCGATCAGCCCCAGCAGCCGGGTCCCGCCGTCGGCGGCTTCGTCGGGGCGGGTGAGCCGCTCCAACTCCTCCAGGTCCAGTACGGGATCCAGGCCGAGCCGCGCGGTGAGCGTGCGCATGGCGTCCGGGTCGCCGAGCGGGGTCCCGTCCGCCGCCCACCCGTAGGAGACGGGTCGCCGCAGCCCCGACGCGAGGGCGAAGCCGCTCTCCCCGGACTCCCACCACACGCCCAGCACCGGCCAGTTGCCGCCCACCGCCAGCGCCGAGGTCCAGCCGGTCAGCACCTCGGCCAGGGATTCCTCGGCCCCGGACGCGTCGGCGGCCGGGTATCGCTCGGGGACCAGCGCGCTCCAGTCGCCCGCCGGGGCGAGCACCAGGCGCTCGCGCAGGACGTGGGTGGCGGCGGGGCGGACGGTGGCGGGTTCGGCGCGGCAGAGCAGCAGCCCGCCCGCCGAGGTCTGGGAGATCGACATGCCCACACGCTAAGGCAAATCCCCCCAACCCACCCAAATGGAAGAGCGTGAAGGGGCGCGGCGCCATGTGGCGGCGCAGTGCCGCCCGAGCCGCTTGACTTCCGGCAACCGCGATATATCGTGTTACTCAGAAGACGCGATATGTTGCGTCATGCCGAACCCCGGCACCCGCGCGTCCGCCCGAGGAGGATCAGCACCATGGCACACCAGACGACCTGGTCCATCGCCGAACCCCAGCAGCTCACCTTCGAGGAGCCGGTCGCCGAGCTCCGCGTCCGCGTCGTGGGCGGCACGGTGAATGTGGTCGCCGCCGCCGAGGGGCCGGTCCAGCTCCAGGTCACCGAGGTCAGCGGGCCGCCCCTGCACGTGGTGCAGGAGGGCGACGTCCTCACCGTCTCCTACGAGGACCTGCCCTGGAACGGCTCGCAGAACCTGCGCAAGTGGTTCGACTCCAAGCCGTGGAAGGCCTGGACGGGCTCCGGCTCCGAGGGCGGCCGCAAGGCCTGGGAGCGCAGCGCCGTCATCTCGCTGACCGTGCCCGCCGCCACCCGCGTGCAGGTCGCGACCGTCAGCGCCACCTCCTTCGTCTCGGGCATCGCGGGCGCCACCGACGTCAACGGCGTCTCCGGCGACGCCACCCTGGTGGGACTGTCCGGGGCCGTCAAGGCGCACACGGTCTCCGGCAGCGTGGAGGCCCAGGCGCTCAGCGGGACCCTCGGCTTCCACTCGGTCTCCGGCGGGCTGACCGTGGTCGAGGGCGCGGGCGGCAGCGTACGGGCGGACTCGGTCAGCGGTGACATGCTGCTGGACCTCGACCCGGACCAGACGTCCCCGCAGCCGGTGGACATCGCGCTCAACTCGGTCTCCGGGCAGGTCGCGATCCGGCTCCCGCACCCCACCGACGCCCGCGTCGAGGCCAACACCGCCACCGGCGGGGTCTCCAACGCCTTCGAGGACCTGCGGGTCTCCGGCCAGCTGGGCGCCAAGCGGATCACCGGCACACTGGGCTCCGGGACCGGCACGCTGCGGGCCACGACCGTCTCCGGTTCGATCGCGCTGCTGCGCCGCGAGCCGGCGGACGCGGCCGCTCCGTCCGCCCCCCTCGAACTCGAAAAGAAGGTGCTCTGACATGCCGCCCGTCTTCGCCCACGGCCGCCTGCGGCTCTACTTGCTGAAGCTGCTCGACGAGGCTCCGCGGCACGGGTACGAGGTGATCCGCCTGCTGGAGGAGCGCTTCCAGGGGCTGTACGCGCCCTCCGCGGGCACCGTGTACCCGCGGCTGGCCAAGCTGGAGGCGGAGGGGCTCGTCACGCACGCCACCGAAGGCGGGCGCAAGGTGTACTCGATCACCGAGGCGGGCCGCGCCGAACTGGCCGACCGCAGCGGTGAACTGGCCGATCTGGAGCTGGAGATCCGCGACTCCGTCTCCGAGCTGGCCGCCGAGATGCGCGACGACGTCCGGGGCGCCGCGGGCGACCTGCGGCGCGAGATGCGGGCGGCGGCGGCCGCCACCGCTTCCGACACCCGGGTCGAGGACGAGACCTGGCGGCTGGCCAAGGAGGAGCTGCGCCGGGCCCGCCAGGAGTGGAAGGAGCAGGCCCGCCGGGCGAAGGACGAGAGCCGCCGGGCCCGCGAGGAGGCCCAGCAGGCCCGCCGCCAGGCGAAGGAGGCCCAGGACCGGGCCCGCGAGGAGGTCCAGCGCATCGCGAGCCAGCTCCAGGAGCAGTTCACGAAGTCCGGGGTCCGCGAGGGGCTGTCGGAGTTCACCGACAAGATCGGCAGCCTGGCGGGCGTCTGGCTGGGATCCACCGCGACCCACGACGGGGCCAAGGCCCGGGCGGCGGAGTCCGGATGGGCCGAGGACCTGCAGCCGACCGAGGACCCGGCGCGCGACCTCGACCGGCTGCTGGACCGCTTCCGTGACGAGGTGCGCGACGCGGCCCGCGACCACGGCGTCACCGCCGCCCAGCTGGAGGAGGTCCGCGCCGACCTGGCGACGGCCGCGGCCCGCATCACCACCACGGTCCGCGCACCGCGCTGACGCGCCGCGGCCCCGGGCGAACCGCTCAGGCGGCGGCCGGGGCGGTGGCCGCGACGCGGGCGTAGGTCACGCCCTGCGCGGCCAGTACGTCGGCCACCGGGCCCGGGGCGATGAGCAGGGCCAGCAGGAGATGGGTCTGCGTGATGGCCCTCTCGCGGTGGCCCACGGCGATCCGGAGCGACTGGGCCAGGGTCTTCTTCGTGCCCGGTGCGAAGCGGACGCGGGCGCTCTGCGGGCGGCCGCGCTGCGGGCGGGCCCCCGCCGCGGCGAGCGCGCCCTCGCCGTGGCTCTCCTCGACGCGGGCGACGATCTCGGCGAGGTCGATGCCCAGGCCCGCCAGGGCCTCCTCGTCGGCCTTCGACATCCCGCCCCGGCGCCGGGCCTCGGCCAGGGCGGCCGCGGTCGCCCCCCGGTCCACGCCGAGCCGGTCGAGCGCGCCCAGCTCCAGCAGGGCGAGCAGCAGGTGGTCCTCGGTGACCCGGGCGGCGCCGGTGCGGCGGGCTTCGTCGACCGCGCCCGTGACCGTGTCGCGCGCCCCGGCCGTGAATTTCTCGAACATCAGGCCCTCCCGTGCTTCTTGTGTACGGCCTGCCGGCTGACGCCCAGCTCGGCGGCGATGTCCTGCCAGGACCAGCCCTGGTTGCGGGCGCTGCGCACCTGTACCGCCTCCAGCTGCTCCAGCAGCCTGCGGAGGGCGGCCACGGCGCGCAGGCCCACGCGCGGGTCACGGTCACCGGCCCGTTCGGCGAGATCGGTTGCTTCCGTCACGTTGTCAATTTAGGTTGACGGGTGAGCCGTGTCAACCCGAATTGACAGATCGGAGTGCCGCGGGCGCGGTGCGGACGGGGTAGGCGTGCGGGAGGGGCGGGCCGTCAGACCGTCAGCACCACCTTGCCGAAGAGGTCGCCCGACTCCAGCTTCGCGAAGCCTTCCCGGGCCCGGTCCAGCGGCAGCACCTCGTCGATGACCGGCCGCACCCCCGTGGCCGCGCAGAAGGAGAGCAGGTCCTCCAGCTCCTCCTTCGTGCCCATGGTCGAGCCGACGACCTTCAGCTCCAGGAAGAAGATCCGGGTCAGTTCCGCGTGCGCGGGCCGATCGCCGCTCGTCGCGCCCGAGATCACCAGGGTGCCGCCCGGGCGCAGGGACTTCACCGAGTGCGACCAGGTCGCCGCGCCCACCGTCTCGATCACCGCGTCCACGCGACGGGGCAGCCGCGCGCCGGGCTCGTACGCCTCCTCCGCGCCCAGCTCCACGGCGCGCTCGCGCTTGGCCGCGTCGCGGCTCGTCGCGTACATCCGCAGCCCGGCGGCCTTGCCGAGCACGATCGCGGCGGTCGCGACCCCGCCGCCCGCGCCCTGGACCAGGACCGAGTCCCCGGGGCGCACGCCGGCGTTGGTGAAGAGCATCCGGTAGGCGGTGAGCCAGGCGGTCGGCAGGCAGGCGGCCTCCTCGAAGGACAGCTCCGCGGGCTTGCGCAGGACGTTCCAGGCCGGCACGGTGACCTGTTCGGCGAAGGTGCCCTGGTAGCGCTCGGTCAGGATCGAGCGCGGCTCGTCCGGCCCGACCCCGTGGCCGCTCTGGCCGATCACGGAGTGCAGGACGACCTCGTTGCCGTCCTGGTCGGTCCCGGCCGCGTCGCAGCCCAGGATCATCGGGAGCTTCTCCTGGCCGAGGCCCACCCCGCGCAGCGACCACAGGTCGTGGTGGTTGAGGGAGGCGGCCCTGACGTTCACGGTCACCCAGCCGGGGCGTGCCTCGGGCGCCGGGCGCTCGCCCAGTTCGAGGCCGCTCAGCGGCTGGTCACGGTCGATACGGGCGGCGTAGGCAGCGAACATGCGGCCAGACGCTACCGCCCGGTAGGGGGCCGCCGCCAGGGTTCCCGGCACTCCCGGCCTGTCTTTCGGATCACGTCGACCGGTCCCTCGGCCGACCCCCCGGCCGACCCCCCGGTCGGCCCCTCGGTCGGTCCTCGGTCAGCCCCTCGCTCGGTCCCGTGGCACGTGCCGTCGGACCCTACCGAAACGGGCCTTCGGGCCCCCGGTCGTACCGCAGAGCGGAATCTTTGTTCGATCGTCAATTACCTGTGTGGGCAGCGCCCTTGTGTGTTCCATGGGGTTAACCGGAACGTCATGGGCAAGCCAGGAACCGGGGTACGATTCTGGCCAGGCGCCACCAGGCAGCCCTCCCGGCACGGGGGCCGGGAGGGATGTGCGCAGAGGGGCCCGGTCGCTGTGATGCGACCGGGCCCCTCTGCGTGTGCGCCCGGGATCAGGCGGCCTTGGTCTCCCAGAAGATGCGGTCGATCTCCGCGATCAGTTCGAGGGCCTTCTGGCCCGTCGCCGGGTCGTTCGACGCCTTGGCGGCCGAGAGGGCCTTCAGGGTGTCGTTGACCAGGGAGTGCAGCTGCGGGTACTTCTCGAAGTGCGGCGGCTTGAAGTAGTCGCTCCACAGCACCGAGACGTGGTGCTTCGCGAGCTCCGCGCGCTGCTCCTTGATGGTGATGGCGCGGGCGCGGAAGTCCGCGTCGTCGTTGGCCTGGTACTTCTCCTGCACGGCCTTGACGGACTCGGCCTCGATACGGGCCTGGGCGGGGTCGTAGACGCCGCACGGCAGGTCGCAGTGCGCGCTGACCGTGACCTTGGGGGCGAAGAAGCGGGAAAGCATGGGGGTGGGTCCTCCTCGTGATCGTCTTCTCAAGGGGGAGATTACTCCGTGAGAAAGCGGAATTCGCGGGCGGCCCCGTGGGCTTAGGACAAAAGTCCAGCGGCACGATGGGGGTGGTGAGCGAACGTACGGACGGAACCGGGAAGGTGTCACATGCACGTGCCGATCGGGATGGTGGAGGTGTTCGGGCCCTCGATGGCCCCCACCCTGGACTCCGGCGATCAGCTGCTCGTCCACTACGGCGGGCGCGTGCGCCCCGGTGACGTCGTGGTGCTGCGCCACCCCCTCCAGCAGGACCTGTTGGTCGTCAAGCGGGCCGCCGAGCGGCGCGGGGGCGGCTGGTGGGTGCTCGGGGACAACGGCTTCAACGAGAGCGGGGACAGCGAGGACTACGGCGTGGTGCCCGACGAGCTCGTGCTGGGCGTCGGGCGGCTGCGCCTGCGGCCGCCCGCCGCCGGTCAGACCTCGCTGGCGGCCCGGGCGTCCTGGCTGGCCCGCGCGGTGCGCCCGCTGTTCCCGGACCCGAGCGCCTCCTCGCGCTTGCGGGCCCGGTAGGCGGCCACGTTGGCCCGGGTGGCGCAGCGGTCCGAGCAGTAGCGCCGGGACCGGTTGGTGGAGGTGTCCAGGTAGGCGTTGCGGCACGGCGGCGCCTGGCACAGGCCCAACCGGTCCGCGCCGTAGGACGTCAGGTGGAACGCCAGGCCCATGGAGGCGATCGCGGCGTACCCGGCCGAGGCGTTGGAGGGGTGGTCGGCGAGGTGCATGTGCCAGTTGGGCTCGCCGTCCGGGCCGGGCGTCTCGTGCCCGGAGATCTGCGGGCTCACGGGGAACTCCATCAGGAGCGAGTTCAGCAGGTCCACCGCGAGGAAGTGGTCGCCCGAGTCGGCCGCCTCGAAGATCGCGCGCAGCCGCGCGCGGACGTTGCGGAAACGGGTGACGTCGGCGTCGGTGACCCGGCGGGCGTCCTGGAGGCTGGCCCCGAACAGGGCCCGGGCCGTCTCCGCCGACGTCAGCGCATCCTTGCCACGGGCCGGCTCCTCGGTGTTGACCAGGCGCACGGCGTAGTCCGAGTAATGGGCCAGTTCCACTTGTAGTCCTTACGGATGAGGATTAGTGTGCGGGTGTGCCGTTCGGGTAACGGCCGATATGCCTTCTAGGGTATTACGGGTGGAGGGGTTCGGGATGACGGACGCAGCGACCGGAACGGACTGGCAGGCCTGGCAGGACAGCTGGGACCGCCAGCAGGAGTGGTACCTCCCGGACCGCGAGGAGCGGTTCCGGGTCATGCTGGACATGGTCGAGGCGGTCGTCGGCACGGCCCCCCGGGTGCTGGATCTGGCGTGCGGTACGGGAAGTATCACGGACCGGGTCCTCAAACGGTTCCCGAACGCCACCAGTACGGGCGTCGACCTCGACCCCGCCCTGTTGACCATCGCCGAGGGCCACTTCGCGGGCGACGCGCGGGTCACCTTCGTCACCGCGGACCTCAAGGACCCCGACTGGGTCGCGCGGCTCCCGCACGACTCCTACGACGCGGTGCTCACGGCCACCGCCCTGCACTGGCTGCACAGCCCGCAGCTCGCCGTGCTCTACGGGCAGCTGGCGCCCCTGGTGCGCCCCGGCGGCGTCTTCATGAACGCCGACCACATGCCCGACCCGGCGACCCCGCTCCTCAATGCCGCCGAGCGCGCCCACCGCCACGCGGGCATGGACCGGGCCCGCGCCGAGGGCGTGCTCGACTGGGCCGAGTGGTGGGCCGTCGCCGCGGCCGACCCGGTGCTCGCCGAGCCCACGAGGAAGCGGTACGAGATCTACGGCGAGCACGCCGACGGGGACACCCCGGACGAGGCGTGGCACGCCCGCACCCTGCGCGGGGCGGGCTTCGCGGAGGCCCGTACCGTCTGGCGCTCGCCGTCGGACGCGCTGGTCCTAGGACTCAAGTAGGGGATTCGGGCCGCGGGCCGGCGGAACGACGAAGAGGGGCGGTACGGACAAGGTCCGCACCGCCCCTCTTCGCACCGTGTGCGCGGGGTTACAACACCTCGGGTTACAACACCTTGGACAGGAACGCCTTCGTCCGGTCGTGCTGCGGGTTGCCCAGGACGTCGCGCGGGTTGCCCGCCTCGACGACCACGCCGCCGTCCATGAACACCAGGCTGTCGCCGACCTCGCGGGCGAAGCCCATCTCGTGCGTGACCACGATCATGGTCATGCCCGATTCGGCCAGGTCCCGCATGACGTCGAGGACGTCGCCGACGAGCTCCGGGTCGAGCGCCGACGTGGGCTCGTCGAAGAGCATCAGCTTCGGCTCCATGGCCAGCGCGCGGGCGATCGCCACGCGCTGCTGCTGCCCGCCGGAGAGCTGCGAGGGGTAGTTCCCGCCCTTGTCGCCCAGGCCGACGCGGTCGAGGAGCTTGACGGCGCGCGCCCGCGCGACCGCCTTGCTCTCGCCCTTGACCATGACCGGGGCTTCCATGACGTTCTCTATGGCCGTCATGTGCGGGAACAGGTTGAACCGCTGGAAGACCATGCCGATGTCCCGGCGCTGGGCCGCGACCTCGCTGTCCTTCAGCTCGTAGAGCTTGTCGCCCTTCTGGCGGTACCCGACCAGCTGGCCGTCCACGTAGAGGCGGCCGGCGTTGACCTGCTCCAGGTGGTTGATGCACCGCAGGAAGGTGGACTTGCCGGAGCCGGACGGGCCGACCAGGCAGAACACCTCACGCGGCGCGACCTCCAGGTCGATGCCCCGCAGGATGTGGGCGGCGCCGTAGGACTTGTGCACGGCCTCGGCTTTGACCATCGGCTGGGCGGTCACTTCGCCACCTCCGTACGGCGGAACATGTTCAGGTTGGCGCGCAGTCGCTGGAGCGGTGTCGGCGGCAGGCTGCGTAGCGAGCCGCGCGCGAAACGGCGCTCCAGGTAGTACTGGCCGACGCTGAACACGCTGGTCAGGGCGAGGTACCAGATCGACGCGACGATGAACATCTCCATCACCGCGAACGAGGTGGCCGCGATGTCCTGAGCCGCCCGCAGCAGGTCCGCGTACTGCACGGCGACGACCAGCGACGAGGTCTTGAGCATGTTGATGAACTCGTTGCCCGTCGGCGGCACGATCACGCGCATCGCCTGCGGGAGCACGACCCGGCGCATCGTCTGCGTGCGGGTCATGCCCAGTGCGTGGGACGCCTCCGACTGCCCTTCGTCGACCGACTGGATGCCGGCCCGGACGATCTCCGCCATGTACGCGCCCTCGTTGAGGCCGAGACCCAGCAGGGCGGCCAGGAAGGGGGTCATGACCTGGGTCATCTCGTCCTTGTAGAACCCGAGGTTCAGGATCGGGAAGATCAGGGCGAGGTTGAACCAGATGAGCAGCTGGACGTAGACCGGGGTGCCGCGGAAGAACCAGATGTAGAACCAGGAGATGGTGCTGGTCACCGGGTTCTTCGACAGCCGCATCACGGCGAAGGCGACGCCGAGGACCAGGCCGAGCGCCATCGCCGCGACGCTGATCAGGACCGTGTGCCACAGGCCGCTGAGGATGCTCGCGTCGAACAGCTTCTCGGGGACGGTCTGCCAGCGCACGTTGCCCTGGGAGAAGGCGTAGATGATCGCGCCGAACAGGACGAGCGCGATCACACCGCTGATCCAGCGTCCGTAGTGCCGGACGGGGATGGCGCGGATCATTTCGGGCGGAACGGACCCGGCCGGCGGGGTGTCCGCCGGTCCGGGGACCTTTTCGAGCTTGTCAGTCACAGTGACTGCCCTTCAGTGCTGCGTGGGGGTCACTGACCTGCGTTGACCTGGGCCTTGGTAACGGCGCCGGAGGCCGCGTTCCACTTGTCCAGGGCGGCCTTGTAGCTGCCGTCCTTGATCGTCGCGTCGATGGCGGCGGCCAGGGCGTCGCGCAGCTCGGTGTTCTTCTTGTCGATGGCGATGCCGAAGAGGCCGGCGTCACCCGGGTTGGCGACGGCCTCGAAGTCGTTGCCGCCGCCCGCGGTCTGCGCGATGTACGCGGCGACCGGGGAGTCGTTCAGGTCGGCGACGGCGCCGCCGGCCTTCACACGGGTCTGCGCCTCGGCGTCGGTGTCGAAGGCCTCGATGGAGAGCTTCGCCTTGCCGTCCTTCTCGCACTTGGCGCTCTGGTCCTTGGCGGACTGCTCGTACGTCGTGCCGCGCTGGACGGCGAGCTTCTTGCCGCACAGGTCGTCGAGGGTCTTGATGCCCTCCGGGTTGCCCTTCTTGACCAGGATGCCGGTCGACGCGGTGAAGTAGTCGACGAAGTCGACGCCGTTACCGGTCTTCTGGCCCTTGTCGTCGAGGCCCTGCTGGCGGGCCTTGGTGTCGCTCATGGAGGACATGACGACGTCGGTGCGGCCGGTGGGCAGACCGCCCAGCAGGGTGGCGAAGGTGCCGGAGGTGAACTCGAACTTCACACCGAGCTGCTTGCTGAGGGCGGCGGCGATGTCGGGGTCGACACCGACGATCTTCTCGCCCTCCTTGAACTCCATCGGGGCGTAGGTCGCGTCGGTGCCGACCTTGATCACGCCAGCGTCCTGGATCTTCTTCGGGAGCTTCGAGAACAGCGGGGCGCTGCTCGTCTTGGCGCCCGTGTCGGAGCCCTTGTCGGTCTGGTCGCCACACCCGGTGAGGATCAGGGCGCCGGCGACCGCGATCGCGCCGACCGCGGCGATCCGGGACCGGGCGGCAGTCGTGCGGCGGGTGGTGCTTGCGGTCATGAGCTGGTTCCTCCGACAGGGGTGGAAAGCATCCGATGGCGGTCGGGCACGCACCTTCGAGTGTCGCGACCTTGTGTGATTACGGCATCTTGCCATTCGGACTGGCGCATTCAGGATGCCCATCAGGTCAAAATCGCATAACGGGCGACCCCGGTAACCCAACATCGCTGCGGGGATGGGCTGTCGCGGCCGGAGTATGCACCGTCCGGGGCCTGCTTTACCGGAGTTTTTGCGGCCCGTCTCGGGTACTGGACACAGACTCTTGGACTTTTCGCCGAAACTAGGACAAGAGGCTTATGGTCGAGCAGGAATCGACTCGTCTGGGTGAGCGTTCTTCGGGTAGAACAGATCCTTACACCCCTCATCCGGGGCTCAGGGCGCGCGTGCGGCGCGCCCGCGCGTACGAACCTCCCCTTCGCGGAGACGGACCAACCAACCCGTCGACGCGGAGTACGGACGCGGTGCCCGCCCACCCCTTAACCAGGAGTGGTCACCCTCAACGAATTAAAGACTTAAGGGGTTAAGAAAGTGGCAGCGGAGATCGTCAATCCTCGCAGCGACAGCGTTACGGACAACAACCCGGATGCGGTGTTCGCGCTTCACCGCGGCGGAAAGATGGCCATCGTGGCCACCGTTCCCGTCCGGGACAAGGACGACCTGTCCCTCGCATACACGCCCGGCGTGGCCAAGGTCTGCACCGCCATCGCGGAGCAGCCCGAGCTGGTCCACGAGTACACCTGGAAGTCCAACGTGGTCGCCGTCGTCACCGACGGTACCGCCGTGCTCGGACTCGGTGACATCGGGCCGGAGGCCTCGCTCCCCGTCATGGAGGGCAAGGCCATCCTCTTCAAGCAGTTCGGCGGTGTCGACGCGGTTCCGATCGCGCTCGCCACCAAGGACACGGACGAGATCATCGAGACCATCGTCCGGCTCGCCCCCTCCTTCGGCGGGGTCAACCTGGAGGACATCTCGGCGCCCCGCTGCTTCGAGATCGAGCGCCGCCTCCAGGAGCGCGTGGACATCCCGATCTTCCACGACGACCAGCACGGCACCGCCATCGTGTCGCTGGCCGCCCTGCGCAACGCCGCCAAGCTCACCGGCCGCACCCTCGCGGACCTGCGCGCCGTGATCTCGGGCGCGGGCGCGGCGGGCATCGCCATCGCCAAGATCCTGGTGGACGCCGGCATCGGTGACGTCTGCGTCACCGACCGCAAGGGCGTCGTCTCCGCCGACCGCTCCGACCTCACGGACGTCAAGGCGGAGATCGCGGGCCTCACCAACAAGACCGGTCTGACCGGCTCCCTGGAGGACGCCCTCGTCGGCGCCGACGTCTTCATCGGCGTCTCCGGCGGTACGGTCCCCGAGGCCGCGGTGGCGACGATGGCGAAGGACTGCTTCGTCTTCGCCATGGCCAACCCGAACCCGGAGGTCCACCCCGACGTCGCGCACAAGTACGCGGCGGTCGTGGCCACGGGCCGCTCGGACTTCCCGAACCAGATCAACAACGTGCTGGCGTTCCCCGGCATCTTCGCGGGCGCCCTCAAGGTCCGGGCCTCCCGGATCACCGAGAACATGAAGATCGCCGCCGCCGACGCCATCGCCGGCGTCGTCGGTGACGAGCTGGCCGCCGACTACGTGATCCCGTCGCCCTTCGACGAGCGCGTCGCCGAGGCCGTCACCGCGGCCGTCGCCGCCGCGGCCCGCGCGGACGGCGTGGCGCGCCTCGCCTGAGCGAGCCGCCCGCAGTACGGCCCAGTACCCAGTACGCCGAAGGCCCCGCCGCATCACTGCGGCGGGGCCTTCGGCGCATCCGGACGGGAAGGACAGCGACTACTCGTCGTCCTCGTCCTCGTCGTCGAGCCGGGCCAGCCAGGTGGCCAGCCGCTCGACCGGGACCTCGAAGTCCGGGTTCAGGTCCACGAAGGTGCGGAGCTGCTCGGCGAGCCACTCGAAGGTGACCTCCTCCGCGCCGCGCCGCTTCTCCAGCTCCTCGATGCCGCGATCGGTGAAGTACAAGACAGGCTCCGTGCGTGAGGGGGGGTGTTTCCCGGCCAGGATAATCCGCGTCGGCCGGACACCTCCCGCCGGGCACCGGGCAGGGATACCCTGGATGGCCTCAACACGCTTGGCGGACGCAGCCGTTGGTTGCTGCCGGGTGCTGATTCACCGGGACCGGGGGCGGGGGATGGCGGACGGGCGCACGGGCGACTCCGCGCGCGCCTTCGAGCTCCTGGAACCCCTCGTCCAGGCCGCGACCGTACGCGTCCACGCCCCGCCGAACGGGTATGAGGACCCTGGGACCGGAGCCACCTGGGGCAGCGGGTTCTTCATCGCTCCCGGCTGGGTCCTGACGTGCGCGCACGTGGTGGGCGAAGGGGGCGGTGGGATGCGGCTGGTCGGACGGGAGGTCGGCATCACCTTTTCCTCCGGCGGGGACGGCGCCACCGGAACCGTCGCCGGACGCGTGGAATGCGTCCTGCCCGAGCGGCTGGAGCAGCGGCGGCCGGGCGGGCCCGGCCTGTGGGAGCTGCCCGACCTGGCGCTCGTGCGCGTCCTGGCCCCCGTCTCGCACGCCTGCGTCTGGCTCACCGACCGGGCCAGGCCCCGCTTCGACGAGGTCGCGTACTTCGGCTGCACCGAGGACCTGGGCGCCCCCGAGATCACCGGCCGCACCACCCGGCTGCGCGGCACCGCGGGCAACGGCGCCGCCATCCGGCTCGGCGCCGAGGACGAGATCGAGCACGGCATGTCCGGCGGCCCGGTCGTCGACCTGGCCCGCGGCGAGGTCGTCGGCGTGGTCAAGGCCCGCGCGCGCGGCGGCGGCGGGCTCGCCGTCTCCGTCGTCCAGCTGCGCACCCTGCCGATCTCCGCCAAGAGCCGGATCGGGCTCTACCGCCGCGTCATGCAGGCCCACGACCTGCACCACTACGACCAGCACCTCAGCGACGTCGACAACCGCCGCACCTGGACCGACGCGCACGACGAACTCCCGCGTCCCGAACCCGACCCCTACGGCGGCCGCCAGCGCCTCACCCCCGGCGAGCGGACCACCCTGTGCGGGCTGCTGGCCGAGCTGCCCCCGCCCGGCTCCTCCGAGGCCGTACGGACGCTGGTCGAGGCGGCCCGCGGCGAGGAGCCGGACCCCGGCCCGCTGGCCCCGCTGAGCTGGCGCGACGGGCTCGGCCTGCTCTACGACCCGCCCGGCGGGGTCAGCGAAGCCGCCGCCATGCTGCGCTACGCCACCGACGTCAGCGTCGCCGAACACCGCGAGCCGCCCGCCCCCGGCGCCGACGAGGAGCTCTGGGACTGGGTGCGGGCCACCGCCGAGCGGCTGTGGCGACCCCTGCGCCGGGAGCTGGGCGAGCGGCACGAGCGGGGCCTGCTCGAACGCGAGCGGGCGCGCGAGGAGCGCAGGCTGGCCGCCGCCGGGCAAGCCGTCCGGATCGGGCCCGCCCGCGCCGCCGAGATCCTCCCGCCCGGCCCCTCGGTCCTGCTGGAGGTGTGGGCGCACAGCTGGGAGCGGGTCTACGACTGGCGGGTGTCCGTCCTGCTCGGCCCCGAGCACCTGACCCCCGTCGACGCGGGGGAGCGGGCCACCCTCGCCGCGCTGCCCGAGGTGCTGCGGGCCCCGCTCGCCGAGGCCTTCCGGCGCTGCGACACGCACGAGGGGGCCGCGCTGCTGGAGGCCGCCGTCGCACCCGACCTCTTCACCCTGCCCGTGGACGAGTGGGTGGTGGCGGGCGCGGCCCCGGTCGGCACCCAGCGGCCCGTGGTCTTCCGCCACCCGCCCGAGCCCGGGCCCGCCACGGACGACGGCCACCGCCGCGCCGACCGCTGGGCCCGGGTCCAGGCCGGACCGCTGCTCGACGAACGGGCCGACTGCGACCGGGGACGCCGGCGCACCCCGACGTACGCCTGGCTCGACGGCCAGCCCGACAACACCGTGCCCGTCCACTGCCGGGCCGCGGACGCCGACCCCACCCTCGGATCGCTGCACTCCGCCCACCGCGCCGGCTACGGGGTGGTGCTGTGCCGGCGCCCCCCGGCGGACCCGACGCTGCCGTGCGCGCCCTTCCACCGCGCCCTGCGCGAGGAACTCGCCGACGCGGGCCGCGGCGGCGTGCTGGCCCTGCGGCTCCAGTCCCTGCGGGGGCGGGCCCACGGGCACGACCCCGACGCGTACTGGGCCGCCGGGCTGGGCCTGGTCTGGGACGACCCCGGGCGGCCGCTGCCGGACGACGAACCGTTGCAGGGGGACCTGTGAGCCGCGGCCGCGCCGGGGCCGGGACCGTACGACCGCACCGCGGGAGCGGGGCAGGGGCGGCCGCCACGAAGGGGGAGCGACCATGAACGACGAGTGGCTCATCTACCGCGGGGTCGGCGAGCCCCACGACGGCATCGACGCCCTGCCGCCCCCGCCGCCGTGGCGGGACTTCGACGGCGGCCCGGTCATCGAGCCCGGTGAGGCGGCCGACGCGGTCGACGGCGCCGCCACCCGGCGGCTCGGCGCCCACCGGCACG
Organism: Streptomyces sp. NPDC098789; assembly: GCF_044759975.1. Lineage (NCBI taxonomy): Bacteria > Bacillati > Actinomycetota > Actinomycetes > Kitasatosporales > Streptomycetaceae > Streptomyces > Streptomyces sp. NPDC098789. The sequence goes on from NZ_JBIWAJ010000001.1 coordinate 429,043, forward strand.
CCGCCGAGATGCACCGGCCCGAACCGGAGGAGCTCGACGTCATCAACGCCGCGCTGTACCTGCGCCGGCCCCTGCTGGTGACCGGCTACCCCGGCACCGGCAAGTCCACCCTCGCGCACGCCGTCGCGCACGAGCTGAAGCTCGGCCGCGTCCTGCGCTGGCCCGTGGTCTCCCGGACCGTCCTCCAGGAGGGCCTCTACCGCTACGACGCCATCGCCCGCCTCCAGGACGTGCAGATCGCCGCCGGGGGCGGCGATCCGGGCGGGACGCCCGGCATCGGGAAGTACATCCGGCTGGGGCCGCTCGGGACCGCACTGCTGCCCACCGACCGACCGCGGGTCCTGCTCATCGACGAGCTGGACAAGAGCGACATCGACCTGCCCAACGACCTGCTCAACGTCCTGGAGGAGGGCGAGTTCGCGCTCCCCGAGCTGGAACGGGTCGCCGACCGGGAACCCGAGGTCCAGGTCCTCACCGACGACGGCGCGAAGGTGAGCGTCCGGGGCGGCCGGATCCGCTGCCGGGCCTTCCCCTTCATCATCATGACCAGCAACGGCGAACGGGACTTCCCCGCCGCCCTGCTGCGCCGCTGCATCCAGCTCAAGCTCGGCCCGCCCGGCGAGAAGCGGCTCGCCACCATGGTCCGGGCCCACCTGGGCGAGGAGGCGGCCGCGCTCGGCGCCGACCTCATCCGGGAGTTCCTCAGCCGCTCCCAGAGCGAGCTCGTCGCCGCCGACCAGCTCCTCAACGCCATCTACCTCACCCACCACGCGGCGCCGCCCACCCGGGAGGACCTCGCCGACCTGCTCATCCAGCGGCTCGACCGTTCGAGGTGAGGGCCCGTGACCGCCGCCGCCGGACCGCCGCCGCCCGGAATCCGTGACCTGACCGCGCTGCTGCGCGCAGCCGGCCTCGACCCCTCCGTCGAGGAGCTGGCCGACGCGCTCTGGCTGGCCGGGCACACCCGGGCGGCCCGGGGCGCGGGGTCCGCGGCGGTCACCGGGGCGGGCGCGGTCGACGGGACCGGGACCCGCGCGGTGGGCGACCCCGGGGCGCAGGAGACGGACGGCACGGACGGCAGGGAAGGGACGGAAGGGACGGACGCGAGCAGCGGCGCGGGGGTCGGGGCGGCCGACCCGGCGCCGGGGCGTGCGGGCCCGCCCGAGGAGGACCGCCTCGACCTGTACGTCCCCGGGCGCGCGGGCCCGTACCGCCCGGGGGAAGCCGGAGCGGAAGCAGAACCGGAGGGCGCCGCCGGGATCCGGGTCCGGGTGCCGACGGCGGCCGCGCTGCCCCGGATCCTGGACATCCAGCGGGCCCTGCGCGCGCTCCAGCGCCGCCGGCCACCCGCGCCCCGCGCCCGCAGCGTGCTGGACGAGCCGGCGACCGCCGAGGCCAGCGCCCGGGCGCTGGGCCTGGTCATCCCCGTGATGCGGCCCGAGACCCGGCGCGAGAGCACGATGCGGCTGGTCCTGGACGCGTCCCCGTCGATGGCCGTCTGGCACGACATGTTCGACGAGTTACGGGCGGTGTGCGAGCGGCTGGGGGCCTTCCGGGACGTCCAGGTGCACTACCTCCACCGGCTCGCCGACGGCCGACCCGCGATCGGAGCCGGAGCGGAACCGGAAGTGCGGATGCGGGCCGCGGACGTGTTGCGCGATCCGACCGGGCGCGGGCTGACCATGGTGGTCTCCGACTGCGCCGGGCCGCTGTGGCGCGAGGGCGAGGCGCAGCGACTGCTGCACCGCTGGGCCCAGTGCACGCCCTGCGTGGTCGTCCAGCCGCTGCCGCAGCGGCTGTGGGGCCGCAGCTGGCTGCCGACCGAGCGGGGCACGCTGGCCCGGCGCGACGGCGGCGAGCCCCACCTGGAGTTCCGTCCCGACCGGCCGCCGCGGCCGGGTCGACCGGTCGGCGGGCTCACCGTGCCCGTGCTGCCGCCCAGCGCCCCCGCGCTCGGGGCCTGGGCCCGGCTGGTGGCCGGGCTGGGCAGCGGAGCCGTACCGGCCGAGGTCGGGCGGGTGCTGGCCGACCATCCCGCGGCGCCCGCACCGCTGCCGCGGGCCGCCCGGCCGCCGCGCGAACTGGTGCGCCGCTTCCGCTCCTCGGCCTCGCCGCGCGCCGTGCAGCTCGCCGTGTACCTGTCGGCGACCCCGCTCGCGCTCCCGGTGATGCGGCTGGTGCAGCGCACGATGCTGCCCGACTCGGAACCGTCCGACCTCGCGGAGGTGCTGCTCAGCGGGCTGCTGCGGCGCAGCGGTCCGACGCCGGGGCAGTGGTACGAGTTCGTGCCCGGGGTGCAGGACGTACTGCTCGGGCCGCTGGGCCGGGACGAGGCCGCGCTGGTGCTCAAGCACTGCTCGGAGTACGTACTGGCCCACTTCGGGCGGGGCGTGCGCAACTTCCCCGCGCTCGCGGTCTCGCAGCTCACCGGCGCCGCGTCGGCCGGCGCCGCGTCGACCGGCGTCGCGCCGGTCGGGGAGCCCGAAGCGGACACCGGCGCCGCGGTGGCGGCGGGGATCGGCCCGGGCCCCGGGGGCGGTGTCGGGGCCGGTGTCGGTGTCGGGGCCGGGGAGGAGCCGGGGCGGGTGCCGGTACCGCGGTTGCCGCAGCTGCCGCAGGCCTTCGCCCAGGTCTCCGCCAAGGTCGTGCGCCGCTACCTGCCCGGGCCGCAGGACACCCCGCCCGGGGTCGAGGAACCGCCCCCGGGAGGCGGCGCCCCCGTGCCCGGCCGGGCCTGGGCCGTGCGCACCGCCCGGACGCGGCTCGCCGCCTTCGACCGCGACCGGGACGGCGGCCAGCGCGCCCTGTACGAGGCCGTCGCCGTGCTGCGGCGCGCCGTGACGGCGCCGCCCGGACCCGGGGACCCGGCGGGCGAGGCCGAGTTCGAGCTGGCCGGGGCGCTGCTGCGGCTCTGGGAGGTGCAGCGGGACCTCGACCTGCTGACCGAGGCCGAGCGCACGGCGCGCGCGGTGAGCGCGCTGCCCGGCATGGTCCGGGCCCGCGCGCTGCTCGGCCGGGTGCTCTACGAACGGGCCGTCGCCGCCCTGCCGGGCCCCGGGACCGAGGCGGCCGAGCTGCTGGCCGCCGCCGAGCGCGAGTTCGCGGCCGTCGGGGCCGTGCCCGAGCTGGAACGGGAACTGCGCCTGGACTGCGCGATCCGGCGGGCCCGGACCCTGATGCGGCTGTGCGAACTGCACGACGACCCGGCGGCGCTGCGCGAGGCCCTGGGCGCGCTGGAGGTCTTCGACCGCGCGGAGCGGGAGCTCGGCGGCAAGCCGGACGGAGGGCTCCAACTGGCCCTGGGCCGGGTCCTGCTGGCCTTGGCCGACCGCGAGCCGGACCCGGCCGGGCGGACCCTGCTCGCCGACCGCGCCGCCACCCGCCTGGCGGCGGGCCTGGCTCCGCTGCTGCGCGCCCGCACGGGCCCGGGGGAGCGGGGGGCGGCGCCGGACGAGGAGCGGGCCGCGACGCCGGGGCCCGGAGCCGCGCCGCCGGACGGCGGGGCCGCGGGGGAGCGGGGCTGGGTACGGGTGGAGCTCGCCCGGGCGCTGCGCTACGTCCCGGAACGGCTCGACGAGGCGCCCGGGGTGCTGACGGCCGCGCTGGCCGACGCCGCCGGGGAGCCGGAGCTGCGGCTGGCGGCGCTGGTGTGCCTGGCCCGGGTGCACCGGGAGCGGTACGCGCGGGACGCGGACCCCGCCGATCTCGACGCGGCGGCCGACGCCTACGGCCGGGCCCGGCGGCTGATCCCCCGGGACGGTGAGGCCTACGGGGAGCTGCTGCCCGAGTGGGGCGACGTACTCCTGGAGCGGGCCCGCGCGAGCGACGGGCAGCGGTTCGTCTCGACGGCGGTCCGGGTGCTGCGGGACAGCCGCGCCGCCGTGCCGCAGAACGATCCGCGCGCCCCGCACCGGCTGCACCGGCTCGCCGCGGGCCTGCGGCTGCGGCACTCCTACGAGGGCGACCTGGTCGACCTGCGCGAGGCCGAGTACCTGTTGGAGCTGGCGGTCCGGCACGCCCGCGGCCCCCTGGAACGGGCGAACGCCTGGCGCGAGCACGGCGACGTGCAGCAGGAGATCCACGCCCAGACCCGGGCCGTCGACCGGCTCGACCGCGCGGCCGACTCCTACCGGCGGGCCTGGCGCGCCGCGATGGAGGCCGACCGCACGGACCGCCAGGAGGCCGCGGTCGAACTGGCCGCCCGCGTACAGATGTTGCGCGGTCAGGTGCTGGAGCGCCTGGCCCGGCCGCGGGCCGCGCTGGACGCCTACCGGGGGGCCCTGGAGCTGTGGCAGCGCCTCGAAGGGGCCGGGTCCGGGGCGGCTGCGACCGGGTCCGCGGCCGCGGCCGGGTCCGGTGGAGGCCCCGACGATCGGCGCGAGGCGGTGCGCGCGCGGGTGCGCGCGCTGGAGGCGGCACTCTGACGTGCCTCGGGGCGCCCCTCCCGTGACCGTTTCCGCTCCCCGGGCACCGGGAAAGGGGAGTGGACCCATCGAACACACGACGCAACAGGGGGACGGAAAAGCCATGGTGACAAAGCATCAGGAAGTGGTCGCACGCCGGTGTTCGGGACAGCTGCCGGACCTCTCCGGGCTCGATCTGGCCGCGCTGCGGGGCATCGACCACCCGGTGCTGGCGGACGTGGTCGAGGGCATGGTGGAGCGCGTCACCCACCCGGCGGAGATACTGAACGCCTTCGACTCCGGCGTCGACTGATCCGGCCGGCTACCGGACCGGGCCGCCGGAGCCTCGGACCGGCCGGTCCGAACCGGCAGAAAACGCCCCCTGGTTGACCACTTTCCGCCGTTAGCCGTACACATCCACCGGGCAGGGATGGACCGTCCGCAGCGGGAGGAACAGTCGAATGAGGCAGACGACCACGCGCGACGCCGTGCTGCCCGCGCACCGCGTCCACGCGCCCTGGCCCTACACCCGGCTCGATGTCCCCGCGCTCCGCGCCGCGGGCCACCGCCCCTATCCCTTGCGCCAGTTCGTCCTCAAGACGCGCAGCCGCTGCAACCTCGCCTGCACCTATTGCTACGTCTACTCCATGGCCGACCAGGGCTGGCGCGCCCAACCCGTGGCGATGCCCGCCGCCACCGCCGCCCGCGCCGCCGACCGGATCGCCGAACACGCCGCCGCCCACGCCCTGACCCGGGTCGACCTCGTCCTGCACGGCGGCGAGCCGCTGCTGACCCCGCCCGCCGGCCTCGCCGCGCCCGTCGAGGCGGTCCGGGCGGCCCTCGCCCGCCGCTCCCCGCGCACCCGGGTCACCGCCACCGTGCAGACCAACGCCACCCTGCTCACCCGGGGCAGGCTCCAGGCGCTCGCGGCCGCCGGGATCCGGGTCGGCGTCAGCCTCGACGGGGGGCTCCCGGCGCACAACGCCCGGCGCGTGGACCACGCCGGGCGCCCCGGCTTCGCCGCCGCCGCGCGCGGCCTGCGCCTGCTGGCCCGGCATCCGGAGAGCTACGCCGGGGTGCTGTGCGTGGTGGACGTGGACCAGGACCCGGTGGAGACGTACGCCTCGCTGCTCGCCTTCGCGCCGCCCACCATCGGGCTGCTGTTACCCCTGGCCAACTGGGCCGACCCGCCGCCCGGCGCGGCCCCGGGCACCACCCCGTACGCCGACTGGCTGACCGCCGTCTTCGAGCGCTGGTGGCACGACGGGGTGCGCCGGACCCGCATCCGGCTCTTCGAGGAGATCATCGCCCTGCTGCTCGGACTGCCCGCCGCCAACGAATCCCTGGGCCTGGCCCCGGTCACCACCGCCGTCATCGAGACCGACGGCAGCATCGAACAGGCCGACTCCCTCAAGTCCGCCTACGAGGGCGCCGCCGCCACCGGGATGACCCTGGACAGCCACAGCTTCGACGAACTCCTCGACCACCCCGGGCTGGCCGCCCGCCAGCTCGGCCGGGCCGCACTCACCACGGGCTGCCGCTCCTGCGAACTCGTCGAGGTGTGCGGGGGCGGCCACTACCCGCACCGCTACCGGCCCGGCCGGGGCTTCCGACACCCCTCCGTGTACTGCGAGGACCTCCAGGTGCTCATCCGGCACATCGCGGCGGCCCTGCACCACGCCGCCACAGCCACGGCCGCCACCGCGGCGCCGACCGCCGCCACCGCGCGCGGCCCCGAGCGGGCCGCCTCGTGACCCGCCCCGCCCCCGGCGCCGCGCCCGCCGCCCCCGACCCGCTCCCCGGCTTCTCCGTCACCTCCCACCTGCTGCGCGCCCTCTCCTCCACCGAACCCGGCGCCGAGGGCACCCGGCTGGTCCGCGACATCCGCCGCTCCAAGCGCCTGGTCCTGCTGCGCGGGGTGCTCGACGCCGCCCCCGGCGGAGCCGACGGGGAGACCGGCCAGCACTGGGCCCTGCTGGAGGAGGCCGAGCGGCACGACCCCGGCGCGGTGCGCGACGTGCTGCACTACCCGGCGACCGGGGCGTGGGCCGAGGAGACCCTGCGCCGGCTGCACGCGCCCCACGGACCCGCCCCCGACCTCGCGCACCTCGGGGCCCTCGCCGCCGCCGCGGCCCTGCGCGCCGGAGTCGACTTCAAGCTCACCCTGCGCCCGCTGCACGGCCGCCTCGTCCTGCCCACCCTCGGCCTGCTGCGCCCCGCCCGCCCCGGGCCCGTCGCGCTCACCGAACGCTCCTGGGACCCGGCCGACCCCGCCGTCCTGGCCCTGCACGGCCTGCCGGGCGGCCGCACCGCCCTGGACGACCTCGACCCGTACCGGGCCCTGGGCCACTCCGCGTCCGTACGCCCCGCCCGCCGGCTCACCCCCAAGGGGCACCGGCGCTGGGACATCCAGTGGACCGGCGCCCTCACCCTGCTGGAGCGCTACGACTCCACCCGGGCCGGCGAGATCGGCGAACTCCTGCGCACCCTGGTCCCGCTGGCCGGCGGGGCCCGTTCCACCGGCGCCACCCTGCCCGCCGCCGCCGGATCCGTCCTGGTCCGCGGCCAGGCCCCGCCCGCGCTCGCCGCCACCCTCGTCCACGAGGTCCAGCACGGGAAGCTGACCGCCCTCGCGGACGTCCTCACGCTGCACACCGCCGACCGCACCCCCTGCTACTGGGCCCCCTGGCGCGCCGACCCCCGCCCGTTGGAGGGACTGCTGCACGGCGCGTACGCCCACCTGGCCCTGGCCGGCTACTGGCAGCGCGCCGCCCTCTACGGCGCCCGCGGGGCCTGGGCCCGGCACGCCCGCTACCGGGCCCAGGTGGCCGCGGTCCTCCCCGTCCTCCAGGGCGCCCGCGAACTCACGGTCACCGGAAGGGAGTTCACCGCCGGCATGGCCGCGGCGGAAGCCGCCATGGACGACCTGCCGCCGCCGGGGGACCAGCAGGCCGTCGCGCGCCGGGCGATCGACCACGACCGTCGAGCCTGGTGCGAGGACCACCCCGAACTCGCCGCATTCGCCGCGTCCTGAGGAGGGCTGAGCCCCCGTCACCTGCGGTACCTTTTCAACCCCGTCCACCGCCCGGATTCCAGGGAGACGGCCGCATGACCACCGGTAGTCGCCACGACCGCGACACAGCGGCGCAGCCACAGCGCTTCGTCATCAGCTTCGCGGGGTTCAACCGCCCCTGGGCCGTGTGGATCGCCCACCGGCTGGAGGAGCACGGCCACCGCGTCGCCCTCCAGCGCTGGGACCCGCAGAACAGCTCCGGCCTCGACGAGGCCCTCGACGACCTCGCCCGCGGCGGCGGCCGGGTCCTGGTCGTCCTCAGCGAGCGGTACTTCTCCGCGGGCACCCACACGGACGAGGAATGGAACACGGCGCTGCGCACGGTCACCGCCGCCCACCCCGACCGGTTCGCCGCCGTCTGCCTCACCGACGCCCCGCTGCCCAGCGCCGTCGCCGCGCTGGAGAAGACCGACCTGTGGGGGTTGGACGCCTACGAGGCCGAGTACCGGGTGCTGCGCAGGCTGGAGCTGCCCACCGAACGGATCGGCACCGAGACCGGCCGCCGCGGCCCCCGCTTCCCCAACGACCCGCCCGAGATCTGGGGCCGCGTCCCGCGCCGCAACCCCCGCTTCACCGGCCGCAACGACGTCATCGGCAAGCTCCGCGCCGCCCTGACCGAGGCACCCCCCGGCGCCGCCACGGTCACCCTGCTCGGACTGTCCGGCGTGGGCAAGACGCAGGTCGCCACCGAGTACGCCTACCGCTTCGCCTCCGAGTACGACGTGGTGTGGTGGGTGCCCGCCGAGGACCGGCCCACCCTGCGCGAGCGGCTCGCCGACCTGGCGCCCGCCCTCGGGCTGCCGCGCGGCGCGGGCAGTTACGGCGAGCAGATCCGGGCCGTCCTCGAAGCGCTGCGCCGCGGCTCCCCCTTCAACCGCTGGCTGATGGTCTTCGACGGGTGCGACAACCCCGACGACCTGACCGACCTGCTGCCCGGCGGCGCGGGCGACGTCATCATCACCTCGCGCAACCGCGAGTGGGGCAACCGGCACACCAGCCTGGTCGAAGTCCCGCTCTACGCCCGCCCCGAGTCCATCACCTTCATCCGCCGCCGCGCCCGCCGCCTCACCGGGGACGAGGCCGACCAGCTCGCCGAGGCGCTGGAGGACTACCCGCTCGCCCTCGACCAGACCGCGGGCTGGCTCGCCGACTCCCCGCTGAGCGTGGGCGACTACCTCGCGCTGCTGCGGCGCAGGCTGGACTCCCGGGAGGCGGTCGCCGTCTCCGACGACTACCCGCTGCCCTTCCCGACCGCGCTCGCCATACTCCTCAACAACGTCCGCGAGAACTTCCCCGACGCCCTGGCCCTGCTGCGGCTGTTCGTGTTCTTCGCGCCGGGCCCGGTCCCGCTGCGCCTGCTCGGCGAGTTCCCCGCGGACGACGTGCCCGAGCAGCTCGCCGGGCTGATCAACGACCAGATCCGCTGGAACGCGGCCCTCAACAAGCTCGTGCAGTTCTCCGTCGTCCGCCTGGAGTACTCCGACCTGCCCGTCGAGGAGGGCGGCGGCGGCCTGGAGACCGTCCAACTGCACCGGATGGTGCACGGCATCGTCCGCGAGAACCTCTCCGAGGACGAGGCCGAACCGCTCTCCCGCGCCGTCCGCCAGGTCCTGGCCGCCGCCGACCCCGGGCGGCCCTCCGACTCCCGGCTCTGGCCGAGGTACGCCGAGCTCATCCCGCACCTGGAGACCGCCGGGGTGCTCACCAGCACCAACCCGCGGATCCAGTCCTTCCTGCTGCGCTGCCTGCGCTACCTGATCCTGGCCGGGGAGTACCGCAGCTGCCTGCGGCTGTGCGAACAGACCGACCTGGCCTGGCGGTCCATGCTCGGCGAGGACCACGACCGGGTGCGCGAGCTGAGCTACCAATACGGCGGGGCGCTGCGCAACCTCGGCCTGTTCCGGCGCGCCGAGACCCTCACCAAGGCCGTCGCGGACCGGCTCGTCGACGAGCGCGGCGACCGCGACCTGGAGACCCTGCGGGCCACCAGCGCCTACGGCGGCGTCCTGCTGTGCATCGCCAAGTTCGAACCGGCCCGCGCCCTCTTCGAGCACTGCCTGACCACCTACCGCGAGCTCCTCGGCGAGGACGACTCCACCACCCTCAACGCCCAGAACAACCTCGCCGCCACCTACCGGCTGCTGGGCCGCTACCAGGAGGCCTACGACCTCGACCTGGAGACCCTGCGGCGCCGCGAGCGGGTGCTGCGCTCGCACCACATCTCCACCCTCTCCTCCGGCATCGCCTGCGCCATGGGCCTGCGGCTGATGGGCCGCTACCGGGAGGCCCAGACCCGGCAGGAACAGGGAGTCAAGCTCAACAAGCAGATCCTGGGCGTCAACCACCCGCAGACCCTGCGCGCGGAGCACAACCTCGGTCTGTGCCTGCGCCGTTCGGGGGACATCCCCGGCGCCGGCACCCGGCTGCGGACCGTCTGGGAACGCGCCACCCGGGTCTTCGGCGCCGACTACCCGTGGACCCTGATGGTCGCCTCCGACTACGCCACCTACCTGCGCGAGTACGGGGACATCGAGGAGTCCCGGCGGATCTCCGAGGCGGTGGTCCGGGGCTACCAGTCACAGCTGGGCCTGGCCCACCCGTACAGCATCGGCACGGTCGGCAACCTGGGGCTGGTGCTCCGGGCCCAGGGCGAGCGGGAGGAGGCCCTGAGCCTGTGCGAGCAGGCCCTCGTCGGGATGCGGGGCGCGCTCGGGGAGCGGCACCCTTGGACCCTGGGCAGCGCCCTGAACGCGGCGGGCTGCCGCAACATCACCGGGCGGCTCGACGACGCCGTGCGCCTCAGCCGGGACACGCTGCGGACGGCGGAGCGGGTGCTGGGGCCGGACCATCCGATGGCGCTGAGCGCGCAGATCGCGTTGGCGGCCGACCTGCGTGCGCTCCAGCAGACGGACGAGTCCCGCAAGAACGAGGACGACGCCCTCAAGGCCCTGACCCGCACCCTGGGCACCCAACACGTCCACACGGTCTCGGCCCGCCAACGGGTCCGCCCCTACTGGGACTTCGAACCCCAACCGTAGGCCGGGTCGCTCCTACTGGGGGCGGATCAGGTCGTCCGGGCGGTCCAGCCAGGCGCGTTCCCCGGCGCTGTCCACGGTGAGCCCGAACCGCTCGAATCCGGGTCGGCCCCGATCCGTCCACCACCGGTGGGCCGCTTCCGTCTCGTCCCACAACCGGCGTGGACCGGACTGGACCACCGCGTACTCCGTGGCACCCGGCTCGTAATCGGCCGTCGCCCATGACCGGGCGTCCAGGCTGTACGTCCACAGCGTGTAGCCGCCGTCCTCGTACGGCTCGGTGCTCCAGAACACGCCGGGCACCCGCAGCCCGATCGCGAACTGTTCGACCCACCCACCGACTTCGGTGGGCGAGAGGCGGGTGACGGTCTTGCGGCCGCCCGCGGGCCACTGTCGGCCGTGGAAGTGGTCTTCATGGGTCGGCCGGTCGGTTCGCTGCTGCCGTAGCCGCATGAAGGCACTGGAACGGGTGAAGTGTCCGCTGGCGGTACCGTCCTCGCCCACGGTCAACCGGACGACGGCCTCGCCGCCGTACTCCGTTCCCCACGGAGCGACGACCAGTCCGCCCGCGACCGTCTGCTCCACCCACGGGTAGGGGACCTTGCCGACGGCGCACGTGGCGATCACCCGGTCGTACGGTGCTCCGCCGGCGTATCCGGCCCGGCCGTCCCCCACGATCACGAGGGGGGACAGCTCCGCGGCGCGAAGGTTCGCCCCCGCGCCCCGGGCCACCTCGGGGTCGCACTCGATCGTGGCGATGTGCTCGGAGCCCAGCCTGTGGGCGAGGAGCCCGGCGTTCCAGCCCGTGCCCGCACCGATCTCCAGGACCTTGTCGCCATCCTGGACGTCGAGATCGGCCAGCATGCCGAACACCATGCTCGGCTGGGAATTGGAGCTGCTCGGGGTCCGCCCGAGGCCATCCCCACTGTGCATTCCGTCGTCCCATTGCGTGGTCAGCGGAATGTCCGAGTACACCGCTGCGAGCCATCCCTCGGGGTCCGCCGCACGGTCGACCAAGGGGTTCTGCTCCGTCCCGGACGGGATACCGGGCCACACGCGGGCCGGTACGAACGCCTCCCGCGGCACTGCCCGGTACGTCGGCAGCCAGTCGGATCGCAAGGCGCCCGAGGCGACGAGCGCGAAGGCGAGCCCCGAAGGGCCCGCTTCCTCTTCGCGTACGGTCATCCGGCGCTACTTCTTCGCGGGGCCGGAGCCGTCGGAGCTGTTACCGCCGCTCCCCGTGTCCGTACCGCCGCCACCGTGCCCGCGGCCGCTGCTGCCGTCGTCCTGCTGACTGCCACCCTGACCGGATCCGGTCCCGCCACCGTGCTGACCACCCATGATCTTCTCCCCTTTCACTCCGCGAACCCGATGCCCGTCCCGATCACGGCAACCTGGGCGGGTCGGTCGTGCGGGTGGTTCCCCAGCTCCGCGTTCTGCACGGCCACGGCCGACATGTTCCCGACCGCCCACGCGATCTCACGATCCCTGTCGAGCGCGTCACAGACCCCGCACCCCGGCACGGGCACCGGTTCGCGCGGACCAGTCGGTGCTGTCTCCTGTTGCGCTGCCGTCGCCATGCCACACCCCTCCGCGTTGCCTACCGGATGACAATCACGCTAGGAGCAGCAGAGGGGGGCTAGCTACGTTGTTACACGAGATTGCACGCGAGTTACCCGAGCGAGGTAATGGCATCGGTCACCAGTGCACGGGCACGTCCGCCGTAGACGGCCATGTCCGCCAGTTCACTGAAGGCCTTTATGTACAAGGCGACTTCGGACGGCGCTGTGACCGTCACGTCTGCCGATAGCAGTTCCACAGCTGCGCGCTCGTCATCGAACACCATGAACGTCTCGATCGGCCACATACGGCGGGGGGTGGTGCGGGGGATGATTCCCAGCGAGACGGACGGCAGCGACATGACAGCCAGTAGGTAACCGAGCTGACCAGCCATGACCTCGGCGTCGCCGAAGCTGTAGTACAAGACGTCTTCCTCAATGATCAGCGCGAAGCGGTGGTCCCCCTCGCGGATCACGTGGGATCGGGCCATGCGCGCCTCGACTGCCTGTTCCACGTCGTTGGGAATCTGGCGAAACTCTGTGATCGACGTCAGGAGTGCCCGTGCGTACCCATCCGTCTGGATCAGTCCGGGGACGACGTTGGAGCAGTAGACGCGAAAACGTCGCGTTCGTTCGAACAGGGGAACCGCGGATTCCTGAAGTCTGCGTAGCCCCGTTCGCTGCTTCCGGCGCCAGTCGACGTACATGGAGTCGGCGGAGCGGTTTGCCGCGATCAGATCGGCAGTCTGGTCCGCCGCACCACAAGCGATGCACCACGCCTTGATATCGGCGTCTGATGGCGGGGTCTTGGCGTTTTCGATCCGGGATGCCTTGGCCGTGCTCCAGCCGGCCCGGGAAGCTAGCTCGCGTCCTGTGAGTCCCGCATCCAAGCGCAGGTCACCGAGGCGTGCGGCAAGTGCCTCGCGGGCAGCCTGCGCACTGGACGATGGGGATACGGGCATGAGCTAGCTATCCAGGGTGGGAATCGAGTCGTCAGACCTTGAAATCCTCGTGTGGCGTGGCGCGTCGCCACACCGCCTCAAAGGCGGACGAGCACAGCTCGGCAACGGCAGGTGCTTGTGTCCACTCCTCGCCGAGGTATTCACCGTCTCCTGAGAAGTGGCCGAAGCGAACGAGCCCGCCGTCGAATACCCAGAAGTCGTTTCCGGGCAACGCCAGGTCGGACGCCTGCCGTCGCGGTAGCCAGCGCACGAGCTCACCCGCCGCCACGTTCATGAACGTGCCGTCGTACTCGAACCGGATGTACTCCGAAACCGGCTCGGAGACGATCCGAGCCCGTCGCACCACGACGCCGCGGGCAACGGTCTCCGTCACGAGCGAGTGCCAGGAGCGCCACCATGACGAGCGGTCGTCCGGGTCGTGACGCTTGCCCGCCTTCCACTCGGCGTAGCGCCCCGTCTCGTTGTCGACCGCGTAGGAGTCGCGCAACTCGAGATGCACAGCGGAGCGGGTGCTCCGGGCTAGCACTTCATCGAAGTCGAACGCCGGCCCGCTCTGCTTCATCGCACGCCTTCCTGATCGCGGCCACCATGCGCAGGGGCAGCCGAACCACTCCTTCGCCGTCGGGGATGGGGCCAGTCAGCAGGCACTCGGCCAACCTCGCCTCATCAGGCTTCCACCCCTGGAACAGCATCTCTTCCGCTTCTACGTCCACCCACACGGTCGGACAGTTCCGCTCGTCCGTATCGGGGTCCTTCGCGATGAACACTAGGGCCATGACTACCTCCCACAGTGAGGGGGGTTGCACCTGATTGCACGACCATCCCCCTCTCGGCCGGTAGCGTCAAGACGGCAACCAGCCATGACAGTTGAGTCGTACGGAGTGGGGTCGGCGGCCGGGTGACGGGCCGTGACGGTGGGGTGGGTGGGTCGTTGGGCGGGCATGAAGAAGATGATCACCACCGCGGGCCTGGTTCTCGCGAGCGTCGCCCTCGCCGCTCCCGCCCACGCCGACAACGACTCGAACTTCGGCAGCGGAGTCAACGCGGCCAACAACTGGGGCTTCACCGCCGCCGCCGTCTGCTTCCAGGAGCTGGCCGTCGTCCCCGTCGGCGGCGCGTGGAACGGCAACACCTTCAACCACTGCACCAACGGCAACGTCCTGAATCCCGCGAAGTAGGCCTGACCGCAGGTCGGCGGGACGCCGGAAGGCCCGGCCCCCGAGGGGGCCGGGCCTTCCTTGGTTTGCTCGGCTCAGCGGCAGCGACTAGGCCTCGAAGACCTCGTTCATCAGCAGCTGCTGCTCCGCCTGGTGGCGCTTGGCGGAGCCGACGGCCGGGGACGAGCCGTGCGGACGCGAGATGCGGCGCAGGCGCTCGCCGGCCGGGACCTCGGCGCCGACGGCCAGGTCCAGGTGGTCGATCAGGTTCAGCGCGATGAACGGCCACGCACCCTGGTTCGCCGGCTCCTCCTGGGCCCAGATGTACTTCGCCGCGTTCGGGAACTTGGCGATCTCGGCCTGGAGCTCCGCACCCGCGAGCGGGTAGAGCCGCTCGATGCGGATGATCGCGGTGTCCGTGATGCCGCGCTTCTCCCGCTCGGCCTCAAGGTCGTAGTAGACCTTGCCCGCGCAGAAGACGACCTTGCGGACCGCGTTCGGCTCCACGGTGGCGTCGCCGATGACCGGGCGGAACCCGCCGGTGGTGAACTCCTCCGCCTTCGACGCCGCGGCCTTCAGGCGCAGCATCGACTTCGGGGTGAAGACGATGAGCGGCTTGTGGTGCGGGTTGTGGACCTGCCAGCGCAGCAGGTGGAAGTAGTTCGACGGCAGGGTCGGCATCGCGACCGTCATGTTGTCCTGCGCGCACATCTGGAGGAAGCGCTCGGGACGCGCGGACGAGTGGTCCGGGCCCTGGCCCTCGTAGCCGTGCGGGAGGAGCAGCGTGACGCCGGAGGTCTGGCCCCACTTCTGTTCCGCGGAGGAGATGAACTCGTCGACGACGGTCTGCGCGCCGTTGACGAAGTCACCGAACTGGGCCTCCCAGAGGACCAGCGCGTCCGGACGGGCCAGCGAGTAGCCGTACTCGAAGCCCATGGCCGCGTACTCGGAGAGCAGCGAGTCGTAGACGTTGTAGCGGGCCTGCTCGTCCGACAGGTACAGGAGGGGGGTGTAGTCCTCGCCCGTCTCCCGGTCGATGAGGACCGCGTGCCGCTGACCGAAGGTGCCGCGGCGGGAGTCCTGGCCGGACAGTCGGACCGGGGTGCCCTCCATCAGCAGCGAACCGAAGGCCAGGGTCTCGCCCATGCCCCAGTCGATGGTGCCCTCGTCGATCATCGCCGCGCGGCGCTGGAGCTGCGGCAGCAGACGCGGGTGGACGGTGACGCCCTCGGGGATGGTGACCTGGGACTCGGCGATCCGCTTGACGACCTCCTGGGAGATCGCGGTGTTCACGGTCACCGGGAAGCCGGCGGCCGGGGCCACGACGGCCGGGGCGGCGACGGCGGGCTGCGTGGCGGCCTCGCGGACCTCCGCGAAGACCTTCTCCAGCTGGCCCTGGAAGTCCTGGAGCGCTTGCTCGGCCTCTTCCAGGGTGATGTCGCCGCGACCGATGAGGGACTCGGTGTACAGCTTGCGCACCGAGCGCTTCTTGTCGATCAGGTCGTACATCAGCGGCTGCGTGAAGGCCGGGTTGTCGGACTCGTTGTGGCCGCGGCGGCGGTAGCAGATGAGGTCGATGACCACGTCCTTGTTGAACGCCTGACGGAACTCGAAGGCCAGGCGTCCGATGCGGACCACGGCCTCCGGGTCGTCGCCGTTCACGTGGAAGATCGGCGCCTCGATCATGCGGGCCACGTCGGTCGCGTACATCGACGAGCGCGAGGACTCCGGGGCGGCGGTGAAGCCGACCTGGTTGTTGATCACGACGTGGACGGTGCCGCCGGTGCGGTAACCGCGCAGCTGCGACATGTTCAGCGTCTCGGCGACGACGCCCTGGCCCGCGAAGGCCGCGTCGCCGTGCAGGGCGACGGGCAGGACGGTGAAGTCCGTGCCGCCCTTGTTGATGATGTCCTGCTTGGCGCGGACGACGCCCTCCAGGACCGGGTCCACCGCCTCCAGGTGCGAGGGGTTGGCGACCAGCGAGACCTTGATCTGCTCGCCGTCCAGGCCGGTGAAGGTGCCGTTGGCGCCCAGGTGGTACTTGACGTCGCCGGAGCCGTGCATCGACTTCGGGTCGAGGTTGCCCTCGAACTCGCGGAAGATCTGCGCGTACGACTTGCCCACGATGTTCGCGAGGACGTTCAGGCGGCCGCGGTGGGCCATGCCGATCGCGACCTCTTCGAGGCGGGCCTCGGCGGCCGAGTCGATGACGGCGTCGAGCAACGGGATGACCGACTCGCCGCCCTCCAGGGAGAAGCGCTTCTGGCCGACGTACTTCGTCTGCAGGAAGGTCTCGAAGGCCTCGGCGGCATTCAGCCGGCGCAGGATGCGCAGCTGCTCCTCGCGCTCCGGCTTGGTGTGCGGGCGCTCGATGCGGTCCTGGATCCAGCGGCGCTGCTTCGGGTCCTGGATGTGCATGAACTCGACGCCGGTGGTGCGGCAGTACGAGTCGCGCAGCACGCCGAGGATGTCGCGGAGCTTCATCATCGACTTGCCCGAGAAACCGCCGACCGCGAACTCGCGCTCCAGGTCCCACAGGGTGAGGCCGTGCTCGGTGATGTCGAGGTCGGGGTGCTTGCGCTGCTTGTACTCCAGCGGGTCGGTGTCGGCCATGACGTGGCCGCGGACCCGGTAGGAGTGGATCAGCTCGAAGACGCGGGCGGCCTTCGTGACGTCGTCGTCGTGCGAGGCGTCGATGTCCCGGAGCCAGCGGACCGGCTCGTACGGGATGCGCAGCGCCTCGAAGACGTCGTCGTAGAAGCCGCTCTCGCCGAGCAGCATGTTCGCGACGACGCGCAGGAACTCGCCCGAGGCCGCGCCCTGGATGGTGCGGTGGTCGTAGGTCGAGGTCAGCGTCATGACCTTGGAGATGCCCAGCTTGTTCAGGGTGTCCTGCGAGGTGCCCTGGAACTCGGCGGGGTAGTCCATCGAGCCGACGCCCATGATGACCGACTGTCCGGGCATCAGGCGGGGCACGGAGTGGACGGTGCCCAGGCCGCCGGGGTTGGTCAGCGAGACGGTGACGCCGGTGAAGTCGTCCATCGTCAGCTTGCCGACGCGGGCCCGGCGGACGATGTCCTCGTAGGCCTGCCAGAACTCGAAGAAGTTGAGGGTCTCGGCCTTCTTGATGCCGGCGACGACGAGCTGGCGGTCGCCGTTGGGCTTCACCAGGTCGATCGCCAGGCCGAAGTTGATGTGCTCCGGCTTGACCAGGGTCGGCTTGCCATCCTTCTCCGTGAAGGAGTAGTTCATGGACGGCATGGCCTTGATGGCCTGCACCATCGCGTAGCCGATGAGGTGGGTGAAGGAGATCTTGCCGCCCCGGGCGCGCTTCAGGTGGTTGTTGATGACGATGCGGTTGTCGAACAGCAGCTTCACCGGGACGGCGCGGACGGACGTGGCCGTCGGCACCTCCAGCGAGGCGTTCATGTTCTTGACCACCGCCGCGGCGGGGCCGCGGAGCGTCACCAGCTCGGGGCCCGCGGGGGCCTCGGCGGCGGGCGCGGCCTTGGCGGCGGCGGGAGCGGAGGGGGCGGCGGCGGCGGCCGGAGCCGGTGCCTGAGCGGAGGGCGCGGCCGGTGCGGCGGCCGGGGCCGGGGAGGTGACAGTCACAGCAGGGGCACCAGAGGGGGTGGCAGGAGCAGGGGCAGGAGCTGACACGGGCGTGGGCGCGGCGGCGGGGGTCGGCGCGGCGAGCGCCGCCCCCGTGGCGGCGTCGGCGGCCTGCGGGGCCACGGCGGCGGGGGCGGCCTGTGCGGAGGCGCCGTCCGTCGTCGGGGACTTCTGGGGCTCTTCCGCCTTGGCCGCGGCGGCTACGCCACCCGGCTTGTAGTCGGCGAAGAAGTCCCACCAGGCCCGGTCTACCGAATTCGGGTCCTGGAGGTACTGCTGATAGATCTCGTCGACGAGCCACTCATTCGCGCCGAAGCCTGAGGCAGGGGTCTTCCCGCTCTCTGCTGATTCGGTCGTGGTGCTCGAGTTACTGGGGGACTGTGGCGACACGGCGGCAACCGCCCTCTTCCGCTTCACAAGGTATGGACAGCGGGAATAAAGGCTACGCCTCCCCGGCGGTCAGATGCAGACCGGGCGGGACTTCCGTCGTGCAGGTCACATCGAACGGCGGGTTTCGCCGGTAGGAATGGCGGGAAACAAGCGTGGTTCGGGTAGGGGTCACCCAGGTTGCGGCCCCCTGGCTTCGCACCCCTGACGGACCCCGGGCCGATGTGGCCGAGATCATGTCCTTCCCACTCGAACCCTACGTCAACACGCTACCTACGAGCTGCCCGGAAGTGTGACAAGGATCCGGCAACCACGAGGAGATTCGGCCACGCCGATGTGGCCTCCGTGCAGGCCGACGGCCCAGCGGGCGATCGCCAGGCCGAGTCCCGTGCCGCCGTCACCGCCCCGGGCGCTGCCCCGGTTGAAGCGCTCGAAGACCCGCAGCCGCTCCGACTCCGGAATGCCCGGGCCCTCGTCGATCACCTCCAGCGCCAGGCTCCCCGATCCCTCCGCGGACCGTGCCCGGACCGTGACCCGGCCGTGCGGCGGGCTGTGCTTGACCGCGTTGTCGATCAGGTTCGCCACGACCTGGTGGAGCCGCTCCGCGTCCGCGTGGGCCGCCAGGTCGGGCGGGAAGACGTCCAGGTGCAGGTGCACGTCGTTGCGGGTGTGCCCGCCGGAGCCGGTGCTCAGCCCGGGCCGGCCGGCCGCCGCCAGACCCGATTCCTTCAGGACTCCCGACAGGTAGGGCCACACCTCGAAGCTGCGGGCCTTGAGCGGGACCACCCCGTTGTCCACCCGGGACAGGTCCAGCAGGGTCTCCACGAGCCGCCCGAGCCGCTCCGTCTGCTTGAGCGCCGTGCGCATCGTCTCGGGGTCCGCGGCCGAGACCCCGTCCACCACGTTCTCCAGCACCGCGCGCAGGGCCGCGATGGGGGTGCGCAGCTCGTGGGAGACGTTCGCGACGAGCTCCTTGCGGTGCCGGTCCACCGCCTCCAGGTCGTCGGCCATCAGGTTGATCGTCGCGGCGAGGTCGCCCAGCTCGTCGCGCCGGCCCGAGCCGCGCACCCGGCGGGTGAAGTCGCCGTGGGAGATCGCCTTGGCCACGGTGGTCATCTCGTCCAGCGGCGCGGTCAGGCTGTGCGCCACGAACTGGGTGATCAGCATCGAGGCGATCACCGAGAAGACCGTGATGAAGCGGACTTCGGTGGCCGTGCGCATGGCCACCATCAGCAGGCCCGTGGTGATGAAGACCGAGACCACCACCAGGGTGCCCAGCTTGGTCTTGATCGAGAACGGCGAGTAGGGCCTGAGCCCGGGCCCGGGCAGCCGCCCGCTCACGGCTGCGCCGGGGTCTCCAGGGCGTACCCGACGCCGTGGACCGTACGGATCCGCTCGGCGCCGATCTTGCGGCGCAGGGCCTTGATGTGGCTGTCGACCGTGCGGGTCCCGGAGGCGTCCGCCCAGTCCCAGACCTCCGCCAGCAGCTGTTCCCGCGAGAGCACCGCGCGCGGGGTGCCCGCGAGGCAGACCAGCAGGTCGAACTCGGTCGGCGTCAGGTGCACGTCCTCCGCCTGGACCCGGACCCTGCGCTGCGCGTGGTCGATCTCCAGGTCGCCGAGGCGCAGCGTCGAGCCGCGCGGGGCGTGGGCGGCGATCGTCGCCCGCTCCACGCGGCGCAGCAGGACGTGCGCCCGGGCGGCCAGCTCGCGCATGGAGAACGGCTTGGTCATGTAGTCGTCGGCGCCGACCCCGAGGCCGACCAGCAGGTCCGTCTCGTCGTCGCGCGCGGTGAGCATCAGGACCGGTACCGGCCGCTGGGCCTGGACCCGCCGGCAGACCTCCAGCCCGTCGAAGCCGGGCAGCATCACGTCGAGCACGAGCAGCTCCGGCAGCCAGCTCTCGGCGGCCGCGACGGCGGAGGGCCCGTCCGCCGCGGTCTGCACCTGGAACCCCTCGGCGCGCAGCCGGGCGGCGATGGCCTCGGCGATCGTGCGGTCGTCCTCGACGACGAGCACCCGCCGTTGTGCGCCGGGGGTGGCGGGTGACGCCGCGGCCCCGTTGTGGGTGGTGTGTGTCTGATCCATGTCCCGCCCCGGATAGTCCGACGGGGGACCCGTGAAGATCCCGCGTGTTGGGGTGCAGCGTAGAGGAGGCGCAGGGCCTCGGCTACGAGGGGTTCAGGGCGAGGTGCACGACGTCCGGGACACCTCGGGCAACCGGCACCTCTTCCGTCCGTACCGAGCTGAATCCGGCATTCCGCAAGGCGTGCTCGAACAGTGCGGACGGTTGTGCGGACCATACGGCGAGCACCCCGCCCGGGGTCAACCGGGCCCGGCAGGCCGCCAGTCCGGCCGGGGCGTAGAGCCCGCGGTTGTCCTCGGTCACGGTCCAATCGGGGCCGTTGTCGATGTCCAGGCAGAGGGCGTCGTAGGGCCCGGAGGCGGGATCGAGCAGGTGCGCGATCAGATCCGCCCGGACGATCTCGACGCGCGGGTCCGCCAGGGCCGGGCCCGAGATCGCGTCGAGCGGCCCGCCGCGGTGCCAGTCGATGACCGCCTCCTCCCGCTCGACCACGCTGATCCGCCCCCAATCGCCCCGGGCGGACGCGTGGGCCAGCGAGAAGCCGACCCCGAGCCCGCCGATGAGCAGGGCCGGACGCGCTGCCGGTGCCGCGTCGCCGGTCGCCCCGGTCCCGGTCGTCCCGGAGGAGCCGGTCAGGGCGAGCCGGGCGGCGTCGACGAGCAGGCGCTCGGAGCGCCCGTCGGAGGTGTCCATGAGGAAGCAGCCGTTGGCGATGATCTCGTACGTCCCGCCGCGGCGGCGCAGGACGACCTCGCCGTACGGGCCCTGGCGGCGGTCGATCGTGACGGGGGCGGTGTCGGGGGCGGTGGGGCCGGTGGGGGAGGCGGAGGAGACGGGGGAGGCGGAGGAGACGAAGGCTGACACGGGCGGATCCTCTCCGTGACCGGACGGTCACTCGATCCCACAACGAAGCCCCGCCGGCGGGGGTTCCACCGGCGGGGCATCGTTCGTCACGTCCGCGAGGTCCGCGAGGTCCGCGAGGTCCGTCAGGTTCTTCGGGTCTGTCAGGTCCGCGAGGTCCGGCACGTCCGTCAGGTCCGGAGCCGGTCCGTCAGGTCCGGCGGGCCGTCGGGGTCGGCCGGGCCGCGGTCAGCCCCCGGCGGGGGACACGCCCGGCAGGCGCAGGCCGTGGCCCGCGGGGAAGACGGGGTCCAGCGTGTCGTTCGGCACGTCCGGGCGGGACGCGGCCACGGCGGCCATCGACCGCGGCAGTTCGAACGGCAGCCGCCCCTGCGCCTCGGCCCGCCCGAAGGCCACGTCCAGCAGCGCCGCGTCGGCCGCGCCGTAGTCCGCGATCAGCGCCGCCGCCCGCTCCGCGATCTCCGGGAGTACGGCGGCCCGCTCCAGGTTGACGCACACCAACGTGGGCACGGTGTCGAGCAGGCCGAGGATCCCGGCCAGCTCCGGCTCCGGGAAGGCCAGCGAGCCGGAGTGGAAGAAGGACTCGAACACGTTCTCGCGGGGTTCGTACGGCGTGCGCAGCCGCAGCACCGCCAGGTCCGCCCCGGCCGGGTCGGCGACCACGTCCCCGTACGCCGCCGCCACCGCCGGGTCCACGTTCTCGACGTACAGCTTCGGCCGGCCGGCCAGCGGCAGGAAGGCGTCCCGGTTGGTCAGGACGGTCAGGGAGCGCCGCTGGGTCGCCGCGCCGAGCGCGGTGAAGTCGGCCCGGCCGACCGTGGCCTCGGCGAGGTCGGGGTCGACGTACGGGTTCTCGAACAGGCCGAGGACGAACTTCTCCCGCAGCAGGCGCCGTACGGAGGCGTCGATCCGGGATTCGGCGATCCGCCCGGAGCGCACCAGCTCCACGACGACCTCGGGGCACTGCTCGCCGCCGAACTGGTCCGCGCCCGCGTCCAGGGCCCGCGCCGCCCGCTCGGCGACGGACAGGTGCTCCAGCCCCCAGGCGCGTGCCGGGTGGACCTCGCCGAAGATCACCGAGTCCGTGAGCAGCCCCCAGTCGGTGCAGACGATCCCCTCGAAGCCGAGCTCCTCGCGCAGCAGGCCGGTGACGACGCCCTTGTTGAAGCCGAAGCCCACCTCCTCCCAGTCGGTCCCGATCGGCTGGCCGTAGTACGGCATCATCTGCGCGCATCCGGCCGCGATCGCCGCCTTGAAGGGCTCCAGGTGGTGCTCGCGCATCCCGCCCGGGTAGACCTGCTCCTTGCCGTGGGCGAAGTGCGGGTCCTCGCCGTCCTTCTGCGGGCCGCCGCCGGGGAAGTGCTTGACCATCGCGGAGACCGACTCTGACCCCAGGCGCTCGCCCTGGAGGCCGCCCACGTACGCCCGCACCAGCTCGCCGGTCAGCTCGGCGTCCGAGCCGAAGGTGCCCGTCTGGCGGGCCCAGCGGGGCTCGGTGGCCAGGTCGATCTGCGGGTGCAGGGCGACCCGGAAGCCCACGGAGAGGTACTCGCGGCGCACGGTGTCGGCGAAGGCGCGCACCAGCTCGGGATCGCCGATCGCGGCGAGGCCGAGGGCTTCGGGCCAGGCGGAGAAGGCGCCGGAGTTGAAGGAGGCGCCGATGTTGTCGGTGAAGGCGTGCCGCGGGTCGGTGGAGAGGGTGACCGGGATGCCGAGGCGGGTGGCGGCGGCCATCTCCTGGACGGAGTTCTGCCACAGCGCCATCTCGCGGGCGCCGTAGGTGCCCAGCAGGTTGAAGTGGGTCAGCAGCCGCTCGCCGATCAGCTCGGGCGTGGTGTGCGGGAGCATCGAGCCGTCGGTGTCCGTGACGGGCGTGCCGTCGGCGTTCATCATCAGCATCGAGTGGAAGAGCTGGCCCGCCTTCTCCTCCAGGGTCATCCGGGAGAGCAGGTCCTCGACGCGCCGCTCGACGGGCAGGCCGGCGTCCTGGTACGGGTGCTGGGGGTCCTGGGGGGCCTGGGGAAGCGGCACGGGGTACTCCGGCGTGGGCTGGGAGGCGGGCGGACGCGTCCAGCCAAGCGCAAAAACCTTGTACCCACTAGGTATTCGGAAGTGACCTGGGTCACTGGCCCCTCGGCCCGGGGAGGGCCCGAGAAGCCCCGAGGGGGCCGCACTAGGGTGGTCCGCATGGCAGCAGCAGCACGGGAGCAGGGGCGCACGGCCCGCAAGGGCGCGGGCGGGGCCGCCGCGGCCCGGGGCACCTACGCCGTGGGCGACGCCCGGCGCCAGAAGATCCTCGACACCGCCGTGGACCACTTCGCGCGGTGGGGCTTCCACGCCTCCTCCCTCGCCCGCATCGCCAACGACTGCGGGATCACCCAGGGCGGGCTGCTGCACCACTTCCGGGGCAAGGAGGACCTGCTGCTCTGCGTCCTCGCCCAGAGCGAGCTGCACGACGTGGAACGGCTCTTCACGGACCCGCCCGGCGGCCGTGACGGGGGCGCCGTCCCCGCGGACGAGGGGGCGGTGGCCCGTTACTTCGCCACCGTCGTCGCCCTCGCCGCGGACAACGCCCGGCGGCCCGGCATCGTCCGGATGTTCCAGACCCTCGTCGGCGAATCCGGCAACCCGGGCCACCCGGCGCACGCGTACTTCACCGAGCGCTACGCCCGGGTGCTCGACCGGACCGTCGCCCTGCTGGAAGCGGGCGTCGCGTGCGGGGAGCTGCGGGCCGACACCGACTGCGAGGCGGCCGGGCGCGAGACCCTGGCCGTCATGGACGGCCTCCAGATCCAGTGGATCCTGGCGCCCGGGGCCGTGGACATGCCCGTCCTGCTGCACGCCTTCCTGGACCGGCTGCTGCGCGGCATCTCGACCGGCGGCGCGGGCCTGGGGCCGTACGTCCCCGCCTAGGCGGCGGGGCCGGGCTTGCCCTTGATCTCCCCCGGCTACCGCTGGGAGGTGCCCCCGGGGCGGGCTGGGTCGGGCTGGCCTCCGCCGTGGCTGATGGTGCCTCCGGCGGGGTCGATGGTGCCTCCGGCGGGCCCTCAAACGCCGGGCGGGCTGGATTCGCCGGGCGGGCTGGATTGGCGGGTCCTCAGCCGCCCGGCTGGGTTGGGCGGGCCCGCAAACGCCGGGTGGGCTGGATTCGCCGGGTGGGCTGGGTTGGCGGGTCTTCAGTCGCCGGGCTGGGTTGGCGGGTCCTCAGTCGCTGGGTGGGCTGGTGGGGTCGAAGGACGGTAGGGCGTCCAGGATCTTTCGCAGGGACGGCGGGATCGCGCCGTCGGACGCGGTCACCTCGTGGCCGGCGTGGGCGAAGGCGTAGGTGAAGCCGTCGTACACCGTCGCCCCGCCCGTGGCCGCCGGTGGCGGGTGGACGAAGTCGACCTGCCGGACGGCGGCGCGCAGCCCGTCGAGGCGGGCGGCCGTCAGCTTCCCCGTGCCCACCGGTTTCGCCGAGCCGTCCAGGAGGGTCCACGACCCGTCGTCCAGGACGTCCAGGGTGCTCCGGTGCCCGGCGAAGCCCCCGCTGCGGGTGACCCGCAGCAGCTGCGCGGCGCGGCTCGGGGTGGCGCGGCCGGTGGGCGTGCCGGGGGCGGTCGGTGCCGCGGTGGCGGAGCCCGTGGTGCCCGGAGCGGCGGTGGGGGTGGGGGCGGCGCTGCTGGACCCCGGCCCGGGGGCGGGGTCCGGTCCGGCCGGTCCGGTGGACGTGCAGCCGCCGAGGGCGAGCACGAGTACGACGGCCAGCGCGCCGACGGCCGATGCGGCCGCCGTTCGGTACGTTCGCACACCCCACCTCCGTGAGGACTCGGGTCGCCCCCGAGTATGGAGGTCCCGCGCCCGCACGTCACCCGGAGGCACACCATCAGCCGCAACACCGCCTGGTTCCGGCCGTGGCCCGGAGCGTGGCGCTGGCTGCCTCCGCTGCTCGCGCTCGCCCTCGGCCTGTGGGAGCTGCCGCGCGGCGGCTCCATGTGGCGCGACGAGTCGGTGACCTACCAGGTCGCCCACCGGAGCTTCGGGCAGCTCACCGGTCTGCTCGGGCAGGTCGACGCCGTCCACGGCGTGTACTACCTGCTGATGCACGGCGTCTTCGCGCTGTGGGACGGCGTGCTGTGGGCGCTGCGGCTGCCCTCCGTCGCCGCCACCGCGCTCGCCGCCGCCGGCGTCGCGGCGCTCGCGCACCGGCTGGCCGGGGAGCGGGTCGCGCTGCTCGCGGGAGCGGCCTACGCGGTGGCGCCCCCGGTGCAGATGTACGCCCAGGAGGGCCGCTCGTACGCGCTGGTCGCGGCCGCCGTGAGCTGGGCGACGTACTTCCTGGTGCGCGAGCGCTGGGTCGCCTACGCCGTGGTGCTCGCGCTCGGCTGCTGGCTGCACGAGTTCGCCGTACTGGCCCTGCTCGCGCACGGCTTCGTGGCGTGGCGCTCGCGGGCCTGGCGGTGGAGCGCCCTGGCCGTGGCGCTCTCGCTCGCCCCGCTGGTGCTGCTGAGCGCGGGGCAGGCGCAGCAGCAGCTCGGCTGGCTCGGCCGCCCGAAGCCGGCCGACTGGGCGGCGTACGTCGTGGTCGCGGGCGCGGCGCTGCTGCTCGCGCGGGGGATCCCGGACCGCGCGCTCGTGCGCGTCGCGCTGCCCCTGACGCTCGTACCGCCCGGACTGCTGCTCTTCGTCTCGCTGGTGCACCCGCTGTACGTCGACCGGTACGTGCTCTACGCCCTCGCCGGCCTCGCCCTGCTCGCGGGGGCCCGGCTGGCGGCGGGGGGCTGGGTCGCCTGGGTGGTGGCGGCCGCGCTGCTATTGCCGTTCGGCTTCTGGTCGGCGTGGCTGCGGACGCCCGAGAGCCGCAAGGACGACGTCCTCGCCGTCGCGGCGGCCGTCCGGGCCGAGGCCCGCCCGGGGGACGCGGTGCTCTTCATGCCGGCGCGGCGGCGCGAATGGCTGCTGTCCTCGCCCGGGGTGTACGGGCCGCTGGACGACGTGGCCCTCGACCGGTCCCCGGCGACCTCGCGCACCCTGTGGGGCACCGAACTGCCGGCGGAGCGGCTGCGCGCCCGGCTGCTCGCCGCCCCCCGGGTCCTCGCGGTCCTCGACCCGGTGGGCGAACCGGTGGACCCGTACCCGCGGGAGGCGGTGAAGCGGCAGGCCCTGGCCGCGCACTTCGACCTGTGCCGGATCGTCCCCGTCCACGGCGCCCGCCTGGCCGTCTTCGCCCGCCCGGGCGGCTGTTCGTAGCCACCTCGGGACCCGGTTGGGCAGGATGGGGGACCCCGCGTACCCAGGAGGCCCGCAGTGACGGTCAGTTCCCCCTTCGACTTCGACCGCCCGTTGATCGGCGTGGCACGGCTCGCCGAACTCCTCGGGGAGGACGGGCTCATCGTGGTGGACGCGTCCGTCGGGGCCCACCGCGGGGCGCCCCGACGGATCGCCGGGGCCCGGCCCTTCGACCTCGACGGCGTCCTCTCCGACCACACCGCCCCCGCGCCGCACGCCATGCCCGGACCCGAGGCCTTCGCCGGGGCCGTCCGGGCCCTCGGGATCGACGACACCAGCGCCGTGGTGGTCTACGACGGTGCGGGGATCTACTCCAGCGCCCGCGCCTGGTGGATGCTGCGGGCGATGGGCTTCGACCGGGCCGCGGTGCTCGACGGCGGACTGCCCGCCTGGGAGGCGGCCGGGCTGCCGGTCGAGGAGCTGCCCGCCGGGTACGACGGGCCCCGGGGGACCTTCACCGCCCGGCCCCGGCCCGGGCTGATCGTGGACAGCGCGGCCGTCACCGCGGCCCTCGCGGATCCGGCGGGTGCGGCGGTCCTGGACGCCCGTACGCGCGAACGCTTCGCCGGGACGGCCCCCGAACCCCGGGCCGGGGTGCGCGGCGGGCACATGCCGGGCGCGCTCAACCTGCCGTTCGGCGAGCTCCAGCGGGGTGGTGCGATGCTGCCGGAGGCGGAGCTGCGGGCCGCGCTGCGGGGGGTGGCGGGGGATCGGGAGCGGCTGTACGTCAGCTGCGGTTCGGGGGTCACGGCCTGTGTGCTCGCGCTGGGGGCGGTGTTGGCGGGGTACGCCGATCCGGGGGTGTACGACGGGTCGTGGAGCGAGTGGGGCGCCCCCGGCCCCCTCCCGGTGACCACCGGCCCCTGACCAGGCCCTCCGGGCCGGGTGTCGGGCCACATTCAGCCCGTCCGGCGTTTGAGGACCCGCCGGGGGCGGCCGGGGGCGAGACGGTCCGAGGGTCCCGGATACCTCGGATGTTCCGTCGCAGGTGGGCCGGTTCCGGTCCGCGTCGGCGCGGCCTGCCTCCGGCGGGTCCTCAAACGCCGGACGGGCTGATGTGGGCCGGGCCTCGGGCGCCGGATGGGCTGATTTGGGCCGGGCCTCGGGCGCCGGACGGGCTGATGTGGGCCGGGCCCGGAGGGCTGGGGCGGGGCGCGCCGGTGTCCGGGGGTGGGGGAGCCGGCCCGTCCGGCGATTGAGGACACCCGCCGGCGGCGGATCGAGTCGGCAGCGGGCGAACGGGGGTGGTGCTAGCACCACCTCGGGACGGGTAGCAGCGTCATCGATCGACGGGGCCCCGGTCGGGAGACTGGTCGCATGACTTCACGCCGCGCCCTCGCCCTGCCGGTCACGGCCCTCGCCGCCCTCACCGCGGGCCTGCTCGTCTCCGGCTGCACCCCCGACCTCCTCGCCGGCGGGGACCAGAAGACGACGAAGACCGCGGCCGCCGACGCCACCGTCACCGAGGCCGTCACCTCGGTGGAGATCAAGGACGCGCGCAGGGGCTCCATCGAGGTGGTCCCCGGCAACGGTCCCGGCGTCGCCGTCCACCGCACGGTCCACTACCGCGGCGACACCGCGCCGCGCCCCGGCCAGCGGGTCTCCGCCGGCGCCCTCACCTTCACCGACGACTGCGGCGACGGCACCTCCTGCTACGTCGACTACCGGCTG
The DNA here is from genome assembly GCF_044759975.1 of Streptomyces sp. NPDC098789. Classification (NCBI taxonomy): domain Bacteria; kingdom Bacillati; phylum Actinomycetota; class Actinomycetes; order Kitasatosporales; family Streptomycetaceae; genus Streptomyces; species Streptomyces sp. NPDC098789. The sequence goes on from NZ_JBIWAJ010000001.1 coordinate 457,116, forward strand.
GAGGTGCCGGCCGCGGCCAAGGTGAAGCTGGGCACGAGCAGCGGCTCCATCAAGGTGACGGGCGTGGCGGAGGCCGACCTGGAGGCGAGCTCCGGATCCGTACGGGCCGACCGGATCGCCGGGGCGCTGCGCGTCTCGACCTCCTCCGGCGAGATCACCGGTACGGCACTGGGCGGGCCGGGCGCCGAGGTGAGCTCCAGCTCCGGCGACGCCCACCTCGACTTCACGCGGGCGCCCTCCTCGGTGACGGCGCAGGCCAGCTCGGGGAACGTCACCCTGCGCGTGCCCGGCGGCCCCTACCGGGTCGGCGTGAGCACCAGCTCCGGCGACCGCGAGGTGAGCGTCCCGACGGACGCGGCGGCCGCGGCGCGCCTGACCGTGACGACCAGCTCGGGCGACGTGAAGATCACGGCCTCCTAGACGAACTCCTGGACCAATTCCTGGACCAATTCCTGGACTAACTCCTGGACGAGCTCCTAGGACAGCCACACCAGCAGCGCGTCACCGTCCGCCGCCGCGGCGCGGAAGAAGGGCAGCAGCTCCTCGTAGCGGGCCACGACGCCCTCCAGCGACGCCCCGCCCTCCCAGGCGTGCACCGGGTAGACGTCGGCCCGGGCCAGGTCGGCCGGGCCGACGCCGCCCACCAGCCGCTCGCCGCCCGTCGCCGCCATGGCCGCGGCGGCGGTCCGCACCTGCCCGGGCGTCAGGCAGCGCGGCGGCCCGTAGCTCCACGCCGCCGCCCCCGCCCCGGCGCCCTCCGACCCGCTCCAGGGGAGCGCCTCCTCGCCGTGCGCGATGTCGACGGGGAAGCCGAGGCGCCGGGTCAGGAACCCGAGGGCGTCCCAGGCCGTACCGGTACTGCACCACCGCTCCCCGCCCGTCCATCCCGCCCCGAGCGCCCCGTGCGTCTCCTCGGACCGCGCCCCCAGGCACGCCTCGACCCAGGCCGGATCGCGCCGGGCGCGCTCCAGCTCGTCGACGGCCAGCCGGACGTAGCTCCCGAGGATGCTCATGCGCGAAGGGTAGGACCGACCACTGACAACGGCCCCGGGTCCGGGGAGGGCCGGACGCGTTCGCCCCGGGCGAACGGAGGTTGGGGAACATTGGGCGGCGCACAAGCATTGAGTCGGCATAGCTCAACTTCGCTGCCGGAGGGAAAATCATGGCTTCGACGTCCGTAACGCTCACTCTGCCCGTGCTGCCGCTTGACGACGAGGTCGTGCTGCCGGGGATGGTCGTTCCGCTGGACCTGTCCGACTCGGAGGTGCGCGGTGCCGTGGAAGCGGCCCAGGCCGCCGCCGGGACCGGGAAGCCACGGGTGCTGCTCGTACCGCGGGTCGACGGGAAGTACGCCGGGACCGGTGTGCTGGGCACCGTCGAGCAGGTGGGGCGGCTGTCCGACGGGGATCCCGGGGCGCTGATCCGGGGCCGGGGCCGGGTCCGGATCGGGGCCGGTACCACCGGGCCGGGGGCCGCCCTGTGGGTGGAGGGGGAGACCGTCGACGAGCAGGTGCCGGAGCCGCTGCCCGGCGCCGTCGCCGAGCTGGTCAAGGAGTACAAGGCGCTCGCCACCAGCTGGCTCAAGAAGCGCGGCGCCTGGCAGGTCGTGGACCGGGTGCAGCAGATCGAGGGCGTCTCGGCCCTCGCCGACAACTCCGGCTACTCGCCGTTCCTGACCCTGGAGCAGAAGCTCCAGCTGCTGGAGACGGCCGACGCCGTCGCCCGCCTGCGGCTCGCCGTCACGATGCTCAGCGACCACCTCGCCGAACAGGACGTGGCCGAGTCCATCGCCAAGGACGTGCAGGAAGGCGTCGACAAGCAGCAGCGCGAGTTCCTGTTGCGCCGCCAGCTGGAGGCCGTGCGCAAGGAACTGCGCGAGCTGAACGGCGAGAAGGAGGGCGAGGAGTCCGACGACTACCGCGTCCGCGTCGAGGAGGCCGACCTGCCCGAGAACGTCCGCGAGGCGGCCCTCAAGGAGGTCGAGAAGCTGGAGCGGGCGAGCGACCAGTCGCCCGAGGGCTCCTGGATCCGCACCTGGCTGGACACCGTGCTGGAACTGCCCTGGAACGAGCGGACCGAGGACGAGTACGACATCCAGGGCGCCCGCGCGATCCTGGACGCCGAGCACGCCGGGCTGAGCGACGTGAAGGACCGCATCACGGAGTACCTGGCCGTGCGCAAGCGCCGCTCCGAGCGCGGCATGGGCGTCGTCGGCGGCCGTCGCGGCGGGGCCGTGCTGGCCCTGGTCGGGCCGCCCGGGGTCGGCAAGACCTCGCTCGGCGAGTCCGTGGCGCACGCCATGGGGCGCAAGTTCGTCCGGGTCGCGCTGGGCGGCGTACGGGACGAGGCCGAGGTCCGCGGCCACCGCCGCACGTACGTCGGCGCGCTGCCCGGCCGGATCGTGCGGGCCATCAAGGAGGCCGGGTCGATGAACCCGGTGGTGCTCCTGGACGAGATCGACAAGGTGGGCTCCGACTACCGGGGCGACCCGGCGGCGGCGCTGCTGGAGGTCCTGGACCCGGCCCAGAACCACACCTTCCGGGACCACTACCTGGAGGTCGAACTGGACCTCAGCGACGTGGTCTTCCTCGCCACCGCCAATGTGCTGGAGGCGATCCCGGAGGCGCTGGCGGACCGCATGGAGCTGGTCCGGCTGGACGGTTACACCGAGGACGAGAAGGTCGTCATCGCCCGGGACCACCTGCTGCCCCGGCAGCTGGAGCGGGCCGGACTGGCGGCCGAGGAGGTCACCCTCGGCGAGGACGCGCTGCGCAAGCTGGCGGGCGAGTACACCCGCGAGGCGGGCGTGCGCACGCTGGAGCGGTCCATCGCGCGGCTGCTGCGCAAGGTGGCCTCCCAGCACGAACTGGGCGAGCGCGAGCTCCCCTTCCGGATCGGTGCGGACGATCTGCGGGGCCTGATCGGGCGACCGCACCACGTGCCCGAGGCGGGCCAGGACCCGGCCGAGCGGCGCACCGCCGTCCCCGGTGTGGCCACCGGCCTCGCCGTGACCGGCGCGGGCGGCGACGTGCTCTTCGTGGAGGCCTCGCTGGCCGACCCGGAGACCGGGGCCGCGGGGCTCACCCTGACCGGCCAGCTCGGTGACGTGATGAAGGAGTCGGCGCAGATCGCGCTCAGCTTCCTGCGCTCGCACGGCGCGGAGCTGGAGCTCCCGGTCGCCGACCTCAAGGACCGGGGCGTGCACATCCACTTCCCGGCGGGCGCGGTCCCCAAGGACGGCCCGAGCGCGGGCATCACGATGACCACGGCGCTGGCCTCGCTGCTGTCGGGCCGCCAGGTGCGGACGGACGTGGCGATGACCGGCGAGGTGTCGCTGACCGGGCGGGTGCTGCCGATCGGCGGGGTCAAGCAGAAGCTGCTGGCCGCGCACCGGGCCGGGATCACCACCGTGATCATCCCGAAGCGGAACGAGGCGGACCTGGACGACGTACCGGCCGAGGTGCTGGAGCGGCTGGAGGTGCACCCGGTGACGGACGTGCGCCAGGTGCTGGAGCTGGCCCTGTCGGCCGCGGCGGAGCCGGTGGTCGTCGCCGCCTGACCGGACGGACGGCCCGGGATCCCGCTGCGACGGGGTCCCGGGCCGTCGCGCGATCCGCTGCTCGATACTGGTGTTCCACACCTTCGATGGGAGCAGTACGTGCACGGGAGCGAAGACCAGGAGTTCCTCGCGCTGGAGCGGGAGCTGTCCGTCTTCCTCCGGAGGGCCCGCGCCTCCTCCGGCGAGATGGCCCGGGCACTGCACCCGGAGCTGGAACCGGCGGCGTACGGTCTGCTCACCCGCCTCGAAGCGGCCGGCCGCCAGCGGGCCACCGACCTCGCCGTCTACTTCGGCGTCGGCAAGGCGACCATGAGCCGCCAGCTGCGCGCCCTGGAGACCCTCGGGCTGGTGGCCCGCGAACAGGATCCGGCCGACGGCCGCGCCTTCCTGGTCGACCTCACCCAGGAGGGCCGGGAGCGCTTCCTGCGGGTCCGCTACGCCCGCCGCGAGCAGTACATGCGCAAGCTCGCGGACTGGGACCGCGGCGAGGTCGCGGAGCTGGCCCGACTGCTCAACCAGCTGAACCAGGGCGCCGAGGCCGAGTGACCCGCCCGCGGGCCCACGGCTCCGCGCGGGTCCGTTCCGTACGGGTCCGTTCCGTACGGGCTCACAGCTCCGCGTAGGCCGCCGAGGCGTCGTCGTGGACCTTCGAGCGGACCCGGCCGCCCGCGGCCGCCGCCGCGGATTCCAGCGCGCGGACCCGGTCGATCAGCGCCCCGGCGCCCTCCTTGCGCAGCACCGCGAGGCAGTCGGCCCAGTCGCCCGCCCCGAAGGTGTCCGTCCAGCGGCTCGCGCCGTCCGTCAGCGCGGCCAGCGCCACCACCCGGGCGCGCGGGGTCCGGCCGGTGACCGCCCGGGCGGCCACCGACGGGTCGGCGGCCGCGGTGAAGAAGGCGCCCGGCGCGTCCGCGTTGCGCAGCACGTCGGTCGCGGCCTCCGAGCGCAGGAGCTCGGCGGGCACCCGGTCGAGCCGGTCGTCCAGCACGGCCGTCACCCCGCCCTCCGGTCCGCGGAGCAGCAGCACGGAGTCGGACAGGACGAGGTGTTCGACGTACTCCGCGTCCCAGCGGACCACGACCACCGTCGCCTGCGGCGTGCGGACGTGAGAAAGGTCACAGGTTTGACGGTGTGCGTCGGCCGTACGGCGGATCGCCTCGGCGAGCACCCCGTCGAGGGGCATGTCCCCGTGCGATCCGGACAGTTCGGTCAGGTGTCCGCCGAGCCGGGCCACGAACCACGGCACGCCGTGCCCGCAGCCGACATCGCCGCCCGGGGGCGTGACCCCGTCCAGCGCGACGAGCACGCCACCGCCGCCCGACGTGGGCAACGCGGCCGACAGCCAGTCCTCGTTGGGGCGTTCCGGGTTGCCGGGGGCGGAGGAGAGGTCGATGCGCATGCGGACAGTCTGCCCGGGATGTCCGGTCCGCCGGGGGTCGGGCGGGGGTCGGGGGAGGGGCGGGCGGGGCGCGAGCGGGTGAACGGGCCGGGTCGCGGCGGGGGTGCCGCGGCGGCGGGCGAGGGGTCGGCCGGCGCGGCCAACGCCGCCCGAATGGTCCGAAAGTGGCGGAATCGAAGGGTCCGAGCAGCTGTGGGCGGGCATCCTGTCAAGCACCCATGGATCTTTCAACCGTCTGTCCGGACACCGGGCCTGACGAGGAGCTGCCCGAGTTGTTCGTCAACTCCTCCGTGTTGTTCACTCGTTCAAGTGGCCGGGTGAGCGATGTGCGGCTCTCTCCCAAACACACTGCGAAGGTCTGAAGCGGTACGAGGGGGCAGGGGGCGTTTACTTGTTGACCGGCCGGTACCTCGGCCACACGAGTAGACGAGCACGAGCACACGTACAGGATTGCGAGCACCGGTGCAGAAGAAGCCGTCTCGGAAGAACGGCACCGCCGCCACCCCTGCCGACGGCCACGCCGCGGCAGGTCGTGCGGGACGCACCGTACGGGTGCGCCGCAGGCTGGTCATGGGCGTTGCCGTCACCGGGCTCACCGTCCTCGCGGCCGGTGCCCCCGCGGTGGTCACCGCCACCTCCGAGCTGAACGACTCCCAGCAGTTGGTCACCCTCGCCGACCGGACGCAGCAGACGCTCACCCTGACGCACCTGCTCGCCGACGAGCGCGACGCCGTCACCGAGTACGTCGCCAAGGGGCGCCCCGCCACGGGCCCCGCGGGCAGGTCCGTCGTCGACGGACGCGCCGCGGGCACCGACCGGCAGACCGGCGAACTCCGCGCGGCCGCCGACGAACCGCTCGCCCGGACGCTGGGCCGGATCCAGGGCGTGCGCGCCGAGGCCGTGGGCGGCAAGGGCGGCGCCCTCGCGGCCCACCAGGCCTACTCGGCCCTGCTCGCGCAGCTGACCGCCCCGAGCGCCCAGCTCGCCGAACTGACCCCGCCCCGCGCCACCGGAGCGCTCGCCACCACGCGTCCGCTCGCCCCCCTCGGCCAAGCCGTGGAGCAGGCCTCGGCCACCCGCGGGCTGCTGCTCGCGGCGCTGGCCGTGCCGCGCGGCGAGCAGCCCCAGAACGCCGCCGCCGTCGACGAACTCGCCACCGCCGCCCAGCGTTCGCGGGTGCGGGAGCTGGCCGCGCTCGACGACTTCGCGCGCGCCGCCCGCCCCGACGTGCGCCAGACCCTCGCCGCGACCGTCACCGGCCCCGAGGTGAAGAGCGCCGAGGACTACCTCAAGCGGCTCACCGACCGGCCCACCCTCACCCCCGCCGACCGCAAGCTCGACGGCGAGGCCGTGGGGAGCGCGCTGTCGGCGCGCATAGACCGGATGCGGACCGTCGAATCCACCCTCGCGGGGGAGCGTTCCAGCGCGCTGGCCGCGCTGCGCGACGACGACGTGACGGCCCTGGAGCGGACGATCGCGATCCTCGGCGCGCTGTTCCTCTTCGCCGTCGTCTTCGCGACCGCCGTCGCGCGCTCCCTCACCCGGCCGCTGTCCGTCCTGCGCCGCGGCGCCGCACGGCTGGCGACCCCGGAGGGCTCGGTGGAACCGGTCCGCTTCACCGGGCGCAACGACGAGTTCGCCGAGGTGGTCCGCCACCTCAACGCGGTGCGCGACCAGACCGTCTCCCTGCACACCCGGGTCGCCGGGCTCGACGCCGACCGCCGCCGCCTCATCGGCCGCAACGAGGCCCTGAGCAGCGGCCGCAGCGCCCTGGAGGACGAACTCGCACGGCTGCGCGCGGGGCTGGAGGAGCACCGGCGCATCATGTCGACGACCTCCGTCTCGCTCTCGCTGCGCACCCTCGGCCTGGTCGAGCGACAGCTCGCGGTCATCGAGGAGTTGGAGTCCAAGGAGCAGGACCCCGACCAGCTCGCCACCCTCTTCAAGCTGGACCACCTGGCGACGGTGATGCGCCGCCACAACGAGAACCTGCTGGTCCTCGCGGGTCAGGAACACGGGCCCGGGCACGCGGGCGCGGTCCCGCTGGTGGACGTCATGCGGGCCGCGGTGAGCGAGATCGAGCGCTACGAGCGGGTCGACCTCGCGGCGCTGCCGGGTGCCACGCAGGTGGCGGGGCACGCGGCCGACGACATCTCGCACGTGCTGGCGGAACTGCTGGAGAACGCGACGACCTTCTCGCCGCCGGAGGCCAAGGTCAAGGTCTCCGGGTGGCTGCTCGACAACGGCGACGCCGTGCTGTCCGTCATCGACGAGGGCATCGGGGTCAGCGGGGACCGGCTCGCCGCCCTCAACTCCCGGCTGTCCGCGCCGGAGGCGTACGACGAGGAGCCCGAGGCGGAGCACGGGCTGGGCCTGGGGCTGTACGTGGCGGGACGCCTCGCCGCGCGCCACGGGGTCACCGCCGAGCTCCGCGCCTCCCGCGGCGGCGGCACGGAGGCCCTCGTGGTCGTTCCGGCCGCGCTGCTGCCGGTGGGCGCGCCGGGCTCCCCGGTGCAGCACCTGACCGCCCCGGAGGGCTTCGCCTTCCTGGACCTCCCCGGCGTGGTGGCCGAGGCCAACGGCAACGTCCTGGCGGCGCGCCCGCGCGGCGAGGGCGTGTCCGTCCCCGCTCCCGCTCCCGCGCCGGAGGCGACGCCGTCCGACGCCGAGGGCGCCACTGACGCGCCGGAGGCGACGCCGTCCGACGCCGAGGGCGCCACTGACGCGCCGGACGCCCGGGACGCGTCGGACGACACCGCTCCGGCGGGCGAGCGGGAGTGGATCCCGGTCGTACCGCTGAGCGAGAAGACCCCCGACCCGACCCCGGAACCGGAGGACGCCACCGCGGCGGACCCGGAGGTGCCCGACGCCGAGCGCACGCTCGAAGTCCGGCTGCCGGTGCTGCCGCAGGCCGAGGAACCGGCCCCGCAAGCCCCCGAACCGGCCGAGGAACTGCTCGCCCGCGTGGTGCCCTCCGCACCGGACGGCGGCGCCCCCGCGGCCCCGCTGCCGCGGCGCGGCGACCTGCCCGGGCGCAAGGTGCCCGGCGGCCAGGAACTCCTCACGCCCGCCACCCGCGCGGAGCACGGGCACGGGCACGCCCAGGCTCCCGACGCACACGGCGACTGGGTGCCCCGGCAGGGCAGCCACCCCGCCGCCCTCGCCGACGAGGCGGTCACCGACAAGGGCCTGCCGAAGCGCACCCCGCGCACGGTGGCGGCCCCCGGCCGGGCCACGGGTTCCACCACCGCGGCCGGCGCCGGGGCCGGGACCGACGGCGACGCCGAACCCAAGCGCGTCGACGCCGAGGAACTCCGCCGTCGCCTCGGCGGTTTCTACCAGGGGTCCAGGGACGGGCGGCGCGTCGTGGAGGCCGAACTCGCGGACGCCGAGGGCCAGACAGATCCGGGGGACACCGCACAGGAGGCACGCACATGACCGCGCCCAGTACGTACGGACTGAGCACCCAGGCCCGCAACCTGCAATGGCTGCTCACCGATCTGGTCGAGGAGGTGCCCGGCATCGTCTCGGTCGCCGTCGTGTCCTCCGACGGCCTGCTGCTGCTCTCCTCCGAACCAAGCCCGACCGCCGGCGACGGTGACGGGGACGGCGGAGCGGAGCCCGGGGCCCGTCTCAGGGGCCCGCGGGGAGCCACCGCCGACCTCGCGACCATCGTGTCCGGGATCGGCAGCCTCACCACCGGCGCCGCCCAGCTGATGGACGGCGGGGGAGTCAAGCAGACGATGGTGGCGATGGAGCACGGCTCCGTCTTCGTCACCGCGATCAGCGACGGCTCCCTGCTCGGCGTGCACGCCACGCCGGACTGCGACATGAGCGTCGTCGCCTACCACATGGCGCTCTTCGTCGGCCGCGCCGGCCATGTCCTGACCCCCGAAGTCCGCAGCGAGCTGCGCCAGTCGATGGAGAACACCTCGTGAGGAGTCCGGCCACCGACCGGCTGCCGATACGCGGCGCGGACCGGCGCCCCGCCCGCGTCCGCCCGTACTCGCTCACCGGCGGGCGCACCCGCTTCGCGCAGGTCCTGCACGTCGAGAGCTTCGTCGCGACCCTCGACCCCGGGACCAAGGCCGCGCCGGCCCGGCCCGACAAGATGCCCGAGATGCGCGCGATCGTCGAGCTGTGCCGCCGCATGCGCACGGTCGCTGAGATATCCGCACTGCTGAAGCTCCCGCTCGGCGTGGTCCGCGTGCTCGTCAGCGACCTCGCCGACCAGGGACGGATCCGCGTCTACGGGACCGGGCACGCCGCCGGCCGCCCCGACCGCGCGCTGCTCGAAAGGGTGCTCAGTGGGCTCCGCCGTCTTTGACCCGACCGCCCCCGCGGACCCCGCGGACGATCCCGTCCTGCCCTGGCAGTACGACCGCTCCCGCGCCCCCGTCGCCGTCAAGGTGCTGGTCGCGGGTGGCTTCGGGGTGGGCAAGACCACCTTCGTCGGCTCGGTCTCGGAGATCACCCCGCTGCGCACCGAGGCGGTGATGACCCAGGCGAGCGCGCCGACGGACGACCTGACGGGCACCCCGGAGAAGGAAACGGCCACCGTCGCGATGGACTTCGGCCGGGTCACGCTCGACGACGACCTGGTCCTGTACGTGTACGGGACGCCCGGCCAGAAACGTTTCTGGTTCATGTGGGACGACCTCGTGCGCGGGGCGATCGGCGGCATCGTGCTCGCCGACACCCGCCGCCTGCGCGACTGCTTCCCGGCCCTCGACTACTTCGAGAGCTGCGGGCTGCCGTACGCCGTCGCCGTCAACCACTTCGAGGGTTCCGACTCCTACGAGCCCGAGGACGTGCGGGAGGCGCTGACCATCGCCGAGTCCGTGCCCGTCGTGGTCATGGACGCGCGCGACCGGGCCACGGTCGTGGAGTCCCTGCTGACGCTCGTGGGCCACGCCCTGGACGCGACCCCCGAATAGCCCCTCGCGTACCGCCCGTACGCACGTGGTCCTGTACGCCCGTGCCCCCGCATCGCCCGGAGAGACACACCGCCATGCGCAAGATACTCATCGTCGGAGCCGGGCAGTCCGGTCTCCAGCTCGCCCTCGGTCTCCAGGCCAAGGGGTACGAGGTCACCCTCATGTCCAACCGCACGCCGGACGAGATCCGCGGCGGCCGGGTCATGTCCACGCAATGCATGTTCGACACCGCGCTCCGGCACGAGCGCGACCTGGGGCTGAACTCCTGGGAGGACCTGGCCCCGCGGATCGAGGGCGTCGGCGTCTCGGTCGCCGCCCCCGACGGCTCCCGCCCGATCGACTGGCTCGGCCGGCTCAAGGGCTTCGCGCAGTCCGTGGACCAGCGCGTGAAGATGGCGGGCTGGCTGGACGCCTTCGTGCAGCGCGGCGGCCAGCTGGTCGTCCACGGCGCCTCCCTCGCCGACCTGGACTTCTTCTCCCGCACCTACGACCTCGTGCTCGTCGCGGCGGGCAAGGGCGAGCTGGTCTCCCTGTTCGGGCGGGACGCGGCGCGTTCCCCCTACGATGCCCCGCAGCGCGCGCTCGCCGTCTCCTACGTGCACGGGCTGGGCCCGCGGCCCGAACACCCGGACACCGAGGCGGTCCGCTGCAACCTGGTCCCCGGCGTCGGCGAGCTCTTCCTCATGCCCACGCTGACCACCTCGGGGCGCGCGGACATCCTGTTCTGGGAGGGGGTGCCGGGCGGTCCGCTCGACGTCTTCGACGGGATCAAGGACCCGGCGAAGCACCTCGCCTTCACCCTGGACCTGATGGAGCGGTTCACGCCCTGGGAGTTCGCGCGGGCCAAGGACGTGGAGCTGACGGACGCGGGCGCCACCCTGGCCGGCCGGTACGCGCCCATCGTCCGCAACCCGATCGGCCGGCTGCCCGGCGGCGGGGTGGTGCTGGGCGTCGCGGACGTGGTCGTGGCGAACGACCCGATCACCGGACAGGGCTCGAACTCGGCGGCCAAGTGCGCGGCCTCGTACCTCTCCTCGATCCTCATGCACGGGGACAAGCCGTTCGACGAGGCCTGGATGAAGGCCACCTTCGACAAGTACTGGTTCACCACCGGCAAGCCGGTCACGCAGTGGACCAACGCGATGCTGGGCGCCCCGCCGGAGCACGTGCTGGAGCTGATCGGCGCGGCGGGGCGGCTCCAGCCGGTCGCGGACCGCTTCGCCAACGGCTTCGACAACCCGGCCGACTTCGACGCGTACTTCTACGACCCCGAGGACACCGCGGACTACCTCGCGGAGGTCGCCTCGGCGGCCTCGCCCGCGCCGGACTCCGAGGACGCCCCGGTCGCCGAGGACGCGCCGGGCAGTGCCTCCTCGGAGGAGTAGCCGCTGTCGTCACCCGCCGTCGCGGACCCGGTGCCCGAACCGGCGCCCTCGGGCAGCGGCGGCGGGCTGTACGACGCCAGCGCGACCCCGTCGGGATCCGGCCGCACGGCCCCCAGCAGCGGGTTCGCGGCGATCGGCGACACCTTGACCTCGGCCCCCGGGCGGGGTGCCTGGATCACCTTGCCGTTGCCGACGTAGAGGGCCACGTGGGTCGCCTTGGGGAAGTAGACCACCAGGTCCCCGGGCCGCAGCCGGTCCAGCGGCACCTTTTGGAGCTGCGCCCACTGCTCCTGGCTGGTGCGCGGGATCGAGCGTCCCGCGTGCGCCCAGGCCCGCGAGGTGAGCCCCGAGCAGTCGAAGGAGGCCGGCCCCTCGGCGCCCCACACGTAGGGCTTGCCGATCTGCTCGCTCGCATAGGCGAGCGCGGCGCCGCCCGCCGCGCTCGGCGTACGGGCGCCGGCCGCGCCGGGGCTGCCCAGGCGCCCCGAATCCACCAGCTCCCGCTGCGCGTCGGCGCTCTCGCCGCGCTCCCGATCGGCGAGCTCGGCCAGCTGCGCGGCGGTGAGCGAGGCCAGCAGCCGCTCGACCTCCTTGAGCTGCGCCGCGGCCTCGTCCTTGTGCCGCTTGCCCTCCGCCGTCAGGGCCTGCTGGGTGTCCAGCGCCGTGCGGGCGGCCGCCGCCAGGGTCCCGGCCTGCTGTTCGCCCTGCGCGAGCCGGGCCAGTACGCCGGCCCGACGGGCGCCCTCGTGCGCGGCGAGGCGGCGCTCGTCCAGGGCGCTGTTCGGGTCGCCCGACATCAGCATCCGGGCGTACGGGGAGAAGCCGCGGGCCCCCCGGTACTGCTCCCGGGCCAACCGACCGGCCAGCGCCTGCTGGGCGCCGACCTCGGTGCGGGCCCGGCCGAGGTCGGCGCTGAGCCGGCGCTCCTCGGCGCGGCGCGCGGTGAGGGCGACTTCGGTGGCGTTGTAGGCCTCGGCGGCCTCCTCGGCCTTCTGGTAGAGCCCTTGCATCCGGGTGAGCAGCCCGCCCACGGCCGGCGCACCGGGTGCCCCGGGCAGGGCTCCGGCGGCTCCGGTGGCTCCGGGGGTCCCGGCCGCTTCGGGGGCTTCCGGGGTCTCCGGGGTCTCCGGGGTCTCGGGCGCGGCCGGTGCGGCCGCGGGCCCCGAGGGCGGGCCGACCGGGGGGCCGACCGAGGGCGCGGCGGCGGCGGACAGCGGGACGGTCGCGACCAGGGTCGCGGCGATGCAGGCGGCACGCAGCAGCCGACGTGACATGGGATCACCTCCGGGGAACCGAGGGCGTGATCGTGCCACGACCGGTATGACAAATCGCCCACCCGAGTCGGCCGGGTCGCCGCCCCCACCCGTCCGGCGCAAGGCGCTCCTGCGGTGGCCGCGCGGCTGCCGATCCGGTTCCGCGCGGGTACCGCCGCGGGTTCGCCGCCGCTTCCGCGGGTACCGCCGCAGGTTCCGTCGCTAGCCCTTCAGCAGGCGCGCCTTCGCCGCCGAGAACTCCTCCGGGGTCAGCAGGCCCTCCCGGGCCAGCGCGCCGAGCCGTTCCAGCCGTCCGGCCAGGGCGGCGGCCTGCGGGGACATCGGGGCGGTGGCCGCCGCGCCGCGGGCGGGTTCGCCGCCCTCCCAGACGTACGCGCCGCGGGCCAGCAGTCCCCGTAGCAGCGGCCGCCCCGGCGGGCGCTCGGCGGGGCGGGCCACCGCGTGCACCGGTCGGATGAACATCACGCAGCTCCCGTTCCGCCCGTGGGCATCCGCTCCGTGGGCACCCGGTCCGTGGGGATCCGGTCCGCGGGGATGCGGACCGAGCCCGCGATCCGGCCGCCCGCCGCCCGTACGGCGATCGCCGCGTCCTCGGCCCACAGGTGCTCGATCAACACCAGCAGCGCGCAGCTGCCGCGGTCCAGCAGGTCGGCCGCCTCGCGGACGTCCTCGGGCCCGATGAGCGGGGCCGCCTCCCGGCCGGTCAGCAGCCCGTTCAGCTCCTTGAACTCGTCGAACTCCGCCGCCAGCACCTCGCCCGCCGCCGTCTTCGTGGCCACGAGCCCGTCGATCAGCCGGACGTTCCCGCTCTTGCGCAGGCCCATCACGGCCGCGACCGCGGACACCCGCAGCTGCTCCTCCGGGAAGGCGAGGACGATGAACTCCACAGGCCCCATGACCCCGACTCCTCGACTGACAGGCGCATGCGCGACCACTTCTGACGACTCTTCGGCGACTCTTCGGCTCACTATGACATAAAGGGACATAACCTACCGCCGCTTGCTACGTTGCCCTCATGACCGCACTGACGGCACAGGTCACGGAGCCCGCTCCGCCACCCGGCGCACCGCACGCCAGGCGCAGGGGCGTCGAGCTGACCCTCCTCGCGGGCGCCGTCCTCATCTCCGTCCTCGGCCACCTCTACGTCGGCCTCGCGAGCGTCGGCCACCTCCCCCCGCACGCTTCCCGACACGCCGCCGGGCTCGCCGTCGCCGCGCTCCTCGCGCACCTCGCCGTACGTCTGCGGGCGCCCTACGCCGACCCGCTGCTGCTGCCCATCGCCTTCCTCCTCAACGGCCTCGGCCTGGTCCTCATCCAGCGCCTCGACCTCACCACGCCCGGCCACCCCACCGCGGGCGACCAGCTGCTGTGGTCCGGGCTCGGGGTCGCTCTCTTCGTGGTCGCGGTGGCCGCGCTGCGCGACCACCGCTCGCTCCAGCGGTACGCGTACCTCGCGGTGGCCACCGCCCTCGCGCTGATGCTGGTCCCCGTCTTCTTCCCGGCGGTCAACGGCGCCCACATCTGGGTGCGCTTCGCGGGACTCTCCTTCCAGCCCGGGGAGTTCGCCAAGATCCTGCTCGCCGTCTTCTTCGCCTCCTACCTGGCCGCGAACCGCACCGCGCTGGCCCTGACCGGCCGCCGGATCCTGTGGCTGCGGATGCTGCCGGGCCGCGTACTGGGCCCGATCCTGGCGATCTGGCTGCTGAGCGTCGGCGTACTGGTCCTGGAGCGCGACCTCGGCACCTCGCTGCTGTTCTTCGGGCTGTTCGTGATCATGCTCTTCACCGCCACCGGTCGGATCGGCTGGATCGCCGTCGGGCTGCTGCTCGCGGGCGTGGGCGCGTACGCCGTCGGGACCTTCGAGCCGCACGTGCACGGTCGCGTCGAGGACTGGCTGAATCCTTTCGCCTCCATCGAGCAGGGGCGCGGCCCGGGCCAGCTCGCCCAGTCGCTCTTCGCCTTCGGCGCGGGCGGACTGCTCGGCGCCGGACTCGGCCACGGCCAGTCCTTCCTGATCGGCTTCGCCGCCAAGTCGGACTTCGTCCTCGCCACCGCGGGCGAGGAGCTGGGCCTGGCCGGACTCTGCGCGATCCTCGTCCTCTACGCCCTGCTCGTCGCCCGCGGCTTCCAGGCCGGGCTCGCCCTGCGCGACCCCTTCGGGCGGCTGTTGGCCACCGGGCTCGCCTCGATCGTGGCCCTCCAGGTCTTCGTGATCGCGGGCGGGGTCACCGGGCTGATCCCGCTCACCGGCATGGCGATGCCCTTCCTCGCCCAGGGCGGCTCCTCGGTGGTGACCAACTGGGTCATCGTGGCCCTGCTGGTCCGGCTCAGCGACAGCGCGCGGCGGCCGCGACCGCGCGGCGACGCCGGCGCGGAGGGCGGGGTCGGATGATCCGGTACATCCGCTGGTGCGGGTACTTCTGCGCGGCGCTCTTCCTCGCCCTGTTCGTGGGCGTGGCCCGGGTCCAGCTCTGGGAGGCCCCGTCCCTGGCCGGGAACCCGGCCAACAAGCGTCCGGTGATCGAGCGGTACGCCCAGCCGCGCGGGAACATCCTCGTCGACGGCCGCCCGATCACCGGCTCCCGCGACAGCCGCCAACTGCTGCGCTACGAGCGGACCTACACGAACGGCCCGCTGTACGCACCCGTCACCGGCTACTCCTCGCAGACCTACGGCACCAGCTTCGTCGAGCGCTCCGAGGACGCGGTCCTCGCCGGGACCGACCCCGGGCTGACCGCCTTCCCGCTCTGGTACGACCTGGCCCGCAGCCGCCCGGACGGCGGCAACGCGGTGCTCACGCTGAAGGGCGGCATGCAGAGCGCCGCCTACGCCGGACTCGCGGGCAAGCGCGGTGCGGTGGCCGCGATCGAGCCCGCCACCGGGCGGATCCTCGCCCTGGTCAGCAGCCCCTCCTACGATCCGGCCGCGCTCTCGGGCACGGGTGCGGCCGTCAAGAGCGCCTGGGCCCGACTGAACGCCGATCCGGCCCGGCCGATGCTCAACCGGGCGCTGCGCGAGACCTATCCGCCCGGCTCCACCTTCAAGATCGTGACGGCGGCGGCCGCGTTGGACTCCGGAGTGGTGAGCGACGTGGACGCCCCGACGCAGACCCCCGACCCCTACGTCCTGCCCGGCACCACGACCACGCTGCCGAACGCCTCCGGCGGTTGCCAGGACGCCAGCATGGCGGAGGCCGTGCAGTTCTCCTGCAACACGGTGATGGCGAAGATCGGGGTGCAGGTCGGGCTGCGCGGGATGGTGGAGGCGGCGCGCCGGTTCGGCTTCAACGACGAGGGGCTGCGGGTGCCGGCGTGGGTGTCGCGGTCCAACTTCGACACCGACATGAGCCAGGACCAGCTGGCCCTGTCCGCCATCGGCCAGTTCAACACCACCGCCACCCCGCTCCAGATGGCGATGGTCGCGGGCGCGGTCGCCAACGGGGGCGAGGTGCGCGGCCCGTACCTCATCGACCGGACCACGCAGGGCGACGGCGACCCGATCCGCCGCGGCGACCAGCGCGGCCCGGTCCGGGCGATGGCCCCGGGCACGGCGCTGCGGCTCCAGCAGCTGATGGTCAAGGTGGTGGAGGACGGGACGGGCCGCAACGCGGCGATCCCGGGAGCCAGGGTCGGCGGCAAGACGGGGACCGCCCAGCACGGGGTGGGCAACGAGGGCGTCCCGTACGCCTGGTTCATCGGCTGGGCGCAGGACGCGGCCGCGGGCCGGCCCGCCGTGGCGGTCGCCGTGGTCGTGGAGGACGCGGCGGCCGACCGCGGGGACATCAGCGGCAACGGCGCGGCCGCCCCGATCGCCCGGGCCGTGATGCGGGCGGCCCTGGCCCGCTGAGCGTCCGACACCCCGTGGCGGCCACAGCGTCAGGTGCCGGAGGTGCCCGACGCCCCGTCCGCGATCGCGGCCTCCACCTCGGCGACCCGCCGGCGCTCCTCCTCGGCGAACCGCTCGCGGTCGAGGTTCTCGGCGATCTCCTCGTCCTGGGCCATCAGCAGGTCGAGGTTGGAGTCGCCCATGTCGAAGACGCCCATGTCGAGGTAGGCCTTCTGCAGGCGTTCCCCCCACAGCCCGATGTCCTTCACGCAGGGCACGATCCGGCTGAACAGCAGCTTGCGGAACAGGTGCAGGAACTCCGACTGCTCGCTCAGCTCGGCCGCCTCCTGCTTCCCGATGCCGAAGTTCTCCAGCACCTCCACCCCGCGCAGCCGGTCCCGCATCAAGTAGCAGCCCTCGATGACGAACTCCTCGCGCTCGCGCAGTTCGGCGTCGGTGAGCTGCTTGTAGTAGTCGCGCAGCGCCATCCGGCCGAAGGCCACGTGCCGGGCCTCGTCCTGCATGATGTAGGCGAGGATCTGCTTGGGCAGCGGCTTGTCCGTGGTGTCGCGGATCATCCCGAAGGCGGCGAGCGCGAGGCCCTCGATCAGCACCTGCATGCCGAGGTAGGGCATGTCCCAGCGTGAGTCGCGCAGGGTGTCGCCGAGCAGCCCCTGGAGGTTGTCGTTGACCGGGTAGAGCATGCCGATCTTCTCGTGCAGGAAGCGGCCGTATATCTCGGCGTGCCGGGCCTCGTCCATGGTCTGGGTCGCGGAGTAGAACTTCGCGTCGAGGTCCGGGACCGACTCCACGATGCGCGCCGCGCAGATCATCGCGCCCTGTTCGCCGTGCAGGAACTGGCTGAACTGCCAGGCCGTGTAGTGCCGTCGCAGGTCACCCTTGTCCCGTTCGGTCATCTTGGCCCAGTGCCGGGTGCCGTAGAGGGTCAGGACGTCGTCGGGCGTGCCCAGCGGGTCGTACGGGTCGACTTCGAGGTCCCAGTCGATCCGGGTCGCTCCGTCCCACTGCTTGTCCTTGCCCTTCTGGTAGAGGGCGAGGAGCCGCTCGCGCCCCTCGTCGTACTCCCAGCTGAAACGGGCCGCGCCGGAGGCCGGAACCTGCCAGACGGGGTCGCCCGGGTCCTTGGTGTAGAGCGGGTGTGTCGACATGTACGCCCCCTGGGTGCGCGTGCGCTGACTGCCGTGCAGGACTCGACAGTTGGCAGCGTCACACGTTGGTAGACAGCCGGTCAACAAGTCGGGCACAGGGGATTGACGGGCTTGCTGACAAGCAGTCTCATAAGAGGTGACCGCTGGTAACCCACGTGGACCCCACCCTGTGAGAGGTGTCCGAGCCATGACGACCGTGACCGACCGGGCGGCGCTCCGCGACGCCCTCGGCCTCCTCAAGGACCGGGAACAAGTCGCCGAACGGCTGCTCGAATCCTCGGCCAAGCACTCCTTCGACCCCGACAAGGAACTCGACTGGGACGCCCCGACGATCGAGGGCAAGTACTACTGGCCGCCCGAGCTGCTCTCCCTCTACGACACCCCGCTGTGGAAGAAGATGGGCGAGGAGCAGCGCATCGAGCTCTCCCGGCACGAGGCGGCCGCGCTCGGCTCGCTCGGGATCTGGTTCGAGATCATCCTCATGCAGCTGCTCACCCGGCACATCTACGACAAGCCGCTGACCAGCAGTCACGTCCGCTACGCCCTCACCGAGATCGCCGACGAGTGCCGCCACTCGATGATGTTCGCGCGCATGATCCAGAAGGGCGGCGCCCCCGAATACCCGGTCTCCCGCCTCAACCACAACCTGGCGCGGGTCCTGAAGACCGTCTCGACCACGCCCGGTTCCTTCGCCTGCACCCTCCTCGGCGAGGAGATCCTCGACTGGATGCAGCGCCTGACCTTCCCGGACGAGCGCGTGCAGCCGCTGGTGCGCGGGGTCACCCGGATCCACGTGATCGAGGAGGCCCGGCACGTCCGGTACGCCCGCGAGGAACTGCGCCGACAGATGATCACGGCCCCGCGCTGGGAGCGCGAACTCACCCGGGTCAGCTGCGGCCAGGCCGCCCGGGTCTTCTCGCTCGCCTTCGTCAACGGCCAGGTGTACGAGAACATCGGCCTGGACCGGGCCGAGGCGACGGCCCAGGTGAAGGCGAGCGGCCACCGCCGCGAGGTCATGCAGACCGGCGCCAAGCGGCTCACCGACTTCCTCGACGACATCGGCGTCCTGCGCGGGGTCGGCCGCAAGCTCTGGCAGACCTCGGGGCTGCTCGCCTGACGCCCGCCCGTTGTCCGCACGGGCGCCCGCGTGATGCCCGTGTGGTGCTCGCGCCCGCGAGGGCCGGATGCCGGGCCGGTGGAGCGGTCCGTGGGGTTACCCTGCGGACATGACCCGGACTCCGCCGGCGGCCCCGGCGCCGCGTGCCTACCGCCGCCTGAGCGTCGAGGAACGGCGGGCGCAGATCATCGAGGCGGCCCTGTCGCTCTTCGCGCACCGGGCCCCGGAGGACATCTCCCTCGACGACGTCGCCGAGGCCGCCGGGGTCTCGCGCCCCCTGGTCTACCGGTACTTCCCCGGCGGCAAACAGCAGTTGTACGAGGCCGCCCTGCGCTCGGCGGCCGACGTCCTCGGCCAGTGCTTCGCCGAAGCGCAGGCGGGCCCGCTGACCCAGCGGCTCTCCCGCGCCCTGGACCGCTACCTCGCCTTCGTCGACGAGCACGACGCCGGCTTCAGCGCGCTCCTCCAGGGCGGCAGCGTGGTGGAGACCTCCCGCACGACGGCCACCGTGGACGGCATCCGGCGCACCGCCGCGGGCCAGATCCTCTTCCACCTGAACGTCCCGCAGCCCGGCCCCCGGCTGCGGATGATGGTCCGCACCTGGATCACGGCGGTCGAGGCGGCCTCGCTGATCTGGCTCGACGAGGGCAAGGAGCCGCCGGTCGCGGAGCTGCGCGACTGGCTGGTGGACCAGTTCATCGCCCTGCTGACCGCCACCGCGGCCACCGACCCCGAAACGGCCGCGGCCGCCCGGGCGGCGCTGGCCCTGGAATCCGCGGACGGCCCGGTCGGGGTGCTCGCCCGCCGGGTGGTCCCCGTCGTCGCCGAGGCCGCCCACCTGCTGTGACACCCCGGCCGTCCTGTGACACTGGGGGGGTGAGAAGCGAACCGACCCCCTTCGAGGGCGGCCCGATGGACGGCCGAGTGCTGCCGATCCTGCTCGGCCCGACCGGCCACCCGCCGAAGTGGTACGAGATCCCCGTCCCGGACGCGGCGGGCGGACCGCCCGCGGTCCTGCTCTACCAGCGGGTCCCGGCGGGCTACTCCAAGCGCCTGCACCTCCAGAAGGGCTGGAAGTACGCCTACGACCCCTCGGGGCAGAAGCCGAAGCTCCGCTGGCCCTGGACCAAGGTGACCCCGGCCGCGACGGACCGAGGGACGGACCGAGAAGCGGAACGCGACGGGTCAGGCCCCGTCGGCTGACGCGTCCCGCGCGGGCACGCCCCCCGCGGACACGTCCCCCGTGGGCGCGTCCAGCGTCAGCGTCGCCAGCGCTCCGCCGTCCGCCGCGTTGGCGAAGACCAGCCGGGCCCCCAGGACCTCGGCCTGCCCGACGGCGATCGTCAGGCCGAGCCCGTGCCCCTTCGCGCCGCCGCCCGCGCCGGTGACCGCACCCCGCGGCTCCGACCGGAACCGCTGCGGCCCGTGCGCCACCAAGTACTCCGGATAGCCGTCCCCATGGTCCCGTACGGTCACCACCGGCCCGTCCACCGTCAGCGCCACCGGCGCCCGACCGTGCTTGTGGGCGTTCGCGATCAGGTTCCCCAGGACCCGCTCCAGGCGCCGCCGGTCCGTCTCGACGTAGACGTCGCGCACCACGACGACCTCCGTCGCCGTGCCCGAGGCCCGCACCGCCCGCTCCGCCACCGCCGCCAGCCGGTGCAGGTCCGTCTCGACCTGCTCGCTGCCCGAATCCAGCCGGGAGATCTCCAGCAGGTCCTCGGTGAGCTGGCGCATCGTGCGCACCCGCTCCTGCACCAGCTGCGTCGGACGGCCCTCCGGCAACAGCTCCGAGGCGGCCTGCAGGCCGGTCAGCGGGGTGCGCAGCTCGTGCGCCACGTCCGCCGTGAACCGCTGCTCGCTCAGCAGCTTCGACTGCAGGCTGCCGGCCATCGTGTCCAGCGCCGCGGCCACCGTCGCCACCTCGTCCTGCCGCCGCGCGGGATCCTTCGTGCGGGCGTCCCCGACCCGTGCGTCCAGGTCCCCCTGGGTGATCCGGCGGGCGACGGTCGCGGTCTGGTGCAGCCTGCGGGTGACCCGGGTGACGGCGAAGGCGCCGACCAGCAGGGTGCCCCCGATGGCCAGCACGGACGAGCCGATGATCGCCTGGTCCAGGCCGTTGATCGTGCGCGCGCTCTGGCTGTAGTCGACGGCCGTCGCCAGGGCCCGGCCGTCGGCGGGCGCCGCCGCCCACATGACCGGGCGGCCGTCGTAGTCGCTGACGATCGTGCCCCGCTGCCCGGAGACCGCGAGCGCGCGCAGCGAGGCCGGCAGCCCCGCCGGGTCGATGGCGGAGTCCGGCGGCAGGTTCTCGCCGGCCTCGTACGAGCGGGAGGCGTCGTGCAGTTTGCCGAGGGCCTTGTCGCGGGCGGTGGCGACCGTCTGCCGGGTGACCGCGACGTGCACGAGCGCACCGAGCACGGCCGCGAGCGTGCAGCACATCACCACGATGAAGCACGCCGACTTCCAGGTCAGGGTGGCCGTCCAGGCCGGCAGCCGCAGCGGGATCCGCTCCCGGAGCGCTCCCGCGCGGGCGCGCGGACCGCTGGGTGTGGTCACGACGTACCGCCGCCGTTCACCGTGCCGCCGCCCGCCACGCCACCGTTCCCGCCGCCGCCGTTCGTCCCGCGGCGGGGCCGCAGCGGCTGCGGGCTCACGCCGGCGCCCGGTCGTTGCGGCACCCGGATGATCTGCTCCCGCGTCGGCAGCATGGTCCGCTGCTTCTCGTCCCAGGACCAGGCGGTGTTCAGCTCGTAGCCGGGGTTCGCGCTCGGCACGTGCAGCACCACGTCCCGCCCCGCCAGCTCGACGCTGATCACGGAGTCGGTGGTGGCCATGATCCGGTTCAGCCGGCCGTCCGCGTCGGCGGTGTAGACCCGCACCGACATCTGCTGGTCCGGCAGCTCGAAGCCGACGATCAGCTCGTCCTTGTCGTTGCCGGTCAGATCGCGGTAGTACGGCGTGAGCACCGGGCACTTCGCCGACTTCGCGGCGCCCGGCTCCGCGGGCTGCTGCCCGGTCGGGCACGCCAGGATCGCCTCGGCCGTCTCCCGCGGCATCCCGTCGGGCCCGACGGTGGCGCCCCGGTGGTTCCTGACCTCGGCCTGGATGAGCGCGACCGGATCCACGCCGTGCACGTTCTGGTCCTTGACCGGCGGGATGCCCTTGACGTACTCGGGCGGCGCCCCGCCCGGATCGGCGGGCGGCACGGTGGCGCCCTTGCGCTCGGGCCACAGGTGCACGGGCCCGTTCGCGGTCGGGGTCGCCCCGGCGCTGGACAGCCCGCCGGTGTTGCTGCATCCCGCGACCACCGGGGTCGCGGCCAGCAGCACGGCGACGGCCAGCAGCGCGGGGAGCGCCGGGGTACGGGAACGGGAGCGCGCGGGGTGCCGGGTGCGGAGGCGCGTACGGACGCGCGTGCGGAACGTCTTCACGGACCCCTGCGTCCTCCCGTCCCCTGCGTCGCCGACCGAACCTGTCCCGTCAACCATATGCAGAGGTACGCCCCGATTGCGCGGCCGTCCGGTTCGTGAGCGCGACGGCGCGGGTCCGGGGACCGTACCGGAGGCCGTTCCGGGAGGTCGCGGCGGGGGGAGTGGAGGGGCGTGGAGGGGGCGTGGCGGGGGTCGTTACGGGGGTCCCGGCCGGTCAGGCCTCGGTGCGCCCGCGCCGCAGCATCGCGAAGCCCAGGCCCGCCGCGCCGACGGCCGCCATGCCGCCGCCCGCGGCGATCAGCAGTGCGCCGTCGTCGGGCGCGCCGGTCAGCGTGCCGAGCCGCAGGGCCACCGTGCGCTCGGCGCCGGAGGCGGCGCCCGTGGTCGTGGACGCGCCCGTGGTCGTGGACGCGCCCGTGGTCGTGGACGTGCGCAGGGTCGTGGACGGGGTGATGGTGGCGGCGTCGGCGAAGCCGGTCCGCCGCGCGGTCTTGTGGCCGTCGGCGGAGGAGGACAGCGCGGCCGGTACGACGTCGTTCCCGTCGGTGGCCGGCGACGCCGCCGTGCCGGCCGACGCGCCCGCGGACCAGGAGGAGATCCGGCCGTCGGGCTGGAGGGCGAGGCGCAGCCCGTCCGCGCGGCCGTAGCCGGGGGCGCCGGCGCGGCTGCTGAGGGTGGAGACCTTGGACCCGTCGCGCAGGATGTCGGCCTGGTAGGCGCCCTGGGCGACCCGGTAGACCCGCGCGGTGGACACGCCGTCCGCGAGGGTCAGGCTCTTGACGAGGACCCGCTGCGGGGCGGTCGCGGCCTGTGCGGACGTCGCGGCGGGCAGCCCGTCGGCGAGCGCGGCGGCAGCGGGCAGCGCCAGCAGGCTTCCGGCGCAGGCGGTCACGGCGGCGGCGCGAACGATGGTGCGGCGGACGGTGCTCACGGGGTTCCTTCATCGCAGGTCGGGCCCTGGCGTGTCCAGGTGGCATAAACGTAGGCCGCGGCCGTTGCAGTTCCGTGGTGGCTTTGTAACAGCGAGGCGGCAGGGTCCCGGCGGTGTCGTTACACAACCGGGGGATTGCCGCGCGCGGCCGCGCCTGCTCCCATGGACGGCGGGGGTGAGGGAGATGCGTGATCGTGAACGGGAACACGGCCTCGGGCTCGGACTCAAGGTGCTGCCCGACCGTGGCCGACTGTGGGTCAATCTGCCCGACGGGCGCAGCGTCGCCTGGTACGACCGGCCGGCCGGCCGGGTCAGCGTCCTGTCCGACCGGCACCGGGACGCGGCGCTGGCGGTGTTACGTCCCTACCTGACCGGAGCCTGGACCGTCGGCCCGCCCCCCGTGCCCAGCGCGGCGGACCTGGCCCGGCTGTCCCTCCACCCGGACGACGACCTGGCCCCGAACCGCCCCGGCGAGGCCCTGCTGGGCGAGCTGGAACACGGCGCCGCGGGGGCCCGTACCCGCCACCGGATGCGCCCGGACCTGCTCGCCCAGGAGCGGGTCGGGGCCGAGCTGGACGCCCTGGAGGGTGCGGGCTGGCGGGCGCTGCACGCGGTGCCGCTGCCGGGGGCGGGCCGGATCGACCACCTGCTGATCGGGCCGGGCGGGGTGTGGTGCGTGCGCGCCGTGGCGGGCCGCCGGCAGCGGGTCCACGTGGGCGACCTGCTCGTCACCGTCGGGCGTGCCGAGCCCCGGCCGGACGTCCGCTGGGTCCGGCGGGCCGCCGAGCGCGCGACGCACGCGCTGGTCACCGCGGTCACCCCGGCGCTCGTGGTGGTCGAGTCGAACCGGCTGGAGAAGGTGCCGTCCCTGCGCGACGTGGCGGTCCTCGAACCGGCCACCGCGGCCGCACGACTCACCCGCGCCCCGGCCACGCTCAAGCCCTCGGACATCGAGGCCCTCTTCACGACGGCCCGCAACCGCCACACCTGGTCAGACGTCTGACCCACCCCCACGGCTCCACGCGGGCCGCCCGAATCCAGCGCCGCCGGCGGCGTTTGAGGCGCCCCCGGAGGGACGGTCGCTCGCGCGCCTCCCGGGTCCAGGTGGGGTCCGAGGCTGCCCGAATCCAGCCCCGCCGGCGTTTGAGGCGCCCCCGGAGGGCACCGCTGCCGCGCCCCACCGGGACGGACCGGCTCACCAGGAGGGGCGCAGCCGCAGCACCTCCGGCGGCGGGTGGCGGCCCGACGCGCAGCGGACCTCCACCGTCAGCGGCGGATCGACCGCGCGGTACGCCACCTCGCCGAACCCGATCGCGGTGACCGTCCCGCCGCCCGGGTCCCCCCGGCCCCGCGCGGCGGCCAGCACCGCGGCCACCTCCGCCCGGACGGCGGCGGACAGCGGACTGGAGACCAGGGGCGCGTCGAGGTCCGGGTCCGGGAGGCCCCCCGGGCCGGTCCCGGCGTCCGGAGCCGTGCCGGCGCCGGGCTCCGGATCACCGTCCCCGTCGCCCGAGAGGACCAGGACCAGCGCCAGCGGCCGCGCCGCCGTGCCCGTGTACCCGACCACCGCCGCGTCCCGCGTGTCCGTGTGCCGGAGCTTCTGCCAGCCCCGCCGGCCCGCGGGGTACGCCTGGTCCAGCCGCTTGATCACCAGGCCCTCGATCCCGCTGGCCGGCAGGGTCTCGTACCAGGTCGCCGCCAGTGCTGGGTCGGTCGTCATCGGCACCGGCTGGAGCGGCGGCCCCAGCGGCAGCAGCAGATCGACCAACAGCGCCCGGCGCCGCTCGTACGGCCGCGCCCGCAGATCCAGCCCGGCCAGCTCCAGGACGTCGAAGGCCGCGTAGGACGCCGGCAGGCTCCTGGCCAGCAGCACCGCCCGGGCGGCCGTCGCCGCGGCCCGCCGCTGGACCAGCGCGAAGTCCGTGCGGCCCGCGTGCCAGACCACCACCTCGCCGTCCAGCGTGGTGCCGGCGGGCAGCTGCCGCGCCGCGGCGGCCAGATCGGGGAAGGCGCTCGTCACCACCCGCCCCGACCGGGCCTGCAGTTCCACGCCCTCGACGGTCCGCCGGACCACCAGCCGGTGCCCGTCGAACTTCGGCTCGTACGCCAGCCCCGCGCCCCGCGGCAGCTCCCGCACGGCGGCGGCCAGCGCGACCCGGATCACGGCGCACCCGCCGTACGGCCACCAGGCTCCGTACGACCGCCGGCGCGCGGCAGCGCCCGGGCGCGGGCGGGGTCGGCCAGCGGCGCGAACAGGTCCCCGTCCCGGGCCAGGCGCGCCACCACCTCGTCGGCGACGAAGACCAGCGCCCCGGGGTCCCGGTCCCGCGCGCCGCCGGCCACCTCGGCCCAGGACACCGGCGCGGACACCGTCGGCAGCGCCCGCGCCCGCAGGGTGTAGGGCGCGGCGGTGGTCTTGGCCGCCGCGTTCTGACTGTGGTCGACGAACACCTTCCCGGGCCGCAGCGCCTTCGCCATCCGGTGGACGACCAGCTCGGGCAGGGCGCCCTCCGCCTCCTGGGCGAGGGCCTTCGCGTACGCCGACACCCGCTCGGACGGGGTCGGCTCCAGCGGCACCGACAGGTGCATCCCCTTCGAACCGGAGGTCTTCGCGTACGCCTCCAGCCCGTCCGCCTCCAGCCGCTCCCGCAGCCACAGCGCGACGGCGCAGCACTCCGCCACGCCCGCCGGGGCCCCGGGGTCGAGGTCGAGGACCAGCCGGTCCGCGACCGCGGGCCGCCCGGTGGTCCACTGCGGCACGTGGAACTCCACGACCAGGTTCGCGGCCCACACGAGCGTCGCCAGATCGCCCACCACGACCTGCTCGGCGAGCTGGTCCTCGGAGCGCGGCACCCGTACGGTCTCCACCCACGCGGGCGTGCCCGGCGGCGGGTTCTTCGTGAAGAACCGCTGGCCGTCCGCCCCGTCCGGATAGCGCAGGAACGACACGGGCCGGTCGCGCACGTGGGGCAAGAGGGCGCCCGCGACGGTGGCGTAGTAGTGCAGCACCTCGCCCTTGGTGAAGCCGTTGCCCGGATAGATGACCTTGTCCAGGTTGCTGAGCGCGAGGCGACGCCCCTCCACCGTTGTGATCGGCGTCATACGATGAGATTGCCACGAAACAGGAGGAACCGTGCGATCCATTTGGAACGGGGCCATCTCCTTCGGCCTGGTCAGCATCCCGATCAAGCTCGTGAACGCCACCGAGAACCATGCGATCTCCTTCCGGCAGATCCACACCGCCGACGGCGGCCGCATCCGCTACCGCAAGGTGTGCGAGCTGGACGGCGAGGAGGTCGGCTCGACCGAGATCGGCAAGGGGTACGAGGAGGCGGACGGATCGGTCATCCCGATCACGGACGAGGACCTCGCGACGCTGCCGCTGCCCACGGCCAGGACGATCGAGATCGTGACCTTCGTCCCCGCCGCGCAGATCGATCCGCTCCAGATGGACGCGGCGTACTACCTCGCGGCGAACGGCGTCCCGGCGGCCAAGCCCTACACCCTGCTGCGCGAGGCCCTCAAGCGCAGCGACCGGGTCGCGATCGCCAAGTTCGCGCTGCGCGGGCGCGAGCGGCTCGGCATGCTGCGGGTGGTGGACGACGTCATCGCCATGCACGGCCTCCTGTGGCCGGACGAGATCCGCGTGCCGGAGGGCGTGGCACCGGAGACGAAGGTGACGATCCGGGAAGCCGAGCTGGACCTCGCGGACGCCCTGATGGCCACGCTCGGCGAGGTGGAGGTGGCCTCGCTGCACGACGACTACCGCACGGCGGTGGAGGCCATGCTGGCGGCGAAGTCGGAGTCGGGGGAGGCCGTGACCCCGACGCAGGCCCCGGAGGCGAGCGGGGACGCGCAGGTGATCGACCTGATGGCGGCCCTGGAGAAGAGCGTACGGGCGGCCAAGGCGTCGCGCGGCGAGGCGGCGGAGCCGGCCGAGGTGGCCGAGGTGACCCCGATCCGCCCGCAGGCGGCCCGCAAGAACGCCCCGAAGGCGGCCGCGGCCCCCAAGGCGGCCACCGGCAAGAAGTCGACGGCGGCGTCGCCGACCACGAAGAAGGCCGCCACCGCGACCAAGACGACGAGGGCGACGAAGGCCAAGACGGCAACGGCCACGACGGCCACGGCGGCCAAGACGACGACGGGCAAGACGACGACGGGCAAGACAACGGCCAAGACAACGGCCAAGACAACGGCCAAGACGGCGTCCGCCACGAAGAAGGCCGCTCCCCGGGGACGCAGCTCGGCCTGACGTGAACGGGGTGGTGACGTGAACGTGGTGGTGGGCGGCCCGAGGGGCCGCCCACCACCACGTTCGACGCTGCTCCGCTCAGGGAGTGGCGGGGCGGTGCCAGGTCGTGTACTCGGCGTCGCGCGCCGCCTTGACCTCCTCCGGATGGCTGGAGGTGGTCGAGCCGAAGTTCCCGTACCCCTGCATCTCGTGCGGCCGCAGGCCGCCCTCGGGGATCTCGACCGGTTCCCGCTCCTCCAGCAGCTCGTAGACCGCGCCGCCGTCCGGCAGGTGCGGCTGGCTCTCGGGGGTGGGGGGCGCTGGTTCCTGCGCCCGGACCTTCTTGCCCATCCAGAAGGCGCCGATCAGGAAGCCGACCACGGCAATCCCGACGACCAGGAACCACGCGATGTCGCTCAGGGTCGTGTCCATGTCGGATTGGTACCCGCGCCGGACCCCCGCCATGCCCAAGAAATCACGAAAAACAACTACAAACTATGAATATATGGGCCCGTCCGTGTCGCGCAGTGCCCCCGTGCCCCGCGCCGCATCGCCCCGGGAGCTCAGCACGCCCAGGATCTCCGCGCAGATCGCGAGTGCGGTCTCCGCCGGCGTCCGGGCCCCCAGGTCCAGCCCGATCGGGCCGTGCACCCGGGCCAGCTGCGCCTCGCCTACCCCGTCCGCCAGCAGCGCCTCGCGCCGCCGCGCCTGCGTCTTGCGGGAGCCGAGCGCACCGACGTACGGGATTCCGCTCGCCAGCGCGCCCCGCAGCGTCGGGACGTCGAAGTCCGGCTCGTGGCTGAGCATCACCAGGCACGCGCCGTCCCGACGGGCCTCCAGCACCTTGCCCGCCTCCGCGCCGTCGTCGACCAGCACGGCGTCCCAGCCCAGCAGCAGGGCCTGGCGCTCGATGACGCGCGCCAGCTCGCCGCCCCCGCCGATCACCAGGCAGGGCGCGGAGGGGTACGCCTCGACGAGCACCAGCCCGGACTCCCCGTACAGCGCGTCGCGCCCCGCCCGGTGCGTGCCCAGCAGCTCCGAGGCCCGCCGCTCCGCGTCGGTGGCGGGGGCGTCGAGCGCCCGTACGACCTCACTGACGGCCTGGTCGGCGGCCTCGTTCAGGCGCGTCACCAGCGCCACCCCGACGCCCTCGGCCAGCAGCTCCCACCACGCGGCCGGTACCGCCGAGAGCGGCTGGAGCAGGATCTCCGCCTGCCCGCCGCAGGTCAGCCGCGCCTCCATGGCCTCCGCCCCGCGGACGGACACCTCGCACACCCGGGCGCTCTCCCCGGCCCCGACCGCCCCCGCCTCCGCGACGAGCTCGGCGTCGAAGACCCCCCGGTACAGGGCCCCCACGCACTCCCCGCGCGGATCGACGAGCACCGCCCCACCGGCGTCCCGGGGCCCGAACCCCTGCTCGGTGACGGGCCGCGCCAGAAAACCGGCCCGCCCCTCCGAGATCCACTGCCGTGCCGTCTCGGCCAGCTCACGCATGCCTGCCACCTCGATCGCCGTAAGACTCCCGATCCACAAAGTGCCAGGTCAGCGGCACGATGCAGCCTGCCCCAGATCCTAGGGACCCCGACCCGCCACCCCAACCCGCAAAACCGCCGATCCGCACCCCACCCCACTCGTACGTCCCGCCGGAACCCGATCACCGCGCGGCCGACCCGCCGGACGTCGGAGACGAGCTAGCATCTAAGTAAGATTCGATCTACGTAATATCGAATCTATGTTTCATGGATGCTGGGGAGGTGACACTGATGGAGTTCAAGGGCAGGGCCGCTGACCTGGATCAGCTGGCTCGGCAACTGGGTCTGGTAGCCGATGCCGCGGGCGCCACGCGTGGCCAGGCCGTGATCGTGACGGGGCGGCGCCGGGTGGGCAAATCTCGCCTGGTCCAGGAGTTCTGCGACCGTTCCGGGATGCCGTACGTGGTCTTCCAGGCGACCCGGGGGCGCAATGCCGTGACCGAGCGGGCGGACTTCGCCGCGACGCTGGCGCATTCCGCTCTGCCCGGAGCCGAGCTGGTGGCCGGGTTGCAGGCCGCCGACTGGAACCAGGCGCTGCGTTCCCTGGCGGTCGCGGTTCCGGACGATGCCCCGAGCATCGTGGTGATCGACGAGGTGCCGTGGCTGGTGGAACAGGACGGGGAGTTCGAGGGGGCGCTGCAGACGGTCTGGGACCGGCACCTGTCCGCCAAGCCGGTCCTGTTGATCCTGGTCGGCAGTGACATGTCGGTGATGGAAGCGCTGCAGTCCTATGGACGCCCGTTCTTCGGCCGGGCGACGAAGATGACCGTGCGGCCGCTGCATCTGGCCGATGTGCAGGCGATGACCGGCCTTGCCGCGGCGGAAGCGGTGGACGCGCTGCTGATCACCGGAGGGTTCCCGGAGATCGTTCAGTCCTGGCGGCCGGGGATGGGCCGCGGAGACTTCCTGCGCGAGGCGGTGAACAACCCGCTCGCGCCGCTGTTGGTGGCGGGCGAGCTGTCGCTGCTCGGGGAGTTTCCCGAGGCGTCCCACTCGCGCGCGATCCTGGAAGCGGTCGGCAGCGGCGAGCGGACGTTCTCCACCATTGCCGCACAGGCCGGCGGCGCGGGCGCGCTGCCCTCGGGGACGCTGTCTCCACTGTTGAACACACTGCTGTCCAAGCGGGTCCTGGCCGCTGACCTGCCGCTGTCGGTCAAGGCGGACAACAAGAACAAGCGTTATCGCATCGCCGATCCGTACCTCCGGTTCTGGCTGGCGTTTTTGCAGCGCGGGATCCCGCTCGTCGAACGGGGTCGCGGCGATCTGGCGCTGGAGCGCATCGAGCGGTCGTGGACGACCTGGCGGGGCCGGGCCGTCGAGCCGCTGATCCGGGAGTCCCTGCTGCGCCTGCTGCCCGACGAGAGGTGGCCGCGGACGGAGGCGGTCGGAGGTTGGTGGAACCGGCAGAACAACCCGGAGATCGACCTGATCGGAGCCGACCGTGAACCCGTCGCGGGGCAGGTTCACTTCATCGGCTCGGTGAAGTGGTTGGAGTCGCAGCCGTTCGGCCGGCGTGAGTACGACGCCCTGGTGCGGGACGTGCTCGCCGTGCCCGGCGCCGAGCCGGGCACGGCGCTGGTGGCGGTATCGCGTTGTGGTGTCGAGGCCGATCTGCCTCTCGCGGCGCACTGGGGTCCGGAAGACCTCGTTCGTGCCTGGCGATAGTCGGGGTCACCCCCATGGGGTCACCCGGCGTCGCTAGCCTGGCCGGGTGAACGCGCGTACCGCCCTCGCGAAATGGCTGGGCACCCTGGATCCCGTGCAGCTGACCGAACTGCTGGAGGAGCGGGATCTGCCGCTCGCGGCCGAGCACCGACGGATCACCACCCTGCGCGAGCTCGCCGACCACCTGCTCACCGACGAATCCGTGGTGCAGGGCCTCATGGCGGGCACCGCCGGGGAACTGGAACTGCTCGCTTCCATCGCCGCCCTCGCCCTGGAGCGGCACGGTCCCGTGGTCGGTGGCGAGGCCGAGGACGGGCCCCGGTATCCCTGGCAACAGAGGAACTCCCTCGCCGCGGTGGAGCCCGCGGACCGGCTGGTGCCCGAGCGGGACGTACTGGCCTGGTTCGAGCCGGGGGAGGAGCGCGGCCGGGCGGAGCACGCGCTCGCCCGACTGCGGGAGCGCGCGCTGTTGCTCCCCGCGCCCAAGGGGAGACTGGCGCTGCCGCCGCTGTTGCACGTCCGGGCCACCGGCTTCGACGGTTACGGGCGCACCGCCAACCGGCTGCTGACCCACGCCTACAACGCCCCCGAGGTCAAGCGGATCGCCGCACACCTCTTCGGCGAGGGCGCGGCCCGTACCCGCGACCAGGCCCAGGACCTGATCCTCGCCCTGTTCGCCGATCCGGCCCGGGTGCGGTCGCTGGTGGCGGACGCCCCGGGCCGGGCGCGGGAGATCCTGGACCACCTGGTCCCCGGCCCGCCGCTGCTGCGCACCCACTGCTTCGTCGGCCGGTACGGCGAGCACTACGCGGGCCCCGACGCCAAGTACGCCTTCCGGGAGGGCGGCAGCGGCGACGAGGGCACCGACTGGCTGGCGGTGCGCGGGCTGCTGGTCCCGGTCGGTCCCGACCTGGTGGAGCTTCCGTACGAGGTCGCGCGTGCACTGCGCGATGAGGGTGCGGCACCCCGCCCCCGGCTGGAACCGGAACCGTTCACCGCCACCGTGCCGCTGCCGTCCGGCTGGGACGGTGAGGGCGGCGCGGCCGCCGCGGCGGCCTCCTGGCGGGCCGAACTGGTACTGCGGGCGCTGGCCGCCCAGCCGGTCGCGATCCGCAAGGCGGGTGGGATCGCCGTACGGGACACCCGGCGGCTCGCCAAGGCGGCCGGGGCCGATGAGGCCGGCACCCGGCTGTGGTTGGACCTCGCGGTCAACGCCGGCCTGGCCGCCCCTCAGGACGACGAACCGGCCCCCGCTCCCCGCGGCCGCCGGAACCCCAAGGCCCCCAAGCCCTCCGCCCGGCTGCTGCCGAGCGACCGTTACGACGCCTGGGCGGCCGCCCCCGCCGCGGGCAAGCTGCTGCCGCTGCTGGCCGCCTGGGCCGTGGTCCCCGCAGTGCTCAGCCACTGGCCGGACCCCGACGAGACCCCGGTGGCGCTCGTCAGCCCGCAGGACGAGGACGCCGTGACCCTGCGCACCGGTGTCCTACGAGCGCTCGCCGTCCTTCCCGACGGACACGGGTTGACCGGCGA
Organism: Streptomyces sp. NPDC098789; assembly: GCF_044759975.1. Classification (NCBI taxonomy): domain Bacteria; kingdom Bacillati; phylum Actinomycetota; class Actinomycetes; order Kitasatosporales; family Streptomycetaceae; genus Streptomyces; species Streptomyces sp. NPDC098789. The sequence continues at coordinate 489,101 of NZ_JBIWAJ010000001.1, forward strand.
CGCGCGGGGCTACGCCGAACTCCTCTCCCTGGCCGCGTGGTTCCGGCCCGCCCTGCGCGCCCACCTGGCCACGGACGACGCCGGGGAGCTGACCGGCCTGCACGGAGTGCTCGATCGCCTGGCGGCCACCCTGACGGAGGCGGCCCTGCTCGGCGTGGTCGCCCACGGCGCGCTCACCCCCATCGGGCGGGCCCTGTGTCGACTGCTGGAGGCGGGAGCGGCCCACCACTACCCGGCGGTGCCCGGCGCGGGCACGGACCCGTCCGCCCGCGACGCCGATGGCCTGGGCGAGGACCTGTCCCCGCGCCCTACGCTGGCGCATGCGGTGACCGCGCTGCGCGAGGACCTGTACGCCGTGCTGCCCGAGCCCAGCGAGACGGCCCGCTTCCAGAGCGACCTGACCGCCACCGTCACCGGTGCGCCCGCGCCCGCCCTCGCCGACCTGCTCTCCGCTGTCGGTGACATCGAGTCCGAGGGGCACGCGGTGGTCTGGCGCATCACGGCAACCTCCATCCGCCGGGCCCTGGACGCCGGCTGGAGCGCGGACGCGCTCCTCGGCCGCCTCACGGAGGCAAGCGAACAGGGCACCGCACTGCCCCAACCGCTCGCCTACACGATCAAGGACAGCGCCCGCACCCACGGACAACTCAAGGTCGTCCGCTCGGCCTGCTGCATCCGCTCGGACGACACCGCGCTGATCGCCGAGGTGGCCCAGGCCCGCGGCCTGACCACACTCCGCCTGCGCCGCATCGCCCCCACGGTCCTGATCTCCACAGCCCCGCCGGAGGAGACGCTGTCAGCCCTCCGCACGGCCGGCTACGCCCCCACCCATGAAGCCGAAACAGGCACCACCGTCCTGGACCGCGCCCCCACGGACCGCGCGCCCAGCCTCCTCCCCACCCTGGACCAGGCCCGGGCGATGTACGGCGGACCGGTCCGAGGCGGCCCGGCGAGCGCCCGGACCCTGGCCGGCCTGCTGTCGGGCCGGGGAAGCGACGGGTGACACCGAATCACCGGTCGGTCCGGATCGCGGTTCCGGTCCGGCCGGCGGTGCCCTCGAACATCCCGGGAGGGCGGCTGGGCTTCCCGGCGACAGCCGCGGCGATCACGGACATGGACCGCACCACGGAGTCCGGTGACTGGTCCAGGTCGAGCGCGTGCTGGGTGAGGATCGTGCCCGATCCGCGAACCGCGTGCTGCTGTCGCGGTTCGTTGCCCTTGGCGTAGACGAGATGCCCCTGGGGCAGGCCGAGCACGGTGCAGTAGGCCAGCATCTGGTAGAGGTCCGAGCCGGGGAAGCCCTCGCGCCTCTCCGCCTTGTACTTGGCGTCCACGACCCCGAGGGGCCGCCCCGCATCGTCGTACCAGACGAGGTCCGGCTTCATCAGGATCCCGCCGGCCTCGTCCAGGTGATGGCGCGCTTGCGCGACCGAGCGGCCGCCGTAGGCGCGCAGGGCGCGGGAGAGCGACGCGCAGACGAAGTCCTCGAAGACCGCGGCCAGGTCGAGGACGAAGCCGTCCAGCCGGGTGCCCGCGCCGCCCTGCTCGGCCGAGAATTCCCTCAGGATCAGCCCGGCCAGCCGCAGCGCCGCCTGGTAACGCGTGTTGAGCCGGGAGGGACGCCACACCGGCAGCCGGTGACCGGGTGGCAGGACGGAGACATCCGCCAGTCGGGCGCGCAGCCGGGACAGTCCGAGGTGGACCGGACGCGGTACGCCGGGAAGTCGCAGCAGCCGGGTCGTCGCCGCGAGCAGCAGCCGGTTCTCGGCGATGTCCGTCGTGAACTCGTCGTACGTGACCTCCACCGGCAGGGGCACACCGAAGCGGCGCCGTATCTGATCGCCCTCCCGAATCCGTCCGCGCACCACGGTCAGGGCGCTGTCGGTGGTGCGGTAGCCCTGCAGCAGGCCCTGGCGCAATGCGCGTTCTGCCTGCCGCACGAAGGCGGCGGCCAGCGCGGGGAGCAGCTCAGGCTCGGCGCCGACCTCCACCCCCTCGGTGTCGTCCCGCCAGTGCTTCACCGGGTCCGCCGCGTAGCCCAGGAGGAAGAACAACCGCCGGACGGGGAGCTTGGGTGCGATGTGCACCTCCACCCCGCCCAGCCGGATCGCGCCGACCTTGCCCAGCCCGCGCACCTGCCAGGTGGTTCCGGTCCGGGCGGAGTACGGGTCCGGGCGGGCGTCGACGATGCCGGAGTCTGCCAGTGCCCGACCGGCGTCGGGTGCCAGCCGCACGTCGGTCCACGGGCCGTGCTCCACGAGGTCGATGCGCCGCGCCGACGGTCCCTCGCCCGCGATGCCGGTGTCCACTAGGCCGGCCGGATTTCACCGAGGCCTGCGCGCCGCAGGGCCGGGAGCCCGTACCGCGCCGGGACGTCCACCGCGTCGTCGCCGTAGTGGTGCTCGTCGAGCAAGGGCAGGATGGCCGTCTTCCACACCCGCTCCAGGCCGCCGTCGGCGTAGACGGAAGGCCGCATCAGATACGACGGGCCGATCTTGAAGTCCTTGTCCTCGATGCGCCGGTTGAGCTCCCGGTGCAGAGCGGGCACGTCTTCGCTCGGACTGATCACCCCGGCCGCTTCCTGCTCCTCGACCCAGCGGGAGAGCAGATCGCGGGTGGGCTCCTCGTCCGGGTGGAGGGAGAGGAAGGCGAAGCGTCGGCGCATGGCCGCGTCGACCAGGGCGATGGAGCGGTCCGCGGTGTTCATGGTGCCGATGATGAAGACGTTCTTCGGCAGCCGGAATTCTCCCGAGTACTGGAGGTCGACCGTGCGGTCGCGGTACTCCAGCACGAAGTACAGCTCGCCGAACACCTTGGCGAGATTGGCCCGGTTGATCTCGTCGATGATCAGGAAGTACGAGGTGTCGGGATCCTCGTCCGCGAGGTCGACGAGTTGCCGGAACGGACCCGGCCGCAGCGCGAAGGTCAGGGCCCCGGATCCGCTGCCGTCCTGTACGGCGGGGCGGAAACCCTCGAAGAAGTCCTCGTAGGCATAAGAGGGGTGGAACTGCACCAGCTTGACCGCGCGCGGATCGCCGGCGAGGTGCTCCGCGATGTGCTGTGCCAGGTAGGTCTTGCCGGTACCGGGCGGCCCGTAGAAGATCAGCTGCCGCCGGTCCTGGAGCAGATCGCGGACTTCCTGGAGCCAGTCCTCGCCGACCAGCAGCCTGGCCGCCAGATCGGGAGCGGGCATGGGAAGTTCGGTGCCCGGGCGCGAGACGCCCACACCGGTGGTCGAGGGGAGCAGGGCCGACTCGTCCTCAGGGACCACGGGGGTCCGCCGCGCCTCGGAAAGCTCCCGGAGCAGGTCGACGGCCCCGGTCAGGTCCACCACATCGTGCTGGCTCGACAGGCGTCCGCGCAGTTCCTCCGGCAGCTCCTCGTACGCGAGCTCCAGCTCGCTCCACTCGACCGCGCGCCGAAGGTCGCCTCGGTCGTCCGGGCCCGACCGCCACTGCGGCCCACCGGTGATCCGGCCGAGGAAGAACCTGCCGCCGCCGGTGGCGCACACGAGATCATCCTCGTGCATCCGGTTCAGGAACAGGTCGAACTCCGCGGCGAGTTCCCCGCGCTTGTTGTACGAGAGGTGTGCGTAGCGGTCTTCGACCCGCAGGCGCAGCTCTTCCCGGGGGATGGGTGCGGTCACAGGGCCGAGCCTGGCCGCGGCCAGGGAACAGAAGCCGTCCGACAACCACTGGGACACGATGCTCTTGCCCTGAGCACTGGTTCCCCGTACCAGCCAGGCGCTGACGGAGTGGGCGCCCCTGGTGTCTTCGGGGAGGAGGTAGGGCTGGAGTCCGTCCATCTCGATACGAGCGTCGGCCGTGGCAGCCGTGAGGCCCCCGGTCCCGAGTTCCTCGGCGACAGCCCTCAGCACTGCTTCGGTCTCGTCGGGATCGGCCCTCACCTCGGGAGCGGGGAGGCCGTCGGAATCCAGGACCCTGTGCGCGCCGGACGGACGCACTCCCCAGAGCCAGCGGCTGAGCGGGGTGCGGTCGAGCCCTGTCGCCGCTGACAGGTCGTCCAGCGCCAGCCACCGACCGGCGGGAATGGCGCCGACCAGACGGATCGCGTACGCGAAACCGGGCTTGTTGCGGTTCCAGTAGGCGAGGGTTGCCTTCGCCGCGTCGTAGAAGGCGGCCGGGTCGGACTGCTCGCGCAGTGCCTCCCGCCCCAGGTGGGTGATCCGCCACAGCCCGTTGTTCTTGCGCAGCCAGCCCGTCATGACGAGATCGGTCGTCTGCCAACGCCAGGCGTTCTCGCCCTTCTCCTGTCCGTCCTTGTACGTCTCGGCGTCCTCGGCGGCCAGCGGAAGCTCGTCCTTCACCCGCTTCCACAACTCCGCGTGGTGCAGTTCCCCGGACTGCTCGGCCAGGATCTCCATGGACCGGCGCGTACGGGGCGTGGTGCGGGCTTGACGGGTGGGCATGAGGCGCGACTCCGGGATCCGGCGGTCAGGTCGCGCCCACCATAGGTGTCCCGGCCCCGCCCGTGGATCAGTCGAGCTCGCGGCGGTCGCGGTTCGGCCGGGCCGGAGGAAGAAGGTCAGGTGGGCCAGGCGCCGCCCTCCTGACGGACCGTGTGTGGCCCACACGCCGCTCACGCGTGAGCCCTGCGCGACAACGACGAAGGCCCGGACTCAGTAGGACTGAGTCCGGGCCTTCGTACTTGGCACTTCAGCTGGTCAGCGTCACTTTCACACCACCAGCTGGAGTGCCCCCGGCAGGATTCGAACCTGCGCACACGGCTCCGGAGGCCGTTGCTCTATCCCCTGAGCTACGGGGGCGTGTCATCCGCTGTGCGGCGACGGGTTGAACACTACCAGCTTCCGCGGGGTGATCAGGAACCCGTTTGTGGGGGAGGAGGGGTGGGTCGCCCGGACGGGGTGGAAGTGGCAAAAACCCGGACGCGGGGGCTTAGGGCGACCTACTCTCGAGTTGTGTCAGGCGCCTCGGGTCGGGTGCTTGTTGTCGACGACAACAAGGTCATCCGGCAGCTGATCAAGGTCAATCTCGAGCTGGAGGGCTTCGAGGTCGTGACCGCGAACGATGGTGCCGAGTGCCTGGACGTGGTGCACCGGGTGTGTCCCGATGTGATCACCCTCGACGTCGTCATGCCGCGGCTGGACGGGTTCGGGACCGTCGCCCGGTTGCGGGCCGATCCGCGGACGCGGCTGGTGCCCGTCGCGATCGTCAGTGCGTGCAACCAGTACGAGGGGGAGCCCGGGACCGTCGCGCAGGTGGACGCGTTCCTCGCCAAGCCCTTCGAGCCGACCGAGCTGGTGCGGGTCGTGCGGCGGCTCGTCGAGCGCAAGCGCGGCGGTGGCGGGGCGCGGGGAGTTCACATGGCGAAACCGGTTCGCGTCAGGGGGGACCTTCTCCCCTAGGGTGGGTCCCGTGACCCCCGCTGACCTCTCCCGTACCGTCGTGCGCGCCGTGCGCTGCGCCGTCGAGGACGGGGAGCTGGGCGCCGGGGCGGTCGTGCCCGAGCGGATCGTCGTCGAGCGGACCCGGCCCGGGGGCGTGGGGGAGTACGCCAGCCCCGTCGCCCTCCAGCTGGCCGGTACGAGTGGACGCGCCCCCGCCGAGGTGGCCGGGCTGCTGGCCCGACGGCTCGGTGGCGTGGCCGGGATCCGGCAGGTGGACATCACCGGGCCGGGGTTCCTCAATTTCAGTCTTGACGCCGACGGCGATGCCGCCGATGTCGTACGGCTGGTCCGCGAGCGCGGGGCGCGATACGGGTTCGCCGACCGCCCCCGCCCGGACGTGACACCCGCCGCCACCGACCAGGAGCCCCGCGCACGCGCCGTGCGCGAGGCCGTCGGGCGGCTGCTGGCCTGCCAGGGCGTGTCGGGCGGGACCGGGACGCAGCGCGTCGTGCCCCCGGCGCGGGCCGACGGGGACGTCGTCCGGCGCTTCGGGGCCGATGCCGCGCGCTGGGCCATGCTCGCCACCGACCCCGGCGGGCCGCCGCACTTCGGGCCGGTCCTGCTCGTACAGGGCGAGGCCAGCGAGTTCTTCCGGGTGCGGTACGCCGCCTCGCGCGCCCGGGCGCTCGTGCGCAACGCCGCCCAGCTCGGCTTCGCCCCCGCGGCGGACGATGCCGACGCGACGACCGCCGCCGACGCCACCACCCTCCTCGACGCCCTGCGCGAGTACCCGCTCGTGCTGGAGGCCGCCGCGCACCACCGGGCGCCCGAGCGGCTCGCCCGTCACCTCGTCGTGCTCGCCGACGCCCTCCTCGACTTCCAGTACGACGTGTTGCCCAAGGGGGACGAGAAACCCTCGGCCGCCCACCGCTCCCGGCTGGCACTCGCCGACGCCGCCGGGACGGTGCTGGCCGGTGGCCTGACCCTGCTCGGCATCGGCGCCCCCGACGTCGTCTAGCCGGGCGCGCCGCCCCCATGGACTTGTAGAAGGAGAAAGAGAAGCGCCATGAGCCGTTCCGCACACCCCGCCGGTCCCCGTTACGCCGACGTCCTGCCGGAGGGCCACTACGCCCCGCCGGCCGCCGACCTCAACGTGCTCCCCGAGAAGGTGTGGTCCCGGACCGTCACCCGCGACGGCGACGGCGTGGTCAGCGTCGGCGGGGTCGAAGTGACCCGGCTCGCCGAGGAGTTCGGCACCCCGGCCTACTTCCTCGACGAAGAGGACTTCCGGGCCCGCTGCCGCGCCTGGGCGCACGCCTTCGGGCCGGGCGCCGACGTCTTCTACGCGGGCAAGGCGTTCCTTTCCAAGGCCGTCGTGCGCTGGCTGAAGGAGGAGGGGCTCAACCTCGACGTGTGTTCCAGCGGCGAGCTGGTCACCGCGCTCGCCGCCGAGATGCCCGCCGAGCGCATCGCCTACCACGGCAACAACAAGTCGGTCCCCGAGATCCGCCGCGCCGTCGAGGCGGGCGTCGGACGGATCGTCCTCGACTCCTTCCAGGAGATCGTCCGGGTGGCGCACGTCGCCGCCGAGCTGGGGGTCCGCCAGCGCGTGCAGATCCGCGTCACCGTCGGCGTCGAGGCCCACACGCACGAGTTCATCGCCACGGCCCACGAGGACCAGAAGTTCGGCATCGCCGTCGCCGACGGGATGGCCGCCGAGGCCGTGCGCCGGGTGCTCGGTCACGAGAGCCTCGAACTGATCGGCATCCACTCCCACATCGGCTCGCAGATCTTCGACATGGCCGGCTTCGAGGTGTCCGCCAAGCGCGTGGTGCAGCTGCTCGCGGCCGTGCGCGACGAGCACGGCGTCGAGCTGCCCGAGATCGACCTCGGCGGCGGCCTCGGCATCGCCTACACGGACAGCGACGACCCGCGCGAGCCGCACGAGATCGCCAAGGCGCTCACCGAGATCGTCGCGCGTGAGTGCGAGGGCGCCGGCCTGCGCGCGCCGCGCATCTCCGTCGAGCCCGGCCGCGCCATCGTCGGGCCCACCGCCTTCACGCTCTACGAGGTCGGCACGATCAAGCCGCTGGAGGGCCTGCGGACGTACGTCAGCGTCGACGGCGGGATGTCGGACAACATCCGCACCTCCCTCTACGACGCCGAATACAGCGTGGCCCTGGTCTCGCGCCGGTCCGACGCCGAGCCGATGCTCTCGCGCGTCGTCGGCAAGCACTGCGAGAGCGGCGACATCGTCGTGCGCGACGCCTTCCTGCCCGCCGACCTGGCGCCCGGCGACCTGATCGCCGTGCCCGCGACCGGCGCGTACTGCCGCTCGATGTCGAGCAACTACAACCACGCGCTGCGTCCGCCGGTCGTCGCCGTGCGTGACGGCGCCGCCCGCGTGATCGTCCGACGCGACACGGAGGAAGATCTCCTGCGCATCGACGTCGGATAATGAAATAACCGTCTCACTCAATGGACCAAGGATGGAAAGTTCTGTCCATTGAGTGAGACTTGTTCACACCTGGTGCGCAAGACCGCGCAGCGGGGGCTGATGGACGGATCGATGCAGAGATCGATCCGTGGATCGAAAGGTTTGGGTCGAATGATGCGTACGCGTCCGCTGAAGGTGGCGCTGCTGGGCTGTGGAGTGGTCGGCTCAGAGGTGGCGCGCATCATGACGACGCACGCCGACGATCTGGCGGCGAGGATCGGCGCGCCGGTCGAGCTGGCCGGCGTCGCCGTGCGGCGGCCCTCCAAGGTGCGCGAGGGCATCGACCCCGCGCTCATCACCACCGATGCGACCGCCCTCCTCAAACGGGGTGACATCGACGTCGCCATCGAGGTCATCGGTGGCATCGAGCCCGCCCGCACCCTGATCACCACCGCCTTCGAGAACGGCATCTCGGTGGTGTCGGCGAACAAGGCGCTGCTCGCCCAGGACGGCGCCGCCCTGCACGCGGCGGCCGACGCGCACGGCCGCGACCTCTACTACGAGGCCGCCGTCGCCGGTGCGATCCCGCTGGTGCGCCCGATGCGCGAGTCCCTCGCCGGCGACAAGATCAACCGCGTGATGGGCATCGTCAACGGCACGACGAACTTCATCCTCGACAAGATGGACTCCACCGGCGCCGGCTACCAGGAGGCGCTCGACGAGGCCACCGCCCTCGGGTACGCCGAAGCCGACCCGACCGCCGACGTCGAGGGCTACGACGCCGCCGCCAAGGCCGCGATCCTGGCCGGCATCGCCTTCCACACCCGGGTGCACCTCGACGACGTCTACCGCGAGGGCATGACCGAGGTCAGCGCCGCCGACTTCGCCTCCGCCAAGCGGATGGGCTGCACCATCAAGCTGCTCGCCATCCTGGAGCGCGCCGCCGACGGCCAGTCCGTGACCGCCCGGGTCCATCCGGCGATGATCCCGCTCAGCCACCCCCTCGCCTCGGTCCGGGAGGCGTACAACGCCGTCTTCGTCGAGGCCGAGGCCGCCGGACGGCTGATGTTCTACGGTCCGGGCGCGGGCGGCGCGCCGACCGCGTCGGCGGTCCTGGGCGACCTGGTGGCCGTCTGCCGCAACAAGCTCGCGGAGGTGACCGGGCCCGGCGATTCGGCGTACACGCGGCTGCCGGTCAGCACCATGGGCGAGGTCGTCACCCGCTACCACATCAGCCTGGACGTGGCCGACAAGCCGGGCGTGCTCGCCCAGGTGGCGACCACGTTCGCGGAACACGGTGTCTCCATCGATACCGTTAGGCAGCAAGGACGTCCGGACGGGGTCGGCAACGAAGCCTCCCTCGTGGTCGTCACCCACCGCGCGCCCGACGCCGCCCTCTCCGGGACCGTCGAGGCGCTGCGGAAGCTGGACACCGTACGCGGTGTCGCCAGCATCATGCGTGTTGAAGGGGAGTAAGGGACCCATGACCGACAACGGCACCCACCAGTGGCGGGGCATCATCGAGGAGTACCGGCACCGGCTTCCGGTGACGGACGCGACCCCCGTGGTCACGCTCCGCGAAGGCGGCACGCCCCTCGTCCCCGCCCAGGTGCTCTCCGAGCGCACCGGCTGTGAAGTCCACCTCAAGGTCGAGGGTGCGAACCCGACCGGGTCCTTCAAGGACCGCGGTATGACCATGGCGATCACCAAGGCCAAGGAGGAGGGCGCCAAGGCCGTCATCTGCGCCTCCACCGGCAACACCTCCGCCTCCGCCGCCGCCTACGCGGTGCGGGCCGGCATGGTGTCCGCCGTCCTCGTGCCGCAGGGCAAGATCGCGCTCGGCAAGATGGGTCAGGCGCTCATCCACGGCGCCAAGATCCTCCAGGTCGACGGAAACTTCGACGACTGCCTGGACCTGGCCCGCGCGCTGTCCGACAACTACCCGGTCGCGCTGGTCAATTCCGTCAACCCGGTCCGCATCGAGGGCCAGAAGACGGCCGCGTTCGAGATCGTCGACGCGCTGGGCGACGCGCCCGACATCCACGTCCTCCCGGTGGGCAACGCGGGCAACATCACCGCGTACTGGAAGGGGTTCAAGGAGTACAAGGCTGACGGCCTGGCCTCCCTCCTCCCCCGCGTGTGGGGCTTCCAGGCCTCCGGCTCCGCGCCCATCGTGCGCGGCGAGGTCGTCAAGGAGCCGCACACGATCGCCACCGCGATCCGCATCGGCAACCCCGCCTCCTGGGACTACGCGCTCCAGGCCCGCGAGGAGTCGGGCGGCTTCATCGACGAGGTGACGGACCGCCAGATCCTGGCCGCCTACCGTCTGTTGGCCGCGCAGGAGGGCGTCTTCGTCGAGCCCGCCTCGGCCGCGTCCGTCGCCGGTCTGCTCAAGGCCGCCGAGCTGGGTCTGGTCGACCCGGGGCAGAAGATCGTGTGCACCGTCACCGGCAACGGCCTCAAGGACCCCGACTGGGCCGTCGCGGGCGCCCCGCAGCCGGTCACCGTTCCGGTGGACGCCGAGGCCGCCGCCGTACGCCTCGGCCTGGTCTGATCCGACGGTCGCGGCCGGGACGACCTCCCCGCCGCGGCCGTCGCCGGCTTCCGGAAGCGTTCGTCAGAGCCTTCCGGAATCCGGCAAGTCGGCCCGAAGGGCCACAAAAGCCTGACGGAGCACCGCGACACGCATCGTGCGCCTCCTGTGCGCCCTATGTCGGAGAAGAACCTTCCTTCGATACGCTGTACTGACATCCGCCATCGCGCACGTGACGCGGTGCTGCCCCGAGGGCCTTCGGGTGTCGTACGTTCTCCAGTACATTTCGCAGCGAAGATTCACAGCTGAAGATCCACGGTTAGAGATCCACGGTTAGAGATCTCGCACAGTCACAAGGAGTGTCATCGAGCGTGGCCGGTCCAGCATTCCGCGCCGCCGCCGTACGGGTGCGCGTTCCCGCCAGCAGTGCCAACCTCGGCCCGGGCTTCGACGCCTTCGGACTCGCCCTGGGGCTCTATGACGACGTGGTCGTCCGCGTCGCCGATTCCGGCCTGAACGTCGACATCGCCGGCGAGGGCGCCGACAACCTGCCGCGCGACGAGAGCCACCTGCTCGTGCGATCCATGCGCATCGCCTTCGACCTGCTCGGTGGTCAGCCGCGCGGCCTGGAGGTCGTGTGCGCCAACCGGATCCCGCACGGTCGCGGCCTCGGCTCCTCCTCCGCCGCCATCTGCGCGGGCATCGTCGCCGCCCGCGCCGTGACCATAGGCGGCGAGGCGCGCCTCGACGACGCCGCCCTGCTGGAACTGGCCACCGAGATCGAGGGCCACCCCGACAACGTCGCCGCCTGTCTGCTCGGCGGGTTCACCCTGGCGTGGATGGACGGGGGCAGCGCCAAGGCCATCCGTATGGAGCCCGCGGATTCCATCGTTCCGGTGGTCTTCGTCCCCTCCAAGCCGGTTCTGACCGAGACCGCCCGGGGCCTGCTCCCGCGCTCCGTCCCGCACGTGGACGCCGCCGCCAACGCGGGCCGCGCGGCCCTGCTCCTCGAAGCCCTGACCAGGCGTCCCGAGTTGCTGCTCCCCGCCACCGAGGACCGGCTCCACCAGGAGTACCGCTCCCCGGCGATGCCCGAGAGCGTGGCACTCGTCAACAGGCTGCGGGCGGACGGGATCCCCGCGGTCATCTCCGGCGCCGGACCCACGGTCCTCGCGCTGGCCGACAACGACGCGGCCGACAAGGTCGCGCAGCTCGCGGGCGAAGGGTGGGCGGCCAACCGGCTGGCCCTCGACGCCGCGGGCGCGAGCGTCCTTCCGTTGGGCAGCCAGGGCGGCTAGACACAGCCGCCAGGGGGCGGGGCGGCCGGGCAGGCCGCCCCCGCGGACGGGCGCTATTGCCGGTGACCGAGAGGGGGAATATCTGTTGGATCCGGTAGTGTTAGTCTCAAGTGCGCATCCGAAGCCGCCATGGCTCGGTGCTCAGTGTCCCCATCAGGGACCACCTTTCTTCCGGGAGCCTCCCCAACTGCTTTGATCATTGCCAAGCAGTTTCGAGCACGCTCCGGAATCGGCGTGATATTCCCACGCTTCCAGCTCGGGGGCTTCTCGCCGGAACCCATGCACGTTTCCCTCCGCCGCGGTATCTCTGCCGGCGGACCACCGCCCCGGCCCCGGTCCACGACCCATCAAGTCATGGCCCGTTGTCGGACAGCACAACCGGTCGCCGAGCCAGACAGGCCGACGTCCGCTCCAGGGAAGGACCCTTCGTGAGCGACACCACCGATCTGATGGGCGCTGCCGACACCACTGTCGACACCAGTGCCTCCGCCGCGGGCGCCGCACCCAAGCGTCGCCGCTCCGGCACCGGCCTCGAGGGCATGGTCCTGGCCGAGCTGCAGCAGGTCGCGTCGGGCCTTGGTATCAGGGGCACCGCGCGGATGCGCAAGAGCCAGCTGATCGAGGTCATCAAGGAAACGCAGGCCGGTGGCTCCTCCGCCGCCAAGGCCGCGGCCCCCGCCGACACCGCCGAGGCCAAGCCGAAGCGTCGCGCCACCAGCAAGGCCCGTACGGGTGAGGCCGCCGCCGCGGCGCCCGTCGAGAAGCCCGCCGCGCAGGCCCAGATCGACATCCCCGGCCAGCCGGCAGGGGGCCCCTCCCGCGCGAGCGAAGCCGAGAGCGGGGGAGACGACCAGCCGGTCGAGCGCCGCCGCCGCCGCGCCACGGCTCCCTCCGGTAGCCCGGAGTCCGCGGCCCCCGCCGCGGTCGTGCAGGTCGAGACCAAGCCCGAGACCGCCACCGCGGCCGTCACCGCGCAGCCCGACGCCAAGGCCGAGGCGGCCACCGCCGTCTCCGGTCAGGACGCCGCCGAGGGCCGCACCCGCCGGGACCGCCGCGACCGCGGCGACCGTGCCGAGCGGGGCGACCGTACGGAGCGCCAGCGCGAGCGCCGTGACCGCGGCAAGGGCGACGACCAGGGCCAGGGCCAGCAGGGTCAGGGCCAGCAGCAGGGCGGCCAGGGCCAGCAGCAGGGCGGCGCCGAGCGCGCCGACCGCCAGGACCGGCAGGGCGGCCGTCAGGGCCGTGGCCAGGGCCAGGGTCAGGGCCAGCAGGGTCAGGGCCAGCAGCAGGGCGGCCAGGGCCAGGGCCGTCAGGACCGTCAGCAGGACAACGGTCCGCAGGACGACTTCGACGAGGACGGTCGGCGCGGCCGTCGCGGCCGCTACCGCGACCGTCGTGGCCGTCGCGGCCGCGACGAGTTCACGCCGAACGAGCCGCAGGTCGCCGACGACGACGTCCTGATCCCCGTCGCGGGCATCCTCGACATCCTCGACAACTACGCGTTCATCCGGACCTCGGGCTACCTGCCCGGCCCGAACGACGTGTACGTCTCCCTCGCCCAGGTCCGCAAGGCCGGTCTGCGCAAGGGTGACCACGTCACCGGTGCCGTGCGCCAGCCCAAGGACGGCGAGCGCCGCGAGAAGTTCAACGCGCTCGTGCGCCTCGACTCGTGCAACGGCATGGCGCCCGAATCGGGCCGCGGCCGCCCCGAGTTCCAGAAGCTGACCCCGCTGTACCCCCAGGACCGGCTCCGCCTGGAGACCGACCCGGGCGTGCTGACGACCCGCATCATCGACCTCGTCGCGCCCATCGGCAAGGGCCAGCGCGGTCTGATCGTGGCCCCGCCGAAGACCGGCAAGACCATGATCATGCAGGCGATCGCCAACGCGATCACCGTCAACAACCCCGAGTGCCACCTGATGGTCGTCCTGGTCGACGAGCGTCCGGAAGAGGTCACCGACATGCAGCGGTCGGTCAAGGGCGAGGTCATCTCCTCGACCTTCGACCGCCCGGCCGAGGACCACACCACCGTCGCCGAGCTGGCCATCGAGCGCGCCAAGCGCCTCGTCGAGCTGGGTCACGACGTGGTCGTCCTGCTGGACTCGATCACCCGTCTGGGACGCGCGTACAACCTCGCGGCCCCGGCCTCCGGCCGCATCCTGTCCGGTGGTGTCGACTCGACCGCGCTCTACCCGCCGAAGCGCTTCTTCGGTGCCGCGCGCAACATCGAGGACGGCGGCTCGCTGACCATCCTGGCCACCGCGCTGGTCGACACCGGCTCGCGCATGGACGAGGTGATCTTCGAGGAGTTCAAGGGCACCGGCAACATGGAGCTCAAGCTCGACCGCAAGCTCGCGGACAAGCGGATCTTCCCCGCCGTCGACGTCGACCCGTCGGGCACCCGCAAGGAGGAGATCCTCCTCAACAGCGAGGAGCTCGCCATCGTCTGGAAGCTGCGCCGGGTGCTGCACGCGCTCGACTCGCAGCAGGCGATCGAGCTGCTGCTCGACAAGATGAAGCAGACGAAGTCGAACGCCGAGTTCCTGATGCAGATCGCGAAGACCACGCCGTCGGGCAAGAACGACGACTGATCTCCGCGCCGCCGCACCTGGAGCAGCGACGCGACGAACCGCCCCCGCCGGTCACCCGGCGGGGGCGGTTCGGCGTTTGCGGGCCCGTGCGACCTTCACCACAGGGGCGGGGGCCCCGGGGAACCCCGCCCGCCCTACGAAGGCGCAGGTGGCGAGGACGTTGCGCGGAGCGTCCGCAGGATGATCGGATGGACGTTCATCACCGAATGGTCACATTCGGCGTGGAACCCTAGGGTCCGCTGGACCGTCTGAAGGATGAGGACATTCGGCAACGGGGGTGGCGTCCGGACCGGGTCGCCGGGACATCAGGACTGAGGAGAGCATGAGTCAGGACAGCAGGGGCAGCGGCAGGCGTGCCGCCAGGCGCAGCCGCCGGAAACCGACGACGAAGCGCCGCAGGGCCCTGACCATCTCCGCCTGGACCGCGGCGGGGGTGGTCCTGCTGGGTGGGGCGGGCCTGGGGTACTTCTACGTGAAGTACAACAGCAACCTGAAGAGCGTGGACATCGACGCCGCGCTCGGCAAGGACCGCCCGCAGAACGTGGACAACGGCTCGATGGACATCCTCGTCCTCGGCTCCGACACGCGCGGCGGCGACAACGCCCAGTACGGGGCCGACGACGGCGGTTCGGCGCGCTCGGACACCGCGATGGTCGTCCACCTCTACGACGGCCACAAGCAGGCGAGCATCGTTTCGATCCCGCGCGACACCATGGTCAACCGGCCGGCCTGCACGACGAGCAACGGCAAGACGGCCAAGCCCACCTTCGAGCAGTTCAACGAGGCGTACACGGTCGGCGGGGCCGCCTGCGCGGTCAAGACCGTCGAATCGATGTCGGGGATCCGGATGGACCACTACATCGAGGTCGACTTCACCGGCTTCAAGAAGATCGTCGACAGCCTGGGCGGCGTCCCGCTGACCACCACCAAGCCGATCAAGGACGACAAGGGCAGCCACCTCGACCTCCCGGCCGGCTCCCACAAGCTCAACGGCGAACAGTCCCTCGGCCTGGTCCGCACCCGCAAGAGCGTCGGCGTCGGCAGCGACCTCGGTCGAATACAGCTCCAGCAGGCGTTCATCAAGGCGCTGATCAAGCAGGTCAAGAGCATCGGGGTGTTCGACAACCCCAAGCGACTGCTGGCCGTCGCGGACACCGCCACCAAGGCGATCACCACCGACAAGGGCCTCGGCGACGTGAAGTCCCTCATGGGCTTCGCCGCCGGCCTGCAGGGCCTCGGGGCCGAGAACATGCACATGGTCACCCTGCCGGTGATGGACTACCCCAAGGACAAGGACCGGGTCATTCCGCTGGAGAAGGAGTCCAAGCAGGTCTGGGAGGCCCTGCGCGGTGACCGGCCGATACCCGAAGAGGCCACGCAGAACTCCGCCAATGACAAGAGCGGGGCGGGTTCGATCGTCCAGTAGGAATACCGGAGGTCCCGTGCCCGTTATGGCTGGCGTCCTGAATTTTGACAGGCGGCCCGGTCCTGGCAGACTGGTCCGTCGGCCCCGGTTCACGCAGCGCGCAATTCGGCCCCTGCGACCCGGTGCCCTCCCGATCTAGGAGACACCTTGAAGAGCGACATCCACCCCCAGTACGTCGAGACCCAGGTCAGCTGCACCTGTGGCGCGTCGTTCACCACCCGTAGCACCCTGGCCGAGGGCACCATCCGTGCCGAGGTCTGCTCCGAGTGCCACCCGTTCTACACGGGCAAGCAGAAGATCCTCGACACCGGTGGCCGCGTGGCCCGCTTCGAGGCCCGCTTCGGCAAGGCTGCCGGCTCGAAGTAGCGAGCCCACGGCGCCGGTCTACGGCCGCCCCCACCACGCGCGGGGGCGGCCGGACCGGCGCCTTTGTCGTCCTGGCCCCACGCGGCGCCAGAGCCCTTCCGCAGCCCGTTCGTACTTTTCACCCCAGGAGCCCCCGATGTTCGAGGCGGTCGAGGACCTGATCGGCGAGCACGCCGATCTTGAGAAGAAGCTCGCCGACCCGTCGGTCCACTCCGATCAGGCCAACGCGCGCAAGCTCAACAAGCGCTACGCGGAGCTGACCCCGATCGTCGCGACGTTCCGGGCGTGGAAGCAGACGGCGGAGGACATCGAGACGGCCAAGGAGTTCGCGGCCGACGATCCCGACTTCGCCGCGGAGGTCAAGGAACTGAGCGCCCAGCGCGTCGAGCTGACCGAAAAGCTCCGCCTGCTGCTCGTTCCGCGCGACCCCAGCGACGACAAGGACGTGCTCCTGGAGGTCAAGGCGGGCGCGGGCGGCGACGAGTCCGCCCTCTTCGCCGGTGACCTGCTGCGCATGTACCTGCGCTACGCGGAGCGCGTCGGCTGGAAGACCGAGATCATCGACGCCACCGAGTCCGAGCTGGGCGGCTACAAGGACGTCCAGGTCTCCGTGCGCACCAAGGGCGGCAACGGCGCGACCGAGCCCGGCCAGGGCGTCTGGGCCCGTCTGAAGTACGAGGGCGGCGTGCACCGCGTCCAGCGCGTTCCGGCCACCGAGTCCCAGGGCCGCATCCACACCTCCGCCGCGGGCGTGCTCGTCACCCCGGAGGCCGAGGAGGTCGAGGTCGAGGTCAACATGAACGACCTGCGCATCGACGTGTACCGCTCGTCCGGCCCCGGCGGCCAGTCCGTCAACACCACCGACTCCGCCGTGCGCATCACGCACGTGCCGACCGGTGTCGTGGCGTCCTGCCAGAACGAGAAGAGCCAGCTCCAGAACAAGGAGCAGGCCATGCGCATCCTGCGTTCGCGCCTGCTGGCCGCCGCCCAGGAGGCCGCTGAGCAGGAGGCTTCCGACGTGCGCCGCAGCCAGGTGCGCACCGTCGACCGCTCCGAGAAGATCCGCACGTACAACTTCCCGGAAAACCGGATCTCGGACCACCGGACCGGCTTCAAGGCGTACAACTTGGACCAGGTGCTCGACGGCGACCTCGACTCGGTCATCCAGGCCTGTGTCGACACGGACTCCGCCGCCAAGCTCGCGGCCGCGCAGTAACCCTTCCGTCCGTCCCACCCGTACGACAGCAGCCCGGAGGACCAGCGTGCAGCCACAATCTGGGGGGCGACCCCCAGGCCCCCGCAGTCTGCTGCTTGCCGAGGTGGCCCAGGCCACCCAGCGGCTGGCCGCCGCAGGCGTACCCTCCCCGCGTTTCGACGCGGAGGAACTCGCGGCCTTCGTGCACGGCGTCAAACGGGGTGAACTGCACACGGTCAAGGACGGCGACTTCGACGCCCGGTACTGGGAGACCATCGCCCGCCGCGAAGCGCGCGAGCCGCTCCAGCACATCACCGGACGCGCCTTCTTCCGCTACCTGGAGCTCCAGGTGGGACCGGGCGTCTTCGTCCCGCGGCCGGAGACCGAGTCCGTCGTGGACTGGGCCATACAGGCCGTACGGGCGATGGACGTCGTCGAACCGCTGATCGTGGACCTCTGCACCGGCTCCGGCGCCATCGCGCTCGCCATGGCGCAGGAGGTCCCGCGCTCGCGCGTGCACGCGGTGGAGCTGTCCGAGGACGCCCTCCAGTGGACCCGCAAGAACGCCGAGGGGTCCCGGGTCAGCGTCCACCAGGGCGACGCGCTCAGCGCGCTCCCGGAGCTGGACGGCCAGGTCGACCTGGTGATCTCCAACCCGCCGTACATCCCGCTCACCGAGTGGGAGTACGTCGCCCCCGAGGCCCGGGACCACGACCCGGAGATGGCGCTCTTCTCCGGCGAGGACGGCCTCGACACCATCCGCGGCATCGAACGCACCGCCCACCGGCTGCTGCGTCCCGGCGGGATCGTCGTCATCGAGCACGCCGACACCCAGGGCGGCCAGGTGCCGTGGATCTTCGCCGACGAGCGGGGCTGGGCCGATGCCGCCGACCACCCCGACCTGAACAACCGGCCGCGCTTCGCCACGGCCCGCAAGGCCATGCCGTGACGAGCCCCATCCGCCCGGTGCACACCCCTGCCACGATCACCCCGCACGAGGAGGCCCGCTGATGGCCCGGCGATACGACTGCAACGACGCGACGGACCGCAAGACGGGCCTTCGCGAAGCCGCATCCGCCGTGCGCCGCGGCGAACTCGTCGTGCTGCCGACGGACACGCTCTACGGGATCGGTGCGGACGCCTTCAGCGCGGAGGCCGTCGGCGACCTGCTGGCCGCCAAGGGCCGGGGCCGCAACATGCCCACGCCCGTGCTCATCGGCTCCCCGAACACCCTCCACGGCCTGGTCACGGACTTCACCGAGCAGGCCTGGGAGCTGGTCGACGCCTTCTGGCCCGGCGCGCTGACCCTCGTCGCCAAGCACCAGCCGTCGCTGGCCTGGGACCTCGGCGAGACCCGTGGCACCGTGGCCGTCCGCATGCCGCTGCACCCCGTCGCGATCGAGCTGCTGACCGAGGTCGGGCCGATGGCCGTCTCCTCGGCGAACCTCACGGGTCACCCCGCGCCGGAGGACTGTGACGCCGCCCGCGAGATGCTCGGCGACTCCGTGTCCGTGTACCTGGACGGCGGGCCGACCCCCGGCATGCAGCCGTCGTCGATCGTCGATGTCACCGGGAAGGTTCCCGTACTGCTGCGCGAGGGAGCGTTGACCGCGGACCAGCTGCGCGAGGTCGTACCCGACCTCGAGGTGGCTCCGTGAGCCCTGAGGGGCGTGGCATAGCAAGGGCCGGAGGGGACGCCTTCCGCATACTCCACGTCAGCACCGGCAACGTCTGCCGCTCGCCCATCACCGAGCGGCTGACGCGGCATGCCCTGACCCACCGCCTCGGTGGGACGCCGGCCGGTGGGCTCATCGTCGAGAGCGCCGGGACCTGGGGGCACGAGGGTGCGCCCATGGAGGCGAACGCGGCGGCGGTCCTCGCGGACTTCGGTGCCGACGCGAGCGGGTTCATCGGGCGGGAGCTGCTCGACGAGCACGTCATACGCGCGGACCTGGTGCTGACCGCCACGCGGGACCACCGGGCGCAGGTCATCTCGATGGGGCACTCGGCCGGACTGCGGACCTTCACGCTCAAGGAGTTCACCCGGCTGGTCCGGGCGATAGACCCCGCCACGCTGCCGCCGCTCGACGAGGGCATGGCGGAGCGGGCGCGGGCGTTGGTGCGGGCTGCCGCGGCGCTGCGGGGGTGGCTGTTGGCGCCGTCGCCCGATGCGGACGAGGTGTACGACCCGTACGGTGCGCCGATCACGTTCTTCCGCTCGATCGGCGACGAGATCCAGCAGGCGCTGGACCCGGTCGTCACCGCCCTGACGGGCGTCGGCGACCGCCGCTGACCTCCGGGGCCGTGCCCCCTCCCGGGCGGGCTGAGTGAGGCCGACCCCGCGCGTCCGCTGCGGCGCGGCGATGCCCTCAATCGCCGGGCGGGCTGAATTCGGCCGATCCCGTGTGTCCGCTGCGGGCCGGTGGTGCCCTCAATCGCCGGGCGGGCTGGATTTGGTCGGGCCCGGTGGGGGCGGATTCAGCCTCGCCGGCGTTTGAGGCGCCCCCGGAGGGTGGTGGGGAGCGGCGCTTCCCGTTACCGGCGCCGGGTGCCCCCTCCCCCCCCGGGCAGAAAAGGCGGGATCTGGGGGGCGGGCCTAGAGTTGGGCTACCCGGTCCACCCACCGCGTCGGAGCCGCGCCATGAGCGTCATCACCCAGCCGACGGACACCCTGCGCCGCCAGGATCCGCTGATGGCCGACGTCCTCGCCGGCGAGGCGCTGCGCCAGGCGGAGAGCCTCCAGCTCATCGCGGCCGAGAACTTCACCTCCACCGCCGTCCTGGCGACCCTCGGCTCCGCGCTGGCGAACAAGTACGCCGAGGGCTACCCCGGCGCCCGCCACCACGGCGGCTGCGAGTACGCCGACCAGGCGGAACGCGTGGCGGTGGAGCGGGCCCGGGCCCTCTTCGGGGCCGAGCACGCCAACGTCCAGCCGCACTCCGGCTCCGCCGCCGTGCTCGCCGCCTACGCCGCGCTGCTGCGCCCCGGCGCCACCGTGCTGGCCATGGGGCTCCCGTACGGCGGCCACCTCACGCACGGTTCCCCCGCGAACCTCTCCGGCCGCTGGTTCGACTTCGTCGGCTACGGGGTCGACGCCCGGACCGGGCTCATCGACTACCTCCAGGTCCAGGAGCTGGCTCGAAAGCACCGCCCCGAGGCCATCGTCTGCGGCTCCATCTCCTACCCCCGCCACCCCGAGTACTCGGCCTTCCGCGAGATCGCCGACGAGGTCGGGGCCCTCCTCATCGCGGACGCCTCCCACCCCATCGGGCTGGTCGCGGGCGGCGCCGCCCCGAGCCCGGTCCCGTACGCGGACGTCGTCTGCGCCACCACCCACAAGGTGCTGCGCGGCCCCCGCGGCGGCATGATCCTGTGCGGCGCCGAGTTCGCGGAGCGGATCGACCGCGCCGTCTTCCCCCTCACCCAGGGCGGCGCGCAGATGCACACCATCGCCGCCAAGGCGGTCGCCTTCGGCGAGGCCGCGACCCCGGCCTTCACCACCTACGCCCACCGGGTCGTCGCCAACGCGCGCGCCCTGGCCGAAGCGCTGCGCGTGCGCGGACTCGCGGTCACCACGGGCGGCACCGACACCCACCTGATCACGGCCGACCCGGCGCCCCTCGGCGTCGACGGCCCCACCGCGCGGGGACGGCTGGCCGCCGCGGGCCTGGTGCTGGACACCTGCGTCCTGCCGTACGGGGACCAGCGCGGCCTGCGGCTCGGTACCGCGGCGGTGACCACCCAGGGCATGGGGGAGACGGAGATGGCCCGGATCGCCACCCTCTTCACGGCGGCCCTGACCGGGGGCGACCCCGCCCGCGTCCGGGCGGAGATCGCCGAACTGGCCCTGGGATTTCCTCCGTACGGGGAGTAACCAGCGAGAACAGCGGGTAGTGCAACCGGTTCGGGGTCCGCCCGCGTCCCCTTACGGGGGGACATCGCGGCTAATGTGTGGGGCTGAGATGGCCGGCGATACATCTGGGGCAGCCCGTGCGTGAATATCTGCTGACGCTCTGCGTCACGGTGGCGGTGACGTACCTGCTCACCGGGCCGGTACGGAAGTTCGCGATCGCGGCCGGTGCGATGCCCAAGATCCGCGCGCGCGACGTGCACCGCGAGCCCACTCCGCGCCTCGGCGGCATCGCGATGTTCGGCGGACTGTGCGCGGGCCTGCTCGTCGCCGACCACCTGCCGAACCTCAACGGCGTCTTCGAGCTGTCCAACGAACCACGGGCGCTGCTCTCCGGGGCGGCGCTGATCTGGCTGATCGGCGTCCTCGACGACAAGTTCGAGATCGACGCCCTGATCAAGCTCGGCGCACAGATGATCTCCGCGGGCGTGATGGTCATGCAGGGCCTGACGGTCCTGTGGATCCCGGTCCCCGGCATCGGCACCGTCTCGCTCACCCAGTGGCAGGGCAACCTGCTCACCGTCGCGCTCGTCGTCATCACCATCAACGCCGTGAACTTCGTGGACGGACTCGACGGTCTCGCCGCCGGCCTGGTCTGCATCGCCGCCGCCGCGTTCTTCCTCTACGCCTACCGCATCTGGTTCGGCTACGCGATCGAGGCGGCCGCCCCGGCGACGCTCTTCGCGGCGATCCTGATGGGCATGTGCATCGGCTTCCTGCCGCACAACATGCACCCCGCGCGGATCTTCATGGGCGACTCCGGGTCGATGCTGATCGGCCTCGTGCTCGCCGCCTCCGCCATCTCCATCACCGGGCAGGTGGACCCGGACGCGATGGCCCTGTTCGCCGGTGGTGAGCGCAACGCGACCCACGCGATGCTGCCCGTCTTCATCCCGCTGCTGCTGCCGCTGACGATCATCGCGATCCCCGTCGCGGACCTGGTCCTGGCCATCGTCCGGCGCACCTGGAACGGCCAGTCGCCCTTCGCCGCCGACCGCGGACACCTGCACCACCGGCTGTTGGAGGTCGGGCACTCGCACAGCCGCGCCGTGTTGATCATGTACTTCTGGTCGGCGCTGATCGCCTTCGGGGCGCTGGCGTACTCGGTGCACTCCGCCTCGATGCTGATCGTCCTCGTGATCGTCGCGCTGAGCGCGGTCGGGCTCGTCCTGCTCCTGCTGCCGCGCTTCACCCCCCGCGCGCCGCGCTGGGCGGAGTCCTTCCTGCCGCCGCGCTACCGGCGCCGGCGTACGACGGTCGCCGTCGAGGCCGTGCCCACCGACGTCGAGGCCGTGCGGAGCGGGTCCCCCACCGGACCGGCGGAGGAAGCCCTGGAACGGACCCCGGCCTCCTACGGTCTCCACGGCGCCACCGCGCTGTCCAGCCGCCCGGCCAACGGCCGTACGCGGGACCGCGAGCGGGCCTGACCGGGCCGCTGCCCGGAGCCTCAGGAAAGCGAACGTGCGGGGGCGCGCAGCAGGCCCGGGCCGTGGGCCCGGTCGTCGTGGGCGGCCGGCGGGGCGTCCAGGACGATCGCGGTGACGATGATCCCCTCGCGCACCGTCCACCGGCCCGCGAAGACGCTCAGCTCCGGTTCGGCGGAGACCAGTGCCGGCGGCAGCAGGCGCGCGGAGAAGGTCCCGGCCAGTGGATCGATCCGGATGAGGGCGTCCTCGAACTCCAGCTCCTGCGAGGTCTGCGGGAACCACGCCTTGTAGACGCACTCCTTGGCGCTGAAGAGCAGCTTTCCCCAGTGGATGCCGGGGTGCAGGGCCGTGTGCCGCTTCACCTGTGCCCGTTCCAGCGGCAGGGCGATGCTTTCGAGCACCCCGTCCGGGAGCGGGCGGTCGAGTTCCGCGTCGATGCCGATGGCGGCGACCCGCGACGCGTCGGCGACGACCGCGGCGCGGTAGCCGGTGGCGTGGGTGATCGAGCCCCGTACCGCGGCGGGCCACACGGGAGCACCCCGCGGTGTCGCGAGCAGGGGGGCCGGCGGGACGCCGAGGGCGGCCAGCGCCCGGTGGGCGCAGTGCCGCGCGGTGGCGAACTCGCGGCGGCGGTGCTCGACCGAGTTGCGGACGAGGGCCGCCTCCTCGGGGTACAGCGACGAGAACGGCACGTCCTCGAACGTGTCGAAGGACCGGACGTGCGGGGGCAACAGCGACTCGATCACGACTTACCTCTTGCTCTTCCCGCCGCCGGTTCCCCGGCGGGGGCGGTTCACCGGCTGCGGGCGGGATCCGTCGCGGCGGCGCCCGCCAGGATCTGGACCGGTCGGCCCGGCGGGGTCGCGCGGCGCTCCCACTCCCTCGGGTAGCCGAGGGAGACCTCGTGGTGCGGCACTCCGTCGCAGTGGATGGTGCGCGGGATGTGCAGGTGGCCGTAGACCACCGCGGCCGCGCGGTACCGGCGGTGCCAGTCGGCCGTCTCCTCGGTGCCGCACCACAGCGCGAACTCGGGGTAGCGCAGGACGCGGGTGGGTTCGCGGACCAGGGGGAAGTGGTTGACCAGCACGGTGGGCAGGTCGGGCGGCAGCGCGTCGAGCCTGGCGCGGGTCTCCTCCAGCCGGGCCCGGCACCACGCCTCGCGGCTCGGGTACGGATCGGGGTGCAGCATGAACTCGTCGGTGCAGATCACTCCGGCCTTGTCGGCCAGTTCGAGGGCGTGCTCCTGGGACACCGCTCCGGCGGGCCGGAACGTGTAGTCGTAGAGGAGGAAGAGCGGGACGACGGCGACGGGGCCGTTCTCCCCGTGCCACACCGGGTACGGGTCCTCCGGGGTGACGACGCCCAGCTCCCGGCAGATGTCCACCAGGTGTCGGTACTTCGCCTCGCCGCGCAGCTGCACCGGGTCGCTCGGGTCGGTCCACAGCTCGTGGTTCCCGGGTACCCAGATCACCCGGGCGAATCGTTCCTGCAAGAGGGCGAGCGATTCCCGGATGTCGGACACGGTCTCGCCGACGTCACCGGCCACGATGAGCCAGTCGTCCGCCGAGTCCGCCCGCAGGTCCCGGACGATCTCCCGGTTGCGCTCGTACCGCACGTGCAGGTCGCTGATGGCCATCAACCGCCCGGCAGCTGCGGGGCGGGGGGCCGTGGCGTGGTCCTGGTGACTCAACTGCTTGTCGCTCCTCCCGGGTTCGGGACTCATGGCCCCGAAACACCGGCCCGCCCCGGAACAACATACCCAGGGGGGGAGTGGGCGTGCAGTAAGGGGTCGGCCGCACCGTTCCGGCCATGGCCGCCGGCGCCCCCACAAGGGTGATCGAGCGCGGCGGGCGGTCCGGCCGCATCATTCGCACGAAGTTCGGTGCGCGCCGACACCCGCCCACCCGGGCGGGGCGTCGTCCGGGACCGTAGATACTGGTCCCGGACGAGGCCCTCGTCGCGCTTCTGGACCCGCGTGCGGGTGCTCAGGTGAGCGAGCGTTGACCCATCCGTGTGACGAGCGGCATAATAGTTGAGTAAAGTCTGCATCAAATACTTTGTGATACCGTTCGCAAGCGCCCGGGATGAGTGCGCGAAGACCGTGCAGTGCGAACCGTCTTCCCTCACACGCAAGTTACTCCCGGTCACATCCGTCCACTGGCGGTGACCAGACCCCACCAACACCTCGCCGGAGGAGCTGCCGTCATGCAGTCCAACGACGCCCGAACACTCCTGTACTGCTTCGTCCCCACGACCGTCGTCGGCGGTGTCGGGATCGCGGTCAGTGCTGCCCTCGCGGGCGGCAAGGGCGCGCTGGGTGCCGCCTTCGGCGCGGCACTCGTCCTCGTGTTCATGGGGGGAGGGCTGATCGCCCTTCAGCGGACCGCTCGTTCCTTGCCCCATCTCTTCCAGATGATGGGTCTGTTGCTCTATACGACGCAGATCCTTGTACTGATGATCGTGCTGAGCATCGTCAAGCGCGTCGCGGTCTTCGATACCAAGTGCACCGCCTTCACCCTGCTCGCGGCCACTCTCGTCTGGATGGCCGCGCAAGTGCGGGCGCACATGAAGTCGAAAATCCTTTATGTAGAGCCAGAAGGGGCCAGCACGCCCTCGTAGTGTGTAGGCCGGGTGTAAAGAGGCTTCCGCTCGTTTGCTATCGTCTCGCCACAACTGCGGCAGGTTTGCGCGGGCGGCGTGCAGGGGCGACAGATGAGCGTGGTTGGCCCTTGATACTCAATCGCCGCACATAGGTATCCGCCAGTCCAGTCCAGTGCCGTTCCGCGGTCGCAGGCCGCGCCGACACAATGAGGTTGCCGTACCCATGCGTCAAGTTGAAGGAGCTCGCGGTGAGTGACGCCATGACGCTCGCCTTCGAGACTGATTGTCACATCTTCGAAGGGTGCGGCTTCCCGACCCCCGGCCTGCACTCCTTCTTGTTCAAGCCGATGTTCACGGTCGGCGGTATCGAGGTCAACAAGCCGATTGTTCTGGCTTTGCTGAGCTCGCTCATCGTCGTCGGGTTCTTCTGGGCGGCTTTCCGTAAGCCGAAGTTGATCCCGGGCAAGCTGCAGATGGTCGGCGAGGCCGGATACGACTTCGTCCGCCGCGGAGTGGTCTACGAGACGCTCGGTAAGCGCGAGGGCGAAAAGTACGTTCCGCTCATGGTCTCGTTGTTCTTCTTCATCTGGATGATGAACATCTGGTCCATCATCCCGCTGGCCCAGTTCCCGGTGACGTCGGTCATTGCCTTCCCGGCCGGCCTCGCCGCGATCGTGTACGTGCTGTGGGTGAGCGTCACCTTCAAGCGCCACGGCTTCATCGGCGGCCTCAAGAACATCACGGCCTACGACAAGTCGCTCGGGCCGGTGTTCCCGGTGGTCATGCTGTTCGAGTTCCTGTCGAACATGATCATCCGGCCGTTCACCCACGCTGTCCGTCTCTTCGCGAACATGTTCGCGGGTCACGTACTGCTGCTGATCTTCACCATCGCGAGCTGGTACCTGCTCAACGGCATCGGTATCGCTTACGCGAGCGTCTCGTTCGTGATGGTCCTCGTGATGACGGTCTTCGAGCTGTTCATCCAGGCACTGCAGGCGTACGTCTTCGTCCTGCTCTCGTGCAGCTACATCCAGGGCGCTCTCGCCGACCACCACTGACGGTCGAGCACCCCCCATTTACATCCGGTGGCCAACCCCCACCGGCACGTGAAACAGAAGGAAGAAACGGCATGTCTGCTCTCGAGACCCTCGCTGCGGTCAACCTCCAGGGCAACCTCGGAGCGATCGGCTACGGCCTCGCCGCGATCGGCCCCGGCGTCGGCGTCGGCATCATCTTCGGTAACGGTACCCAGGCGCTGGCGCGTCAGCCCGAGGCCGCCGGCCTCATCCGTCAGAACCAGATCCTCGGCTTCGTCCTCTGTGAGGCGCTCGCCCTGATCGGTCTCGTCATGGGCTTCGTCTACCCGGTCCCTTCTTGATCTCTCGCGACTGAGAAACATTTTCGACGGAAGGCACTGATGTGATCGCCCTGGTACCGCTGGCAGCCGAGGAGATTCAGAATCCCCTCGTCCCGCCGATCCCCGAGCTCGTCATCGGTCTGATCGCCTTCGTCATCGTCTTCGGCGTCCTCGCGAAGAAGCTCCTCCCGAACATCAACAAGGTTCTGGAACAGCGTCGCGAGGCCATCGAAGGCGGTATCGAGAAGGCCGAGTCGGCCCAGACCGAGGCCCAGAGCGTGCTGGAGCAGTACAGGGCTCAGCTCGCCGAGGCCCGCCACGAGGCTGCCCGCCTGCGCCAGGACGCGCTGGAGCAGGGCACTGCGCTCAAGGAAGAACTGCGCGCAGAGGGCCAGCGGCAGCGTGAGGAGATCATCGCTGCCGGCCACGCCCAGATCGAGGCCGACCGCAAGGCCGCGTCTCAGGCGCTGCGTCAGGACGTGGGCAAGCTCGCCACCGACCTGGCCGGCAAGCTCGTCGGCGAGTCCCTCGAGGACCACGCCCGACAGAGCCGCACGATCGACCGCTTCCTCGGCGAGCTCGAGGAGAAGGCCGAGGCAGCCCGATGAACGGAGCGAGCCGCGAGGCTCTGGCCGCCGCACGCGAGCGTCTCGACGCGCTGACGGACAACACGTCCGTCGACGCGGCGAAGCTCGCCGGTGAGCTGGCTGCCGTCACCGCGCTGCTCGACCGTGAGGTCTCGCTGCGTCGGGTCATCACGGACCCGGCGCAGGCCGGCGCGGCCAAGGCCGAGCTGGTGGGTCGTCTGCTGAACGGCCAGGTGGGCGGGGAGACCCTCGACCTGGTGTCCGGCATGGTCCGTTCGCGCTGGTCGCGGCCGCGTGATCTGGTCGACGCGCTGGAGGAGCTGGCGGACACCGCCGAGCTCACCGGTGCACACCGGTCCGGCGCGCTCGACGACGTCGAGGACGAGCTGTTCCGCTTCGGCCGGATCGTCGCATCGAGCACCGAGCTGCGCGCCGCGCTGACCGACCGTACGGCCCCCGGTTCCGCCAAGGGTGCGCTGCTCGCCAGCCTCCTCGGTGGCAAGGCCAACCCGGTCAGTGAGCGTCTGGTCACGCGCCTCGTCACGCACCCGCGTGGCCGCAGCCTGGAAGCGGGACTCGACTCCCTCTCCACGCTCGCAGCCGAGCGCCGCAGCCGCATGGTCGCCACGGTGACCTCCGCGGTTCCGCTCAGCGACGTGCAGAAGCAGCGCCTCGGCGCCGTCCTGGCCAAGCTGTACGGCCGCCAGATGCACCTGAACCTCGACGTGGACCCCACGGTCCTCGGCGGGATCGTGGTGCGGGTCGGCGACGAGGTCATCGACGGCACCATCGCGGACCGCCTCAGCGAGGCGACCCGCCGCATGGCCGGCTGACCGGCCACCCAACACAAGAAGCATTTCCAGCGGCCCGGTTGGGCCGTGCAGAACTTGCAGAAGATTCCTGGGGGTCGCCCCCAGACCCCAAAGAAGCTTCAGGCCCAACAAGGAGAGCAGGGAACCCAGATGGCGGAGCTCACGATCCGGCCGGAGGAGATCCGGGACGCACTGGAGAACTTTGTCCAGTCGTACCAGCCGGACGCGGCCTCGCGCGAGGAGGTCGGAACGGTCAGCGTTGCCGGCGACGGCATCGCGAAGGTGGAGGGTCTTCCCTCCGCCATGGCGAACGAGCTGCTGAAGTTCGAGGACGGCACCCTCGGTCTCGCCCTCAACCTTGAGGAGCGGGAGATCGGTGCGGTCGTCCTCGGCGAGTTCAGCGGTATCGAGGAGGGCCAGTCGGTGCAGCGCACCGGCGAGGTGCTCTCCGTCGGCGTAGGCGAGGGCTACCTCGGCCGCGTCGTCGACCCGCTCGGCAACCCGATCGACGGCCTCGGCGAGATCGCGACCGAGGGCCGCCGCGCCCTCGAGCTGCAGGCCCCCGGCGTCATGGTCCGCAAGTCGGTCCACGAGCCGATGCAGACCGGCTACAAGGCCATCGACGCGATGGTGCCGATCGGCCGTGGTCAGCGTCAGCTGGTCATCGGCGACCGTCAGACCGGCAAGACCGCTCTGGCCGTCGACACGATCATCAACCAGCGCGACAACTGGCGCTCGGGCGACGTGAACAAGCAGGTTCGCTGCATCTACGTCGCCATCGGCCAGAAGGGCTCGACCATCGCGTCCGTTCGCGGCGCCCTGGAAGAGGCCGGCGCGCTCGAGTACACGACGATCGTCGCCGCCCCGGCGTCCGACCCGGCCGGCTTCAAGTACCTGGCGCCGTACACCGGTTCGGCCATCGGCCAGCACTGGATGTACGCCGGCAAGCACGTCCTGATCATCTTCGACGACCTGTCGAAGCAGGCCGACGCCTACCGCGCCGTGTCGCTGCTGCTGCGCCGTCCGCCGGGCCGCGAGGCCTACCCGGGCGACGTCTTCTACTTGCACTCGCGTCTGCTGGAGCGCTGCGCGAAGCTCTCCGACGAGATGGGCGCCGGTTCGATGACCGGTCTGCCGATCGTCGAGACCAAGGCGAACGACGTGTCGGCGTTCATCCCGACCAACGTCATCTCCATCACCGACGGCCAGTGCTTCCTGGAGTCCGACCTGTTCAACGCGGGCCAGCGCCCGGCGCTGAACGTCGGTATCTCGGTCTCCCGCGTCGGTGGTTCGGCCCAGCACAAGGCCATGCGCCAGGTGTCCGGCCGTCTGCGTCTGGACCTCGCCCAGTACCGTGAGCTGGAGGCGTTCGCCGCCTTCGGTTCCGACCTGGACGCCGCCTCGAAGGCTTCGCTGGAGCGCGGCAAGCGCCTCGTCGAGCTGCTGAAGCAGGGCCAGTACCAGCCGATGCCCGTCGAGGAGCAGGTCGTCTCCGTCTGGGCCGGTACCACCGGCAAGATGGACGAGGTCCCGGTCAATGACATCCGTCGCTTCGAGTCGGAGCTGCTGGAGCACCTGCGCCGCGAGCGCAAGGACCTCCTCACCTCCATCGCCGACGGCGCCAAGATGTCGGACGACACCCTGACGGCGATCGCCGACGCCATCGCCAGCTTCAAGCTGCAGTTCGAGACTTCGGACGGCCAGCTCCTGGGCGAGGACGCGCCGGCCGTCAACGTCTCCAAGTGACGACGGAAGGGACCTGACTCATGGGAGCGCAGCTCCGGGTCTACAAGCGTCGCATCCGTGCCGTCACGGCGACCAAGAAGATCACCAAGGCGATGGAAATGATCGCCGCCTCGCGCATCGTCAAGGCGCAGCGCAAGGTGGCGGCATCGATGCCGTACGCGACCGAGCTCACCCGTGCGGTGACCGCGGTGGCGACCGGCTCGAACACCAAGCACGCCCTGACCACCGAGGTCGAGGCGCCGGTCCGCGCCGCGGTCCTGCTCATCACGAGCGACCGCGGTCTGGCCGGCGGCTACTCCTCGAACGCCCTCAAGCAGGCGGAGCGGCTCGCCGAGCGGCTCCGCGGCGAGGGCAAGGAGGTCGACACCTACATCGTCGGCCGTAAGGGTGTCGCCTACTTCGGGTTCCGCGAGCGCAAGGTCGCGGATTCGTGGACCGGCTTCACCGACAGCCCGGCCTACGCCGACGCCAAGCGCGTCGCGGCGCCGCTGATCGAAGCCATCCAGGCCGACACGGCCGAGGGTGGCGTCGACGAGCTGCACATCGTCTACACGGAGTTCGTGTCGATGATGACGCAGAACGCGGTCGACGGCCGGATGCTGCCGCTCAGTCTCGACAAGGCTGCGGAGAAGGACGGGGCGAAGGGCGAGATCCTTCCGCTGTTCGACTTCGAGCCGTCGGCGGAGGACGTCCTCGACGCCCTGCTGCCGCGCTACGTCGAGAGCCGCATCTACAACGCACTGCTGCAGTCGGCCGCTTCCGAGCACGCCGCCCGCCGCCGCGCGATGAAGTCGGCGACCGACAACGCCGGGGACCTCATCAAGAGCCTCTCCCGGCTTGCCAACGCGGCCCGCCAGGCCGAAATCACCCAGGAAATCAGCGAGATCGTCGGTGGCGCCAGCGCCATGGCAGACGCGACCGCGGGGAGTGACAAGTAATGACGACCATTGAGACGGCCGCCGCCACGGGCCGCGTCGCCCGGGTCATCGGCCCGGTCGTCGACGTGGAGTTCCCCGTCGACGCCATGCCCGAGATCTACAACGCCCTCAAGGTCCAGGTCGCCGACCCGGCCGAGGACGGCGTACTGAAGACGCTGACCCTGGAAGTCGCCCAGCACCTGGGCGACGGCGTGGTCCGCACCATCTCCATGCAGCCCACCGACGGTCTGGTCCGCCAGGCCGTGGTGACCAACACGGGCGAGGGCATCACCGTCCCCGTCGGTGACTTCACCAAGGGCAAGGTGTTCAACACCCTCGGTGAGGTGCTGAACTACCCGGAGGAGAACGCCAACGTCACCGAGCGCTGGCCGATCCACCGCAAGGCGCCCCGCTTCGACGAGCTCGAGTCGAAGACGGAGATGTTCGAGACCGGCGTCAAGGTCATCGACCTCCTCACCCCGTACGTCAAGGGTGGAAAGATCGGTCTGTTCGGTGGTGCCGGTGTCGGCAAGACCGTTCTGATCCAGGAAATGATCTACCGCGTCGCCAACAACCACGACGGTGTGTCGGTCTTCGCGGGCGTCGGTGAGCGTACCCGTGAGGGCAACGACCTCATCGAGGAAATGGCCGACTCGGGCGTCATCGACAAGACGGCCCTCGTCTTCGGCCAGATGGACGAGCCCCCGGGCACCCGTCTGCGCGTCGCCCTGGCGGGTCTGACCATGGCGGAGTACTTCCGCGATGTGCAGAAGCAGGACGTGCTCTTCTTCATCGACAACATCTTCCGTTACACCCAGGCCGGTTCGGAGGTGTCGACCCTTCTCGGTCGCATGCCGTCCGCCGTGGGTTACCAGCCGAACCTGGCTGACGAGATGGGTCTGCTGCAGGAGCGCATCACCTCGACCCGTGGTCACTCGATCACCTCGATGCAGGCGATCTACGTCCCCGCGGACGACCTGACCGACCCGGCTCCGGCCACCACCTTCGCCCACCTCGACGCGACGACGGTTCTTTCCCGTCCGATCTCCGAGAAGGGCATCTACCCGGCCGTGGACCCGCTGGACTCGACGTCCCGCATCCTCGACCCGCGGTACATCGCGGCGGACCACTACGCCACGGCGATGCGCGTCAAGGGGATCCTGCAGAAGTACAAGGACCTCCAGGACATCATCGCGATCCTCGGTATCGACGAGCTGGGCGAGGAGGACAAGCTCGTTGTCCACCGTGCCCGTCGTGTCGAACGCTTCCTGTCGCAGAACACCCACGTCGCCAAGCAGTTCACCGGCGTGGACGGTTCGGACGTGCCGCTCGAAGAGTCGATCGTCGCCTTCAACGCGATCTGCGACGGCGACTACGACCACTTCCCCGAGCAGGCGTTCTTCCTGTGCGGTGGCATTGAGGACCTCAAGGCCAACGCCAAGGAGCTGGGCGTCTCCTGAAGCCGGGCTCCTCGTGAGCACAGCTGATCGACGGTAGGGGGGCGGGTGCGTCCCGTCCCCCTCCGCACGCCCATTAGAATTTGACCCAACACCCGGCCTTCCCGCCGGGTGGTGACCCGAGGAGCCACCTTGGCTGCTGAGCTGCACGTCGAGCTGGTCGCGGCGGACCGTAGTGTCTGGTCCGGCGAGGCCACCCTGGTCGTTGCCCGCACCACGTCCGGCGACATCGGCGTCATGCCCGGTCACCAGCCGCTTCTCGGTGTGCTGGAATCGGGCCCGGTGACCATCCGCACCAGCGGCGGCGGCACTGTCGTCGCCGCGGTGCACGGCGGTTTCATCTCGTTCGCGGACAACAAGTTGTCCCTGCTGGCCGAGATCGCCGAGCTGGCCGACGAGATCGACGTCGAGCGTGCGGAGCGGGCACTGGAGCGCGCGAAGACGGAGGCCGACAGTGCCTCCGAGCGTCGCGCCGATGTCCGGCTGCGCGCGGTGACGGGGCACTGACCCCGAAACCGCAGAGTGTGCGTCCTCAGCCGCGGCCCGTCCGGAATTTTCCGGACCGGGTCGCGGCTGAGGCGATGCGGGTCCGTTTTTGGTTTTCCGAATTCGACGAGCGAGGAGGTCGGTGAAGATGCTCCTCGCTCTGCTTGTGAGCGGCCTGGTCGTAGCCCTGGTGGTGATCGGGCTCTTTGTCTTCGGGCTGCGTCGGCGGCTCATCCAGCGCTCCGGCGGCACCTTCGACTGCAGCGTGCGCTGGGGCGTGTCCGACGCCCCCGACGTCTCCGGCAAGGGCTGGGTGTACGGGGTCGCGCGGTACGGCGGTGACCAGATCGAGTGGTTCCGGGTGTTCTCGTACTCCCCGCGGCCGCGCCGGGTGCTGGAACGTTCCTCGATCGAGGTGCTCTCCCGTCGGGCCCCGGAGGGCGAGGAGGAGCTGGCCCTGCTCTCCGACGCCATCGTGCTCGGTGCCCGCCACCGCGAGGACCGGCTGGAGCTGGCGATGAGCGAGGACGCGCTGACCGGCTTCCTCGCGTGGCTGGAGGCGGCGCCCCCCGGCCAGAGGGTGAACGTGGCGTAGCCGCGCCGCAGAAGCGAAGGAGCCGGGGAACGGGGGGCGGACCCCGTTCCCCGGCTCTGTCGTCGGTGGTGCGCGGCGCTACTTCAGGCCGCTGTCGATCGCGGTGAGCAGCTCGCCGTTGCTGGTGTCACCGCTGAACTCCCAGAAGAACGCGCCGCGCAGGCCCTGGTTCTTCACGTAGCCCATCTTCCCGGCGATGGTGGCCGGGGTGTCGTAGCTCCACCAGTTGCTGCCGCACTTGGCGTAGGCGGTGCCCGCGATGGTGCCGGTGGAGGGGCAGCTGTTCTTGAGGATCTTGTAGTCCTCGATGCCCTGCTCGTAGGCGCCGGGCGCCGGGCCGGTGGCGGTGCCGCCGGGGGCGTCCTGGGTGACGCCGGTCCAACCGCGTCCGTAGAACCCGATGCCGAGGTTCAGCTTGTTGGCCGGGATGCCCTTCGACTTGTACTTCTGGATGGCCGCGTCGCTGTTGAAGCCGGCGATCGGGATGCCGTTGTACGAGGTGAGCGGGGAGTGCGGGGCGGTCGGGCCCTTGGCGTCCCAGCCGCCGAAGAAGTCGTAGGTCATCACGTTGTACCAGTCGACGTACGGGGCGGCCGCGCCGTAGTCGGCGAGGTCCAGCTTGCCGCCGTTCGAGCCGTCGGCCGTGACGGCCGCGGTGACCAGGTTGTTCGCGCCGAACTTGGCGCGCAGGGCCGAGAGCAGGTTCTTCAGGGAGGCGGCGCCGCTGGTGTCGCAGGACAGCCCGCAGGCGTTCGGGTACTCCCAGTCGATGTCGATGCCGTCGAAGACGTCGGCCCAGCGCGGGTCCTCGACCAGGCTGTAGCAGGAGTCGGCGAAGGCGGTGGGGTTGGCCGCGGCCTGGCCGAAGCCGCCGGACCAGGTCCAGCCGCCGAAGGACCACAGGATTTTGATGTTCGGGTACTTCTTCTTCAGCTCGCGCAGTTGGTTGAAGTTGCCCGCGACGGGCTGGTCCCAGGTGTCGGCGACGCCGGAGACGCTGCTGCCCGCGTCATAGGTCTTCTGGTAGTCGGCGTAGGCGTCGCCGATCTGGCACTTGCCGCCGGTCACGTTGCCGAAGGCGTAGTTGATGTGGGTCAGCTTGCTCGCCGAGCCCGAGGTGACGATGTTCTTCACGTGGTAGTTGCGCTGGTAGACGCCCCAGTTGGTGAAGTAGCCCAGCTGGACCTTGGAGCCAGGTCCGGGGCCGGGGCCGGGGCCCGTGTCGCCGCCCGTGGTGGTGACCGTCACGGTGCCCGAGGAGGGCCCGGTCTGGTCGATGGTGTCGCGGGCGGTGACGCTGTACCCGTACGTCGTGCCCTTGGTCAGGCCCGAGTCGGTGTAGCTGGTGCCCGTGAGGGTCGCGATCTTGGCGGAGCCGCGGTAGAGGTCGTAGTTCTTGACGCCCTTGTCGTCGGTGGCCGGGGTCCAGCTCAGGCTCACCGAGGTGTCGCCCACCGTGCCGGCCGTGGGGGTGCCGGGGGCGGAGGGCGGGGCGTCGGCCGGGGGCGTGGTGCCGCCGTCGCAGGAGCCGCCGTTGATCTTGCAGCCGCCGGGTGCGCCCGCGCCCGCGCCGTTGAAGCCGAAGCTGACGCTGGCGCCGGGGGCGAGGGTGCCGTTCCAGCCGACGTTCTTGCCGGTCCAGTGGGTGCCGGAGCTGGTGACGGTGGCGTCCCAGGCCGAGGTGACCGAGGTGCCGGCCGGGTAGTCCCACTCGACGGTCCAGCTGCTCAGGGAGGTGGTGCCGGTGTTCTTCACCGTCCACTTGCCCTCGAAGCCCGTGCCCCAGTCGGAGACCTTGGTGTAGGTCGCCGTCGCGGAGGTCGCGGCCTGGGCAGTGCCCGCGAGGCCGACGAGCCCGGCGAGGGGAAGGGCGATGGCGGCCACGGTCGCGGCGAGTCTGCGCAGCAGCCGGTTGCGGGGTGGGGGTGCCGTTCGTGACGCGTGTGCTGTGCTCAAGGGTGCTCCTCCGAAGGTCCGCCGGAGTCGCTGGCGTCGACTCCCGGCATGGGGGTGGGACCTGCGCCGCCCGTGAGCACGCTTCGTCATGCACGCTCACCACAGTGTTGCGGTGAGATTAGAAAGGTCTGGACCAACCGTCAAGAGGTCCAGACCTCCGCTCCAGCTCCGCACAAGAATTCAGTGCTTGATGCCCAACTCCTGTGCCAGTACCGCGGCTTGGACCCGGCTGCGCAGTTCCAGTTTGCCCAGGAGCCGGCTCACGTGGGTCTTCACCGTGGCCTCGGCCATCTCCAACCGGGCCGCGATCTCCGCATTCGAGAGCCCCCCGCCCAGGCACCCGAGCACCTCCCGCTCCCGCCGCGTCAGCGACTCCAGGGCCGCCGCCGTCGCCGGCGGGACCGGCGGGCGCGTGGTCGTCGGAGCCGCGAACTCCGCGATCAGCCGCCGGGTGACCGCCGGCGAGATCAGGCCCTCCCCGCGCGCGATCGTCCGGACCGCCTCGATCAGTTCCCGGGCCTCCGCGTTCTTCAACAAGAACCCCGCCGCGCCCGCGCGCAGCGCCCCGAAGACGTACTCGTCCAGGTCGAAGGTGGTCAGTACGAGGACGTCCGCCAGCGCCTCGGCGACCACCTGGCGGGTGGCCGAGACCCCGTCGAGCCGGGGCATCTGCACGTCCATGAGCACCACGTCCGGCCGCAGCTCGCGGGCGAGCCGCACCGCCTCCAGCCCGTCCACCGCCTCGCCCGCCACCTCGATGTCACCCGCGCTGCGCAGGATCAGCACCAGGCCCGCCCGCACCGCGCTCTGGTCCTCGGCCACCAACACCCGGATGGGTCGCCCCGTCATCGCTCCGTCGCCCTCTCCTCGGCGGGCAGGACCGCCCGCACCCGCCACATCGTGCCCGTCGCCCCGGCGGCGCCGTGGGCGCCCGCCGTGAAGCTGCCGCCCAGCAGCTCCGCCCGCTCCCGCATCCCGACCAGCCCGGCACCGGACCCGGGCGCGCGCGGCCCGGTCGGCCGGCCCGCGTGCGGCGAGTCCACGCCCACCCGCAGCAGGGTGTCGCAGCGGCTCACTCGCACCGTGACGGTGCCGGGGGAGGCGTGCTTGACCGCGTTCGTCAGGGACTCCTGGACGATCCGGTACGCCGCCAGCTCCACCGGCGCGGGCAGCGGCGCGTCCCCGTCCCCGTCCGCGCCGGGTGCCCGCTCGTCGTGCAGGACGAAGTCGAGGCCGCTCGCGGAGCCGTTCGTACGGGCCTGCTCGACCAGGGCCTCCAGCGCGTCCAAGGAGGGCACCGCGACGGCCTCCGTCTCCGCCCCGGCGGCGCGCAGTAGTCCGATCAGCCGACGCATTTCGGCCAACCCCTGGACGCTGTTCTCCCGGATCACCCCGAGGGCCTCGCGGCTCGTCGCGGGGGAGTCGATGGAGAGCGCGGCGGTCGAGTGGATGGCGATCGCCGACAGGTGGTTGGCGACCATGTCGTGCAGC
The DNA here is from genome assembly GCF_044759975.1 of Streptomyces sp. NPDC098789. Lineage (NCBI taxonomy): Bacteria > Bacillati > Actinomycetota > Actinomycetes > Kitasatosporales > Streptomycetaceae > Streptomyces > Streptomyces sp. NPDC098789. The sequence continues at coordinate 525,657 of NZ_JBIWAJ010000001.1, forward strand.
TCGCGGGCCATCCGCGCACGCTCGGCGACCACCGCCTGGCTACGGTCCATCTCGGCCAGCAGCGCGGTCTGCTCCGCCCGCAGCCGCGCCGCCACCGCGGCCTCGCGGTGGTTGCGCAGGGTCGCCCCGGTGAGCGCGGGGGCGAAGCAGACCAGGCCCGTGACCGCGCCGATGAGCAACGACTGCGGGGTGCGCAGCCAGGCCACCGCGGCGATCGTGACGACCACGGTGATCAGGCCGGTGCTGACCGGAAGGCGCCGGGCCATGGCCGGCTTGCCGTAGACCACGGCGGCGTACATCAGGTCCGTGAAGATCACCACGGTGGCCAGGGAGCCCACGGTGAACTGGTCGGCGATGACCCCGACGGTGCCGACGATGAGGGCCGTGCGGGGGTGCGAGCGGCGCACCAGCTCCAACGCGCCGAGGCACACCAGCGGCACCAGGGTGGCCCAGTGGGGCAGCAGGTGGGCGGTGGAGTTGGTGTGCACGCCGAGGGCCCAGAGCAGGAAGCCCGTGGCGACGCCGATCACGCAGAGCAGCACGTCGTCGCGGTGCGGGCGGGGGATCTTCGGGGTCACGGTCCCATCCAACACGGTGTCCCGGGCTCCGGCCTCGGCTCCGGGTCGCAGGGTCACTACACCGAAGGATGCAGTCGCGGTTCGTCACCGACGACGACGCGCGGGGGCGCGGGGGCCGAGACGCTGATGGGGAGAGCGGAAAAAGCCGGAGAAGGACAGAGAAGGTCTGTGGAAGGAGGGGCTCCCGTGTTGGTCGCCCTGGTCATCGCCTGCGAAATCGGGTTCTGGGTCCTGCTGGCCGCCGGGCTGGCGCTGCGCTACGTGGCCAAGATGCCCAGGCTCGGTGCGGCGGTGCTGCTCTGCGAGCCGCTGCTGGAACTGGTGCTGCTGGTCGCCACCGTCGTGGACCTCGGGAGGGGCGGCGAGCCGTCCTGGAGCCACGGCCTGGCCGCCCTCTACATCGGGTACACGGTCGGATTCGGCCACTACACCGTGAAGTGGCTCGACGGCCATGCGGCCCACCGCTTCGGCGGCGGCCCGAAGCCGCCCGGCGCCGGGTACGGCAAGGCCCGCGCCCGGCACGAGTGGAAGCTCTGGCTCCGCACGCTCGTGGCGGCGGCCGTCGCCCTCGGGCTGCTCCAGCTCGGGGTCTGGTACGTGGGCGACGCGGCCGCGGCCGAGCCGCTGCGCGGCTGGCAGTCCGCCGCCCTGCGGGTGGCCGGGATCCACGGGCTGATCGCCGCGAGCTACACGGTCTTCCCGCGCAGGGCCCCGGCCGCCGGTTCGGGTGCCGGTTCGGGTGCCGATCCGGGTGCTGGCTCGGGTGCCGGTTCGGACGAGGCCGGGCGGGAGCGCGCGCGAAACGGGCGTTAGTGCTGTGGCCCTTCCGGTCACAGCACTACCGGTCGCCGCCCGGTACCCACAGCACGTCCCCGACCTCCTTGTTGGCCGTCCGCGCCAGGATGAACAGGAGGTCGGAGAGCCGGTTGAGGTAGGTGGCGGTGAGCGGGTTCATCGACTCGCCGTGCGCCTCCAGGGCCGCCCAGGTGGAGCGCTCCGCGCGCCGGACCACCGTGCACGCCTGGTGCAGCAGGGCCGCGCCGGGGGTGCCGCCGGGCAGGATGAAGCTGCGCAGCTTCTCCAGCTCCTCGTTGAAGGCGTCGCAGTCCGCCTCCAGCTTGTCGACGTAGAACTGCTCCACCCGCAGCGGCGGGTACTCCGGGGCCTCCACCACCGGCGTGCACAGGTCCGCGCCCACGTCGAAGAGGTCGTTCTGCACCCGGATCAGGACCTTGACGACGCCCTCGGCGAGCGCTCCGAGCGCGATCGCCGTCCCGATGGCCGCGTTGGCCTCGTTGGCGTCGGCGTACGCGGAAATCCGCAGGTCGGTCTTGGCCGTCCGGCTCATGTCGCCGAGGGCGGTCGTGCCCTTGTCGCCGGTCCGGGTGTAGATGCGCGTGAGGTTCACCATGTGGTCAGCCTAGTTCGGGTCAACTGCGGGCCCCCGCCGTAGTGCTGGGCCGTCCCGGTGTGATGTCCGTCATCTGAGACGTGACGCGTGTTACTTCCCGGTCATCGGACCCGCCGGGCCCGCTACTCTCCGCCGGAGAGGCTACGAGACCGGGCCGACACTGGGCCGTATGGAAGAACGTGGGGTGTGAAGTGGCTGGGAAGCTCGCCGTCATCGGTGCCGGACTCATGGGTTCGGGGATCGCGCAGGTCTCCGCACAGGCGGGCTGGGACGTCGTCCTGCGCGATGTGACGGACGCCGCGCTGACCCGCGGCACCGACGGGATCAAGGCCTCGTACGACCGGTTCGTCGCGAAGGGCAAGCTGAGCGCCGAGGACGCCGAGGCCGCGCTGGCGCGCATCACCACGAGCACCGACCTCGACGCGGTCGCCGACGCCGACATCGTCGTCGAGGCCGTCTTCGAGAAGCTCGAGGTCAAGCACGAGATCTTCCGCGCGCTCGACAAGCTCGTGCGCGAGGACGCGATCCTCGCCTCCAACACCTCCGCCATCCCGATCACGAAGATCGCGGCCGTGACGGAGCGTCCGGAGCGGGTCGTGGGCGCGCACTTCTTCTCGCCGGTCCCGATGATGCAGCTGTGCGAGCTGGTGCGCGGCTACAAGACGAGCGACGAGACCCTCGCCACCACGCGCGCCTTCGCCGAGTCCGTCGGCAAGACCTGCATCGTCGTCAACCGCGACGTCGCCGGCTTCGTGACGACGCGTCTGATCTCGGCGCTCGTCGTCGAGGCCGCGAAGCTGTACGAATCGGGCGTGGCCTCGGCCGAGGACATCGACATCGCCTGCAAGCTGGGCTTCGGCCACGCCATGGGCCCGCTGGCCACGGCCGACCTGACGGGCGTGGACATCCTGCTCCACGCCACCAGCAACATCTACACGGAGTCCCAGGACGAGAAGTTCGCGCCGCCGGAGCTGATGCGGCGGATGGTGGACGCGGGGGACATTGGCCGCAAGAGCGGGCAGGGCTTCTACAAGCACTGAGCACGACCGCCGCGTGGACTCCCGTCGAGGGGGTAGGCGCGCGGCACACGCAGTCAGGGGCGACACCGTTCGAATGCCCTCACCCGTCGGGGTGAATTAGGTATCGGTTCGCTCACGGTCGGCAACTTCCCTGCCCGCGCGGCAGTCAGTTGCAGTGAGAGTTGCCGACCACGGCCCCATCGGATCACACGAACGCCGCACTGCCGGGAGCACACATGTACATCAGGGGCGACCACGCCGAACTCGCTGTCGGGGGCCGCCTCGACGTGCGCAGCGCGGCGGACGCCCGTACGGCCTTCCACACCGCGCTCGACGACGGCGCCGGAGACCTCGTGCTCGATCTGACCGGTCTCGACTCCTGGGACGCGACCGGGTTGGGGGTCATCATGGGCGCCCACCGGCGGGCCGGGCGGACCGGACGGCGGCTGGTGCTGCGTGGAGTGCCGCCGCAGATGCAGCGGTTGCTGGTGGCTACCCGGCTGCACCGGATCCTCGCGATCGAGGGCGGGCTCGAAGCGGAATCGCTTCCGCGGGTGTGAGGTGAGGGGCCGCGCCTGGGGCTGGGCCTCGTGGCGGGTGCGGGTTCAGGTTCGGGGTGGGGCGCGGTCGGGGCGGGGACGGGCACGAGTGTCTCCTCGGCTCGCGGCTGCGGGGTGGTCGGAGAAGGGGCGCGGCGGGGACCGCTCGTCCTTGCGGGGACACTCCTGCCCGTCCCCGCCCCGACCGCTCGGCCGGGTCGGGGACTGCTGCCCGTCTCCGTCTTGACCGCTCGGGTCGTGGGGACAGTCCTGCTCGTCCCCTAGCTGACTGCTCGGGTTGTGGGGACGCTTCTGTGCGTCCCGGCCTCGACCGTGCCGGGGTGGGGGGAAGGGGACGAGCGGGGGCGAATCGTAACGGTCCGGTCGTGATGGCACCCCTGAGGTTCCGGGACGGGCGATCACGGTCTAGGGTTCGGGCGAAACCGGACCAGTAGCGGCAGCGGAGTGTGCGAAGGCCGGGCGGGACGACGGCGCACGACGCGATCGGGAGACTTGGTCATGGACCGCACTCAGGGGCAGCCCACTTCGGACGATGCCACCGCTCCGGCGGCCGGGCCCGCGCGGGTCGTGCGGCTCAGCGTCGGCGAGTACGTCCTCACCGTCAATCCCGTCGACGGGAGCGAGATCGAGGCGCGGCGGCCCGGCGCCGATGCGGAGTCGGGTGCTCCGGCTCGTCGCGGCAAGGCCTCGCGGGAGGCCCTGGACGCCGCCGCACGGCCTCCCGTGCCGCCCGGGGCCCCGGCGGTCGTCCTGCCGTTGCTGGAGCGGGAGGAGGAGCGTGAGCGGCTCGCCCGGTTGCTCGGACGCGGGCGTTCCGTACGGCTCACCGGGCCCGCGGGATCGGGCCGCACCGCCCTGCTCGACGCGGTCGCCGGCGACTGCGAGGACCTCGCCCCCGACGGGGTCGTTCGCCTCTGCGGCCACCGACAGAACCCCACCGAGCTGTTGTACGCGCTCTATTCGACCGTCTACGCGCCCTCGGAGGACTTCCCCGAGCGCCCCACCCGCGCCGAACTCCTGCGCCACGTCGGCCAGATCGGCGCCGTCGTGCTGCTGGACGACCTCGACTTCGGCGGCAGCGCGCTGGAGGAACTCCTGCGCGCCACCCCCGAATGCGCCTGGCTGCTGGCCGCGACCCCGGACACCCCCGCCCCCTCGGACCGCTCCCACTTGGAAGAGGTCTTCCTCGGCGGGCTGGGCCGGGCCGCGTGCGTGGAGCTCCTCGAACTCGCCGTCGGGCGGCCGCTGACCGAGCTGGAGAGCGCCTGGGCGGGGGACCTGCGCTTCGCCTCCGAGGGGCTCGCGCTGCGCTTCGTCCAGGCGGGCGGGCTGCTGCGGCAGCGCGACGAGATGAACCGCAGCGGCGAGGACGGCGACGGGGAGGAACCGGGGGTCTTCGAGGAGCGCCCCCGCGACGTGGTGCTCGTCCCCTTGCCGACGCTCGCCGAGGGCGCCGCCCCGGCCGAGCTGCTGGTCTCGCGGATCAGCGAGTCGGCCCGGGCCGCCCTGCGGTTCGCCTGCGCGCTCGACGAGGAGATGCCGCACCCCGCGCACCTGCCCGCCCTGGTGGGGGACACCCACGCGGACGCGGCGGTGGGGGAGCTGCTGTCGTGCGGGCTGTTGACGGCGGCGGGCAGCCGCTACCGGCTGGCCGCCGGGGTGGCCCGTCAGCTCGCCGAATCGGGCTTCGGCGCCTCCGGCGAGGCGCTGACGGCGGCCCGGCACTACGCCTGGTGGACCGGCCACGCCTCGGTGACGCCGCAGCGGGTGGCGGCCGAGGGCGACGCGGTGCTCGCGGCCCTGGCGGGCGCCGACGTGGTGGCGGCGGTCCTGCTGGCCCGCACGGCCGCGCCCGCCTTCGCCGCCTCCCTGCACTGGGGCGCCTGGGAGCGGGTGCTGCGGGCCGGGTCCGAAGCCGCCCGGACGGCGGGGGAGGTGGCCGAGCAGGCCTACTTCCACCACGAACTCGGCGTCCTCGCGCTGTGCGGCGGCCGGCTGGACCGGGCCCGCGCCGAGCTGGAGACCTCCAACGGGCTGCGCGGCGCCCTCGCCGACAAGCGCGGCACGGTGGCCGGCCGCAGGGCGCTGGCCCTGGTCACGGACCGGGAGAAGGCGGGCCCGGACGGCTCGCCCCCGCTGCGCCTGGAGGCCCCCGCTCCGCCGGGGTCCGAGGCGCAGACCCAGGCGTTCCCGCTGGTGCGCGTCGCGCCGGTGCCCGCGGTGCCCCCGGCGGCCTCCTTCGAGGAGACCTTCCCGCTGGACGCGAAGCCGCCGGCCGGGCCCGTGACCGTACGCGTGCCCGTGACGCGGCCGGTGCGGGAAGCGGGACCGCAGTGGCACCGCCGCCCCGCGGCCCTGGCGGCGGGCGGTGTCCTCGCGGTGCTGGCCCTGGGTACGGCGGTGAGCTTCGCGATCTCCTCCAGCGACGCCTCCGCCCCGCAGGCTCCGGGCACCTCGCCGGTCCCGTCGTCCGCGCCCGATGCCAGCGGGAACGATCCTGCACCCGCTCCCGCGGCCCCCGGCACCTCGTCGTCCGCGCCCACCACCGCCGCGCCGTCGTCCCCGGGCGCCTCGACCCCGGCGCCCGCCGGCTCGGCCTCGACCCCGGCGCCCGGGGGCGGCCCCTCGCGCCACCCGGTCACCAGGCCCCCGTCGACCCCGGCCTCGCCCCCGGCGTCCTCCCCTCCCGGGTCCACGCCCCCGGCGTCCCCGCCCGCCTCCCCCTCGGCCTCCACCTCGCCGACCGTCCCCGTCACCCCGACGACCACCACCACGACCCAGCTCTCCCCGCCCGCCGCCACTCCCTGAGGCGGCCGGCGCGCACGCACGAGCGCCCCCTCCCGCCGTCGGCGGGAGGGGGCGCTCGGGTGCGAACCGGGGTGGAACGGGGCCGGCGCGGGGCCGGATCAGGTCAAGATCAGAAGAGCCGCAGCTTGTCGTCCTCGATGCCGCGCATCGCGTTGTAGTCGAGGATCACGCACTCCATGCCGCGGTCCGTCGCCAGCACGCGCGCCTGCGGCTTGATCTCCTGGGCCGCGTAGACGCCGCGGACCGGCGCGAGGTGCGGGTCGCGGTTCAGCAGCTCCAGGTAGCGGGTCAGCTGCTCCACGCCGTCGATCTCGCCGCGCCGCTTGATCTCGACGGCCACCGTCGCGCCCGAGGCGTCGCGGCAGAGGATGTCCACCGGCCCGATCGCCGTCATGTACTCGCGGCGGATCAGCGTGAAGCCCTCGCCGAGGGTGTCGATCCGGTCCGCCAGGAGTTCCTGGAGGTGGGCCTCGACACCGTCCTTGATCAGGCCCGGGTCCACGCCCAGCTCGTGGGAGGAGTCGTGGATGACTTCCTCCATCGTGATGATGAGCTTCTCGCCCGCCTTGTTGACGACGGTCCAGACACCCGCGTCGTCCCCGGTCCCCTCCTTGAGGGTGCAGGGCGGGGACATCCAGTTGAGCGGTTTGTACGCCCGGTCGTCCGCGTGGATCGACACACTGCCGTCGGCCTTCACGAGGATCAGACGGGGTGCCGAGGGCAGATGGGCGGTGAGCCGGCCCGCGTAATCGACGGAGCAGCGGGCAATGACGAGACGCATGGTCGGCAACGCTACTCGACGAGAAGGCCTCCACGCGATTCGCCCCCGAAAGCCCCGTTCGCCGATGGCGCGTTGTATGCGCATTCTCCTGGTGCGGTACCCACCGGGCGCCTACCGTGGTGAGCGGGAGGTCGTCGTGCGTGCACGCTGCGTCGCGGTTTCCCTTCCCTGCCCGTAAGACTCCGGTCACCAAACGGCCGGGGTCGCGAGAGGAGAACCCATGTCGCTCGACGTCTCACCGGCCCTACTTGAACAGGCCGAGCGAGGCGAGGTCGACGAAGCCGCTTTCGTCGACTGCGTCCGGACCTCCCTGCCTTTCGCGTGGGAGATGATCAGCTCGTTGGTGGCCCAACTGAAGGTTGACGGCGGCGAGTTCGCCGACAACCAGACGCCGCCGCCCACCGAGCAGGCGCGCGGTCAGCTGCTGCGCGCACTCGCGAGTGATGCGATACGAGGTGCGCTGCAGCGGCACTTCGGAGTGCGCCTCGCGTTCCAGAACTGCCACCGTGTGGCGGTGTTCCCGCTGGACTCCTCGTCGGACGACCGGCTGGCCAAGTTCACGTCCATCAGGGGCCAGCTGCTCAACCAGTCGCCGGAACTGCGGGACTGCTAGTGACGTGAGCCTTCGCTGCCGCTCCGTATCGCGGGAGGTGCGACTGATACCGGAGCGGCAGCCACAGTCCGGGCGGCCCGGGCCGGCCCGCCGCGCGGCGGGACGGTGCGGTGGGACGGCGGGCGGCCGGGCGCGGGTCAGCCCAGCAGGGGCAGGACCTCGAAGCCCAGACGGCGCACGTTCTCCTCGGTGCCCGCGAGATCGCCGCAGCCCTCCGTCATCAGGGCGAAGCGGGTGATGCCGGTGCGCTCGGAGGTGGCCGCCAGCCGGTCCGCCGCCAGCTCGGGCGTGCCGACGGGGTGCAGCTCGCACAGCAGCTCCGTGTACGCGACCGGGTCCCGCATCGCGCGGACCCGACCGTCCACCGTCACGTGCGCGTCCAACCCCTGCTTCAACCACCCGGGCATCGCCTTGAGCAGGGCCTCGCGCGCGTCCGTCGTGCGGTCCGCGAGCTGGCAGACCCCGGCGGAGACGTGCCCCGCGGCCAGCACCCGCTCGCGCGGGTGTCCGGCGGCGAGCGCCGCCTCCCGCCACAGCGCCACCATCCCCGCCTTGTCCTCGTCCCCGCTGTGCATGCCGAGCAGCATCGGCAGTAGCCGCTCCGCGGCGAGGCGCACCGACGCGGGGGAGGTGCAGGCGACGATCACTTCCGGCCCACCGCCGTCCTCGTCCGCGTCCAGGGATTCCGACGGGCGCGGTACGACGGCCACCTCGCGGAAGCCGTACCGCTCCCCGGGACCCGGGGGCACGCCCACGCTCGGCTCGGTCAGCCACCGCCGCAGCAGGTCCAGGGCCGCCGGGAAGCCGTGCTCGTACGCTTCCAGGCCGCCGCCGAACACCTCCAGGTCCACCCACGGCCCGCCCCGACCCACCCCGAGGGTGAACCTGCCGCCCGAGGTGAGGTGCAGGAGGGCGGCCTGCTCCCCGAGCGCCACCGGATGTGCGTTCGGCAGCACGCTCACCGCCGTCCCCACCCGCAGCCGCCGGGTCCGCCCCAGCAGCAGGGCCGCCAAGGTCACGGCCGAGGGGCACACCCCGTACGGAACGAAGTGGTGCTCGGCCAGCCAGACCGAGTCCAGCCCCGCCTCCTCGGCCACCTCCGCGGTCCGCACCGCCCTGTGCAGGGCCTCGCCCGACCCCTGGCCGGGGAACTGGGCCCCCAGTACAAACGCTCCTACGCGCATCGCCTTCTCCTCCTCGCGGCTGACGCGGCCTCCCCAGGTGGACCGGCTCAGTGAGACACCGTCTGTTGGCAACAACGTCTGACACGTGCCAAAGGCACGGCCTGACAGGAAAGTTATTGGGATTGTCGGGGAATCGTCTTCGGCCACCCTGCGGGTACCCCGGCCCGCTGCGCGTAGTCTGGAGAAAAGTCCTGTCCGTCCGCCTATCCGTGAGGTATACGTGTCACCGCGCCACAACCGCCCCCGAGGCGGCGAGAACCCGGCCGAGCGGCCGGACGCGGACTCGGGCCGCGGCCCGGTACCGCAGCGGTTCGGCCTGGAGCGCACGGAGGAGTACCAGGGCGAGGAGTGGAACATCCGGCACGTCGCCGGCGCGAGCGCCATGGGCAAGCGCTACCGCTGCCCCGGCTGCGACCAGGAGATCCCCTCGGGCACCCCGCACCTGGTCGCCTGGCCCGAGTACGGCGGCGTCGACGACCGCAGGCACTGGCACAAGGCCTGCTGGAACGGGAAGGACCGCCGCACCTCGCGGGTGCAGCGGTCCCGTAACGCTCCCAAGTACTGACCCGAGTACCGACCCGAGTACCGACCCGGGCCCACGGCTCACACGTCGCGGCGCCGGACCGCCAGGTACGAGGCGCTCACCGTGGCGCCGGTCACCAGGACGAGCAGGGCCAGCTGGAGCACCTTGCTCGGGAGGCTCGCGCCGTCCGTCCCGCCCGGCATGCCGAAGAGCTGCATCATCGCGACCAGGGCGTTGTAGTCGAGGACCAGCCGCCCCAGGCCCGCCGAGGCCGACCAGATGCTGAGCATCCCCCCGATCACCGGCGGCAGCGTCACCACGCCGATCATCACCGCGATCGCCCCGGCCGAGTGCCGCACCAGCGTGCCGACGGCGAGCGAGAGCACCCCGAGCAGGGTCACGTACAGGCTCACCAGCAGCCCCGAGATCCAGGCGGTGGCGTTGTCGTGCGGACCGGAGTCGGGACCGCCGTGCACCATGGCCGTCGTGATCCCGACCAGGAAGATCGAGCCGGCCAGGATGACGAAGGCGACCGCGCTGAAGACGAGGTACTTCGCGGTGAGCACCCGGTGCCGGTCGGGCGCGGCGGCGAAGGTGGTCCGGGCCAGCCCGGTGCCGTACTCGGAGGTGATCGTCAGCACCCCGAGCACGATCACCGAGAGCTGTCCGACCAGCAGGCCGAACAGCGCGGGCGCGATGTACGGCATGTTCTTGTAGTTCTCGTCGGAGGTCTGGGCCACGAAGGCCAGCCCGACGCCGACGACGGTCACGACCAGGGAGCCGAGCGTCCACATCGTGGAGCGGACCGAGACCATCTTGGTCCACTCCGAGGCCACCGCGTGGCCGAGGTGCGGGCGGGGCGTGGGCAGGGGGGCGGTGTTGCCCGCCGGGCCCGGCCGCGGTGCCCGCTGCTGCGTGCTGGTCGGCGGGGTCATCGGGAGTCCTCGGGGTTGTTCGGCACGGCCCGGGCGAGATCGGCGGGGCTGCTCGGCATCAGGAAGGACGCGGTGGCCCGGGCGGGCCCGGCCGCGGAGGCGCCGGGCGCGGGATCCGGCGCCGCGGGCCCGGTGCGCGCGGGCGCGCCCTCGGTTCCGGGGGCCGCGGGCGCGTACCAACCGTCGTGGGAGACGACCGGCGCGGCCTCCTCCTCCCAGGCGGGCACGGTCAGCGGCTCCGGTTCGAAGAGCTCGGCCCGCGGGTCGTCGGTGGAGGTGTACTCGACCGCGGCGTGGGTCATCCGCATGTAGGCCTCCTCCAGCGAGGCCTTGTGCGGCGACAGCTCCCACAGCCGTACGCCGCCCCCGTGCGCGAGGTCGGAGATGCGCGGCAGCTCCAGCCCGGCCACCCGCAGGGCGCCGTCCGGCTCCTGGAGGACGCGTCCGCCCGCCCCGGTGAGGATCTCGGCGAGGGCGCCCCGGTCGCCGGGGGCGTCGTCGGAGGTGCGGACCCGAGCGAATCCGGCCGAATTGTGCGTGATGAACTCCTGCACGCCCATGTCGGCCAGCAGCCGCCCGCGCCCGATCACGATCAGGTGGTCGGCGGTCAGGGCCATCTCGCTCATCAGGTGCGAGGAGACGAAGACGGTCCGGCCCTCGGCGGCCAGCTGCCGCATGAGGTTGCGGACCCAGAGGATCCCCTCGGGGTCGAGGCCGTTGACCGGCTCGTCGAAGAGCAGCACCTGCGGGTCGCCGAGCAGGGCCGCGGCGATCCCGAGCCGCTGGCCCATGCCGAGCGAGAAGCCCTTGGTGCGCTGGCGGGCCACGTCCTGGAGGCCGACCACCTGGAGCACCTCGTCCACCCGCTTCTCCGGGATCCCGGAGAGCTGGGCGAGGGCGAGCAGGTGGACCCGGGCCCGGCGGCCGCCGTGGACCGCCTTGGCGTCGAGCAGTGCCCCGACGTTGCGCTGTGCGTTCGCCAGCTCGCGGAAGGGAGCGCCGTTGATCGTGACGTGCCCGGCGGTGGGCCGGTCCAGGCCGAGGATCATGCGCATGGTGGTCGACTTCCCGGACCCGTTGGGCCCCAGGAAACCGGTCACGTGACCCGGCCTGACCTGGAAGGAGAGCTGGTCGACCGCGGTTTTGGCGCCGAAGCGCTTGGTCAGGCCGACTGCCTCGATCATTCCGTGTCCCTCGCCAGGCCGGCGGGATTCGCCCGCGTAAGGCTTAAGAGGATATCGAGCCTCGTACGGTTCCACCCCCGGCCGATCCCTGAGGTACCCCTGAGATGCGACCCGGGGCCGCCCCTGAGTAAGGGACGGCCCCGGGTCGTGGATCGGGTCGTGGATCGGGCCGGGGGAGCGGGCCGCGGATCAGGCGTCGCGGTGCTTGAGGACGACGTACCCGCCGAGCACGGCGGCCAGCACCCACAGCGCCATGATGCCGAAACCGCCCCAGGGGCCGTACGGCGCCGCCGCGCTGTCCATGCCGCCCGGTACCACCTGCATGACCTTGGAGCCGGCCTGGTCCGGGAAGTACTGCGCGACCTTGCGGGTCGCGCTGACCGCGCCGAGGATCGGCGAGACCAGGAAGAAGAACGGCATCAGGATGCCGAGCGAGAGCATCGAGCTGCGCAGGATGGTCGCCACGCCCATCGAGAACAGTGCGGTCAGCGTCATGTAGAGCCCGGCGCCGATGACCGCGCGCAGGACGCCCGTCTCGCCGATGCCGATGCTGTGGCTGCCCAGGATGGCCTGACCGAGGAAGAAGGACAGGAAGCTCGTCGCCAGCCCCACGATCAGGGCGAGCCCGGTGGCGGCGGTGAGCTTGGCGAGCAGGAAGTTCGCCCGGCCCGGCACGGCGGCCAGCGAGGTGCGGATCATGCCCGTGCTGTACTCGCTGCCGACGACCAGCACGCCGAAGACGATCATGGCGAGTTGACCCAAGGTCATCCCGGCGAAGCTGGCCACCGTCGGGTCGAAGGTGAGCTGCTGGGCCTGGTCCATGTCCTTGAACGTCGCGTTGAAGACCGCGCACAGGCCGGCGCTGACGCCGACGGTGACGACCAGCGCGGCGATCAGGGTCCAGATGGTGGAGGAGACCGTGCGGATCTTGGTCCACTCGGACTGGAGGACGGCGGGGAAGGAAGCCATGGTCACTTGCCGCCCTTGCGCTGCGCGTCGAAACCGGCGCCCCAGGCGGGGACGTCGGCGGGTCGGGCCGGGTTGTCACCGGGGAGCCCGGGTCCGCCGGGCGCTCCGGGGTCCGCGTGGTGCCCGGGGCCGATGGGGTGTCCGGGGGTGCCGGACGCGTGGGCGTGGTACTCGACCGAGTCGGCCGTCATGCGCATGAACGCTTCTTCCAAGGAGGCCCGTTGCGGGCTGAGTTCGTGCAGCACGATCTGGTGCTGTGCGGCGAGCTCGCCGAGCTGTTCGGAACTGGCCCCGTCGATCTCCAGCGAGCCGGTGCCCGGGACGTCGATCGCCAGGATGCCCGCCCCGTGCAGCACGTCCTTGAGCCGCTCCTGTTGCGGGGAGCGCAGGCGCACGAAACTGCGCGAGTTCTGCTGGATGAAATCGGCCATCGAGGTGTCGGCGAGCAGCCTGCCCTGGCCGATCACGATCAAATGGTCTGCGGTCAGCGCCATTTCGCTCATCAGGTGGGAAGAAACGAAGATCGTCCTTCCCTCCGAGGCCAGGCCCTTCATGAGATTGCGGATCCAGAGAATTCCCTCGGGGTCCAGACCATTGACGGGCTCGTCGAACATCAGGATTTCCGGATCACCGAGCAGCGCGGAGGCGATTCCCAGCCGCTGGCCCATGCCGAGCGAAAATCCTTTGGACTTCTTCTTCGCGACGGAGGTCAACCCGACCAGGTCGAGCACCTCGGAGACCCGGCTCGTGGGGATCCGGTTCGACTGCGCGAGGCACAGAAGGTTGTTGTAGGCGCTGCGTCCGCCGTTCATCGCTTTCGCGTCCAGCAGCGCGCCGATGTACTTCAGCGGTTCCGGCAGGTCCCGGTAGTGCTTGCCGTCGATCCTGACCGAGCCACTGGTCGGGTTGTCGAGGTCGAGCATCATGCGCATGGTCGTGGACTTGCCCGCCCCGTTGGGGCCGAGGAAGCCGGTCACCACCCCCGGTCTGACCTGGAAGCTGAGGTTGTCCACGGCGGTCTTCGCGCCGAATCGTTTGGTAAGGCCCTCAAGCTCGATCATGCGGCCACGCTAGAACGCCGCAGGGCCTTGCGCCACCTCAAAAGGTGTCACAAGGCCCTGGAACGCGGCATTTCGCTACCAGCGAGTAGCATCCGTCAGGTTCAGCCGATCGGCCTCACCCGGCGCACGCGATGCCGGCGGAGTGCGTCAGCGGCTCTGCTGGGCCGGAACGCCACGGGTGACCGGCTCGTCGTCGATCGGGGAACTGGCCGCGGCCACCGCCGCACCGGTCAGCGTCGCGAGCATCTCGCGGACGTTGGTCAGCTGCGCGTTGATGGAGTCGCGGCGGTTGGTGAGCGCCGCCAGCTCGCGCTCGGACTCGCTGCGGATGCGGTCCGCCTTGGCGTTGGCGTCGGCGACGATGTCCTCGGCCTGGCGCTGCGCGGTCTCGACGGTCTGCCGGGCGCGGCGCTCGGCGTCCGTGCGGAGCTTCTCGGCCTCCAGGCGCAGCTGCTCCGCCCGGTGCTCGATCTCGGCGAGGCGCTTCTCGGCCTTGGCCTGGCGGCCCGCCAGGTCGCGCTCGGACTGCTCGCGGCGCTTGGCCAGGTTGGTCTCGAAGTCCGCGGCGGCCTGGGCGGCCTTGGCGCGGGTCTCCTCGAAGAGCGCGTCGGCCTCCTCGCGCTTGGAGGCGGCGTCCTTCTGTGCCTCCGAACGCAGCGTGGCCGAGTCGCCCTTGGCCTTCTCGACGATGCGGACGCCCTCGTCCTCCGCCTTCGACTTGCGGTCGGCCGCGAACGACTCGGCGTCGTTGCGCACCTGCTGGGCCGCCGACTCGGCCAGCTCGCGGTGCTGCTCGGACGCGCGGCGGGCCTCCTCGCGCAGGTCCTTCGCCTCCTCCTCGGCGAGCCGCAGGATCTTCTCGACCCGGGCGCCGAGGCCGGCGTACGACGGCTCGGCGTCGTTGACCTGGGCCTGGGCGTTCTGCGTTTCGAGGTGTAGTTCCTCGATCCGCTTCTCCAGGGAGTTGATGCGGGACAGGGCGCTGTCACGGTCGGCGACGATCTTGGTAATGCGGTCGTCCACCTGACCGCGGTCGTAACCACGCCGCACGAGCTCGAAGCCGAAGGGTGAGGAAGTGTCGCTCATGAGGTTCCTGTCGAATGAGACCGATGAGGTGCTACGTGAGGTGTTAAGGGGAATCCTAGGCGCCGGAGCGGCGTGTCATCGAGTCAATCCAGGTTTGATCTGGACAATGACACCCCTTTTGAGTGGCAAGGCGACGGAATGCTTGTCACTCGTACGCCTGAACCTCCATCAGGAGCACACAATTTGTGCGCCGACTAGCCCTCTGACGTCTTCCCACCCGAACGAGTGGAACCGGCCGACGCTCCCGCCTTCACTCCGCCCGAGGCCTGACCACCGACCACGGGCTTCGCGCCACCCGAAGGCGCCTCGAATGATTCCAACGCCTCAAGCACGTCCTGGACACGGGAGATCTCGGCCTGAATGTCCTCGCGCCTGCGCACCAGGACCTCCAGCTCGCGCCGCCCCTCGTCGACCAGTTGCCCGGCCTCCGCCTGCGCCGCCGACCGGATCCCCTCGGCCTCCCTGACCAGTTCGGCCTTCTTCTGCTCCGCCTCCTTGAGCAACTGCTCGGCCTTGCGGACGGCCGCGATCCGGACCTTGCCCGCCTCGCTGCTCGCGTCCGACACCAGGGCCTTGGCCTTCGCGTCGGCCTCCTGGCCCTGCTCGGTCGCGGCCTTCACCAGCTTGTCCACGCGCTCCCCGGCCGACCGCATCTGCTCGGACGATTCCCGGCGGGCGCGCTCGTGCAGCTCCTCGACCTCGGCCTCGACCCGGCCGCGCAGCTCCTCCGCGCGCTCCCTTATGGCCGACGCGTCCGTGCGCGCGCCGACCAGCAGCTCGTCCGCGTCCGTACGGGCCTTCTCCACCGTCGAGTTGCCCTCGACGGTCGCCTCCGAGGTGATCCGCGCGGCCTCCTTGCGGGCCGCGTCGACCATCGCGTCGGCCTGCTCCTCGGCCTGCGTGGTGGCCGCCAGGGCCGCCGCCTGCGCGTCGGACGCGAGCTTGTCCGCCTCCGCCGACGCCTCGGTGATGAGCCGGTCCACCTGCTCCGCGGCCTCGCTGCGGCGCTTGTTGGCCGCCTGCCGGGCCTCGTCCAGCACCTGCTCCGACTCGGTACGGGCCTGCGTGCGCACGCGCTCCGCCTCCGCGGCCGCCTCCGCCTTGACCCGCTCCGCGCCGTCCCGGGTCCGGGTCGCGTGCTCCTGCGCCGAAGCCAGCGACTCGGACGCCTCGGCGCGCAGCCGCTCTGCCTCCGTCGCGGCCTCGCCGACCGTCCGCTCGTTGTCCTTGCGGGTCAGCTCCGTGAGGCGGGTCGCCTCCGAGGAGGCCTCGCCGATGAGCCGGTCCGCCTGCTCGGCCGCCTCGGACCGCAGTCGGCCCGCCTCGGCGCGCGCCTCGTCCAGGGTCTGCTCGGACTCCCGCTCCGCCGCGGCCGACGTCTCCGCCGCGGCGAGCGTGACCCGCTCCGCCTCGGCCGTGGCCTCGCCGATGATCCGGCCGCCCTCCGCGCGGGCGTCGTCCAGGGTCGTGGCCGCCTCGATGCGCAGCCGCTCCGCTTCCGCGGTGGCTTCGCCGATGAGGTGGTCGGCCTGTTCGGCGGCTTCGGTGCGCAGTCGGCCGGCTTCGGTGCGGGCCTCGTCGAGGGTGTTCGCGGCTTCGACGCGGGTGGCGTCCGCCGCGGCGATCGCCCCGGTGGTGAGCCGCTCGGCCTCGGCCGCCGCCTCGCCCACCGTGCGCTCGTTGGCCACGCGGGTCTCCTCGGCGAGCCGCTCCGCTTCCGCGGTGGCTTCGCCGATGAGGTGGTCGGCCTGTTCGGCGGCTTCGGTGCGCAGTCGGCCGGCTTCGGTGCGGGCCTCGTCG